>JBAXYD010000033.1:0-45924 GCA_037127635.1 Betaproteobacteria bacterium | reverse complement strand
ACTCCTCCTCCCCCTTCAGGGTTCGGTCGAGCCTTTGCTTCGTGACGCACCATGCGGCGATTATGTGCAGCGGGCAAGGTCCAGCCTGGCAGCACGCCCGGTACCTGTTGGCCAGGCTGAAGGACAAGATCTTGTTACAGGCTCGTCCTCGTTCCTTGTCACAATGGTCTTGTGACTCTGTGGCTGAACCTCTCCCATCACGCCGCTCTCGGTGCAACACCGCAGCGGCTCAAGTGCCGGACGCGGCTCGGCGCACGCAGTGGAGCGGCCGGGGTCGCCACCGCCCTGCTGATCACCGTGTGCCCGATGGTCGCTGCGGCCCAGGGGGTCCACGCGGAACCTTCGGCCCGAACAGCCCAGCGAGCCCACGAGGTTGTGAACCAGGCGCAAGCCGGCACAAGGCCTGAGGTTCAGGCTGAGGCCGCCCCTGCGGCGGCCGAACCCAGCCGCTCAGCCCTTGATGCGCTGCTGTTCTACCAGCTGCTGATTGGCGAGATCGAGCTGCGCCAGGGGCAGCCGGCCGTGGCCTTCGAGGTGGTGCTGGACGCGGCACGGCGCACCCGCAGCGAGCAGTTGTTCCGGCGCGCCGCCGACATTGCGCTGCAAGCCCGTGCCGGCGACAAGGCGCTGGCCGCGGCACGGGCCTGGCGCCAGGCACAGCCCGAGTCGCTGGACGCCGTGAAGCTGCAGTTGCAGATCCTGGGCGCTCTGAACCGGCCGGGCGACGCCGCCGAGCCGCTGAAGTTCCTGCTCACCCGCACCGCCGAGGGAGAGCGCAGCGCGCTGATCGCCTCGATCCCACGCTTCTTCCAGCAGGCAGCCGAGCCCAAGGCCGTGGCCTCGATGCTGGAACCGGTGCTGCAGGCGTATGTGCAGGCCGACGCCACGCGCGTGGCCGCCGGCGTGGCGCTGGGCCGGGTCTGGCTGCAAGCCGGCGACGCGCCACGCGCGCTGGCGCTGGTGCGCCGCGCGCACGAGCAGGACCCCGCGTCCATCGGCCCGGCGCTGGCCGCCCTGGACCTGATGTCCCGGGCTCCCGCGGCCGAGACCATCGTCAAGGCCTTCCTGGCCGCGCCTCAGGCCGAGCCGGCCCTGCGCCTGGCCTATGCGCGCACCTTGATGCAGACGCAGCGCCTGGGGGATGCGGTGGCCGAGTTGGAGATGGTGACGCGCCAGCAACCCGCCGTCGCCCCCCCTTGGCTGATGCTGGGTGCGCTGCAGGTCGAACTCAAGCACCCCCAGCAGGCCGAACAGGCCCTGGAGCGCTACCTGGCATTGACGGCCCAGCCGCCGGCATCGGCCCCCGCTGGCGGGCGGGCCACGACCGAAGACGACGACAACGACGACAACGAGGAGTCAGACGCCGCTGGCCAGGTTGCCGAGGACGGTATCGCCCAGGCCCGCATGCTGCTTGCGCAGGCGGCCGAACTGCGGCAAGACGATGCGGCCGCGGAGGCGCACCTGGCCAAGATCGACCAGCCCAAGCGCCTGTTGGAGGTGCAGTCGCGCCGGGCCGGCATGCTCGCCCGCCAGGGCCGCATCGAGCAGGCGCGTGAGTTGCTGCGCAAGGTGCCGGAGCGCAATGAGAGCGACGCCCGGGCCAAGTTCGTGGCCGAGGCCCAGGTGATGCGCGACATCAAGCGCTGGGGCGACGCTTACGCGGTGCTGGAGAAGGCGGCCGCGCGCTGGCCGCGTGACGTCGACCTTCTCTACGAACAGGCCATGGTGGCCGAGAAACTGGACCGGCTGGCCGACATGGAAGCGCTGCTGCGGCAGGTGATCGAACTCAAGCCCGACCACCAGCACGCTTACAACGCGCTGGGCTACTCGCTGGCCGATCGCGGGCTGCGCCTGGAAGAGGCACGTGCCCTGATCGTCAAGGCCTTGTCGCTCACGCCGGGCGACCCCTTCATCACCGACAGCCTGGGCTGGGTGGAATTCCGCCTGGGCCGTCACGAGGAAGCGCTGCGACTGCTGCGGGAGGCCTACCGGGCACGCCCGGACACCGAGATTGCCGCCCACCTGGGCGAAGTGCTGTGGGTGCTGGGCCGCCAGGACGAGGCCCGTCAGGTCTGGCGCGAGGGCCGCGCCCGCGATGCCGGCAACGAGGTGCTGCGCGAGACCCTGGCCCGCCTGCGCCAGGACCCCTGACCGGCGGTTCCGGGGTGCGTTGCCGACTGACATGAACCTGCGCTGCTCCCAGGCCCGGCACGGCAGGGGCGCGGCGCTGGCGCCACGCGCCCAGGTGATCGGCCCGGCCCTGTCACGCCGCGCTTGGTTGGGCGCACATGCCGGCCTGGCCGCGGTGTGGGGAGCCGGCTGCGCCTCGCGGCCACCTGCCACCGCCGCTGACAACCTGTCCGGCCGGCTGATCCTGCGCATCAGCCCCAGCGGCTCCGCTCCATCGCGCCAATGGAGCGCAGGCTTCGAATTGCGCGGCACGGCCCAAGCCGGTGAACTGGACCTCACCAGCCCTCTTGGGACCTTGGTAGCGCAGGCGCGCTGGAAGCCGGGGCAGGCCGAGCTGGACCAAGGGAGTGAGCGCTGGCGCTTCAATGACTTGACCGACCTGTCGCGTCAGCTGCTGGGCGAAGCCGTGCCGTTGGAGGCCTTGTTCGACTGGCTGCGGGGCCGACCCTGGCCCGCCGAGCCCCACGAGCGCACAAGCCAGGGGTTCGTGCAGCGAGGCTGGGCCGTGGACTTGTCCGCTCTGGGCGGCGGTACGCTCACTGCCCAGCGCGAGCAAGCGCCCGCGATCACGCTGCGCGCCCGCCTCGAGGCCATGCCGTGAAGCCACCAGCCAGCCGCCACGTGCTTACACAGCAACAGTTGCAAAGGCAACCGCTGCCATGAGCTTGAGATCGCTTCATGACGTGCCCGCCCCGGCCAAGCTGAACCTGTTCCTGCACGTGGTAGGCCGCAGGCCCGATGGCTACCATCTGCTGGAATCGGTCTTCGTGCTCATCGACTGGGCAGACACCCTGCACTTCGAGCACCGGGACGACGGTGCGCTGCGCCGGCACGATCTGGGTGAGGCCTTGCCGCCCGACGACCTGTGCCTGCGTGCGGCGCGCGCCCTGCAGGCCGCCTCAGGAACCACCGCAGGCGCCGACATCTCCATCTTCAAGCAGGTGCCTTCGGGCGCGGGCATGGGCGGTGGCAGCTCCGATGCCGCCACCGTGCTGCTGGCACTGAACCGGTTGTGGGGCCTGCATTGGCCGCGGCAACGGCTTCTGGCCCTGGCTGCCGGCCTGGGGGCCGACGTGCCGTTCTTCGTCTTCGGCCGCAACGCGCTCGTCCAGGGCATTGGCGAGCAACTGAGCGCGCTGGAAGTGCCGCCGCACCGATACGCGGTTGTGAAGCCAGTCGCTTCGTTGCCCACCGCCGACATCTTCAGCAGCCCGCTTCTCAGGCGCGACTCCGCTTCCGCTATACTTAAGGGCTCACTTGTGAGCGAAGCACTGGCTTGGCTTGCGGGGCCGGCGAAGGCCGCAGTCTCAGGTGAAGCGGCCCAGCCGCCCACCTTCGGACGCAACGACCTTCAGCCCGCTGCGCAGGCCCAGTGTGACGAGGTGGCGCAAGCTGCCCAGTGGCTTGAGGAAGCGTTCGGCAACAGCCGAATGACAGGTTCGGGCAGTGCGGTGTTCGCAAGGGTCGACGTGGGCGTTCCATCCAAGGCGACATGGCTGGAGGCATTGCCGTCCGGCTGGGTCGGGCGCTTGTGTCAGGGTCTGCCACAGCATCCCTTATGGAGCTGGGCGGATTGAGACGAGTTTTAAGGGGCTGCGCGCGAGCACGGTCCTGTGTAGGGGAGTCGCCAAGTTGGTAAAGGCATCGGATTTTGATTCCGACATGCGAGGGTTCGAGTCCTTCCTCCCCTGCCAAATGACTGTCAAAGCCGGCCGCTGAAGGCCACGAAAAACACCTAAGCCCCTGATTCCAGGGGCTTTTTTGTTCGCCCACGTTCGCGGGGGTTCGTTGACAGCCGCACCGGACAGGGGGCACATTGGGGGGCATCGGCCCGGATGCCCCGGGGGCATGCCCCGGAAGCCGGCCGAATGGAGGCCCCCCGATGCTGACCGATACCGAGTGCCGCAATGCCCGATGCCCCGAGGGCCGCGCCTATGTGCGCCTGGCCGACTCCGGCGGGCTTTACCTGGAAGTGACCGCCACGGGCTCGAAGCTGTGGCGCTGGAAGTACCGCATCGCGGGCAAGGAAAAGCGCCTGGCGCTGGGCCAGTATCCGGACGTTCCCCTTGCAAGCCCCCGCAATGCCCCCGGGGGCAAGGACTCTGCCCCGCCCGTAAAGGGCGCCCGCCAGTTGCGCGACGAAGCCCGCGCCCTGCTGCTGACCGGGGTTGACCCTGGAGAGGCCCGCAAGCAAGCCAAGCGGGCGGCGCTGGGCAGCGCAGAAGACACCTTCGAGGCCGTGGCCCGGCGCTGGTGGGCGGGCTGGCACATCAACAAGGCCCCCAGGTATGCCGACCACCTGCTGTCCCGCCTGGAGGCTGACGCCTTCCCGGTGATCGGATCGCGCCCGGTCAACACCCTGACGGCGGCACACCTGATCGACATGACCCTTCGCATCGAGAAGCGCGGCGCGGGCGAGCTGGCGCGGCGCATCCTGCAAACCTGCGGGCTGGTGATGCGCTACGCGGTGGCCCACGGGCTGGCCGTGCGTAACCCGGTGGCCGACATCAAGCCCGGGGACTTCCTCAAGCCCCGGACGACAAAGAACTTCGCCCGCATCGGCGCCGACGAGCTGCCCGACCTGCTGCGCAAGATCGAAGGCTATGCGGGCTCGATGCTGACCCGGATGGCCCTCAAGCTGATGACCTTGAGCTTCGTCCGCACGTCCGAGCTGATCGGCGCCCGGTGGCAGGAATTCGACCTGGCATCGAAAACCTGGACCATCCCGCCCGAGCGCGAGGGCCGCAAGGGGGCGGCCGGCAAGCGGCGCCCGCACATCGTCCCCCTGTCGCCCCAGGCCCTGGAAGTCCTGGAAACCCTGCGCCTTGCCCGTGGCGGGGCCGACCGCTGCACCGGCCCGGCGCTGGTCTTCCCTGGCGAGCGCGACATCCTGCGGCCCCTGTCCAACATGACCATGCTCGCGGCCCTCAAGCGCATGGGCTACGGCGGCCGGATGACAGGGCACGGGTTCCGGGGCATCGCTTCGACCGCCCTCAACGAAATGGGCTATCGGCCCGACGTGATCGAGGCCCAGCTATCGCACGTTGACGGGTCCAAGGTGCGGGCCGCATACAACCATGCGCAGTGGCTGGACGAGCGGCGCGACATGATGACCGCATGGGCGAACTACCTCGACGCTGTGCGCAGCGGCGGGCAGGTGATCCCCTTCCGACAAGCCAAGAGGGCCGCAGCATGAACCGCAACGACAAGCCGGCCGGCGTGAAAGTGACCCCGGACACCCCGGCACCCCGGACAGAAGGGGCGCCGAAGGCCGCCAAGGGGCGGGGACGTTCAAACAAGGGTCTAGGTGTACCCCGGACAAACCCCGGACAAACCCCGGACACTCCATCCGCTGCCTTCCGTCAAGGTTCGGCCCCGCCTTCCCCTTCGACGGCGCAGCGCAGCGGCGGCACCCCAGCGGCCGGCCTGCCCCCTGCCCTGGAGCAAGCCCAGGCACCCCAGGGAAGGACCGCGCGAAGCAAACCCCCGGCCCCGCCTGCCCGCCCGGCCGACGTGTCTGCCCATGCCCATGCGCAAGCCCTCGACGCCCTGTGGGCCGAGTTCCTGGCACTGCCCCCGCACCTGACGGCGCAGGATGTCGAGGCGGTGGAGCGCAACGGGCCAGCGGGCCCAGGCCCGGGCCGCACCCGACGGGCGGCGCTGGCCCTGCTGACCAAGAGCGGCGCGGAGCTGGCCGGGCTGGCACGTGACCGACAAGCCCGCAGGGCCGTCGAGGACGTGGCCGCCTGCCTGGAGGACTACCGCCAGAGCCTGGCCGGCCTGGCGGAGTTGATGGACCTTGCAGCGGATCGCCTGTCCCTGGCCCTGTGCGAGCCTGTGGCCGCGTAGCATCCCGGTTCGGCCGCACCTAGCCCGACGGGGCGAAAACCCGGTTCCCTCCCGGGCTGGTGCGGCCCTCTTCATGGGGGCGCATTCGAGGGGATGCGATGGCAACCAAGCGCGACAAGGGGGCGCCCCGCCCGGCCGCTTATCGGCGACTGTCACGGCCCGGACTGCGGGCGGTTCCTGCGGATATTCCGCGATGGTTGCGCATCGCCCGGGCCTATCTGTACGGACTGCGGGTGAAGAACAAGGGGGCCCACTATCGCCCGATGATCCGCCGGATCAATGCGAGCTGGCATGCCGTGGCGCTGGCCCTTGATGGCCTGGCCGACAAGTTCACCCCGTACCGTCAAGCCCACGAGCTGCGAACGAAAGCCCGCGCCCGCCTGGTCGAAGAGCTGACCCCGGCCGAGCTGGAAAAGCTGACGGACGCCGACATTGACGAACTGGCCGACGGTAGGAGCCGAGCCCTGGAGAACCCAAGCGAGGAGCAAGCCGGCGCCGATGTTGACCGCGAGGAAGCGGCCCGCCATGTGGCCCTAGTCTTCGAGTCCTTCGCCTGGTGGGCCGCCGAAGATGCCGGCCGCATCAAGGACGTGCGGCAAGCGGTGGCGGACCTGTCGGAATATCAGGATCGCATCGCACGAGCGGCCGAAGAGTTGTGCAGCCTGATCGCCCAAGCGGAAGACCTGGCACACCGGCACCGGTTGGAGGTCCTCTGCCCTGCATGGGTTCAGGATTTAGATGACATCCTCGAAGACCTGGCGCATCGCTTTCCGAGGTGGGGGCAAGGCCGAGAGGTGGCAAGGCTGATCGAGGGCGAGTGGCGCGAGTTGGTGGCAGACCGCCCGAAGATGACCGATGCCATCGAGTCCGCCCTGTCCGTCGGGATGCTGAGGGGCGGCATATCGAGCCCCGTCCGGCACTTCGAGACGCAGCAATGGTTGCGCACTCATGCCCCCGAGGTTGTCGCGGCGGATAGGCTGTCGGCCGAAGCTCTGCGAATCCGTGCGGGCAGCGGTGGAAAAGCGGCAGCGGCCCGGCTTCGAGTGCTGTTCGCTGGCCTGGAAAAGCTGACCGAGCGTTACGCCACGGGAAGCCAGAACGAAAGCCCCGTGCAGTGGCTGACGGCCCGCCAGATTGCAGAGCTGTGCAACGTCTTCACGGGTGACGATGCAATGACGGCCGAGACCGTGGACAAGGCGCGGCGGGCCTACCTTCGGGATCAAGACTCGCCCGGCTGACCCGCACCGCCCCGGATCAAACGTCCATGCGGACACCGAATCGGAAGAGCTGACGCCGGACGAGTTGCGAGCTTTTCCGGTCCGTTCGAGGGGTTGCCGGACTGAAATGTGCCTGTCGCAACAACCGACGGAGCACTGACGAATGCAACCCGTACCCGACGGCGCCCAGGGCGCCAGCGGACAGGCCGACCGCCTGTTACGCCTTCCCCAAATCCTTGACTTGACGGGCATCGGCCGGACCACCTGGCTAACCCTGGTTTCCCGGGGAGAGGTCGGCCGCCCGATCAAGGTCGGCCGCGCCAGCGTGTGGCCTGAGAGCGAGGTCCGCGACTTCATCCGTTCGCGCATCGAGGCGAGCCGAGGGGGTGCGCAGTGAGAAGGCCAGTAAGCCCCAGGCCGACCCCGGCCGCCAGAGTGGACCCTATCCATCGGCAAATCGCGGCGGAAGGTGCAGAGCTTCGGCGGCGCATGGCGGCCCGGTTGGGGCCCGCTGACCCCCAGGACTTTCCCGCTGTCATGCACCTGTACCGCGCGGCCGTGGATCACGTCCGCAAGTGCCGGGGCCTGCCGAAGTCCGTTCGCTACCGGGGCAAGGCGTACACCATCGCGGTGACGAACTTCGGCCGTGTCAAGGTGCTGGACCGCGAGGGCCAGATTCTGATGAGCGGCGGAATCGGGGCCATCTGGTGAGCTTCGACGCCGATCAAGCCCGCGCCATGCTGGCGCACCTGTCGCCTGACCTAGCCCGCGAAGAGTGGGTGAAGGTCGGGATGGCCCTCAAGGCGGAGCTTGGGGATACCTCGGGCTTCGAGGTCTTCGACGCCTGGTCCCGCGACGGGCAGGGCTACCGCGAGGCCGACACCCGGTCCACCTGGCGCAGCATCAAGGCTGGCGGTGGGGTGAAGGGCGGCACCCTGGTTGCGATGGCCCAGGCCGCCGGCTGGAAGCGTGCCGACAAGCCCCGCCGGCCGACCCCCGCTGAGCGGCGGGCCGAAGCCGTGAAGCGGCGCGAGGCCGCAGAGCGCGAAGCCCGCGAGACCGAGGCGCGGCACCGGGCAGCGGCCCAGGAAGCGGCCGAGCTGTGGGCACGCGGGCAGGAAGAACAACCGGCGCCCTACCTCGACCGAAAAGGCATCGGCGCCCACGGTACCCGCACCCTTGCCGACGGTGCCCTTCTGGTGCCCCTGCGGGATGCGGCGGGCGAGCTGTGGAACGTGCAGCGTGTCGCCCCCCGCCGGCCCGATGAGGGCCCCGAAAAGCTGTTCATCAAGGGCGCCCGCAAGTCCGGCCTGTGGCACCTGATCGGCACCCCGCCGGCCCCTGGTGCCTGGCTGATGCTGGCCGAGGGCTACGCCACTGCGGCAAGCGTGCATGAGGCCACGGGCCGGCCGGTGGCGCTGGCATTCGACTGCGGCAACCTGCGGCATGTGGCCCAGGCCCTGCGCGTGGCCTTCCCTGGTGCCCGCCTTGCGGTGGCCGGTGACGATGACCGGCCCACGGTGCAGCGCACCGGCAAGAACCCCGGCCGTGAGGCGGCCGAGGCCGTGGCGCGTGAGCATGGGGGCGCGGCCCTGCTGCCCACGTTCGCGGCTGAAGGCCCGGCGGATGCAACCGATTGGAACGACCTGCACGCGGCGCAAGGGCTGGAGGCTGTGCGCGAGCAAATCGAGGCCGGGCTTCGCGCCTTCGAGGCCGCTGAGCTGGCGGACACCGAGACAGCAAGCGACACCGAGACCGAAAGGGCGCCCGACACCGAGACCGCGCCCGATGCAGACATCGAGGGCACGGCATCGCCTGCCCCTGATGACGAGGGCACGGCGGCACCCCAGGCCCAGGCACCGCAGCGCAGCGGCAAGGGCGGCCGGCAACGCCCCGCCCGTGCAACAAGGCCAGCGGAAGGCGGCGGCGGCGATGCCCCGCCCGAAGCCTTCAAGGCTGACGATTCCGGCGTGTGGCGACACCTGCCCCCAGGCCGTGACGGCGACGGCGGCGGCTGGCGGCGCGTATGCGATCCCCTGCACGTCGAGGCCCTGGCGCGAGACCAAGCCGACGGCGCGGCATCCCTGGTGCTGTCCTTCCGCAGCATGTTCGGGGCTGACCGGCGGCTGATCCTTTCCCTGTCCGCCCTGGCGGGCGACGGTGGCGCCTGGCGCGGCACGCTGGCCGATGCGGGCTTTGCCATGCCGGCGGACACGCATCGGCGGCGCTGGCTGGGCGAGTACCTGGCTGGCGCCCGGCCTGAGCTGCACGCCCGCCTGACCGAGCGCACCGGCTGGCATGGCCGGGCCTTCGTGCTTCCGGCCGAGACCATCGGTGGGGATGAGGCCGCACCCGTGCTCTTCGCTGGTGAGAAGCCCGAGGGCGGGCTTTCCGTGCGGGGCGACTTGGACAAGTGGCGCTGGTTGATCGGCCGGCACTGCACCGGACAGACCCGGCTGATGTTCGCGGTTTCGGTGGCCCTGGCCGGGCCGTGCCTGACATGGGCGGGCGGCATTGACTCCGGCGGGTTTCACCTGGTGGGCGACTCAAGCGGCGGCAAGACCACGACCCTGCGGGCGGCCGCATCCGTGTGGGGCCCTCCGGGCTTCGTGCAGCGGTGGCGCGGCACCGATAACGGCATCGAGGCCCTGGCCGCAGCGCATTCGGACCTATGCCTGATGTTGGACGAGCTGGCGCAGTTGGATCCACGAACGGCGGGCGAGGCCGCTTACATGCTGGGCAACGGTGCCGGCAAGGTCCGGTCCCAGCGCAGCGGCAGCGGCACCCGGCCGCGCCTGACCTGGCGCCTGTTGTTTCTATCCTCTGGCGAGGTCGGGCTTTCCGACCACATGGCCGAAGCCGGCAAGAAGCCCAAGGCCGGGCAGGAATTGCGCCTGGTGGACCTGCCGGCCGATGCAGGCAAGGGTTACGGAGCTTTCGACCATCCGGGCGAGTTCGGGGACTCCGGCGCACTGGCGCGGCACATGAACGACGCAGCGGGCAAGGTGCATGGCACCCTCGGCCGCGCCTGGCTGGAACACCTCACGGGGAACACCGACACCCTGCCGCGTGAGCTGCGCCAGCGGATAGAAGCCTTCGAGGGCCGGGCCGTGCCTGACGCGGCATCGGGGCAGGTGCAACGGGTGGCGCGGCGCTTCGCCTTGGTGGCCGCAGCGGGTGAGCTGGCAACGGCCGCCGGCCTGACGGGCTGGAGCGAAGGGGAAGCCCAGGCCGCAACCCTGCGCATGTTCAATGCCTGGCTTGAGGCGCGGCCGGCGGGCACCGGGACGAGCGAGACCGTGGCGATGTTGCGGCAGGTGCGCGGCTGGTTCGAGGCCCACGGCGAAGCCCGGTTCACCGATTGGGACCGGGCCGAGGACAACCACCGACCGCAGACCATGAACCGGGCCGGCTGGCGAAAAAGCATCGAGACCGAGCGGGGCATGGCCGAGGTGGAGGCCATCGAATGGCTGGTGCTGCCCGAGGTCTTCCGCACCGAGATTGCCAAGGGCTGGAGCGACCGGACCCTTCTGCGCCTTCTGGCCGACCGTGACCACCTCAAGCGCCAGAAGGGCAACGAATACACAAGCCGCGTGCGCGTGCCCGGGCTTGGGATGACAAGCGTCATCCGCATCCGGTCAACCTTGCTTGACGAGGGCGAGGCTTGACGACAGCGGCCCGCCCCCGTGGGCCGCCGAAGGGGTGCCCGTGCCGGCCGGTGGGGCCGGCGGCGCGGAGTTTCATTCGCGCGGGTTTCGGCCCGGTGGAGTTCTCCAAGGTTGACCCTGCGGGGTCTTGCTTGACACCCCCCCCGGGTTGGGTCCTTCCTGGCCCCGGCTGACGCGGGTAATTCGGACCCCGCATCCGCGTTAGTGGGCCGGTTTTCCATTGACTTGACACACCTTGACCATGCCCAAGATGACACCCCCGACTGAAGGCCGGCCCCCCTCGATGGCCGAGATTGGCCGCGCCCTCGACCTGTCCCGACAAGCTGTCCATGCCCTGCACCTGCGCGGCATGCCGGTTCACTCCGTCGAGGCGGCGCATGCCTGGCGCCTGGCGCACCTCGACCCGGCCCGGCGCAAGGCCGGGGACTTCGACCGCGAGCTGTCCATCCGCCAGCGGCTGGCCCAGGCCCAGGCCCTGATGTCGGCAGCGGCGGATGCCCTGGCCGGTGGCAATGAACCCGCCTTCACGGCCCTGGTGCCCGCCCTGCGCGAAGCCATGCGCGAGATACCCGAGCCCGCCCGGGATCGCCTGCTTCTGGACGTGGCCGTAATGGATCGGCTGGTGGCACCTGAGCGGGAGATGATCGAGGCATGCGAAGCCGAGGACCGAGTGGCCGCCGAGGTGGCCGGGGCCCCTGCTCCAACCGTCCCGGGAAGCGAAGACCTGGCCGCCATGGGCGCCTTCTGGTACAGCCTGGCGGCCGGTGAGGGGTTCACGGCCGCCTTCCGTCACCTTGAAGACGCGGCCGAAGGCGTGGCCGCCTGACATCTCGCCCCAGGCCCGCCGGACTTCTGCGCACCTCGGCGGCCGCAGTTGTCCGGGGTGTCCGGGGCAGTTGTCCGGGGTTTTGCCTTCAGTGGCTGAACGCTCACGACCCCCGGCGCACGTCCGCGACAGTTTGTCCGGGGTGCCGGGGTGTCCGGGGTGTTTTTCGACGGGAAGCCGATGCACATGCGCGGCACTGCACCGGCAACCGGAAGGCCCACGGCACCCGCCCGCCCGGCCTTGCGACCCCTGCGGGTCCTCCCGAGGGGGCCCCATCGCGGGTAGTTCGGACCCCGATGCTTCGCTAGATTCCGGTCCCGGCTTAGGGGGGTGGTGGCCTACCGGCGCCCGGCCCGGGTCCGGGTTTTCGGGTTGCGCGGATGCTACACTCCCGCCCCTCCCCGACCTGTGGCCGTGCCTGGCAACGGGCAGCAACCAAAGTCAGGGGGCATCCTTGGGGGCATCCTCAAGGTGCAGGCGGAAGAAACATGAAGAGAATCAACAAGTTACGCGGATCATTGGGACTCTTCCTCCCCTGCCAAATCTTCCGCTCGCTGACGCCCGGCGCCAGCTTCCGATGAACGCTGCGCTGAAGACGAACGTGCTGTTCAATACCATGTTGTTCTCCGGCAACGCCAACCCGGCGTTGGGGCAGGAGATCGCCTCCCATCTCGGCATCGAGCTAGGCAAGGCCAAGGTCGGTCGCTTCTCCGACGGGGAAGTTGACGTCGAGTTGCTTCAGAACGTCCGCGCCAGGGACATCTTCGTCGTGCAGTCCACCTGCAACCCGACGAACGAAAACCTGATGGAGCTGCTCATCATGGTGGATGCGCTCAAGCGGGCCAGCGCTCGTCGCATCACCGCTGTGATGCCCTACTTCGGCTATGCCCGGCAGGACCGCCGCCCGCGCTCCACCCGAGTGCCCATCAGCGCCAAGGTCGTGGCCAACCTGCTGGAGACGGTGGGCGTGGAGCGGCTGCTCACGATGGACCTGCACGCCGACCAGATCCAGGGCTTCTTCGACATCCCGGTGGACAACATCTACGCCTCGCCGGTGTTGTTGACGGACCTGAAGAACAAGAACTACCCCGAGCTGGTGGTGGTGTCTCCTGATGTGGGCGGCGTGGTTCGCGCCCGCGCGCTGGCCAAGCAACTGGGCTGTGACCTGGCCATCATCGACAAGCGCCGGCCCAAGGCCAATGTGTCCGAGGTGATGCACGTGATCGGCGAGATCGAAGGCCGCAACTGCGTGATCATGGACGACATGATCGACACCGCCGGCACGCTGGTGAAGGCGGCCGAAGTACTGAAGGAACGCGGTGCGGGCAAGGTCTACGCTTACTGCACGCACCCGGTGTTCTCAGGCCCTGCCATCGAGCGCATCGCCGGCTCGCAGCTGGATGAAGTGGTCATCACCAACACCATCCCGCTGACCGACGCGGCCAATGCCTGCGGCAAGATACGCCAGCTCTCAGTGGCCTTCCTGTTCGCCGAGACCATACGGCGTATTTCTGATGGCGAGTCGGTGACCTCACTGTTTTCGGAGCAGAACAACAATTTCTAGTTTGTCGTCGGGCGCCTGAAGGCGACCGGCACATGAGCGCGGGCCCTGCAAGCCGCAGGCCCGCAACTTTCGGCGCCTGGTCGCGGGCGCCTCACTTTGGAGTCTGAAATGAAATTCACCGCTTACGCGCGTACGCTGCAGGGGACCGGAGCGAGCCGCCGCCTGCGCAACGCCGGCAAGGTGCCCGGCATCGTCTACGGTGCCGGCACGCCCGCGAATATCGAGCTCGATCACAACGCCCTGTTCTTCGCGCTGAAGAAGGAAGCCTTCCACTCATCCATCCTGGAGATGGAAATGGGTACCGAGGTGCAGAAGGTGCTGTTGCGTGACTTCCAGATGCACGCTTGGAAGCAACAGGTGCTGCACGTGGACTTCCAGCGCGTGGACGACACGACGCGCCTGCGCAAGAAGGTGCCGCTGCACTTCACGGGCGAGGATGTGTCGCCGGCGGTCAAGACCGACAAGTGCGTGATCAACCGCGTGGCCACCGAGCTCGAGATCGAGTGCCTGGCCAACCGGCTGCCCGAATTCGTCACGATCGATCTGTCGGGGCTGGTGAAGAGCCAATCCCTGCACGTCAGCGACTTGAGCCTGCCCGAAGGCATCAAGGCGGTGCGCCACGGCTCGCTGAACCCGGCCATCGTCACCGCCACTCTGCCCAAGGTGGAGGAAGAAGTCGTCGCCGCCCCCGTGGTGGCCCCGGCTGGCAAGGGCGTCGCCAAGAAGAAGAACGAGAAGCAAAACAAGAAGTAAGGCGGGGCGAGCAGCCCGCTGCTCATCTGGTCTTGACGGTCCCCTCCAAAGAGGGCGGCCTGCTGTACAGGGCTCCCCCATCCGGGCGGGGCCCTTTTGCATTGACGGTGCCGATAATTTGCTCCCATGATCAAGCTCCTTGTCGGCCTGGGCAACCCGGGCCCGGAATACGAAGCCACCCGGCATAACGCGGGCTTCTGGTGGATCGACGCTGCCGCCCGGCAGCTCGGAGCGCGCTTGGCGGCCGAGCGCGCCTACTTCGGCCTGGTGGGGCGCATCAACCGCCCGGCCGGGCCGGTGTGGCTGTTGCAGCCCCAGACCTACATGAACTTGTCGGGCAAATCGGTGGCGGCGCTGGCGCGCTTCTTCAAGATCACGCCGCAGGAGATCCTGGTGGCGCATGACGAGCTCGACCTGCTGCCCGGCCAGACGAAGCTCAAGCAGGGCGGCGGCCATGCCGGCCACAACGGCCTGCGTGACATCCACGCCCAACTCGGCTCGGCCGACTACTGGCGCCTGCGCCTGGGCATCGGCCACCCCGGCATCAAGGCCGAGGTGGCCGACTACGTGCTGCGCAAGCCCCCAACAGACCAGCGCGAAGCCATCGAGCGGACCATCGACGAATCCCTGAAGCATCTCGACGCCATGCTGTCAGGGCAGATGCAGCAGGCGGTGATGAAGTTGCACGCCAAACCCGAGCGGCCCAAGCCGCCACGGCCTGCGAGCGCGCCGGCGCCAGGAGATCCCATATGAGACCCGTACTCGACCAGCCTGGCCGTCCCGCCTGGTGCGCGGCCCTGCTGCTGGCGTCGGGCTTGGTGACGCCTGCCTGGGCCCAGCCCACCCAGGTTTGGCACTGCCAGGTGGCAGGCCACATCACCTACGCCGACCGGCCCTGCAAGGACGTGGTCCGCCCCGTCGAGGGGGTGGTCACCGCCACGCAGCGCGAAGTCCAGGTGGCGGACCCGCGCACGGCCTCCCAGCAGCGCCAAGCGCAGGAGGCAGCACGCTCGCAAGAACGTTTGGTGCAGCAACTGCAGCAAGAACGCCAACTGCGCGAACGCCAAGTCGGCAAGCCTGCCGGCGCTGTGATCATCGGGCTGCCGCCCGACCCCCTGGCCCGCCCTGCGGTCAGGCCGACGTCGAAGGATGTCCGGAAGAAGCCGGCGGGCGCCCGGTCAGCCGCTCGTACTTCACCAGCAAGTGCTGCCGCGTCTCGACGTGCGCCGGATTGACCGGGATGCAGGCCACGGGGCACAGTTGCACGCATTGCGGCTCATCAAAGTGCCCGACGCACTCGGTGCAGCGATGGGGGTCGATCTGGTAGATGTCCGGGCCCATGGAGATGGCCTCGTTCGGGCACTCGGGCTCGCAGACATCACAGTTGATGCACTCGTCGGTGATCCACAGGGCCATGGGTGTGGGCTTGCGTGCTGTTGAACTGCGGTTAAGGTGTTGTTGGACGCCTGCGCGGCGTCGTGAGGCTCGGGGGGCGGTCCGAGGCCCCGTCAGGTCTCGGTGTCGACCACTCGGCCTTTCAAACGCCTGAGTACCGAGGGTGCCACGAACTTGGAGACATCACCACCCAAGGTGGCAATCTCGCGCACGAAGGTGCCGCTGACGAACTGGAACTGGTCGCTGGGGGTCATGAACACGGTCTCCACGTCAGGCATCAACTGGCGGTTCATGCCGGCCATCTGGAATTCGTATTCGAAGTCGCTGACCGCGCGCAAGCCACGGATGACCACCTTGCCACCCAGATCCACCACGAAGTTGCGCAGCAAGCCCCTGAAGGCCATCACCTCTACATTGGGATAGGGCGCGGCGATCTCCTGCGCCATTTCCAGACGCTCGGCAATCGTGAACATGGTGCGCTTGTGGTGGCCCGCTGCCACCGCCAGCACCAGGCGGTCGAACAGGTTGGAGGCCCGGCGCATGAGGTCGGCATGGCCCAACGTCATCGGGTCGAAGGTGCCGGGATAAACGGCGGTCAGCGGGGTCTTGTTCGTCATGTCCATCCTTGCGCGTCTCCTCTCCCGGACGCCCTCAAACCAGTGTAGCCACAGGTGGCGGAGACCGGTGCAGATCAGCCCAGCCCGGGGGAAGGCTCAGCGGCCGCCGGATCAGACACCCGGCGCAGCAGATGATGGTGAACCAGCCCTGCACGGCCCTGCCGGTGCAGCACCCAGGGCGCCGGCAGATCTGACAGGGGCTGCTCATCCTCGACATACACCCAGCCGCCGGGCACCACCACGCGGGCTGCGGCGGCCAACGCGGGGCCGAGCAGGCCCTGGCCGTAGGGCGGGTCCAGGAAGATGAGGTCAAAGCTGGCCGCCCCCTGGGCCGCCAAGACGGCCTGCGCAGGCGCACAGATCACCTCCACCGCATCCGCGTGCAGTCTTGCCTTCACCTGGCGCAGGCCCTCGGCCAGGCGGCGGTCGCGCTCGACCAGCAGCACGCGCGGCGCTCCGCGCGAGGCCGCCTCGAAACCCAGGGCACCGCTGCCGGCATAGGCGTCCAGGCAGCGCCAGCCCGACAGGTCTTGGCCCAGCCAGTTGAACAGCGTCTCGCGCACGCGGTCGGGCGTGGGCCGCAGACCGGGGGTGTCGACCACGGGCAGGCGCGAGCGCCGCCACTGGCCGCCGATGATGCGCACTTCGTGTGGGAGACGGGATGCGGATGCGCCAGGCCGGCCGGGCACGTCCTTCCTGGCGACGTCGCCCCGGGGTGTCGCCGGCTTCACAGGCGCACCGCAATGCCGTCGCGCGCCAGCACAGCCTTGGCCTGGGCGACGGTGAACTCACCGTAATGGAAGATGCTGGCGGCCAGCACCGCGTCGGCTCCGCCAATGCGGATGCCGTCGGACAGATGCTCCAGGGCCCCCACGCCGCCCGAGGCGATGACCGGCACGGGCACGGCGTCGCTGACGGCGCGCGTGAGCGGCAGATCAAAACCGGACTTGGTACCGTCACGGTCCATGCTGGTCAGCAGGAGCTCACCGGCCCCGAACGCGGCCATCTGGGCGGCCCAGGCCACGGCGTCGAGCCCCGTGTTCTTGCGCCCGCCGTGGGTGTAGACGTCCCATCCCGGCCCGCGCGCGGCCAGGTCGTCGCCATGGCGGCGCTTGGCATCGATGGCCACCACGATGCACTGGGCACCGTAACGATCCGAGGCGTCGCGGATGACCTGGGGCTGCGCCACCGCGGCAGAGTTGAAGCTCACCTTGTCAGCCCCGGCGTTCAGCAGTCGGCGCACGTCCTCGACGCTGCGCACCCCGCCGCCCACCGTGAGCGGGATGAAGACCTGCGAGGCCACGGCCTCGATGATGTGCAGGATCAAGTCGCGCCCGTCGGAGGTGGCGGTGATGTCCAGGAAAGTGAGTTCGTCGGCACCCTGCTCGTTGTAACGCGCTGCAATCTCCACCGGGTCGCCAGCATCGCGCAGTTCGACAAAGTTCACCCCCTTGACGACGCGGCCGCCAGTCACGTCCAGGCAGGGAATGATGCGCTTGGCCAGCATGGTCAGGGGCTCGGCAAGGGGGGCGGGGAAGCTCAGCGCGCAGGCCGGCGGCGGCCATGGGGCGCCTGGGGATGCTCAGTCGCCGGCAAGTTCATCCGCGAGCGCCTGCGCGGCGGCGAAATCAAGCGCCCCGGTATAGATGGAGCGGCCGCAGATCACGCCGTCCACGCCCTCGGACTGCACCGCACACAGCCGTTCGATGTCGGCGACGTCGGACAGGCCGCCCGAGGCGATGACGGGAATAGTCAGCGCCTGCGCGAGTTTGACCGTGGCCTCGATGTTGATGCCGGTGAGCATGCCATCGCGGCCGATGTCTGTGTAGATCACGCCCTCGGTGCCGTAATCCTCGAACTTGCGCGCCAGGTCCACCACCTCGTGGCCCGTGAGCTTGCTCCAGCCGTCGGTCGCCACCTTGCCATCCTTGGCGTCCAGGCCCACGATGATGTGGCCACCGAAGGCGCTGCATGCCTCCTTCAGGAAGCCGGGGTTCTTCACCGCAGCGGTGCCGATGATGATGTAGCTGATGCCGTCATCAAGATAGCGCTCGATGGTATCCAGGTCGCGGATGCCACCCCCCAACTGCACGGGAATCGTGCCACCCACCTCGCGCAGGATGGCCTTGACCGCACCCTCGTTCACCGGCTTGCCGGCAAAGGCGCCGTTCAGGTCCACCAGATGCAGGCGCCTGGCCCCGGCGTCGAGCCAGCGCCGGGCCATGGCTGCCGGGTCTTCGCCAAAGGTGGTGGAGGCGCTCATGTCACCTTGCAGAAGGCGCACGCAGTGACCGTCCTTCAGGTCGATGGCGGGGATGAGCAGCATGGATGTGGGCGGGCGAAAGTGACGAAAAGGGGGCGAGGAGGCCCGGCGAGAAGCCCCAAGCGGCGTTCAGGGCATCCAGCGCAGGAAGTTGCGGTACAGGGCGAGGCCGTGCGCGGCGCTCTTCTCAGGATGGAACTGTGTCGCAAAAATGTTATCCCGCGTCACGGCACAGGTAAAGAGGCCGCCGTAATCGGTCAGCGCTGCGGTGTGGCGCGGCTCTGACGGGGCGGCGTGGTAGCTGTGGACAAAGTAGAACCAGGCGCCGTCGGGCACGCCTGCCCACATCGGGTGGGCCGGCACCGGCGCGGCAGTGGCGCGAAAGACCTGGTTCCAGCCCATCTGCGGCACCTTGTAGCGGCTGCCATCGAGCTGCAGGCGCCCTTCAAGTCGAAAGCGAATCACCCGTCCTGGGATCAGGCCCAGGCCAGGCGTGTCCTGCTCTTCGCTGTGGTCCAGCAGCATCTGCATACCCACGCACACGCCCATCAAGGGCTTGTGCGCTGCGGCGTGCAGCACGGCCTCCTGCAGCCCCGAATCACGCAGTTCGCGCATGCAGTCGCGCATCGCGCCCTGGCCAGGCAGCACCACGCGGTCGGCAGCCAGGACCTCCTCGGGATTGGCAGTAACGATCACGCGCACGTCCAGGTCGCGCGCCACATGTGCCACCGCCTGCGACACGGAGCGCAGGTTGCCCATGCCGTAGTCGACGACGGCCACCGTGCGGGTCATGCGATGACTCTTGGTCCTGTGCGCTCTGGCAGGAGCGCCTGAAAGCGGCCCGTCACGCTCATGTCACAGCGTCCCCTTGGTGGACGGGATGACGCCGGCCGAGCGCGGGTCCGGCGTCAACGCCATGCGCAGCGCCCGGGCGAAGGCCTTGAACACGGTTTCGCATTGGTGGTGCGCGTTCTCGCCCTTGAGGTTGTCGATGTGCAGCGTGACCAAAGCATGGTTGACAAAGCCCTGGAAGAACTCGAAGGCCAGCTGGGTGTCGAAGCCGCCGATGGCACCAGCCTTGAAGGGCACATTCATGTGCAGGCCCGGACGGCCGGAAAAGTCCACCACCACACGCGACAGCGCCTCGTCCAGCGGCACGTAGGCATGGCCGTAACGGGTGATGCCACGCTTGTCGGCCACCGCCTGAGCGAAGGCCATGCCCAGCGTGATGCCCACGTCTTCCACCGTGTGGTGGCCGTCAATGTGCAGATCGCCCTTGGCGTCAATCAGCAGATCGATCAGGCCGTGGCGGGCGATCTGGTCCAGCATGTGGTCGAAGAAGCCGATGCCAGTGGACAGCTGCGCCTGCCCCGTGCCGTCGAGATCGACCCGGACGCGGATCTGCGTCTCCTTGGTGTTGCGCGTGACGTCAGCGGTGCGGTTCATGGGTGGGCTCGCGTTCACAGGCTCTCTCTCAGGGCCGCCAGCATGCGGTCGTTTTCCTCGGGCGCGCCGACCGTCAGGCGCAGGCAGTTGGCCAGCAGCGGGTGCAGCCCGGCAATGTGCTTGACCAGGATACCGCGCGCCTTCAGGCCCTCGAAGGCGCGGGCCGAATCGGGCACGCGCACGAGGATCATGTTGGCCTCGCTGTCGAAGGCGGTGAGGCCGGGCATCTGTCGCAAGGCGATCTGCAGGCGCTCGCGCTGCGCGCGCAGCACAGCAGCCTGGCGCTCGTATTCGTCAGCGTGCTTCAGCGCAAAGCGCGCGGCCTCGGCGTTGAGCGAGCCCACGTTGTAGGGCGGGCGCACCTTGTCGATCTCGGCGATCAGCGCCTTCGCGCCGCACAGGTAGCCCAGGCGCACGCCGGCCAGGCCGAACTTCGACAGCGTGCGCAGCACCAGCACATGTGGGTGCGACGCCATCTTCTGCATCCAGCTGCGCGACGAGAAGGGCTGGTAAGCCTCGTCCATCACCACCAGCCCGTGTTGCGCACCCACCGCCGCCACCACGCGCTCGATCGCCGCGTCATCAAAGAGATTGGCCGTGGGGCTGTTGGGGTAGGCGATGTAGGTCAGGGCCGGGCGGTGCTGCTCGATGGCGGCCAGCATGGCATCGACGTCGAGCTCGAAAGCGGCGGTCAACGGCACGCCGACGAAGGACAGGCCGCGCAGCTTGGCGCTCATCTCGTACATCACGAAGCCGGGCAAAGGTGCCAGCACGTTGGCGCCCGGCTTCATGCAGGCCACGGACAGCATGTCGATCAGCTCGTCTGAGCCATTGCCCATGGTCAGGGCGCAGCCCTCGGGCAAGGCCACATGGCGGGCCAGTTCCTGCGCCAGCGCGGCGGTGCCGGCGCCGGGATAGCGGTTGATGGCCACGCCCGCGAGACGCTCGCCCAGCTCACGCTGCAAGGCGGGCGGCAGCGTGAAGGGGTTCTCCATCGCGTCAAGCTTGACGAAGCCGGCGCTGGGCTGCACCGCGTAGGCGTGCATGGACTGCACGTCCTGGCGCAGGGTGTGGCGGATGCGGTCGGGCAAAGAAGGTGCGGTCATGCGGCGCCGTCCAGAATCTCTGGGCCGACCAGGAAAGGATTCAGCACCTGGACACTGTCAAAGCGCTGCAGGTGCTGCAGGTCCTCGCTCAACATGAAGGCGCAGCCTTGCTGTTGTGCTGAGGCGATCATCAAGGCATCCCAGTAATGAACCAAGTACCTTGTCTCGACAGCCCATGCCGCCTCCACCGTCGCATGGTCGGGAGCCCAGGGCTGCCACTGCTGGAAGCGGCGTACCTCGGCACGCGCATCACCCGCTGGCATGCGCGGGCGTAGCTTGCGTGTGGCATTGACATAGAACTCGTTGAGAACCTGCGTGCTGAGCCTGCCGCAGCGCCGGATCCAAAGTTGTCGCAACCACCTTCTCGCAACGGCATGCTTCCCGGCATCGGCCTGGTCTTCTGCGTACAGCAGGACATTGGTATCAACGAAAACGGTCGAGGCGCTCGGCATAAATCTCGTCACGCTTAGGGTACGGAGACCCATCCGAGGTGAAACTGAGGTCGCGCTCAAGCCAGTCCCGCATGGCCCGCTCATAGGCATCGTCGTGTCGCATCTTCTCGGCCAGCATCTCCCCAATCAGGCGAGACACGCTGGTATTGCGGCGGGCCGCCTCCATCCGGGCCCAGTCCGCGACGCTCTCTTCCATGGTGACGGTGACGTTTTTCATTTCGGCCACGAAATCAGTGCAACACGAACTCAGTGTATCAAGAGCTTGCCTTGGTGAGACGCATCTCGGCGGCCTGCGCGTGCGCCTGCAGGCCTTCGCCGTAGGCCAGCTCGGCCGCGATGGGGCCCAGCACCTGGGCACCGGCTTCGCTGACTTCGATCAGGCTGCTGCGCTTCTGGAAGTCGTAGACGCCCAGCGGTGAGGAGAAGCGCGCGGTGCCCGAGGTGGGCAGCACGTGGTTGGGGCCGGCGCAGTAGTCGCCCAGGCTCTCGCTGGTGTAGGCGCCCAGGAAGATGGCGCCGGCGTGCTTGAGCAAAGGCTCCCAGCGATGCGGATCGGCCGAGCTGACTTCCAGGTGCTCGGGCGCGATGCGGTTGCTGATGGCGCAGGCCTCGTCCATGGACCGTGTGTGGATCAGGGCGCCCCGGCCTTCCAGCGAGGCGCGGATCACCTCGCGCCGCGGCATGCCGGGCAGCAGGCGCTCGATGGCCTGGGCCACGGCTTCGATGTAGGCGGCGTCCGGGCACAACAGGATGCTCTGCGCCAGCTCGTCATGCTCGGCCTGGCTGAACAGGTCCATGGCCACCCAGTCGGGCGGCGTGCTGCCGTCGGCCAGCACCAGGATCTCGCTCGGGCCGGCGATCATGTCGATGCCCACCTGGCCGAAGACCCGGCGCTTGGCGCTGGCCACATAGGCGTTGCCCGGGCCGGTGATCTTGTCCACGCGCGGGATGGTGGCGGTGCCGTAAGCCAGCGCAGCCACAGCCTGGGCGCCGCCGACGGTGAAGGCCCGGTCCACGCCGGCCACGGCGGCGGCCGCCAGCACCAGGTCGTTGCGCTCACCCATGAGGGCAGCGGCGCCGGCAGGCGAAGCACCGCCCTGCCCCGCTGAGGCGCCTGCCCCGCCCGTGGCCAGGCTGCCGCGCACGGGGGTGGGCACCACCATGATGATCTCGCCCACCCCGGCCACGCGGGCCGGCACGGCACTCATCAGCACGCTGGACGGGTACGCCGCCTTGCCACCGGGCACGTACAGGCCCACACGGTCCAGCGGCGTGACCTTCTGGCCCAGCAAGGTGCCGTCTTCGTCGCGGTAGCTCCAGCTGCGCCCGCAGGCCTCGAGCTGGCGCTCGTGGAAGAGCCGTACGCGGTCGGCCGCAGCCCGCAGCGCCTGGCGCTGCGCCGGGTTGATGCGCGAGAGCGCCGCCTGCAGCTCGGCCTGGCCGATTTCCAGGGCCGCCACGGAGGCAGCGCTCAGGCCGTCGAAGCGGGCCGTGTACTCCAGAACGGCGGCGTCGCCGCGGGTGCGCACACCGTCCAGGATGGCGGCCACGCGCTGCTCGATGGCTGCATCGGTCTCGGCCGACCAGTGCAGTACGCGCTGGAACTCGGCCTCGAAATGGGCGTCAGCCGTGGACAGGCGGCGCAAAGCCAGACTCACTTCACCGCCCCGGCAAAGGCATCGATCAGGGCGCGAATCTTCTCGCGCTTGAGCTTCAGCGCGGCCTGGTTGACCACCAGGCGCGAGCTGATGTCCATGATGTGCTCCACCTCCACCAGGTGGTTGGCCTTGAGCGTGCTGCCGGTGGACACGAGGTCGACGATGGCGTCGGCCAGGCCCGTCAGCGGCGCGAGTTCCATCGAGCCGTAGAGCTTGATCAGATCCACGTGCACGCCCTTGTCGCTGAAGTGCTGGCGGGCGATGCGGGTGTACTTCGTGGCCACGCGGATGCGCGAGCCCTGGCGCACGGCCCGCGCGTAGTCGAAGGCCACGGGAGCGGCCACGCTCATGCGGCAACGTGCGATCTTCAGGTCCAGCGGGCGGTACAGGCCGTGGTCGTCGTGCTCCAGCAAGGTGTCCAGGCCGGCCACGCCCAGATCGGCGCCGCCATGCTGCACGTAGGTGGGCACATCGGTGGCGCGCACCAGCACCACGCGCACGTCCGCGCGGTTGGTCGGCAGGATGAGCTTGCGGCTCTTCTCCGGGTCTTCCAGCACCTCGATGCCGGCGGCGCGCAGCAGCGGCAAGGTTTCCTCGAAGATGCGACCCTTGGACAGGGCAAGCGTGATCATGGGGACGGTCTGGTGGGGGCTCACTTCTGGCGCTCGATGTCGGCACCCACACCACGCAGCTTGTCTTCCATGCGTTCGTAACCGCGGTCGAGGTGGTAGATGCGGTCGACCACGGTCTCGCCCTCTGCCACCAGGCCGGCGATGACCAGGCTGGCCGAGGCGCGCAGGTCGGTGGCCATGACGGTGGCGCCGGACAGGCGCGGCACGCCCTGCACCACCGCGGTGTGGCCGTCGATCTGGATGTTCGCGCCCAGCCGCAGCAGTTCGTTGACGTGCATGAAGCGGTTCTCGAAGATCGTCTCCGACACCTTGGCCACACCTTCGGCGATGCAGTTCACCGCCATGAACTGCGCCTGCATGTCGGTGGGGAAGGCGGGGTATTCGCTGGTGCGAAAGCCCACCGCGCGGGGCCGACCCTGGGCGCGCACGCGGATCCAGTCCTCACCGGCCTCGATCACCGCGCCGGCCTCGCGCAGCTTGTCCAGCACGGCGTCCAGGTGCGCGGCACGCGCCCCGCGCAAGGTGACATCGCCGCCGGTGGCGGCCACAGCACACAGGAAGGTGCCGGTCTCGATGCGGTCCGGGATGATGCGGTGCGGCGTGGCCGGCGCGTGCAGCGCGTCCACGCCCTGGATGCGGATGCGGCTGGTGCCGTGGCCCTCGATGCGCGCGCCCATGCCGATCAGCATCTCGGCCAAATCGGGAATCTCGGGCTCCTGCGCTGCGTTTTCCAGCACGGTCTCGCCTTCGGCCAGCGTGGCGGCCATCAGCAGGTTCTCGGTGCCGGTGACGGTAACCATGTCGGTGGTGATGCGCGCGCCCTTCAGGCGCGTGGTCTTGGCAATGATGTTGCCGCGCTCCACCGTGATCTGCGCGCCCATGGCCTGCAGGCCCTTGATGTGCTGGTCCACCGGGCGCGAGCCGATGGCACAGCCGCCGGGCAGGGAGACGATCGCCACACCAAAGCGTGCCAGCAGCGGGCCCAGCACCAGGATGGACGCGCGCATGGTCTTGACCAGCTCGTACGGGGCCACGGGGCTGTTCACCGGGCCGGCATCAAGTTGCAGCTCGTTCGGTTGGTCGGCACTCCAGTCGGCCGTCGCACCCATCTGACGCAGCAGCTTCAGCGTGGTGGCCACATCCTGCAGCCGCGGCACGTTGCGCAGCGTGATGGGCTCGGCTGTGAGCAGGGCGGCGCACAACTCTGGCAGGGCCGCGTTCTTGGCGCCGGAGATGGCAATCTCGCCTTGAAGCTGACGGCCACCACGGATGAGGAGTTTGTCCATGCGTTTCAGGGGTCTGCGCCACGCTGCAGGGCTGGACCTCCACGCGCCTGGAACGGCGCCAGACCCAGCGCCCGCGGCACGCCGCAGGCCGGATCAGTGTTGGAGGTGAGCGGAGGCCGCAGCGCCTTGCAAAGCGTATTCGGCCGGGGTGAGCGTCTTCATGGAAAGCGCGTGAATCTGCTCACGCATTCTATCGCCCAGCACTGCGTAGACCCGCTGGTGGCGGCGCACCCGCGGCAGCCCCTCGAACTGCGTGCTCACGATGGTGGCGAAGAAGTGGCGCCCATCGCCCTCCACCTCAAGCACTTCGCAGGGCAGCCCTGCTGCGATGTAGGAGCGAACTTCTGAAGGGGTGGGATCGGCCATGCAACGGATTATCTGGTGCGCGACGGCAAGCACGAATGCCAAATGGCCATTCAACGCTGTCGAAACGACGGGATGACTGCCAAAAAGCAGCAGTCTGGCTGCTTCAAATTGCCGCAGCTTCCCGCGAGACTGAGAGCATCCCTGTACAAGGAAGCCCATCATGCCCCAGACCCGCCACCCCAAGACCACTTACCTCGGCGCCCAACATCTGATCCAGATCGTCCGTCGCAAAGGCCTGTCGGCCTGCATCGCCGGCATTGCGCAGCGCATCGAGACAGACTATCTGCGCTGGCACGATTTCGACAAGACGGCACGCGTGGCCAGCCACTCCGAAGTGGGAGTGATCGAGTTGATGCCCATTTCCGACGCCTCCCAATTCACATTCAAGTATGTCAGCGGGCACCCCGCCAATCATCGACACGGCCTGCCCACGGTGATGGCCTTTGGCGTCCTGGCAGATGTGCACACGGGGGCCCCACGCCTGTTGTCCGAATTGACGATCACCACGGCCGTGCGCACCGCAGCCATGTCAGCACTGGTCGCGCGCAAGCTTGCACGGCCGGACAGCACCTGCATGGCGATCATTGGCAACGGGGCGCAAAGTGAGTTCCAGGCCCTGGCCTTCCGTGACCTGGTCGGCATTCGTGAACTGCGCCTGTTTGACACTGATGCCTCCGCCAGCGCCAAGCTGGCGGCCAACCTGGTGGGCCAGGGCCTGGCGGTTCGCATCTGCCGCAGCACGGCCGAAGCGGTGCGGGGTGCCGACATCGTGACCACCGTCACGGCCAACAAAGTCAACGCCAGCATCCTCACCCCTGAGATGATCGAGCCGGGCATGCATGTGAACGCAGTGGGCGGCGACAGCCCCGGCAAGACCGAGCTGCACCCCGGCGTCTTGACGTCTGGGGACGTGTTCGTGGAGTTCGAGCCCCAAACTCGCATCGAAGGCGATATCCAGCAGATGCCTGCAGACTTTCCGGTCACCGAGTTCTGGCGCGTGCTGGCGGACGCGGCCGAGGGGCGCGAGAGCCCATCGCAGGTCACGATCTTCGACTCGGTAGGCTTTGCATTGGAGGACTACTCCGCGTTGACCTTCATGCGCGACGCCGCTGCCGAACTCGGTATCGGCGACGCCATCGAACTGGTGCCCGAGCCGGCCGACCCGAAGAACCTCTTCGGCCTGCTGCACGCGCAAACCGGGCTGGCCGCCGCCACGCCTGAAGCGCGGTCGCCACGTCAGCTTGAAACTGCCTGATTCGCCGAGGAGCCCCCCACCCACCCTGGCAGCCCACATGCTGAGGCCGCCATGGGTGGTCGGATCGAATCTGCGGCACAGTTCTCGTTCTTGGAATCTCTCGCGCCGCATTTTGGGCAGGCCCACACCATGGACGACATCGACAGACAGCTGATCGCGTTGCTGCGCAAGGATGCGCGCTTGCCCATCGCCACACTGGCATCAAAACTCGGCGTGTCGCGCGGTACGGTCAGCAACCGCCTCAAGAAGCTGGAAGACAACCATACGATCGTGGGCTACAGCCTGCTGCTGCGTCCCGATGCCCAACCCCACTGCATTCGGGCCTGGATGGGAGTAAGGGTCGATGGCAACCAGACGCTCGCCGTGGTGGCCAGCATGCTGGGTGAGCCTGGGGTGGAGAGCCTGCATGACACCAACGGCCGCTGGGACCTGCTGGCGGAGTTGCGCGCCGAGACCATGGCCGAACTGTCCCAGGTGCTCGAGCGGGTGCGCCTGACCAAGGGCATTGCCCAGACCGAGACCAACATTCTGTTGGCGACGTTTCGGTAAGGCTGAGATACGTGTGAGACCGGCCCACCCTGCTGAGGCGTGCCGTTCAAGGGCGCTCGGCGGGCCCTCAATCCCGATAAGAAGCATCCACGCGGTCCACCATTCGCACCAGGGCAGCAAAGACATCGCGCCCGCCACCGCGCCGGGGGTCGAATTGCAGGGCGTCCTGGCTGGCTTTGCGTTGCACCGCCTCCGGGATAGGCAGGGTGGGCCCGAGGGCGGCGCCCGCCACCTGGATCTCGCAGGCGCGCTGCAGCGTCCACAGCACGGCAAAGGTGTAGGGCAACGACTCGCCCCAGGCCAGGAGGCCGTGATTGCGCAGGATCACCGCCGGGCGCCCCGCAATGGAGCGGATCACTCGCGGCCCCTCGTCGGCATGGACAGTGATGCCCTCGAAGTCGTGATAGGCCACGCGGTCATGCAGCTGGGCCGAGTAGAAGTTGTCCATCGACAACCCGGCCTGGCTGCTGGCCACAGCGCAGCCGGCCGTGGTGTGGGTGTGCATGACGCAATGCGCGCCGTCCAGGCCCTGGTGGATGGCCGAGTGCAGCACGAAGCCGGCCGGGTTCACGGGCCACTGGGCGGGGCCGATGACCCGGCCCTCGAGATCGATCTTCACCAGGTTGGAGGCCTGGACCTCGCTGTAGTGCAGGCCGAAGGGGTTGATCAGGAAGTGCCGTTCCGGGCCCGGAATGCGCACCGTGATGTGGTTGTAGATCAGCTCGGTCCAGCCCAGGATGTGAAACACGCGGTAGCAGGCGGCCAGTTGCACGCGCAGCGCACGTTCCTCGTCGGTCATCAAGGCGTGGTCCATCAGTCCCTCAGGAGCGGATCTTGTAGCCGGTGTGCAGCAGGCGCAGGGCGATGGCGGCCGCCAGCAGGAAACTCGTGCCCACCACGGCCAGGCTCACCCAGGGCGAGATATCGCTGGCGCCGAAGAAACCGCGCCGGAATCCGTCGATCATGTAAAAGAACGGGTTCAGGTGGCTCACGCCCTGCCAGAACGCGGGCAGCGAATGCACCGAATAGAAGACGCCGGACAGGAAGGTCATCGGCATGATGAAGAAGTTCTGGAAGGCTGCGAGCTGGTCGAACTTGTCGGCCCACAAACCGGCGATCAGCCCCAGCGAGCCCAGCATCCCGGCCCCCAGCAAGGCGAAAACGATCACCCACCAGGGCTCCACCATGCCCGGCGGCGCAAACCACACCGTCACCAACATCACCCCCGTGCCCACGCACAGGCCGCGCACCATGGAGGCGCCCACATAGGCCAGGTACCAGGCCGCCGGGGACAGCGGCGTGACCAGCAGGAACACCAGGTTGCCGGTGATCTTGCTCTGGATCAGCGATGAACTGCTGTTGGCAAAGCTGTTCTGCAGCACGCTCATCATCACCAGGCCCGGCACGAGGAAGCTGGTGTAGCCCACGCCAGGAAAGACCTCGACGTGGTCTTCCAGCACATGGCCGAAGATCAGCAGGTAGAGCATGGCCGTGAGCACCGGCGCAGCCACGGTCTGGAAGGCCACCTTCCAAAAGCGCAGCACCTCCTTGCGGAACAGCGGGCCCACACCTTCGAGCCTCATCATGATGCAAGCTCCGCAGGAGCAGAGGGCACGGGAAGGGCCCCGCTCATGATCTGCACGAACACATCCTCCAGGTCGGCGCGGCCAATCTCCAGGTCTTCGGGCGCGATGCCCCCCTGGCGCAGGGCCGCGAGGTGCTGCTCTACCTGGGCCGCGTCATGCGCCTTCAGTTGCACGATGCGGCCGGTGATGCGCGCCTGCGCGGCCAGCGCCGGCGGCAGCACCTGGTCGGTCTTGAAGCGCAGCATGGTGCTGGCCGTGCCCGCCAGCAGCGCCGAGGTGCGGTCCAGCGCCACCACCCGGCCCGCCTTGAGCATGGCGATGCGGTGGCACAGCGCCTCGGCCTCCTCCAGGTAGTGCGTGGTGAGCAGCACCGTGTGGCCCTCGCGGTTCAGGCGCGCGATGAACTTCCACAGCATCTGGCGCAGCTCCACGTCCACGCCGGCGGTGGGCTCGTCCAGCACGATGACAGGCGGGCGGTGCACCAGGGCCTGGGCGACCAGCACGCGGCGCTTCATGCCGCCGGAGAGCTGGCGCATGTTGGCGTGCGCCTTGTCAGACAGGCCCAGTTCGGCCAGCACCTCGTCGATCCAGGCCTCGTTGCCCTTGACGCCGAAGTAGCCGCTCTGGATGCGCAGCGTCTCGCGCACGCTGAAGAAGGGGTCGAACACCAGTTCCTGCGGCACGATGCCCAGCGCCTTGCGCGCAGCGGCATAGTCGGTCACCACATCGTGGCCCATGACCGTGACCGAGCCCTCGGTGGCCCGGGCCAACCCGGCCAGGATGCTGATCAGCGTGGTCTTGCCCGCACCGTTGGGGCCGAGCAGGCCGAAGAACTCGCCCTGCCCGATCTCGAAGCTGACGTCGTCCAGCGCCCGCAGCGGGCCTCGCGCGCCGGCATAGATCTTGCCGACGTGGCGAAAGGCGATGGCGATGGGGCTGCTGGACATGGGGCGCGGATTGTAGGCAGGGCGTGCGGCGGGCGGGCTGAGCATGCGGGCTGAGCATGCGCGCTGGCAGCACGCGCAGCCCCCGCGGCGCGATCAGCCCGGCCGGGCCAGCAGTTCGTCCAGGTTGCGGCTGATTTCCTGCTCGATCCGCTCGCTGAAGGCCCCCAGCAGAAAACCCAGGCGGGCGCGCAACTCGAAGCAGTGGCCCGACACCTCCACCGTGCCGCTGGCGCCGGCGCGTTCGAAGCGGATGATGTCGGCCTCGGGCCCGGGGGCGCAGGTGCAGCTCATGCCCAGGCGCTCACGCGCATCGTCCATCCAGCGCTGCGCCACGCTACGGGCCGCTACCAGACCCAGGTCGTGTTCGCGGCGGATGTGAATGTCGGGCATGGGGTGTCCTGCTTGAGGGGGGGTGTGTGTGGAGGGGGGGTCACGCAGGCAAGCGCGCAAAGGGCGAGGGTCGGCAACGGGCCAGCGGCTTGCATGTCAGCGGGGCATGTGGGGTTCAGCGCGCAGTTCGGCCCCGCGCTGCGCCGCAGGCAGGGCAGCCAGCCGCGCCACCTCGGCGTAGAAGCGGCTGAAGTCGCTGCCCTCGCGTTCGAACAAGCGCTCAAACGCCGGTACCAGGTCGTCATACACGCCCTGCACGGCCAGCGCTGCATTGTTCACCTGGGCAAACCAGGCGTCGTAGCCGGCAAAACCCTGCCAGGGGCCGGCCTTGAGTTCGGCGTGGGCCTGGCGCAGCTGCGCCAGCACGGCGGCCTTGCGCTCATGCTGCGCGGCCACGGGGAGCCCGCTGCGGTAGACCGCGGCCAATGCCTGGCGGGCCTGCGAGGTGATGGCGCGGAAGTCGCGCCGGCGCGCCTCCAGGGCGGCCGCCTCCGCACGCACGGCCGGCCCGGCCTGGGCCAGCCAGCGGCGCAGGCCCAGGCGCTCCACCGCCGTGGCGAAGGACTCATTGAAGGCGGTGTCATCGGCCACGTACACCACCTGGTGCGCCAGCTCGTGAAAGAGCAGCCGCGCCAGCTCGGCCTCGGGCCAGCGGATGAAGGTGCTGAGCAGCGGGTCGCCGCCCAGCCAGTTGGTCCAGCCCAGCGTGGAGTAGGCCGGGACGCCGTAGACGCTGACCTCCAGCCCCCGGCCGCGCAGTTCCGCCGCCAGTTCATCGGCAGGGGCGCGCTGGAAGTAGCCGCGGTAGCCTACACAGCCCATCACCGGAAAGCACCAGGTCTGCAGCGTGAGCGACAGCTCGGGCGTGGCCACCACGTTCCACACCACGGCGTTGCGGTCGAGCTCGGCAAAGCGGCGGTAGCTGGCGTTGTCCGGCAGCTTCAGCTCGGCCGCGGCAAAGGCGCGCAGGCGCTGGGCCAGCAGCAGCCGCTCGCGCAGACCGGCGGGCGTGGCGGGGTCGGCCACCCACTGCTCCACTGGGCGGGCACGCTGCATCAGGTCCACATGGCCGCGCACGGACTGCGCGTAGTAGCCCAGGCCGCAACCGCTCAGGCCAAAGGTCAAGGCACTGATCAGCCCAACGAGCCACGCCACTCGCAACGCCACTCGCGGCAATCCCCCCCGCGACGCCCGCGACGCCCACGTTGGCCGCAGATCCGACGCCACCGTCACGCCGCCCGCACCTCGACCAGGCAGTCGTAGAAGGCCGCCGCGCGGCCCAGGTCGGTCAGGCGCTGGTGGGTGAGCTCGTTGACGTTGGTGCCGTCCAGCCCGAGCTTGCGCCACCAGATGCCCAGGCCGTTGACCACCCCCGGCCGGGCCCGTGTGTTGACCGCCGCCTTGCAGCGGTAGACGCCCCGGTCGTTGAAGACCTCCACCACCGTTCCGTGCGTCACTGCTCGTGCGGCTGCATCGTCGGGATGGATCTCCAGCAGCGGCTCGCCCTCGATATCGCGCAGGCTCTTGACGTTGACGAAGGTGGAGTTGAGAAAGTGGCGCGCCGGCGGCGAGATCATCGCCAGCGGGTAGCGCGCGGCCAATGCCGGCGTCGATTCCGCGCTCTCATGGTTGGGCAGGGCGTCCGGCACGCCCCACTGCGGGTGGTCTGCCAGCGCCCGGCCCGACGGCGTGGGAAAACCGCCGTCCGCAAACGGCCGCTCGGGTACGGGCAGACGCACCCAGCCCCGGGCTTGCAGCCGCTCGAAATTCACCTGCTCGGCCTTGAAGGCCTGGCGCGCCAGCACTTCATCGCTTTCGGCGAAACAGGGCTCGTCAAAGCCCATGCGCTGCGCCAGGGCGCGGAAGATCTCGGTGTTGGGGCGGGCTTCACCCACGGGCGCGATGGCCGGGTGGTTGATCAGGGCGTAGGTGTGGCCGTAGGAGCGATGCACGTCCAGGTGCTCCAGCTGCGTGGTGGCCGGCAGCACGATGTCCGCCAGGTCGGCGGTGTCGGTCATGAAGTGCTCCAGCACCACGGTGAACAGGTCCTCGCGCGCAAACCCCGCCACGACCTGGCGCGACTGCGGCGCCACCGCCACCGGGTTGCTGTTGTAGACCACCACCGCCTCGATGCGCAGTCCGAAGTCGGGCGAGGCCTCGCGCAGCAGGTCGTCGCCGATGGTGCTCATGTTGATAAGGCGCGGCCGCGGCTGGGGCATCAGGTCGGGCCGCTCAAGCGCGGCGGCGTCCACCGCCGGCGCAGACCAGCCCGAGGCCGACAGCAGCATGCCACCACCCTGGTGGCGCCAGGCGCCGGTCAGGCAAGGCAGCAGCGCCACCAGGCGCACGGCGTTCCCGCCGCCGCGGGCGCGCTGCATGCCGTAGTTCAGGCGGATGGCCGCAGGCTGCGTGCGGCCGTACAGAAGCGCCAGATCGCGGATCTGTCCGGCCTCCAGGCCGCACACTGACGCAGCGCGCTCAGCGGGCCACTGCAGCGCCCGCTCGCGCAGCGCCGGCCAGCCCTCCACGTGTTTTGCCAGGTAGTCATGGTCGATCAGGTCCTGCGTGATCAGCTCGTGCATCAGCGCCAGGGCCAGCGCGCCGTCGCTGCCCGGTCGCAGCGCCAAGTGCTGGTGGCACTTGTCGGCGGTCTCGGTGCGGCGCGGGTCGATGCACACCAGCGTGGCACCCTGGCGCTTGGCCTGCTGGGCGAAGGTCCAGAAGTGCAGGTTGGAGGCGATCGAATTGCTGCCCCAGATGAGGATCAGCTTGGCGTGGGCGTAGTCCTCCAGGTGCATGCCAACCTTGCCGCCGTAGGTGGCCATCAGCCCTTCCGCGCCCGCGCTGGCGCAGATGGTGCGGTCCAGCCGGGAGGCGCCCAGCCGGTGAAAGAAGCGCGCGGCCATGCTCTCGCCCTGGAGCAGGCCCATGGTGCCGGCGTAGCTGTACGGCAGGATGGCCTGGGCCGCGCCGGGCCCGCGGCCGGCGATGGCCGTCAGGCGAGCCGCGATGGTGTCCAGCGCCTCGTCCCAGCCGATGCGCTCGAAGCGGGGCGGCCCAGCCTTCGAGCCCACCCGCCGGAGCGGGTGCAGCACGCGCTCGGGGTGGTAGGTGCGCTCGGCGTAGCGGCTGACCTTGGTGCACAGCGCGCCGTGCGTGGGCGGGTGGTCCGGGTCGCCCTGGATGCGGATGACGCGCCCGGCCTGCACGGTGACGTGCATGGCGCAGGTGTCCGGGCAGTCGTGCGGGCAGGCGGCGCGGACCAGGGTGGGGGGGGCGGCGTCTGGCGAAGAGGAAGCGAGCGCGTCGTTCATCGCTTCAATGTGCCACAGCCCATGTCTCTCCCAAGGTCTTCACCTGCTGCAACACCAGCTCCACCGCCTCTTCGGCCTGGTCGGGCGGGTCATGAAGCGTTCTCGCACTGAGGTTCACCGACTCAGCAGGTCTATGTACGCCGCATAGCTGAATGTGCGGTTCTTCTTCTGTCCGGTCAACTCCTTGACCAACCCCAGCTCTTGCAGCAGATGGATGGCCGCGCTGGCGGTAGGAAAGGTCGTGTGCAGCACTTGGCAGACCCTGTCCACCGTGAAGCGCGGCATGGTGGGCAGGAGTTCGAACAACCGCAAAGCGGTTGTGCTGGCCCTGGGGTGTGCCAACAAGCGCCGCCGGTCGTTCGCGACCAGGCTGGCCAGAGACACCACGGCCTGCTCGGCCTGTGCACCTGCGAACTGCACCGCTTCCAGAAAGAAGCGGATCCAGCCCTCCCAATCGCCATCGGTTCGGATGGCTGACAGGCGGCGGTAGTACTCGGCCTGATGTTGTTTGAGGTAGCCGCTCAGATACATCAGCGGCTCAGGCAGCAGCTGCCAATGTTCCAGCAGCGCCGCAATCAGCAAGCGCCCGATGCGGCCGTTGCCGTCCAGATAGGGGTGAATGGTTTCAAACTGCACATGCACCAGCGCGACGCGCACCAGGGGCGGCAGGTCAACGGCTTCGGCGTGAATGAAGCGCTCCAGGTTGCCCAGCAACCGCGGCACCTGCTCGGCAGGCGGCGGCACAAACACCGCATTGCCTGGGCGTGTGCCGCCAATCCAGTTCTGCGAGCGGCGCAGTTCACCAGGCTGCTTGCCCGCACCACGCGCCCCATTCAGCAGCAAGCGGTGGGCCTCGCTCAACAGCCGCACGCTGATCGGCAGGCCCGTTGGGCTGCGCAACTGCCCCAGCACCCAATGAAACGCCCGCAGGTAGTTGGTAACTTCCTCCACGTCATCGGTGTTGCCGATGGCCAGACCGGCTTCTTCGTCGAACAAATCTACCAGGGTGGCTTGTGTGCCTTCAATCTGCGAGGTCAGCAAAGCCTCTTGACGGATAGCGCTGTACAGCAACCAGTCCACCGAAGGCACCAGCCCGGCCACAGCCGACAGACGCTGCAGCGCCATCACGGCAGCGGCGTTCAAGCTCTGCCAGACCTCCGGCGCCAGGGGTGGGTTGGCTGGTGGCAGCGCATGGGGCACAAAGGCGCGCACCGGCTCGCCGAGGGTGGCGGTCAAGGTGTAGATGCCGGTGGTACGGTTCATAAGAAAGAGAGCTTTAATAGGTACGCCTTATATTAAACTTTTCTTTAATTCTATGACCGTCTGCTCAAGTGCTCTTTCAATAGCTCCGTCGAGCCCTTGAACCCCAAGGCGTCTTCAGGCCCAAGATCACCCCACAACACCGCCCACGGCCTGCCGGCTTACCATCCAGGCGGAGACAAAACGGGTGCGCCGCAGGCGCGCAACCGCTCAACCGGAGACCCCCCATGCAACTCATCGAATCCATCCTGGCCGATGCGGCCGCCATCACCACCATCCGGCGTGACATCCACGCCCATCCGGAGCTGTGCTTCGAGGAAGTGCGCACGGCCGACGTGATCGCCAAGGCGCTGACGGACTGGGGCATCCCCGTGCACCGCGGCCTGGGCAAGACCGGGGTGGTGGGCATCGTGAAGAACGGCACGTCCAACCGCGCCGTGGGCCTGCGCGCCGACATCGACGCACTGCCGATGACCGAGCACAACCAGTTCGCCCATGCCAGCACCCACCCCGGCAGGATGCACGCCTGTGGCCATGACGGCCACACGGCCATGCTGCTGGCGGCGGCGCGCCACCTGGCACGGCACCGCAACTTCGACGGCACGGTCTACCTGATCTTCCAGCCGGCCGAGGAAGGCGGCGGCGGGGCGCGCGAGATGATGAAGGACGGCCTGTTCGAGCAGTTCCCGATGGAGGCCGTTTTCGGCGCGCACAACTGGCCGGGCATGGCGGTGGGGCAGTTCGCGCTCAAGAGCGGCGGGGTGATGGCCTCGAGCAACGAGTTCCGCATCGTCATCCGCGGCAAGGGCTCGCACGCCGCCCTGCCCCACAACGGCATCGACCCGGTGCCCGTGGCCTGCCAGATGGTGCAGGCCTTCCAGACCATCATCACGCGCAACCGCCGGCCGGTGGACCCGGGCGTGATCTCGGTGACCATGATCCACGCCGGCGAGGCCACCAACGTGGTGCCGGACTCGTGCGAGCTGCAAGGCACGGTGCGCACCTTCACCTTCGAGCTGCTGGACCTGATCGAGCAGCGCATGAAGGCCGTGGCCGAGCACACCTGCGCTGCGTTTGGCGCCACCTGCGAGTTCGAGTTCACGCGCAACTACCCGCCCACCATCAACCACGTCAAGGAGACCGAGTTCGCCCGCCGCGTGCTGGGCACGGTGGTGGGGGCGGACAACGTGCTGGAGTTCGAGCCCACCATGGGCGCGGAAGACTTCAGCTTCTTCCTGCAGGCCAAGCCGGGCTGCTATTTCATGATCGGCAACGGCGACGGCGCTCACCGCGAGGGCGGTCACGGCCTGGGCCCGTGCATGCTGCACAACCCCAGCTACGACTTCAACGACGAGCTGATCCCGCTGGGCGCGACAGCCTGGGTGCGCATGGCCGAGGAGTGGCTGGCCCAGCCGCAGGCTTGAACCCGTTCGAATCCGCCCCGATGACCCGATGACCACCACCCCTGCCCTGCCCGACGCCAGCAGCGCCGCCCACTTCTCGCAAACCTACGCGCAGGCCCGCGAGCGCTTCCTGGCCGCGGCGGCGGCCGCCGGCCTGAAGGTCGCGTCGCACCCGCACCCGTTGCCGGGGCATGACGGCGAGGAGCTCGCACTCGACGTGGTGCGCGACGGCCCGGCCGACGCGCCAGCGCTGCTCATCGTTTCCAGCGCCTGCCATGGCGTGGAAGGCTACTGCGGCTCGGGCGTGCAGGTGGCGCTGCTGCAAGACACCGCCTGGGGCGCCCAGGTGCGCGCCAGCGGCGTGGCCGTGCTGTACCTGCACGGCCTAAACCCGCACGGCTTTTCCTGGTGGCGGCGCACCAGCCACGAGAATGTGGACCTGAACCGAAATTTCGTCGACTTCGCACAGGCCCTGCCGGCCAACCCGGCCTATGACGAGCTGGCGCAGGCCATCGTCCCCGCGGACTGGCCGCCTCCAGCCGCGGCGCAGCAAACGCTGGCGGCCTATGCCGCCACACACGGCGAACGCGGCTTGCGCGGGGCCATTGCCAACGGTCAGCACGGTCACCCTGACGGGCTGTTCTTCGCTGGCACGGCCCCGACCTGGAGCCACCTGCGGCTGCGCGAGGTGCTGCGTGAGCACGGCCGAGCGTGCAGCCGCCTGGCCTGGATCGACCTGCACACGGGCCTGGGCCCCAGCGGCCATGGCGAACCCATCTTCACGGGCCGCCCGTCCAAGCCTGCCGTCGAACGCGCGCGCCACTGGTGGGGGCCCGAGGTGACTTCGGCCCTGGACGGTTCATCCGTCTCCACCGACGTGCAGGGCACGATCTCTCAAGCGGCCCACGACGAGTGCCCGCAGGCCGAGTTCACGGGCATGGCGCTCGAGTACGGCACGCTGCCCCCTGACCAGGTGATCGACGCGCTGCGCGCCGACCAGTGGATGCAGAACCACCCCGACCGCGTCGACACCGCCACGCGCCAGCGCATCCGCCAGCGCCTGCGCGACGTGTTCTACATTGACACCGACGAGTGGAAGGCCACCGTGGTGGCTCAGGGGCGGCAGCGCGCGCAGCAGGCGTTGACGGGCTTGAGCCGGCAGGCCTGACAGCCGGCTGCGGTTGCGCAGGTCCGGGCGTTGAGGCGGCAGCGCTTCCAGCGTTCGGCGATCAGCTGCTCAGCGACCGAACAGCAGCCCCACCAGCCCCAGGCTGATCACCGGAAACACCAGCATCAGCACGATGCGCAGCGCGTCCCAGGCCAGAAAGCCGGCCACGCCGCGGTAGGTCTCGGCCATCGGCACATCCCGGGCCAGGTTGTTGACCACGTAGACGTTCAGGCCAATGGGCGGGGCGATCAGGCCCACCCCCACCGTCATCAGCACCAGGATGCCGAACCAGAGGGCCTTGTCCTGCGCGCCCAGGCCCCACAGGTCCAGGCCCATGATGGTGGGGAAGACGACGGGGATGGTCAGCAGCAGCATGGACATCTCGTCCATCACGCACCCCAGCAGCACGTACATCACGAGCACGGCAGCCACCACGGCCAGCGGCGGCACCGCCAGATGCCCCACCCACTGAGACAGCGCCGCGGGCAGACCGGTGAGCGCCAGCGTGGCGTTCATCATGTCCGCGCCCAGGAAGATCAGGAACACCATGGCCGAGGTTTCGGCGGTGTCGAGCAGGCACTTGGCCAGGCCGGGCCCGTCGAGCTCTCGGCGCAGCAGCGCCGCCAGGCCCGTGGCGATGGCGCCCACGGCAGCCCCCTCGGTGGGCGAGAACAGGCCGCCGTAGATGCCGCCGAAGACCAGCGCGAAGATGGCCACGATGGGCCAGATGCCCGCCAGCGCGCGCCAGCGCCCGGGCCAGGCGGTGGCAGCAGCCGCCGGGGCCAGCGCGGGCTGCCAGCGCGTCCATAACGCGATCACGCCGAGGTAACCCAGCATGGCCAGGATGCCCGGCACCAGGGCCGCGGCAAAGAGCTTGGCGATGTTCTGCTCGGTCAGGATGGCGTACACCACCAAGGGCACGCTGGGCGGGATGAGGATGCCCAGGGTGCCGCCCGCGGCCAGCGTGGCCGTGGACAGGCGGCCCTGGTAGCCGTGGGCCTTCATCTCGGGGTAGGCCACCTGGGTGATGGTGGCCGAGGTGGCCACGGAGGAGCCGCACACCGCGCCAAAGGCGCCCGCCGACAGCACCGAGGCCATGGCCAGCCCACCGCGCACATGGCCCACCCAGGCCGAGGCCGCGCGGAACAAGGCGCGGCTCAGGCCTCCCTGGGTGGCGAACTGCCCCATCAGCAGGAACAGCGGGATCACGCTGAGCTCATACACCGTCAGCCGCGCCACCGCGCTGCCCTTGAGCTGGTTCAGCAGCGCCGCCTCGCCCGACAGCGCCACGTAGCCGGCGGCCCCGGGGATGAACATGGCCGCGGCGATGGGCACGCGCAGCGCCATCAACGCCAGCATGGCGCCGAACATGGACAAGCCGATGACGGCGGGGGTCATGGAGACAAGACCCGCCACTGCAGCGCCGCCTGCCGAAGGGCCACGGCGGCGGCCAGCGCCAGCCCCGGCACCAGCCCGGCGTAAACCCACCACATGGGCAAGTCCAGGATCATGGAAGCCTCATGCGCCTGCCACACGGCCAACGCGCCGGCAGCGCTGCGCCAGGCCAGCAGTGCGTAGAAGACTGCCATCAGCAGGGCTCCCGCGCCGTCCAGGCCACGCAGCGTGCGCGGCCCGGATCGCTGCGTGAAGAAGTCCACGATGATGTTGGCGCCCCGTACCTGCGCCCAGGGCAAGCTCAGCGAGATGCAGAACGCGATGCCGAACTGAGTGAGCTCCACATCGCCGGGCACGGGGCGGGCCCAGGCTGCGCGGCCGGCGATGCTGGCCACCACCATGAGCGCCACCGCAAGCCCCAACGCGACACCCATGAGGGCGAACCCGCGAGCCACCTTGTGGAGCGGGTGGTCAGGGTCTGTCGATTCGGAGCCTGCGTTCACAGAGCGCTTTGTCGTTCCATGTCCCACTCATGACGCAAGGCGGCGCAACGGCATGGGTTTGCGCAGGGCCTGCTCACTTGCGGTACTTCACCAGCAGCTCACGGGCGTCGTTCAGCAGCGCGCGCCCGTTGTAGCCGCGCTTGTCCAGATCGGCCACCCACTCGTCGTACAGCCCGGCGCTGGCCTTGACCCAGTTGTCGAGCTCGGTCGCAGGCACCGTATGGAAGGTGTTGCCACGGTCCTGCGCCGCCTTGCGTCCGGCAGCCTGGCTGTTGTCCCAGATGCGGCCGATCTGCTGCGAAAGCGCAGCGCCGCTGTTGGCGTCGATCACCTTCTTCAGGTCGGGCGCCAGGCTGTCGTACTTGGCCTGGTTCATGGCGAAGATGAACACGGCGCTGTACAGCGCCGGGCGCGAGGGGTCGGTCTCGGTGTGGAACTTCACCATCTCGTGCAGCTTGAGCGAGGGCATCACCTCCCAAGGCAGCAGGAAACCGTCGATCGTGCCCTTGCCTACGGCATCAGGAATGGCCGGCAGCGGCATGCCCACGGGCGAGGCGCCCAGCGCCGCCAGCAGTTTGTTGGTCTGACGCGTGGGGGCGCGCATCTTCAGGCCCTTGAAGTCGGCCAGCACCTTGACCTGGCGGCCGTTGGTGTGGACATAGCCCTCGTCATGCACCCAGGTGGCCAGTATCTTGGTGCCCGGGAACTCCTTCAGTGCGTGCTTGTTAAGGTAGTCCCACGCCGCGCGCGCGCCCACCTCGGCCGAGTTGGTCATGAAGGGCAGCTCGAACACCTCCATGGCCGGGAAGCGGCCCGCGGTGTAGCCCGGCAGCGTGATGGTGACGTCGTCCACGCCGTCCTTGACGCGGTCCACCAACTGCGGCGGGGTGCCGCCCCCGCTCATGGCCGGCAGGATCTGGCACTTCAGCTTGTTGGCCGACTCCGCCGCGATCTTGTTGCACCAGGGCGTGATGACGTTGACCGAGGCCATGGCCTGGGTGTTCCAGATGTGGTGGAACTTCAGCGTCACCTCCTGCGCGGCGGCAGGCAGGGCCGCCACGGCCAGGGTGGCCAGGGCAGCAAGGCTGAGGGTCTTGATGAGGCGTTGCTTCATGGGAGTGCTCCTGTGATCTGGTGAACCTGTGGACTTGTGACTCGGCGATCGTGCGGATGGGCGCCATGATGGCGCGGGGCTGGCAAACGAACTCTTTGGCCCGTTCAACCGGTTCAGCCCCAGACTTCCTGCGCCGTCTCCACCACCAGCTGCAGCTTGCGGCGCTGGTCTTCCACGGCGATGTTGTTGCCGTGCACGGTGCTGGAGAAGCCGCATTGCGGGCTCAGGCAGAGCTGGTCGAGGGGGGCGTACTGCGCGGCCTCCTCGATACGGCGCTTGAGGGAATCCTTGCTCTCGAGCTGGCCGAACTTGGTGGTCACCAGGCCCAGCACCACGATCTTGCCCTTGGACAGGAAGCGCAGCGGGCGGAAGTCGCCCGAGCGCTCGTCGTCGTACTCCAGGAAGAAGGCGTCCAGGTTCATCTTGGACAGCAGCGCCTCGGCCACCGGCTCGTAGTTGCCGGCCGCGGCGTGCGTGCTCTTGAAGTTGCCGCGGCACAGGTGCATGGCCAGCGTCATGCCGGCGGGCTTGCGCGCCACCACCTTGTTGATGAAGTCGGCGTAGCGGTAGGGCAGCTCGTTGGGGTCGTCACCACGCTGGCGTGCCGCCTCGCGCATCTTTTCGTCGCACAGGTAGGCCAGGTTGGTGTCGTCCATCTGCACGTAAGTGCAGCCGGCATCGGCCAGGGACTTCAGCTCCGCGCCGTAAGCGTCGGCCACGTCGTCGTAGAACAGGGGGTCGAGCTCGGGGTAGGCCTCGCGGCTGATGCCGGCGCGCCCGCCGCGGAAGTGCAGCATGGTGGGCGACGGGATCGTCACCTTGGGCAGGAGGCCAGGTTTGCCCAGGGCTTCCACCCGCGACTTCAGGTACTGGAAGTCGGCCAGCTGGATGTCCTTGACGTGGCGTACCTTGTCGATGACGCGGATGGCCGGCGGCGCCAACTCCTCGGTGCCGTCAGGCTTGCGGATGGTGAACGGAATGTCGGTCTTCACCCCGCCCAGCTGGTCCAGGAAGTCGATGTGGAAATAGGTGCGGCGGAACTCGCCATCGGTGATGGACTGCAGGCCGGCATCAGCCTGGAAGCGCACGATCTCGTCGATGGCACGGTCTTCCACTTCGCGCAGCTGCTCAGGCGTGATCTCGCCCTTGGCCTTCTTCTCGCGCGCTTCCAGCAGGTAGGCCGGGCGCAGGAAGCTGCCGACATGGTCGGCACGGAACGGGGGGTTGGGGCGGGTGGTCATGGGTTCGTTCTCCAGCAGGGCGTGACGGTGGGGTCCACCGATCAGAAGGGGTATTGTCGCGGCGTCGTCTGCACCGTCACCCAGCGCAGCTCGGTGAACTCGTGCACGCCGGCACGGCCGCCGAAGCGGCCGAAGCCACTGCCCTTGACCCCGCCGAAGGGCATCTGCGCCTCGTCGTGCACGGTGGGGCCGTTGACGTGGCAGATGCCCGAATCAATACGCCGCGCCACGTTCATCGCGCGCGCCACGTCGCGCCCGAACACCGCCGCCGACAGGCCGTACTCGTTGTCGTTGGCGCAGGCGATGGCCTCCTCGGTGTTGCGCACGCGCACGATGGCCTTGACCGGGCCGAAGGTCTCTTCGCGGTAGATGCGCATGGCAGGGGTCACGTGGTCCAGCAGCGTGGCCGGCATCAGCGTGCTGTCCACCTTGCCGCCGCACACCAGCTTGGCCCCCTTGGCCAGCGCATCGTCGATCAGCGCGTTGCAGTGCTCCACGGTGGGCATGCCGATCACGCTTCCCAGCACCACGGGCTCGGGCTTGCGCGGGTCACCCAGCGGCAGGGCCCGGGCCTTGGTGGCGAACTTTTTCACGAACTCGTCGGCCACCTTTTCGTCCACGATCAGGCGCTCGGTGCTCATGCAGATCTGGCCGCTGTTGGCAAAGCAGCCGAAAGCCGCGCCGTTCACGGCGTCGTCCAGGTCGGCGTCGTCCAGCACGAGCAGCGGCGCCTTGCCGCCCAGCTCCAGCACGGCGGGCTTGAGGTACTTGGCGCAGGTCATGGCGATGAGCCGGCCCACGCGGGTGGAACCGGTGAAGTTCACGCGCCGCACCGCCGGGTGTGCCACGATGGCCTCCACCACCGCACCGGCATCGGCGGGCGCGTTGGTGATGTAGTTCACGACGCCGGGCGGAAAGCCCGCCTCCTGCAACGCCTCGATGATGAGCTGGTGCGTGCGCGGGCAGTTCTCGCTGCCCTTGAGGATGACGGTGTTGCCGCAGGCCAGCGGCGTGGCAATGGCGCGCACGCCCAGGATGACAGGCGCGTTCCAGGGCGCGATGCCCAGCACCACCCCTGCGGGCTGGCGCACGCCCATGGCCAGGCTGCCGGGCACATCCGAAGGAATCACCTCGCCCACGATCTGCGTGGTCAGGGAGGCGGCCTCGCGCAGCATGCCCGCGGCCAGGAAGACATTGAAGCCGCCCCACATGCCGGTGGCCCCGGTCTCGGCCGAGACGGCCTCGATGAACTGCGGGGTGCGGGCCTCCAACTGGTCAGCCGCCTTCAGCAGCAGGGCGCGGCGCAGGCTAGGCCCCGTCTCGCTCCAGGTCTTGAAAGCCTCGGCGGCGGCTTCGACCGCCATCACGGCGTCCGCCGGCGAGGCCGCCGGGGCGCGCGTGGCCACGGTGCCGTCCAGCGGGTTGCGGCGTTCGAAGGTGGCGTTCTTCTCGGCCGTGACCTTCAGGCCGTTGATCAGCATCGAGAGATCAGACATGGGGGGCTCCTGGGAATGGGTTCGACGTTTCAGGACACGGGGGTAGCGGCGGAACGCCCCCGGCGGGCCGCATCGGCGGCCGAGGTGGTGTCGTCCGCCTGCGCGCCCAGATAGGCCTCGCGCACGACGGTGGAGCGGGCCAGCAGCCGGGCCGGGCCGCTGGCCACCAGCGCGCCGCGCTCCAGCACATAGCCGCGGTCGGCCACGGCCAGGGCCTTCTTGACGTTCTGCTCGACCATCAGCACGGTGGTGCCGGCGTCGGCGATGCGCCGCGCCAGCGCCAGCAGCTCGTCCACCATGCGCGGGGCCAGGCCCAGCGAGGGCTCGTCCAGCATCAGCAGGCGCGGTGCGCTCATCATGGCGCGGGCCACGGCCACCATCTGCTGCTCGCCGCCGCTCATGGTGCCTGCCACCTGCGCGGCGCGCTCGCGCAGCTTGGGGAAGTCCTGCAGCACCTGCTGCAGCCGGCGCTCGCGCTCGGCCTTCGGCACCAGCCAGCCGCCCAGCTCCAGGTTCTCGGTCACCGTCATCTGCGGGAACAGCTGCCGACCCTCGGCCACAAGCGCCACACCGGCGCGCACGATCTCATGCGTCTTCTCCGGCAGTTCCTCGCCGTCCAGCAGCACCTCGCCGCCACGCGGGATCAAGCCCGCCAGCGCGCGCAGCAGCGTGGTCTTGCCCGCGCCATTGGGCCCGAGGATGACCGTCAGCCCGGGGCGGGCCTCGAAGCGCAGGCCGCGCAGCACCTGCACCGGCCCGTAGCCGGCCGCCAGGCCCTCCACCTTCAGGTGCGCGCGGCCGCTGCCACCCAGCGTGAAGCCGTCGGGGCGGTGCCACATCATGGGGTGGTCCTCGACGGCGCAGCCGCAGGTCGCGACAGGTCCTCGTCCACCATCTCGTCGCCCAGGTAGGCCTCGATCACCTCCGGGTCGCGCACCACCTCGGCCGGTGTGGCGTCGGCGATCTTGCGGCCCTGGTGCAGCACGATCACGCGCTCCACATGCCGCAGCAGCGTGGTCACGGCATGCTCGATCCAGACCACCGTCAGGTCCAGCTCGTCGCGCAGGCGGCGGATCAGCCGGGCCATGTCTTCCAGCTCGGCCTCGGTCAGGCCGGCGGCCACTTCGTCCAGCAGCAGCAGGCGCGGCCGCGTGGACAGCGCCATGCCGATCTCCAGCAGGCGCTGCTGGGAAGGCGTGAGCGAGCCGGCCGGCAGCGCCGCCTGCTCGCGCAGGCCGATCAGGCCCAGAATGCCCTCCACGTCGCGCAGCGCCCAGGGCACGCCCACCTCGTCGCCCCACAGCCACCACTTGCGCCGGCGTCGGCCGGCGAACTTCAGACCGAAGCCGATGTTGGTAGCCACGCTCAGGTCACCGAACACGCGGGGCGTCTGGAAGGTGCGGGCCAGGCCGCGCGCGGCAAAGCGGTGCGGCCCGGCCCCGGTGAGGTCACGCCCATCGGCCACCAGGCGCCCGGCCGTGGGCCGCTGCACGCCCGTGAGCGCGTTGAAGAAGGTGGTCTTGCCCGCGCCGTTGGGTCCGATGATGCCCACCAACTCGCCCGCCCGAAAGCTGGCGCTCACGGCGTCTACCGCCACAAGGCCGCCGAAGCGCACGGTCACGTCGCGCGCTTCCAGCAGTATGGGCTGGGCCTGCGCACCCGAAGGGGCGCCGGGCCGGGTGTCGACAAGCACGGCCTCAGCCAAGGCGGCGCTCCCGGGCCTGGCGCTTGTCGCGCGCCTTGTCTCCGCTCCACTCGTAGCGGCGCTCGCGCCACCAGCTCTTCACGTCGTCGCGCCAGAGCTTCCAGGTGTCCCAACGCAGCGAGGCCAGACCGCCAGGCAGGTACAGCACCGACAGGATCAGCAGCAGGCCCAGCGTCATCATGTAGACCTGCGGGGCGGCCAGACGAAGGGTTTCGGCCAGCAGGCTGAACACCACCGCGGCGATCAGCGGCCCCCACAGCGTGACCGCGCCACCGATCAGGGCGATCAGCACCGTCTGGAATCCGATGAACGGGTTGAAGACGGTGTGCGGGTCGATGTATGTCCAGCGCACCGACATGGCCGCGCCCACCGCGCCGGCCACCGCCGCCGTCATCGCAAAGCCGGCAATCTTCACCCAGCGTGTGTTCACCCCCAGCGTCTGCGCGCGCTGCTCGTCGGCACCGATGCCCAGCAGCGCCAGACCAAAGCGGGTGCGCCGGATACCGATGGACAGCGCCACCGTGGCCGAGGCCAGCACCAGCACCGTGAGGTAGATGGTGTCGCGCTCGGGCACCACGGTCAGCACGCGGCCCACGGTGCCGGTGACCGACTTCTCGAAGTAGGTGATGGCGTGGCGGATCAGCTCCGTCATGCCGAAGGTGAGCACGGCGAAGTAAGTGCCGCGCAGGTGCAGCACCGCTGCCCCCATCACCACCGCCACCGCCGTGGCGATCAAGGCGCCCACGGCGATGGATTCCACCCAGCCGGTGCGTTCCAGCATCAGCGCGCTGGTGTAGGCGCCGATGCCGAAGAAAGCCGAGGTGGCCAGCGAAAGGTAACGCGTGCTGCCGCAGAACAGGCCCCAGCTGGACGACAGCGCCACGTACATCAGGCAAGTCAGCGCCATGGACACCACGAACTCGCTGCCGAAAGCCGGCAGCGCCAGAGCCCAGCCAGTGAGGCCGAACCACACCAGCAGGTCACGCACCAGCACTTGGCGGTCGTTCATCCAACTGCCTTCCGTTCTTTCCGGGGAATCTTCGGGACACCATTCGCGCTGAGCCTGTCGAAGCGCAGGTTCCTCCCGGCACCGCTCTCGCTGAGCCTGTCGAAGCGCACGCCGACCAACACGGGTTCCAGGCCTTCGACAAGCTCAGTCCGAACGGGGTTGACATTCAAACCGTTCGCAGCGATCCCGCCCCAGCGTTCCCCGCCCAGAATACCGTTCGCGCTGAGCCTGTCGAAGCGCGCGTCTACCAACACGGGTTCCAGGCCTTCGACAAGCTCAGTCCGAACGGGGTTGACATTCA
>JBAXYD010000032.1:0-46053 GCA_037127635.1 Betaproteobacteria bacterium | reverse complement strand
CCGCGCCGCCGTCCACGCTGTCGTTGTCAGCCACGCTGCCACCGAGTTCGAAGCGATCGTTTCCGGCCCCGCCAATGAGGGTGTCGTTATCGTTTCCGCCCGACAGGGAATCGTTTCCATCGCCGCCGATCAATGAGTCGCTGCCTGCGTTGCCGTTGAGCGTATCGTTGCCGCCGCGGCCATCCAGCAGGTCACCGAAGTTGTTGCCCAGGGCCGTGCTCGACAGTCCATTGAGCGTGCTGCCCAAGTCGCCGCCAATGATCACCCGGCCTGGGGAGTTGTTCGGGGTGGACGCCACCAACTGATCGTCCAGCCGCAGGTCCGTGACACCGTAGCTGGTGATGCCCGTGGCGTTGGCTTGCGTGGCGAAGATGAGCCTGGCCACATTGGCTATCGTCTGGTTCGAGACATTGACGTCCGAGACGTTCTTGAAGTTCGCATCGCCGTAGTAGTACAACGCCAACGAGGTGGAGAACACACCACTTGACCACCAGGTGCTGCCGGCGTACGCGCCTGTTGCATTGTTGAAGGCCGTGCTGTTGAGGTGGCTGTTGCCCTGGACATCCACATTGCGCGTGCCGTAATCCATAGCAGCCAGAGTGCCGACGTCTTGCGCCTGGTTCCCTGAAATCTTCACGCGTTGCGCCTGGCTGCCGGTGCCCGCCTGCACCGCCGCACTCAGCCAGATGCCGTAGTAGAAGCCCTGGATGTAGTTGGAGCTGACCACCGTGCCCTCGTTGGAGCTGTCGGTGGGCTCGCTCTTATTCCCCAGGTAAATTGCGCTCGGCACATAGTTGCTGGTGCCAACGGTGATCGAGGTGCCGTTGCGGTTGCTGACGAAGGCGTTGTCGACAATCTCCACGCCCGAGCGGTGCTGACGCGTGCCGACGATGGCGTCCATGTCCACGTCTGCAAAGACGTTGTTGGCGATCGACAGGCCCTGGATTCTGTTTGCCGAGGCGCTGGTGCTGGCGCTGTCAGTCTTCAGCACGATGACCGCATCAGAGGCGAGTTGCTCGCTGGTACGGCCCGCGTTGTTCTTGTCGAAGGTGAAGCCCTCGATGGCGACGTTTGACAGCGGTGTCGCCCCGTTGACCTTGATCGTGATGGCCGGCGCGCCGTTGCTGGGCGCAATGACGCTCTCGCCCGTGTGTGCTGCCCCGCCGCGCACCGTCACCTCACCGGTGGTCGTGTTTCGGGTGAACGCTGGGTTGTTCCCCACCGTGCTGACGTTGGCAGCGCCAAACAAGGCGATGGACTTGTCGATGACGAGGTTTTCGTTGTACGTGCCTGCGGCCACGACGACCACGTCGCCCGCGCTGGCCGCATCAATGGCCGACTGGATGGTCTGGTACCCGCCCACGCCCACCACCCGCGCCGTGGTGCCGTCGTTGAACTTCACCACCTCCACGTTGGACAGGGTGACGGCCTGACCCGCCGGGCCGTTGATGACGAACTGCGACGCGCCGAAGGAGAAGCCTGTCAGGTTTGCGATGTCATCAGGGCTGAAGGGCAGCGCCACGGTGTCGATGCCGGTGCCGCCGTCGATGGTGTCGTTACCGATGTTGCCGTCGATGGTGTCGTTACCGCTGGTGCCGATGATGGTGGCCATGTGCTTTCTCCAGTGATGCTTCAGTCAAGGGGCCGTGAGCGCATCGCTCTGGCCGAGGTGAAAACGAGTGTTGGCAGCGTGCCCGGAGGCTGCTGCACGCGAGAAGTGGGGTGGTGGGTCATCGAGAACGGCTGTCCGCATGGGCCTTGCCCGGGCCGCCTTGGGCGAACGCCAGCATGGCCGGCAGGCACACGCGCCGCAGGTCGTAACGCTGCACCACCGTTTGCCGCGCCGCCTGCCGCAGCGGTTGCAACTCGGCCCGACGCTCCAGCGCATCGGCCAGGGTGTCGGCCAGCGCCTGGTGGTCGAAGAAGTCCACCAGCAGCCCGTTGTGGCCGTGCTCGATCACTTCCTGCACCGGCGCGGTGCGCGAGGCCACCAGCAGCGCGCCCTGGCTCATCGCCTCCAGCATGGACCAGGACAGCACGAAGGGGTAGGTGAGGTAGGTGTGCACGGCTGACACCTGCAGCAGTTGCTGCAGCACGGGGTGCGGCAGTTGCCCGACGAAGTGCACGCGCGTCATGTCCAGCGCGTCCTTCACCTCGTCCAGGAAGATGCCCTTCCAGGTCTGGCCCGCTGGGGGCTGCGCGCCGTAGGCCGTGTCGTTTCCGCCCACGATCACCACGCGGGCGTGGGGCCGCAGGCGCTGCAGGCGCTGCAGGCTGCGCATGAAGCTGTGGTAGCCCCGGTAGGGCTCGAGTTGCCGCGCCACAAAGGTGACGACCTCGTCCCCGGGCTTGAGCTCCACCCCGGCCTGCTGCAGCTTGACGCTGGCCTGGGGGTTGGGCTGGAACAGGTCGGTGTCGATGCCGTCGTGGATCACGCGGATGCGGTCCAGGAAGGCAGCGGGGTGGCGGCTTTTCTGGAACGCGGTGGGGGCCACCGCTTCGTCGCAACTGGCCAGGGCGTGCAGCAAGTGGGTGTTCTTCAGGCGCACGCGCTGCAGGGCGGCCAGGTCGGGTGGGCCGCGCTGGAATTCGGGGTCGAAGAAGGAGTCGCCGCCGTCCGTGCCGTAGTAATACTCGGCGAACACCAGGTGGCGGCTGCTGGGAAAGACATCGCGCGCGTACAACATCTCACCCCAGCCGGGGTGGCCGAAGACGACGTCGGGCATGAAGCCCTCGGTCTTCAGGGCCGTCATGGCGGCTGCTGCGGACTCGGCCCGGGCGCGCTTGGCGGCCCACTCCTGCGTGAAGCCGTCACCCTGCGCGTCGGCAGGTGCCGGCGGCACGGGACGGTGGTTCAGAACCCGCACGCCCGGCATGCGCGCGCGCGGCCGCTGGGTGCCCAGTGCCACCACCTCGTGCCCCTGGCCGACCAAGGCCGGGGCCAGATGGACGAATTGGGCCGGGAAGTTCTGGTGGATGAACAGGAATCTCATCGGGGCAGGTGCACTGCCCGGACGAGGGCAGCTGGAACTTGGTGGGCAATGAAGGGCGCCTTGCTTGCGTACGCCCCCGCCCTATTGGTACAAGCCTGCCTCGCTCGCAAAGCCAAATCAGCGTGAAGCTGTCTTATGGCTCTTCTTGCTGCAACGGTCTGATGAAAGTCCCTGGTCGTAATAAATCGTAACAGGGTTGTGATTGCAACCGTGAGTGGCGCGCGGTTCTTCGCGCCGCAGCCCGGCCTTCGGTCATAGGTGCTGGCAGTCGGCTGGTATAAAGCGCCTGCGTCCAGCCAATCCAGGCCCTTGCCTGGGTGGTGGTTCGCAGATGGAATGCCACGGTGGCTCTGGCCCCGTGTGATGGCCCGGTACCGAGGAACGTACAGATGTATCTGCAAACCCGCCTGGACGGCCCCTCGACTGTTGGCGCTTCGTTGGCAGCCGCGGTGCCGTGTTTCCGAACCATGGGGACTGTGGACCGCGGTTGCCTGTGATGACGCGCTCGACCCACCTGGCCAGCACCCCATACAGGCCTGCAGCTTCGCTGTCAGGTGTACCGCCCGCAACCGGCCTGCTCGATGAGACACGCCGGGTGTGGCCGGCCCTGCGCCGGGCCTGGTTGTTCAGCTTGATCGCGGGGCTGCTGGTGCTGGCGCCTTCGGTGTACATGCTGGAGGTGTATGAGCGTGTGGTGAACAGCCGCAGCCATGCCACCTTGCTGATGCTGACCCTGGCGGTGGTGCTGGCCTACGCGGTGATGGAGGCGCTGGAGTGGGTGCGCGCCCAGATGTTGCTCGAGGCCGGCCGGGAGGCCGATCGTGAGCTGAGCCCCCGCCTGTTCGATCTGGTCTTCCAGGCCAGGCGCCGGCGCATGCCGGGCGGCAACCTGCAACCCATGAGCGACTGGCGCACGTTGCGGGACTTCCTGCATGCGCCCTTTCTCGCTGCGGTGATGGAGCTGCCGGTGGCGCTGGTCTTCCTGGTGCTGGTGTTCATGATGAGCCCTTGGCTAGGTGCGCTGACGCTGGCCAGCGCCGTGCTTCAGGTGACGGTGGCGGCGTTGACGGAGCGCAGCACGCAGCCGCCTCTGACGGCTGCCAACCGCAGCGCTCATGGGGCGCAGCAGTTTGCCGATGGCGCCTTGCGCAATGCCGAGGTGGTGGAGGCCATGGGCATGCACAAGGCGGTGCACGCCCGCTGGATCAGGCATCAGCGCGAATTCCTGGCGTTGCAGGCCCGTGCCAGCCTGAGCGCAGGTGGCTACCAGGCCATGTCCAAACTGATCCAGCAGGTGCTGGGTTCGGCGTTGCTGGGGCTGTCGGCCTGGCTGTTGCTGCACAACCAGCTCAACGGCGGCCCGGCCATGATGATCGTGTCTTCGATCATCGGTGGGCGCGTGCTGGCGCCCCTGGTGCAGATGGTGCAGCAGTGGAAATCGGTGGTGGCCGTGCGTGACGCCTGGAGCCGCCTGGACATGTTGATGACCTCCTTGCCCGCCCCCGAGCCCGCCATGGCCCTGCCTGCGCCCAAGGGCTTGCTGACAGTGGAGCAGCTGGTGGCCAGCGCCCCCACGCCCCCCGGGCAGCCCCCGGGCCCGGTCATCCTGAAAGCTGTGCAGTTCGCATTGCAGCCGGGGGAGGCGCTGGCGGTGATCGGCCCCTCGGCAGCCGGCAAGAGTACCTTGGCCCGTCTGCTGGTGGGCCTGTGGCCGGCCAGCCAGGGCAAGGTGCGCCTGGACGGTGCCGACGTGTACGCCTGGGACAAGACCCAGCTCGGCCCGCACCTGGGCTACCTGCCCCAGGACGTGGAGTTGTTCGAGGGCACAGTGGCAGAGAACATTGCGCGCTTTGGAGAACCGAACCGTCAGCTGCTGGGCGAGGCGGTGCAGGCGGCTGGGCTGGAGGCGCTGGTCGCGGCACTTCCCGGCGGTTTGGACACCCCCGTGGGCCGGGACGGGGCGGTGTTGTCGGGTGGGCAGCGCCAGCGCATCGCGCTGGCCCGGGCCTTGTACGGGTGGCCCTCGCTGGTGGTGCTGGACGAGCCCAACGCCAGCCTGGACGAGGCGGGCGACGCGGCGCTGCTGGCGGCACTGGCCGCCCTGAAGCAGCGAGGTGCCACCGTGGTGTTGATGACCCACCGGCAGTCGGTGCTGGGCGCGTGTGACCGCATCCTGTTGCTGGTGGAGGGCCAGCAGCAGGCCTTCGGGCCGCGCGATGAGGTGCTGGCCGCGCTCCTGAAGGCGCAGGCCCAGGCGCAAGCACAGGCCCGAGCTGCCGCGCCCACTGGGGCTCCATCTCCATGAGCACGGCAGCGCGGATGGAAGACCCCCTGGTGACGGTACGTGAGTTGCCGCGGGAGCCGGCCCGGGGCTCTGCAACGGGCCGGGAGATGTGGCGCGCCCTGCTCGCATTTCGCCGCGAGTTCGTGCTGGTGGGGTTGCTCAGCGCATTGGCCAACCTGCTGATGCTGACCCCCACGCTCTACATGCTGCAGATCTACGACCGGGTGATGGTCAGCCAGAACGAACTGACCCTGTTGTCCGTGTCGGTGATCGTGATGGCGTTGTTCGGCGTGATGGCCCTGGCGGAGTGGGGCCGCTCGAAGGTGTTGGTGACCGCGGGGCTGCGGTTTGACGACCGATTGAGCACGCGGGTGTTCGAGGCCAGCTTCGACGCGCGGATGTCCGCGATGAACGCCGTGGGCAATCAGCCGGGCAGGCCCTTCAGCGATCTCTTGCAGGTGAGGCAATTCATCACCGGCAATGGCGTGTTCGCCTTCTTCGACCTGCCTTGGGTGCCGCTGTACATCGGCGTGATGTTCCTGCTGCACCCGTTCCTGGGCTGGCTGTCCATGGGCTTTGCCCTGGTGCAGGGCTTGCTGGCCGCCCTGGGGCACCGCCGCGCCGTGCTGCCTGCGGAGGCGGCACAGCAGGCGCAGGCCGATGCGCAGCAGTACCTGCAGGGCAAGCTGCATGGCGCCGACGTGGTGGAAACCATGGGCATGGCCCCGCAACTCAAGAGGCATTGGTGGGCGCGCCACGAGACTGCCTTGGCGAGCAACAGGGCCTCTCAGGGGCAGATGCAGCTCATCGCCGCTCTGAGCAAGTTCGTCCGGTACACGCAGCAGTCGCTGTCGTTGGGGGCTGGGGCGCTGTTGGTGATCGACGGACAGCTCAGCCCGGGCGCGATGATCGCGGCCAATGTCCTGATGTCACGCGCGCTGGCGCCCATCGACATGCTGGTGGGGACGTGGCGTGGCTACATCGTCGCCAAGCGGGCTTTCATGAGGTTGTCCAGCTTGCTGGCGCTGCACCCGCCGCGGGACCCCGCCCTGCAACGCGTGGCGCCCCAGGGCCACCTCACGCTGCGGTCCGTCACGGCGCATGCGCCTGGGCGAGTGGCGCCCATCCTGCAGGGCGTGACCCTGGATCTGCCACCAGGGCAGGTGCTGGTGGTGCTGGGCCCCAGTGGCTCGGGCAAGTCAACGCTGGCCCGGGTGATGCTGGGCATCTGGGGCGAAGTGCAGGGGGAGGTGCTGCTGGACGGCCGCCCCGTTGAAGGCTGGAACCGCGACGAACTCGGCCCCTACCTGGGCTACTTGCCTCAGGATGTTGAACTTTTCGAGGGCACGATTGCCGAGAACATTGCCCGATTGGGGGAGGTGGATGCCCCGCAGGTGATCGCGGCCTCGCGGGCCACCGGCTTGCACGAGATGATCCTGCGCATGGCCAAGGGCTACGACACGCCGCTGGGCGAAGCGGCGTCGACGCTGTCTGGCGGACTGCGCCAGCGCCTGGCGCTGGCCAGAGCGGTCTATGGGCAGCCACGGCTCGTCGTGCTGGACGAGCCCAACGCCAATCTGGACGATCTGGGCGAAGCCGCCCTTGCCAGGACGGTGACGCAATTGAGAGCTCAGGGTTCGTCTGTCGTGATGATCACCCACCGCACGGGTGCCCTGGCCCTGGCCGACCAACTGCTGCTGCTTGTTGACGGCCGCGTGCAGGCGCATGGTCCACGCGACGCTGTGCTCGCTGCCCTGCGGCCACAGACGGCCGCAGCCTCCCGCGCGACCCCGCCTGCCGCCCCGCCTGCGGCAGGCTCGTGACCAGGCCTTGGCCGGAACCAACTTTATGAACCAGACTGTGAACTCTGCGCCCCTGGACCCCGCACCGGCCGCACCCCTTGCCCGATCGGCGCGCCTGGGCCGCACGGGCATCTGGCTGCTGATGGCGGGTTTGCTGCTGCTGATCATCTGGGCAGCGACTGCCCCCCTGGACGAGGGCGTGCCCACCCAGGCCATGGTGGCCATCGACACCAAGCGCAAGGCGGTGCAACACCTGCAAGGTGGGATCGTTCGGGAAGTGCTGGTGCGAGAAGGTGACCCGGTGAAGGAAGGGCAGGTGCTCGTCAAGCTGGATGATGCCGCGACCAAGGCCAATTTCGAGGCGACCCGACAGCGCTACCTGGCGCTTCGGGCGATGGAGGCCCGCCTCATGTCGGAGCAGTCGGGGCGGGAGCGCATCGAGTTCGGTGCCGAACTGCGTGCGGCAGCCAGCGACCCGCTGATTGCCCGTCATCTGGCCGCCCAGGAACAACTGTTCTCGACCCGGCGCAGTGCCTTGCGTGCAGACCTTCAGGCCATCGAGGAGAGCGTGCGCGGCCAGGAGGCTGCCATTCAGACCTATGGCGGGGTGCTGGACAGCCGCAGCGTCCAGCGCAGGCTGCTGCAGGAGCAATGGTCCAACATCAGCGGCCTGGTCAAGGAAGGTTACGCGCCGCGCAACCAGCAACTTGATCTGGAGCGCCAGGTCGCCGAGGTGACCGCGGTCATGACCGATCTGCAGGGCAGCATCGCCCGCGCCAAGCAAAGCATTGCCGAGCTGCGACAGCGATCGCTGTCGCGCCAGCAAGACTACCGCAAGGAAACCGACAGCCAATTGGCCGAGGTGGCGCGCGAGGTGCAGTCTGACGAAGGCCGCTTCAGGGCCTTGCGAGAGGACCTGGAGCGTACGGTGATCAAGTCCCCTGCCACCGGGCAGGTGGTGGGACTGGCCTTCCAGACCGTTGGTGGGGTCGTCCCGCCCGGCCAAAGGCTCATGGACATCGTGCCCGAGAAGGAAGACTTGCTGCTGGAGGCGCGCATTCCGCCGCACCTGATCGATGCCGTGCAACCCGGCCAGAAGACCGATGTGCGCTTCTCGTCCTTCGCGCATTCGCCGCAGCTGGTGGTGCAAGGGGAGGTGAAATCGGTGTCGGCGGACTTGCTGGCCGAGCAAACGCCCCAGGGTGCCATGAGCTTCTTCCTGGCCCGTATCCAGCTGACCCCTGAAGGCATGACGGGCCTGGGCAAGCACCAGATCCAGCCGGGCATGCCGGCAGAGGTGATCATCCGTACGGGTGAGCGTACGGTGCTGACCTACCTGCTGCACCCGCTGACCCGGCGGGTCGCGTCCTCGATGAAGGAGCAGTGAGGTGACCTCGGCCAAGCCTGTTCCGGGCCAAGGGCGCCAGGGCGCCCAGCCGTTGCGTGCAGCCCTTGACATGGGCCTGTGCTGGCGCGAAGTGGCTTCGACCTGCGCAGCCGTGCTTGCCATGTGGTGCTCCCCGGTTCTTGCACAAGGGCCAGCGGTAGCACCGTTGGCGCAGGCTTCGGCGCCAGCCCCCGCACAACGCGGCGGCAGCGTTTCCGATCGCTCCGAGGGCGTCTACTTTCCCGAGGCCCTGCACCGAGGCGTACAGCGAATGCAGGACGCATGGGGCGCAGTGCGCGGGGCGTGGGATGACACAGCAGGCAAGAGCTTGAACGAAACCGGCGCGGGTACGCCGCGCTGGGAGCCGCCGAGCGTGCAGCCGCCGGCCGATGCGCAGGTGGATGCCGCCCGCCCGCTGGGGCTGCTGCAGACCTGGCAGGCCGCCATCGTCAACGACCCCACGCTGCGGGCCGCCCGGGCTGCCGCGGTGGCGGGCCGCGAGCGCCTGCCCCAGGCGCAGTCACAACTGCGCCCCAACCTGCAATTCAGCGCCAGCCGCTTCAAGAACGATTCAGAGCGCGATTCGGTGAACTTGCTTGGCCAGGCGCAGACCACGAACGAGCGCTACCTGAGCCAGAACGACACACTGACGCTGCGCCAGCCTCTCTATCGCCAGCCCCAGGAGGCGGCGGTGCGTCAGGCGGGCTACCTGGTGCAGGACGCCGAGGCCGTGCTGGCGCGTGAGACCCAGAACCTGGGCGTGCGTGTGGCGGGCACTTACCTGGAGGCGATGCTGTCGCGCGACCAGCTGGCCCTGGTGCAGGCGCAGGGCGCCTTTCTCACCACGCAACTCGACGCGGCACGCAAGGGCCTGGCCGCCGGCTTCGGTACCCGTACCGATGTGGACGAGGTGCAGGCCCGGCTGGACTTGAACCGAGCCCAGGAACTGGAGGCCTCGCAGCAGGTGGAGCTGTCACGCCGGCAGGTGCAGGCGCTGGTCAACCGTCCGGTGGGGGTGCTGGCGCGGCTCGATCCAGTCCGCTTTGGCCTGCAGGCGCCCGTGCCGGCGTCGTTGGAGGAGTGGGTGGCCCTGGTCGTGGCCTCCAGCCCAGAGGTGCGCAGCCTGCAGGCGCAGCGCAACGCCGCCCGCGAAGAGATGGCCAAAGCCCGCGCCGGCCACCTGCCCACGCTGGACCTGGTGGCACAGGTGCAGCGCTCGCGCAGCGAGAACAACAACTCCCCACAGTCCGGCTATCTGAACGGCAGTGTCGGCCTGCAGCTGAACGTGTCGCTGTACCAGGGAGGCTACGTGGACAGCGTCTCGCGCCAAGCGCAGGCGGAATACCAGCGCGCGGGGGAACTGATCGAGGCGCTGCGCCTGGACCTGGGCATCCGCGTGCACCGGGAGCACCGCGGCATCACCGAGGGCATTGCCCGCGTGCGGGCCCTGGAGGTGGCCGTGCGCTCAGCCGACGTGGTCGTGGACTCCGCCCGCAAAAGCGTGTTGGCCGGCGCGCGCACGGTGGTGGACGTGCTCAACGCCGAGCAGCAGCGCATGCAGGTGCTGCGCGACCTGGCGCAGGCCCGCTACATGACCCTGATGGCCACCGTACGCCTGGAGGCGCTGGGCGGCCGAGTGGACGAGGCGCTCATGGCGCGAGTGGGCACAGCCTTCGAATGACTCCCGGGTGACCTGCGAATCGACAGGTGCGCGACTCGACTTCACTCCGATCTGCCGACCCACCGTTGGCAGATGCCGTGACGGGCCCGGTTGGCGTGCATGGCGGTGGCTTATCGCATCGACGCAGTGCCGGGCGCCCATAGTTCTCTTGTCCTCACCAGGGTGAACGCCGGCCCCGTCACACCCGTCCTGCCGACCGCCCGCAGCACGGCGCGGTCGGCGGTGTCGTCCAGCAGATGCTGGGCTGCCCCGGGCACGGGCAGGTGCAGGGTCTCCCAGCGGCCGGCGCGGCGCAATTGCAGCACGGCGTAGCGCCAGGGCGGGCTGCCCGCGGGGGGCTGCCAGGTCAGCCGGGCCGACCCCGGCTGTGCCAGGGGGGTGAGCGTCACATCGGGTCGCGATGGCGCGGGTTCGGCCAGCCAGGGCGTGGCGGGCGGCAGGGCGCTCTGGGCGTAGGGGCCTTCGCGCAAACGGTCAGCCACACCGTCTCGGTTGCTGGCCAGGGCCACCATGCTGAAGTGGATGTGGCCGTTGGCCAGGGGGACGTTGGCCGTGCGCTCGCGAACCACGCCGATCTGCGCCAGCACCTCCTGCGGTGCGTAAGGGCGCTGCTTGTCACCGATGCGGCTGGTGAACAGGCCGGCCCAGATGTGGCGGCCGCGCGGGTTGTCGCGCAGCCAGGCGTCCAGCAGCACGGGGAAGGCCTGCGCCGTCTGGGTGATGGGCCAGTACAACTGCGGCGCCAGGTAGTCCAGCCAGCCCTCGCTGAGCCAGCGTTCCACGTCGGCGTGCAGCTGGTCGTACTGGCTGAAGCCGGCGATGCCCGGCGGGCGCCGGTCGGGCCGGGGCAGGCCGAAGGGGCTGATGCCAAAGCGCACCCAGGGCTTGGCCACGTGGATGGCGGCGTGCAGGCGCTCGATCAGCCCGTCCACCTGGGCGCGGCGCCAGGCGGCGCGGTCGGTCGGTGTGCCTGCAGCCCCCGTCATCCCGCTCATGCCGCCCTCGCCGCCCGGCACGGTGGCTGCGGGCCGCCGCTGCGCACGCTGCCAGGCGGGCTCGTCAGGGAAGGGGACCTCCTGGCCCTGGGCATCCTTGATGGGGTAGGGATAGAAGTAGTCGTCGATGTGCACGCCGTCGATGTCGTAGCGCTGCACCACGTCCAGCACCACATCCACCATGCGCTGCGCGGCGCGAGGTTCGGCAGGGTCCATCCACAGCAGGTCGCCATAGCGCTTGACGACGCCCGGGTCGGTCAGGGCCAGGTGGTTGGCTGCCAGCGGCGTGGTGGCCGAGGTGTGGCGTGCCCGGTAGGGGTTGAACCAGGCGTGCAGTTCCAGGCCGCGGCGGTGGGCCTGCTCCACCCACTCGGCCAGGGGATCCCAGGGCGTCTCGGGCGGGTGCCCGCTGGCGCCGGTGAGGTATTCCGACCAGGGTTCCAGCGCTGAGGGGTAGAGGGCGTCGGCGGCCGGCCTCACCTGCAGCACGATGGCGTTCAGGCCGATGGCCTGGGCCTTGTCCAGCAACTCCCGCATCTCGGCGCGCTGCTGCGCCGTGGTGAGGCCGCGCTTGCTGGGCCAGTCGATGTGCGCCACGGTGGCCACCCACGCCGCGCGGAACTCGCGGGCGATGGGGGGTGGGGTGTCGGCGGGGGAGGCAGCAGGGGTGGTGAGCGCCGTTACGCCAGACTGCTCGTGGCCGGATGGCGTGGGATGGGGCGCCGTGGACGGGGTGGGAATGTCGGAGGATGCAGCCGGTCCCAGGCTGGTGCAGCTTGCCAGCCAAGGGGCTGCCAGGCCAGCCGTGGCCAGGGCCAGCGCGCGCCGGCGGTTGGGGGCCGCCTGTGCGGCCAGCGCGGCTTCCAGGGGGCTCATGTGGGCCTGCTTTCGAAGAGTCTGAACTGCAAGGCGCCTGGCCTGCGGCTGGGCTCAGGGCGAATCTGGTGCCGCCCTTCGACAGGCTCAGGGCGAACGGATGGTTTGTTCGCCGATCGATGAACCCCGATCCGACTCAAGCCTTGATGAACCATCGTTTCTTCCACATCGCCCAGGCCACGATGAACATGGCGGCGTTGAACAACAGGGCCCAGAGCAGCGAGGCCTGCACGGGCTCCAGCGGCAGCGCCTTCAGCGGCGCGTAAAGCCAGGCCTTCAGCGACACGCTCATGGTGGTGGCTTGTGCAGCCACGGCCGTCACCTGGGTCGTCAAGGCAGCCGGGGCTCCTGCGGCTACCGCCTGGGATGCTGAGGCCGCTGCAGTGCCCACGGCTTCCGGAACGGTGACCGGCACCTTGATGAACCCCATCATCTTGGCGATGAAGCCCGACAGCGCGAAGATGAACAGCGCGTTCATGCCGTAGATCACCAGGGGTTGGAAGAACCGCGCCGCCGCGCTGCGCACGCGGGCCTGCGGCGCGGCGTCCATCAGCCAGAAGAAAGCGCCGAACACCAGCAGCGCCCAGCCGGCCATCAAGACGGTGTATGACGGTGTCCACAGGGCCTTGTTGATGGGCATCAGCACCACGTCCAGGATGGCGCCCAGCCACAGCAGCGCCAGCCCCGCCAGCAGCATCCACACGGTCTTGTGCGCCGTATCGGCGCGCCAGGCCAGCACGTGGCCGGTGAGCACGCCGAACAGCACCGTGCCCACGGCGGGCAGGGTGCTGAGCAGGCCTTCCGGATCCCAGGTTTTGGACTGCACCCACAGGTGACCGGACAGCAGCGCGCGGTCCAGCCAGGCGCCGGTGTCGCGCCCGGGTTGCAGCAGTCCGGTGGCCACCACACCGTCGGGACCCGGCACAGGGATGGCCAGCATCGCCAGTGTGTAGCCCGCCAACAGCGTCAGCAGGGCGGTGACCTGCCCGCGCCAGCCGCACCACAGCACCAGCGGCGCGGCCAGCAGCGTGCACAAGGCAATGCGCTGCAGCACGCCAGGGATGCGCACGGCGCCCCAGTTGAAGTGCGGGATCAGGTTCAGCGTGAAACCCACCAGAAAGATCACCAGCGCCCGCCGCGCCAGGCTGCGCAGCAGCGCCGCGCGGCGGTCGCCCAGGGCCAGCCGCCGGCCCGTGGACAGCGTCATGGACACGCCCACGATGAAGAGGAAGAACGGAAAGATCCAGTCGGTGAAGGTCCAGCCGTGCCAGGCGGCGTGGGCGAGCTGCGAGTACAGGTGCGACCAGTCGCCCGGGTTGTTGACCAGCACCATGCCCGCAATGGCAAAGCCGCGGAAGGCGTCCAGCGAGCCCAGGCGTTCCTCGGCCGTGGGTGGTGGGGCGGTACCGGTCATGGTTTTTGGCTGGAAGCTGCAGCGGGCGTGGGGGCCCCAGGGGGTTGAGGGTTGTCGGCCGCGCCGGCCTGCGCCTCCTCCTGCTTGCGCCCGAACTCCGGCGGAATCTTCAGCATCGCCGCCACCACCACCGAAGGCAAGGTGGCCACGCAGACCCAGATGAAGAAGACGGTGTAGCCCAGCTGCTGCTGCAGCCAGCCGCTGACCATGCCTGGCAGCATCATGCCCAGCGCCATGAAGCCGGTGCACAGGGCGTAATGTGCCGTCTTGTGTTGGCCTTCGGCCACGTGGATCATGAACATCAGGTAGGCCGCGAAGCCGAAGCCGTAGCCCAACTGCTCTGCCGCCACCGCGGCCGTTACCAGGGCCAGGCTGTCGGGCTGCCACAGGGCCAGGGCGACGTACAGCAGGTTGGGCGTGTGGATGGCGGCCACCATGGGCCACAGGCAGCGCTTGAGGCCAAAGCGCGAGATCGTCAACCCGCCCAGCAGCCCGCCCAGCGTGAGCGCGGCCACGCCGAAGGTGCCGTAGGCGATGCCCAGCTGCGCCGTGCTGATGCCCAGGCCCCCCTGCGCCCGCGCGTCCAGCAGGAAGGGCGCCAACAACTTGACCAGTTGCGCCTCGCCCAGTCTGAACAGCAGCAGGAAGGCCAGCACCAGAGCGATGTCGCGGCGGCGGAAGAAGCTGGTGAAGGTTTCCACGAAAGCGGGCCACAGGGCCGCCCCCGTCGCTGCGGGCCGGTCTTCGGCCGGCCGCGGCAGCACCCAGCGGTGCCAGGCGAACAGCAGCAGGAACGTCAGCCCCAGCAGGCCCAGCACCACCTGCCAAGCCAGCACCACCTGCCCGGTGGTTTCGGCCAGGTGCCCGGCCAGGTAGACCAGCCCGCCCTGGCCCGCGATCATCGAGACGCGGTAGAACAGGCTGCGGATGCCCACGAAGGCGGCCTGCTGGTGCTGGGGCAGCGCCATCATGTAGAAACCGTCGGCAGCGATGTCATGCGTGGCCGACGCAAAGGCCATGAGCCAGAACACGGCCAGGCTCATCTGGAAGAAGCCCGGCATGGGCAGGGTGAGCGCCACCCCCGCCAGTGCGGCACCGACGAAGAATTGCAGCCCCACCACCCAGCCGCGCCGCGTGCCCAGCAGGTCCACCAGCGGCGACCACAGCGGCTTGACCACCCAGGGCAGGTACAGCCAGCTCGTGTAGAGCGCAATCGCGGTGTTGTCCAGGCCCAGGTTCTTGTACATCACCACCGACAGCGTCATCACCACGACGTAGGGCAGGCCCTGGCCGAAGTACAGCGTGGGGATCCAGGACCAGGGGGATTTCATGCCGGGAAGTGTCTTTGCAGGGGCCGCACGGGCAGCGGATGGCGCACCAAGGCCCTGCCAGTCACGGGGCTGAGCTCAAGGCCGCGCGCACGCTGCCATCGGCTGCGTCCAACCGGGCCTGCGCGGCGGCCGGCTTCAAACCGCAGCGCAGGGCCACGATTGCCGTCTTCACGCGCCAGTCGCAGGCTTGCAGCACCTGCTGCGCGTGGGCCTCATCGGCGCCCGACGCGGTGGCGGTCATGCGCACCGCGCGCCGGCGCAGCTTGGCATTGGTGGCCCGCAGGTCCACCATCAGGTTGCCGTGCACCTTGTGCAAGCGCACCATCAGTGCGCTGGAAAAGGCGTTGAGCGCCATCTTCTGCGCCGTGCCTGCCTTGAGCCGGGTGCTGCCTGACACCAGCTCCGTGCCGGTGTCGAGCGTGATGCCGATCTCGGCTTGCGCGGCCAGCGGCGAGCCCGGGTTGTTGGCCAGGCCGATGGTCAAGGCGCCGGCCTGCCGCGCGGCGCGCAGCGCGCCCAGCACCCAGGGCGTGGTGCCGGAGGCGGCCAGCAACAGCGCCACGTCCGTGGGGCCGGGGCGCAGCGCGGCCATGTCGGCCGCGCCTTGGGGCTCGTCGTCCTCGGCGCCTTCCACTGCCTGCAGCAAGGCCCCCGGCCCGCCGGCGATCAGTGCCACGGCGCGCTCGTGGGGCCAGCTGAAGGTGGGGTGCAGCTCCACGCTGTCCAGCAAGCCCAGGCGGCCCGAGGTGCCGGCCCCGGCATACAGCAACCGACCCCCGGCACGCATGCGTGGCAGCGCGGCGTCCACGGCCTGGGCCAGCGCCTCACCGGCGGCTTGCACCGCCTGGACGGCCCGCTGTTGTGATGACACCAGCGCCTGCACCAGGCGTGCAGTGTCGTACAGGTCGAGGTCGGCGTGCTCGGCGCTGGGTGATTCGGTTCCGAGGGTGGTGGCAGGCAGGGTCACGGGACGTGAATCTAGGTGCACGTCCCGCCTCTGACCAATGAATGCTCAAGCCCGGGGCATAACCGTGGGGAATGCGTGGCCGGCCGAAGTCCGGTTTGCCCGGCCCGCCCCGCTCAGCCGTGCTTGCTCAGTCGCCCATGGTTGCACCTGGGTAGAACGGCAGCGAACGCACCCGTTTGCCGCTCAGGCGCGCCCAGGCGTTGGCCAGGGCAGGCGCGAAGGTGGGCACGCCGAGTTCACCCACGCCGCCCAGGGCCCTGGTGCGGTCGGCCACGGCCGAAGGCATCAGCAGCACCTGCACCTGGGGCATCTCGCTCAGGCGCATCATGCGGCTGGTGTTGAAGTTCTTCGCCTGCGCGGCACCGTTGACGAAGGTCTGCTGCCCGTACAGGGTGGCGTTGATGGCGTGCACCACCCCACCCACGATCTGTGCCTCCACCGACCCGGGGTTGACCACCAAGGTGCAGTCCACCGCCACCCACACCCGCGTGACCTTGGGCCCGGTGGCGGTGGCCGAGACCTCCACCACCTGCGCCACGATGGTGTTGAAGGCGGTCCCGATGGCGATGCCGCGGGCGCGCCCGGAAGGGGCGGCAGTGCCCCACCCCGAGGCTTGGGCCACCCGCTCCAGCACCGCGATCCAGCGCGGGTCGGTCAGACGTGCGCGGCGGAACTGGTAGGGGTCCTGGCCAGCCGCACCGGCCAGCTCGTCCATCATCGATTCGACGGCGAAGGTGTTGATGGAGGCCCCCACCGAGCGCCAGAAGCCCACGGGAATGGGCGACGCATGCGGCACCCACTCGGTCAGGCGCGCGCCGAAGTTGTAGGGCAGCTCCTGGGAGGCTTCGTAGCCCTGGCTGTCTCCCTTGGGGCCCAGCACCGCGCCACGCTGCCCCAGGATGGAGGGCGAGACGTTGCGGTAGGTCCACCCCGACACAAAGCCGTTGGCGTCCAGGCCGGCCCGCACCCGCACCAGGGCCATGGGCCGGTACTGGTCATGGGTGAAGTCCTCCTCCCGCGGCCACATCAGCTTGACGGGCTTGCCCACGGCCATGGCCACCTGCACCGCCTGGCTGATGAAGTCCAGCTCGGCCTTGCGCCCCAGGCCGCCGCCCAGGAAGGTGGTGTGGATGATCACCTTGCTTTCAGGCAGGCCCGTCAGCGCCATCACCAGCGTCAGCGCAGACTTGGCCGACTGGGTGGGCGCCCAGACCTCGCAGCGCGTGCCGGCCACGTGGTCCACGGTGCAGTTCAGCACCTCCAGGCAAGCGTGCGAGACGTAGGGCAGGTAGTAGGTCGAATCCAGCGCCTTCGGCGAGGCGGCGATGGCCGCGGCTGCGTCGGCCGTGCTGCGCTCGACGGTGTAGACCGTGCCGGGCGGGTTGGGTCCGGCGGCGGAATAGGGTGTCGCGCTCGTCATCAGGGCCTGCGCGTCGGACTTGAATTGCGTGCTGTTCAGCGCTGCGGCGTTGGCTGGCAAGGTCCATTTGAGCGTCATGCGCCTGGCGGCCTGCCAGGCGTCCCAGGTGGTGGGGCCCACTACGGCGACCGCGTTCACGTTGCCCACGGCCTCGGCGCCCCGGCCGGTGCCCGCAGCAATCCGGGTCGGCACCACCGCATAGGCGCCCGAGGGCACCGCCGGCGTGGCCGCCAGCGTGCCGCCGAAGCTCGGGGAGTGCTTGATGACGGCGTAGACCATGCCGGGCACGCGCACGTCCAGCCCGTAGACGGCGCTGCCGTCCACCTTGAGTGGGATGTCGGGCCGGGGCAGCGTCTTGCCGATGCAGCGGAACTGGCTGTCGGGCACCAGTGCGGCGTTGGTGGGGGGCGGCACCAGGGCCGCAGCCGCGGCGAGCTGGCCGTAAGTGAATACGCTGCCCGAGGGCAGGTGCGTGACCCTGCCGTCGGCCACGCTGAAACTGCCGCGCGAGCTGTCGCCCACGCGCGCCATGGCTGCGATGACCAGCATCTCCCGCGCCGTGGCGCCGGCGTCGCGCAGCTTCCAGAAGTTGTTGCGGGTCACGCCGCTGCCCACGGTGTTGATGGCACTGCCCACAGGGGCGGGCGTGGTCAGGGTGGGGCCGCCCTGCACCAGCTGCACGCGGGCGGGGTCCACCATCAGGTCTTCGCACAGGACCTGGGCGAGGCCGGCAAACGAGCCCTGGCCCATGTCCGAACTGCCGATGGTCAGGCGGATGCTGTCGTCACTGCCGATGGTGAGCCAGGCGTTGACGGCGGTGGCGTCTGCGGTGGCGGCGCGGCCCTCGCGGCCGGGCAGCACGAGGGCCAGGGTCAGCGCGGACGCACTGCCGAGAAACTGGCGACGGTCGATCTCAAGGTGTTGGTGCATGGCAACCTCCTGGTTCACAAGCCGGCCACGGCCTGCTTGATGCGTTGATAGGTGCCGCACACGCAAAGGTTGTTCACCTCGCTGGCGATCTCGGCGCCGTGGTGGCCCGCCTGCATGGCACCGGCCACCTTCATCAGCATGCCGGACTGGCAGTAGCCGCATTGCGGCACCTGGTTGGCGATCCAGGCCTTCTGCGCCGGGTGGCTGCGGTCGGGCGACAGGCCCTCGATGGTGGTGATGCGCTTGCCGGCTGCTGACGACACGTCCATATCGCACGACTTCTCCGGCTGGCCATTGACCAGCACCGTGCAGGCGCCGCAGACCTCTATGCCGCAACCGTACTTGGTGCCTGTCAGGCCGATCACGTCGCGCAATACCCAGAGCAAGGGCATGCCGGCGCTGCTGACCGAGACGGTGTGGTCCTTGCCGTTGACATTCAAGGTGTAGGAGGGCATGGTGGTGTGGGTCCTTTGCTGGTGGTTCTCGAGACTCCAGGGTGACCCTGGTGGGTCCAACCCGAAACCCCTTCTTCAAGGGTGGATGAAGCCTAAGAAACATTGAGCGCGCGCACTGTTACCAATTGCAAGTGTTGGTATGCAGGTGCTGACAGTGCTTGACGCAGGTTTGGTCCAGGTCAAGGGCTTGCGCCTGCCGGCGTCGCGGCACCGCGGTGCCGCAACCACGCCGCGACCCCGCAGGTGCGGTCGCGGCCGTGAGTTGGGGGGCGCGGCAGGTGCGGGAGTTCAGCGCGAGGCCGCGGTCTCGTCCGGCGGCAACTCACGGATCGTCCGCTGCAGCCACATCACGTCGTGCCAGGCGCCGAACTTGTGTCCGCCGCGCTTGAAGACGCCCACTGGCTCGAAGCCCACGGCGCGGTGCAGGGCCACGCTGCCGTCATTGGGCACCACCACCACGGCCAGCGCATTGCAGTAGCCGCGCTCGGCCAGGCGCTCGAAGAGGGCCTGATAGAGCATCCTCCCCAGTCCCTTTCCTTGCCAGCCCGGTCGAATATAGGCCGAGGTCTCGGTGGACCAGCGGTAGGCCGCCCGCTCGCGATGGGCGCCGCCGTAGGCGTAACCGACGCATTGGCTATCAACTTCCGCCACCTGCCAGGCCCATCCTTGCAGGGCCTTGTCGATGCGTGCTGCAAAGGCCTCCACCGACGGCACCTCGGTCTCGAAGGACACGGCCGTGCCCTCGACATAAGGGCGGTAGATCTCCAGCAGGCTGGCGGCGTCGGCGGGTGTGGCGGGGCGGATCAGGGGCATGGGGTGTATTTCCAGCGGCGTTCCAGTATCCCGCCGGAGCCTGACCGCCAGACTACGCTCGGTGAGCCTGCACCGCCCCCCGCCACACCGCTGTCATCACCTGTTCCTCGCTGCGTGCCATGGACGACCAGTGGCCCTTGGGGGTGTAGGGGTTGCGGCTGGGCCCGCTGATCACGGTGACCATGCCGTTGCGTCGCACCGGGTCCAGCACGAAGGAGGCCAGCAGGCCGTAGGCGTCGCCCATGTGGCCCCAGCCCGTGACACCGCCGCCTTCGACGACGCGGTCGCCGCGCCCCGGGCCGCTGACATCGGTGAAGCGCTGCGGGCCCAGCGCCCAGGAGAGCATGCCGTCGTCCAGCGTGTCGCCGTTGGGCCGCGCGGTGTCGAAGCGCCACTGCTCGCTGGCCAACATACCCAGCGCGCGTGAAGACAGCAGGGCCTGGCCCCCGTGCTGGCCGCCGTTCATCAACATCTGCATCAGCGTGCCGAGGTCGGCCACGCTGATGCGCAGGCTGCCTTGCGGGCCGAAGAGCGTGCCGTTGGTGCCGGGCACGTAGGCCTCCAGGCCGGCCGGGGGGCGGGGACGAGCCGGCCGGTGGTCATCGGCCTGCGGCACCCAGGGCCCGCCCGGCTCCCAGATCTCGCGCTCGCCTTCCATGCGGCGCTTGCGGTACAGCGTGGCGATATCGTGGGCATCGTTACCTGGCAGGTCTGCCGGATTGAACCCGCCCCGCAGGCCCAGGGGCTGCAGCACCAGACGGTGCATCAGGCGGTCGAAGCGCTCGCCCGTGGCACGCTCCATCACGGTGCCGATCACGCCCCAGTTCAGGTTGGTGTAGTTGAACCAGGCGCCGGGCGCACGGTCGGCTCGCCACGTGATGCCGTCGCTGTACAGGCGGCCGCCCGGCTGCAGCGCTTCGCGCAGGGCGACGTCCGCGCCCCAGTTGTAGCCGCCCGCGTCGTTGAGCCCGGAGCGGTGGGTCATCAGCAGGCGCAGGCTCAGCGGCGTCTGCGGGTGCTGGGGATGGCGCAGCCGCCAGCCCAGGGCCTCGCTCACGTCGGCGTCCAGGTCCAGCCGGCCCTCGTCGACCAGGCGCATGACGGCCACCGAGACCACGAGCTTGGAAATCGAGGCGATGCGGAACATCGTGCGCTCGTTGACGGGCAGGTCCAGCGCGCGGTCGGTGGGGTGGATGTAGCGCCGGCCGAAGTGGCCGCCGTAAACCACCTGCCCACCGCGGATGGCCAGCGTGCTGACCTGGGCCCAGGGGCTGGCCGCATCGGTCACGATGGAGGACAGTTCGCGGTCCAGCGCGGCGCGATCGAAGCCGGTGCCGGCAGGTGATTCGGACATGCGTTCTCCAGATGCCGCACCGGGAAAGGCGACCACCCCCAGGGAGCCCGCGCAGCCGCCCAGCACTGGCACGCCAGCCAGTGCGGCACAGGTGCTCAGCAGCAGGGGTCTTCTGCGCAGCATGGGGGAGGTCATGGTCATCCGCAGGCGCTGCCCTGCTCCGAGGCGGCGCCGATGAGTTGTGGGAATACCAAGCGTAGCCCTTGGCGGCCTCCATCGGCGGGCCGGTCGAATCCTCGCCAGATGAATCGTCATGCGAGAGCCATAACGCACGGGAATGGGCCGGGGCCGATCGCGCATGCGGGGCAGGGATTTCAGGCAGGCCTGGGCAGGCCGGTCGTGCGTAAGATCCATCACACGGGCTGACCATGCCATGTGCAGCCGCACCCCTCACCGGTGGCCCCCTCAGGAGAAGTTCATGATCAAGCGCATTTCCGCGGCTTGCCCACCGCGCAGCCTGCCGTTGACCCGCCGTGCCGCCGCCGCGGCTGCTGCCGCCTTGATGGGCCTGGCGGCCGTCGGCAGCGTGTGGGCCGCCACACCCCGAGACACCCTGGTGATCGCCGCGGCCTTCGACGACATCATCTCGCTGGATCCGGCCGAGGCCTTCGAGATCTCCGCAGGCGAGATCATGGGCAATGCCTACGACCGCCTGCTGCGCTACGACGTGAACGATCCCTCCAAGCTGCTGCCCGACCTGGCCAAGGGCTGGACGGTCAGCGCCGACGGCAGGACCTTCAGCTTCGAGTTGCGTGCGGGGATGAAGTTCGCCTCGGGCAACCCGATCACCGCCGAGGATGTGGTGTTTTCGCTGCAGCGCGCCGTGCTGCTGGACAAGTCGCCAGCCTTCATCCTCACGCAGTTCGGCTTCAACAAGGACAACATCAACGAGCGCATCAAGGCCACGGGGCCCCTGGCGCTGACCCTGACCACCGAGAAGAACTTTGCCCCCACCTTCGTGCTGAACTGCCTGACGGCCAACGTGGCCTCGGTGGTGGACAAGAAGCTGGTGCTGAGCAAGGAGGTGGTCAAGGACGGTGTGAGTGACCAGGGCTGGAACTGGCTGAAGACCAACTACGCCGGCTCGGGCCCGCTGAAGGTGCGCGAGTGGCGGGCCAACGAGGTGGTGGCGCTGGAGCGCAACGACAACTACAACGGCACCAAGTCCCTCATGGCCCGCGTGATCTACCGGCACCTGAAGGAGCCGGCCACCCAGCGCCTGCTGCTGGAGAAGGGCGACGTGGACATCGCCCGCAACCTGGGTGCGCAAGACCTGGCCGCCCTGGCCACCAGCAAGGACGTCAAGACCACTGCCACGCCCAAGGGCACGGTGTACTACTTCAGCCTGAACCAGAAGAACCCCACGCTGGCCAAGCCCGAGGTGCGCGAGGCCATCAAGTGGCTGGTGGACTACCAGGCGATCGGCGACACCATCATGAAGAACATCGGTGTGGTGCACCAGAACTTCCTCCCCGGGGGCATGCTGGGGGCTTCCACCGTCAACCCTTACAAGCTGGATGTGGACAAGGCCCGTGCGCTGCTGGCCAAGGCGGGCGTCGCCCCAGGGTTCAAGGTGACCATGGACGTGCGCAGCGCGCAGCCCGTCCAGGCGATCGCCGAGGCCATCCAGCAGACGCTCAAGCGCGGCGGCATCGAGCTCGAGATCATCCCGGGCGACGGCAAGCAGACGCTGACCAAGTACCGCGCCCGCCAGCACGACATCTACATCGGCACCTGGGGCGCCGACTACTGGGACCCGCACACCAACGCCGACACCTTTGCGCGCAACCCCGACAACGCTGACGACGCCAAGAGCAAGCCGCTGGCGTGGCGCAACGCCTGGGCCATCCCCGACATGACGAAGAAGGCCGACGCCGCGGTGCTGGAGCGCGACGGCGCCAAGCGCAAGCAGATGTACGAGGAGATCCAGGCCGAACACCGCCGCACCAGCCCCTTCGTGATGCTGTTCCAGCAGACCGAAGTCGCCGCCCACCGCAGCAATGTCGAGGGCCTGAAGATCGGCCCGACCTCTGACTCGACCTACATGTTCAAGGTGTCCAAGCGTTGAGCGTGCAGCTCCCGCAGGGGGCGCGACGACTGCGCGCCGTCGCCAGCTTTCTGCTGGTCATCGCGGTCACGTTTCTCGGGCTGCTGGCCGTCACCTTCTTCATCGGACGGGTCATCCCCATCGACCCGGTGCTGGCCATCGTGGGCGACCGGGCGCCGGAGCATGTGATCGAGCGGGTACGGCAGGAAATGGGGTTGAACCTGCCGCTGTGGCAGCAGTTCGCGATCTACCTGAAGAAGATCTTCCAGGGCGATTTCGGCACCTCGGTGCTGACCACCAAGCCGGTGCTGGAGGACATTGCGCGGGCCTTCCCCGCCACGCTGGAGCTGGCCACGGCCGGCATCGTCATCGGTGCAGGCCTGGGCGTGCCGCTGGGCGTGTGGGCGGCCGTGCGCAAGGGCGGGCTGGCCGACCAGGCCGTGCGGGTGATAGGCCTGGTGGGCTACTCGGTGCCCATCTTCTGGCTGGGCCTGATGGCGCTGGTGCTGTTCTACGCCAAGCTGGGCTGGGTGGCCGGGCCGGGCCGCATCGACGTGGCCTATGAATTCACGCTCACGCCAGTGACCGGCCTGCTGTTGTGGGACACCGCCCGCGCGGGGGAGTGGGAGGCGTTTGGCAACGCGCTGTCCCACCTGGCGCTGCCCGCGGCGCTGCTGGGCTACTTCTCCATGGCCTACATCAGCCGCATGACGCGATCCTTCATGCTGACCGAGCTGTCGCAGGAGTACGTGGTGGCCGCACGCGCCAAGGGGCTGTCGGAGGCTCGCATCATCTGGCGTCACGCGCTGCGCAACGCGGCGGTGCCGCTGGTCACGGTGATCGCGCTGTCCTACGCCGGCTTGCTCGAAGGCTCCGTGCTCACCGAGACGGTGTTCGCCTGGCCGGGGCTGGGCCTGTACATCACCAATTCCCTGCAGAACGCCGACATGAACGCCGTGCTGGGTGGCACCATCGTCGTGGGCACCATCTTCGTGGGCTTGAACCTGCTGTCGGACCTGCTGTACCGGCTGCTGGACCCGAGGACGCGCCAGTGATGCGCCCCGGCCATCCGGCGCAGTGGCGCGCCTGGCTGATGAGCGAGCGCCCGGCATCCCGACGCCAAGCAGCGCTGGGCCGGGCCTATGCCACTTGGTGCACGTTCGCCCGCAACCGGTTGGCGGTGGTGGGCCTGCTGATCGTGCTGGGCCTGGTGGCGATGGCGGCGTTCGCGCCCTGGATCGCGCCTTACTCACCCATCGAGGGCGATCTGCGCACCTCCCGCTTGCTGCCGCCCTCGGCGGCGCACTGGTTCGGCACGGACGACCAGGGCCGCGACATCCTGTCGCGCATCGTCCACGGCTCGCGCATCACGCTGCAGGTGGTGCTGCTGGTGGCGGTGCTGGCCGCCCCGGTGGGCTTGCTGGTGGGCACAGTGGCGGGTTATGCCGGGGGCTGGCTGGACGCCGTGCTGATGCGCATCACCGACATCTTCCTCGCCTTTCCCCGGCTCATCCTGGCGTTGGCCTTCGTGGCCGCGCTGGGCCCGGGCATCGAGAACGCGGTGATCGCCATCGCCATCACCTCCTGGCCGCCTTACGCCCGTATCGCGCGCGCCGAGACGCTGACAGTGCGCCAGGCCGACTACATCGCCGCCGTGCAGCTCATCGGCGCCTCGCCCGCGCGCATCGTGCTGCGCCACATCATGCCGCTGTGCCTGAGTTCGGTGATCGTGCGTGTCACGCTGGACATGGCCGGCATCATCCTCACCGCTGCGGGCCTGGGCTTCCTCGGCCTGGGCGCGCAGCCGCCGCAGCCCGAATGGGGCGCGATGATCGCGGGTGGCCGCCAGTTCGTGCTGGACCAGTGGTGGGTGGCGGCCGGGCCGGGCCTGGCCATCTTCGTCGTCAGCCTGGCCTTCAACCTGCTGGGTGACGGGCTGCGCGACGCGCTGGACCCGAAGGCGGTGAAGTGAGCGCCCCGTCCACCGCCGCAACCAGCGGCCCGCCGCACGCCGCAACCAGCGGCTTGCCGCCGGTGGCCGCCATCGCCCCCCTGCTGGACGTGCAGGACCTGCGCGTGGCCTACCCTGCGCGCGAGGGCGGGTGGACCGAGGTGGTGCGCGGCGTGTCCTTCACGCTGGGCCGTGAGCGGCTGGGCATCGTGGGCGAAAGCGGCTCGGGCAAGTCGCAGACCGGCCGTGCCATTCTGGGGCTGACCTCCCCCGGCGGCCGTGTCAGCGCGCAGCGACTGCGCTTTGACGGTGTGGACCTTCTGGAGAGCCCCCCCGCGCAGCGCCGTCGTCTGCGCGGTGCGCGCATGGCCATGGTGTTGCAGGACCCCAAGTTCTCGCTCAACCCCGTGATGCGCATCGGCGAGCAGATCGTCGAGACCTTGCGCGCCCACCGCCCGGTCGCGCTGGCGCAGGCCCGCCGTCAGGCGCTGCAGGCGCTGGAGGCCGTGCGCATCGACGACCCGCAGCGCGTGTACGGGCTGTATCCCCATGAGGTCTCCGGCGGCATGGGCCAGCGGGCCATGATCGCGATGATGCTCATCGCCGAGCCCGACCTGCTGATCGCTGACGAGCCCACGTCGGCCCTGGACGTCACGGTGCAACTGGAAGTGCTGCGCATCCTGGACCGTCTGGTGGTCGAGCGCGGCATGGGCCTGGTGTTCGTCTCGCACGACCTGCGGCTGGTGTCCACCTTCTGCGACCGGGTGCTGGTGATGTACGCGGGGCGGGTGGTGGAGGAGCTGGACTCGGGGCGACTGTCCGAGGCCCGGCACCCCTACACGCAGGGCCTGCTGAACTGCCTGCCGGAGCTGGGCGGCACGCGCCGGCCGCTGCCGGTGCTGGACCGGCAGCCGGAGTGGGCGGCATGACTACTTACGCATCCAGCGGGCCGGTGGGCCTGGAGGTGCGCGACCTGCGCGTGGTCTATGACGGCTTCACGGCGGTGGAGGGGGCGAGCTTCCAGGTGCAGCCGGGAGAGAGCTTCGGCATCGTCGGCGAGTCGGGTTCGGGCAAGTCCACTGTGCTGCGTGCCATCTGCGGCCTGGCGCCGCTCACAGGCGGGCAGGTGGCGTTGCTGGGCGAGGGCGCTGCGTCGGGCGGATCTGCCAAGCTGCCGGCACCGGGTACGCGGGCCTTCAGGCGCCAGGTGCAGATGGTGTTCCAGGACCCGTACGGCAGCCTGCACCCGCGCCAGACCGTGGACCGTATCCTGGCCGAGCCGCTGGCCATTCATGGCCTGGCTGATGCCGAGGCCCGCATCACCCAAGCATTGGACGAGGTGGGTCTGGGCAGCGGATTTCGCTTCCGTTACCCGCACCAGCTCTCCGGCGGCCAGCGCCAGCGCGTGGCCATCGCCCGTGCGCTGATCCTGCAGCCGCAGGTGCTGTTGCTGGACGAACCCACCTCGGCGCTGGACGCTTCGGTGCAGGCCGAGGTGCTCAACCTGCTGGATGCCCTGCGCCAGCAGCGCCGGCTGACCTTTGTCATGGTCAGCCACGACCTGGCGGTGGTCACCCACCTGTGCGAGCGCGTCACCGTGATGCAGCGCGGCCGCATGGTCGAGACGCTGAGCTCGGCCGACCTGGCGCAGTTGCGCGCGCAGGACCCCTACACCCAGCGCCTGATGGAGGCCTCGGCCGGCTACCAGCGCGAGCCCGCCCTCAACGAAAGACCCTGAACCATGTGGCTGCTGATCTTCGAGGCCCTGGGCGCGCTGGCGCTGCTGGTCTTTCTGGTGTGGTGGACGATGTTCTCGGGCCGCAAGGGCGGCGAGCGCGATGGCGGCGGCCCGGATCAGCGCTGATCAGTGCAGCGACCCCGGCGACACCAGATCGAAGGCCTCCACCGGTGCCTCGAACGGCCGCGCGTCCTCGGTCATGCAGAAGAAGATGCCGCGCATGCTGCCTTGTGGCGTGGCGAGCTGTGTCCAGCTGGTGTACTCGAAGACCTCGCCTGGCTTGAGCACGGGCTGGTGGCCCACCACCGCCAGGCCGCGGACCTCGTCGGTACGGCCGTGGGCGTCTGTCACCAGCCACTGCCGGGCCACGAGTTGCGCGGTGCAGCCGCCCGTGTTCTTGACGGTCACGGTGTAGGCGAACGCGAACGGCCCGTCGGGTGGGTTGGAACGCTCGGGCAGAAACTGCACGCGCACGGTGGTACTGAACGCGGGCCGTGATTCAGAAGGTGACATAGCGCGAGTTTAAGATCGTCCGCATGACCACGTACCGCATCGCCCCGTCCATCCTCTCGGCCGACTTCGCCCGCCTGGGCGAGGAGGTGCGCAGCGTGCTGGCAGCGGGGGCGGACTGGATCCATTTCGACGTGATGGACAACCATTACGTGCCCAACCTCACCTTCGGCCCCATGGTCTGCCAGGCCCTGCGCGCCCACGCGGTGAAGCCTGACGGCAGCCCGGCGCCCATCGACGTGCATCTGATGGTGCAGCCGGTGGATGCCCTGGCGCAGGCCTTTGCCAAGTCTGGCGCCGATCTGGTGAGCTTTCACCCCGAGGCCAGCGCGCATGTGGACCGCACGCTGCAGCTCATCCGCGCCGAGGGTTGCAAGACCGGCCTGGTGTTCAATCCGGCAGCATCGCTGGACGTGCTGGAGTGGACCATCGACCAGCTGGACCTCGTGCTCATCATGAGCGTGAACCCGGGCTTTGGCGGGCAGAGCTTCATCGACGGCGCGCTGCGCAAGATCGAGCGCGTGCGCAAGCTGATCGACGCCACGGGCCGCGACATCCGCCTGGAGGTGGACGGCGGCATCAAGGTGGACAACATCCGCCGCGTGGCCGATGCGGGCGCCGACACCTTCGTGGCCGGCAGCGCCATCTTCGGCCAGCCGGACTACCGCGCCGTGATCAACGCGATGCGGCAGGAACTGGCGCGGCCGGCGGGCGGCTGAACCCGCGGCTGCTCAGCGCGCTGAGCAGCGCACACGCTGTCCAGCAGATCCAGGCTGACCACATCGTGTGGCTGGGGTAATGCGCCCCGCGCAGCATCTGCGCCCCGCCAAACAGCAGGCCGAAACCCAGCACGCCTGCGAGCCACCAGCGCGCCGCGCGCGGCGCATGCGGGCGCAGCGCAAACCAGCCCGAGATGAAGGCAAAGGCTGCCACCGCGTGGCCTGACGGGAAGCAGTGCCCGGGGCCGCCGTCCGTCACCCCGAACTGCCAATGCGAGACGTAGCGGGCCACGCCGCCGAAGGCCTGCAGGTCCCAGGGGCAGCTGGTGGCGCTGATGCGCTTGAGCGCCGGCACCAGCAGCAGGCAGGCCAGGGTGATCAGCACCCAGATCACGCGCTCGCGTTGGCTGGGCCCGCCCCACCAGGGCCGCCAGATGTTGACCACCAGCGCCACCAGCGTCAGCCCGCCCAGCAGCCGGCCGCCGTCGTGCAGCAGCCGGCTGGCCCACCAGGTGTCGCGCCAGGCGAAGCCGCTGGAGGACCCCACGGCGTGGATCAAGGCAAGGTCCAGGCCGCTGGCATCCCAGCCCAGCAGGCCCATCAGGCCCAGGGCCACCACCAGGGCGTCGTTGCGCCAGTGCGCTGGCGCCCGGGTGCCAGGGTTTGGGGCAGGCGTCACGGTTTGATGCACTCCGCGCTCAGGTCCCACGGCTTCTCGTGCAGCGCCGTGCGCACGTCCATCAACCCCAGTACGGTGTGGAACAGGTGGTCATGCGTGGCGGGCAGGCGCGCGCGTTGGGCCAGGCAGGCCGGGTCCAGCCCGCGGGCCTGTGCAAAGCCGGCGCTGAACCACATCACCATAGGCACGCGCTTCTGCACTTCGGGGGCGATGGCATAGGGGATGCCGTGCAGGAACAGGTTGTTCTCACCCAGCGACTCGCCGTGGTCGGAGACGTAGATGACGGCCGAGTCCACACGGTCGGCGTGCGCCTGCAGGCGCTGGATCAGCGTGGCCAGCAGGTGGTCGGTATACAGCAGCGCGTTGTCGTAGGCATTGACGATCTCCTCGCGGGAGCACAGACGCAGGTCGTCTTTCTCGCAGGCGGGCTGGAAGCGCGCGAAGGCCGGCGGGTGGCGGCGGAAGTAGGACGGGCCGTGATTGCCCAATTGGTGCAGGAACAGCGCCTGCGTGCCCTCGGCCTTCCCCTCGGCCTTCATCAGCCGCTGGTCCAGCCCGTGCAGCAGGCCCTCGTCCAGGCAACGCCCGCCCTCGCACAGGCCGGGCGGGTTCCAGTCTTTGACGAAGGCCGTGGGCAGGCCGTCGCAGACTCCTTTGCAGCCGGACTGGTTGTCCACCCACTGCACGCCCACGCCGGCGCGGGCCAGCACGTGCAGCAGCGACTCACTGCCGCGGATGCGCTCTTCGTCATAGGCCCGGCGGCCCACGGGCGCGAACATGCAGGGCAGCGAGACCTCGGTGTTGGTGCCGCACGCCGTCACCTGGGCGAAGTTGATGAGGCCGGGCGTGGCCGCCAGCTGCGGCGTGGTCTGGCGCGCGTAGCCCGACAGCCCCCAGTTCGCGGCCCGCGCGGTCTCGCCCACGACGAAGACCAGCAGCAGCGGCCGAGTGCGCTGCGCGAAGTTCGGCCCCGGCGCCGCGTCCAGCCCGATGGCCTGCCGTGGCGCGGCCGCGCCCTTGGCCTCAGCCGCCAGCACCGTGCCGATGGACCACAGGTAATTGGCAGGCGTGATCAGGTAGCGCAACTCCTTCTGGTTGCGCATCAGCGAGGAGAAGGGCTGGAAGACGGCGAGGATCGCCCCGACGATGACGGCCATGGCCGCCAGCAGCGCGCCTGCTCGCACCAGCGCCGCGCGGGTCCAGCGACGCGGTGCCAGGCGCAGCCGCCACAGCGCCAGCAGCGGCAGCCCGGCCTGCCACAGCAGGTGCGGCAGCAGCGACCAGCTGAAGAGTTCGCCCGCCTCCTTGGCGTCGGTGCGCAGCACGTTGCGCAGCATGGACGGGTCCAGGTAGACGCCGAAGCGGTCCATGAAGTGGCTGGCGAAGGCGGTGCCCACGATGAGCAGGGCGAGCAAGGGCTTGAAGGCATGACGGATGCCCACCAGGGCCACCAGCAGGAAGTGCAGCGCCACCACCATCAGCGCCAGGGCGACGGCGAAGCCCCAGGCACTGGCGTCACCCCACTCGCGGCCCTTCAAGGCCGCGCCGAGGAATGGGCGGTTGGCGGACAACAGCCAGAAAAGGCTCAGTGCCAGCGCGGCGGCCTCGGCCGACGCCGTCCAGGTCCAGCGTGCGCCGGGCACAGCTGCGGGTGGAGGGGCCGTCAGCAGGGACGGTTGGTTGTTGCGAAACCACATCGGGCCGATTGTCGCGCGAGGCCCTGCCACAGCCGTCAGTGTGGGGGTAACAGTCTGTGGCCTGTCGGCGGTCTGGCTTCGCGGAGGTTCATAATTGCCTGTTCCCATTTTGGAGACGTTCCTTGGACCAGCCTCACCCTCGGTGACCGTCCGCTTCGGCATCGCGGCCCTTCCTTCCTGTGTGACAGGAAGCCGGCCCGCCGGGGCGAGGCGGTTTCCACCCCCTCAACCCCGCGCCGTCGGCCCCAGAGCCGGCGACGGAGAACGCGATGCTCAACGTCTTCACGCTGGCCAACGGCCGGCTCACCCAGCACGATATCGACTCCCTGCCGGCCCTGTCCGGCCTGCAACCGGTGTGGGTGGATCTCGAGTCTCCCAGCCGCGACGAGAAATCCTGGGTCAACCAGCGCTTCGGCCTGGCCATCCCCGACGACGCGGTGGACGACGACCTGGAGGAGTCCGCCCGCTTCTACGAGGAGGACAACGGCGAGCTGCACATCCGCTCCGACTTTCTCATCGACAGCGAGGACGGCCCGGACGGCAAGCCCTCGCGCAACGTGCGCGTGGCCTTCATCCTGCGCGAGGGCGTGCTGTTCTCGGTGCATGACGAAGACCTGCCGGTGTTTCGGCTGCTGCGCCTGCGCGCGCGGCGAATTCCGGCGCTGATCGAGGACGCCAAGGACGTGCTGCTCAAGCTCTACGACGCCGATGCCGAGTACTCGGCCGACGCCCTGGAGGGCATCTACGACCACCTGGAGCGTGTCGGTGCCCGTGTGCTCAAAGAAGACGTCAACGACGCCACCGCTGGCGAGGCCCTGGCCGCAATCGCCAAGGAAGAGGACCTCAACGGACGCATCCGCCGCAACGTCATGGACACGCGCCGCGCGCTGAGCTTCATGATGCGCAGCCGCATGCTCAACGCCGAACAGTTCGAGGAGGCACGGCAGATCCTGCGCGACATCGACTCGCTGGATTCGCACACCGCCTTCCTGTTCGACAAGATCAACTTCCTGATGGACGCCACCGTCGGCTTCATCAACATCAACCAGAACAAGATCATCAAGATCTTCTCGGTGGCCAGCGTGGCGCTGCTGCCGCCCACGCTGATCGCCAGCATCTACGGCATGAACTTCAAGCACATGCCCGAACTCGACCAGGCCTGGGGCTACCCGCTGGCGCTGGGCCTGATGGCCGCCTCGGTGGTGGCGCCTTTCGTGTACTTCCGCCGCAAGGGCTGGCTGCGTTGAGGGCAGGGGCCGGACGGGGGCTGGGGGCAACCCCGCTATGCCTGGGCCTGCACATCGATTACCCTCAGCCCGGGTGTCCGGACGCGGCGGTCGTGCGGGCGGTCGACGCGGCAGAGGCATGAGGTGGCACACATGGGCGGTATTGAAGGCGTGAGGCCATGGCTTTGCGCGGCGGTGTTGGCCGGTGTTGCCGCAGGCGCAACTGCCCAGTTTTCCCAGGTGCCCGCGCCGTTGCTGCCCGCTGCGCCGGTGTCTTCCGAGGCCGAGGATGTCGCCGCTTACCGCGTGGAAGCCGCCCGGCACCTGTATGCCGCCTTCCCCACCCGCGTCCACAAGGGCAAGCTGCCGCCCATGATGTACGCGGTGATGATCACCGAGGCGCAGGTGGACGCCTCGGGTCAAGTGGTCAACGTCAAGGTGATTCGCCCCCCGGCGGCGGCCAATGAGGTCTCTCCCTGGGTGGTGTCGCTGATCCGCCGCGCCGCTCCTTTCCCGGCGCCGGTCAGGATGGCGGACGGCCAGGCGGTCTGGCGCGAGATCTGGTTGGTCGACAAGACCGGCACCTTCCAGGTGGATGCGCTGACCGAGGGCCAGCGCTGAAGGCGCCTGGGCCGGTCAGTTGTTGGCGCGGCGCTTGAGCCAGCGCATGAGGGCGCCCACGCCGGGCAGCTTTTCGTACAGTTCTTCGGCCGCGTCCCAGTAGTCACGGTGCAGCGTGATGCGCCCGTCTGCGCCGTACTGCAGGTGCGAGCCCCCGCGCACGCACTGCTGCGCACCCGAGAAGCGCTTGAAGCGAAACAGGAAGTCCCACACCAGGAAGCACTGCCCGCCCTGCACGATGGCCTCGCGCACCACGAACCGGGGCTCGTGCAGCGCGGTGTACATGTGTTCGAAGACGGCGCGGATGCCGGACAGGCCCTGCACCTCGTTGAACGGGTCCTTGAAGCGGGCGTCGGGCGCGTAGAACTCTCCCAGGCGGGGCAGGTCGGCGGGCGTCAGCGCCTCGAAGAGCGCGATCACGCGCGCGGTGCGGGGGTCGTCGGTGGTCACCATGTCATGCATTCAGGAAAGCCTGGCGTGTGGGTGGCGAGCTGGTGGGCAGGCGGTCACAGCCCCGTGGCGCGGCGCACGGCAGCGAAGTACGGGCCGTCGGGCAGCAGGCCCAGGGCCTTGAGCACGCGCGTGAAGCGTTTGGGGAAGTGGATCTCGAACTCGCCGCGCCGCCAGCCGCGCAGGATCTCGTCGGCGGCTTGTTCCGGGGTGATCAGCGCGGGCATGTGGAACTCGTTCTGCGCGGTCAGCGGTGTCTCCACGAACCCCGGGTTCACCACCGACACCCCCAGGCCCAGCGGGTGCAGGTCCAGGTACAGCGTCTGTGCCAGGTGAATCAGTGCGGCCTTGGTGGGGCCGTAGGCCAGCGACTGCGGCAGCCCGCGGTAACCGGCCACGCTGGATACCAGGCTGAGGTGGCCGCCCTGCCCGGTCCGCGCTTGCGCCAGCAGGTGCGGCAGCAGGGCGTCCAGCAGGTACAGCGCCCCGACATAGTTCACCTGCTGGTGCTGCAGCGCCACTTCGAGATTGAACTCGGTGGCCCGCATGGGCGCGTAGGTGCCGGCGCAGTACACCGCCAGGTCGATGCGGTCGTGGCGCGCCACGATCCTGGCAGCGGCGGCGTGCAGCGCTTCGCGGTCGGTGGCGTCCAGTGCGATGGCCTCGCTGCCAGGGTGCGCTTGCGTGAACGTCTCCAGCGCAGCAGCACTGCGCGCGCTGACGATGACCCTTGCGCCCAGGCCGTGCAGCCGGGCCGCCGTGGCGCGGCCGATGCCGGTGGAGGCGCCGATCAGCCAGGCGGTGCGGTCGGTCCAGTCGGCGATGCGAGGGTTCAGCGGCATGGGGTTCCCGGGGGTGTGGAGCGGGTCAGCGCTTGTAGAAGGAAAGCGTCACCTCACCCAGCCGGATGCCGAACTTGCTCATCACGGCGCGGTTGAGCATCACGCGCTCGTCCATCAGGAACATCCAGTCGTCGAACTGCACCTCGTACACCTGGCCGTCCACGGGCAGGCGCAGGGTGTAAGCCCAGTTCAGGGCGTTGCCAGCGGCCTGGCCCACGGCCTCGCCCACCACGTCGTCGGCCCGGCCCTTCCAGCGGCCGTTGCCCATGTCGGTCAGGCGCCAGACGCGGCGCTCGGTCTTGCCGTCGCTGTAGGTGAAGCGTTCGTCCAGCGTCCCCTCGGCGCCTTGCCAGGTGCCCGTCATGGCCACGGTGAAGCGGCGCACCACCTTGCCCGAGCGGTCGGTGAACATGCCGTGGGCCGTCAACTCGCCGTTGAAGTAGGTCTTCAGGTCCAGCACCGGTTTTTCGGCGGCGTAGTCGCCGGGCACCGGAGCGCTGGCGCAGCCGGTCAAGGGGCCGGTGGCGGCCAGGGTCAGGGCGGCGGCCGCAGCAGCGGCCCACAGGCGTCGTGTCGTCATCGGGGTTCTCCTCGGATCCAGAGCAGGTGCAGCAGAGTGGCGGCCGCGAGCTTGAGGGCGCAGGGCAGCAGGCAGTAGGCGATGGTCAAGGCCTGCAGCGCCTGCGCATCACGCCCGCCTGGCTGGTAGCCGAAGGCCGCCAGCAGCGGCAGCGCGATGCCCGCGGCCAGCGCCAGGTTGAGCTTGGTGGCGAAGTTCCACCAGCCGAAGTAGCGGCCTTCCAGATGCCCGGCGTGGCCGGCGCGCTGGATCACGCCTGCCAGCATGGCCCCGGGCAGCGCCAGGTCGGCGCCCAGGGCCACGCCGCTGGCGATGCACACGGCGGTGAAGGCGGCCACATCGCCCGCGCCCAGCAGCGCCGCCCAGGCGAAGGCCGCCACGGCCAGCACCATGCCCAGCAGCCAGGCGCGCGCCAGCCCGAGGCGCTGCACCAGGCGCACCCACAGCGGCATGGACAGTGCCCCGGCGGCAAAGTAACTTGCCAGGAACAGCGGCTCGAAGGCCGGGGCCTGCAGGCGGTCGCGGATGAAGAACAGCACCAGCGTGGCAGGCACCGCGCTGGCAATCCCGTTGAGCAGGAACACGGCCAACAGGCGGCGAAAGCCGGGGCTGTGCCAGGGCGAGGCCGCGGGCCGCGGGCTCGGCGTGCCGGGCGGGGGCGCCCCGGCGGCCGCCGGCCTCGGCGCCCACAGCGCCGCCACCAGCGCCAGCGCCAGCAGCACGGCGAACACGGCAGTGGAGACTTCCAGGCCGGCCACCGAGGGCAGCACGCTGGCCACGAGCACCCCGATGAGGGCCAGCGCCTCGCGCCAGCTCACGATGCGCGCGCGCTGTGCCTCGTCGCCCCCCAGGCGGGCCCCCCAGGCCTGGTGGATCACCGACAGCACGCTGTAGGCGAGGTAGGTGACCGCCAGCACGCCGCCGCACCACCACAGCAGGGCCGAGGCTTCGGTTGCGGGCGGGAAGAACAGGCCCCGAAAGCCCAGCGCCAGCACGACCGCGGCCAGCCCCCCGGCCATGGCCAGGTGGCGCAGCCCGGTGGCGAACCAGCGGTCTACTGCATGGCCGATCCAGGGGTCGGCCACGGCGTCCAGCAGCCGGGCCGCCAACAGCAGCGTGCCCAGCGTGGCCAGGGGCACGCCGAAGGTGGCGGCGTAGTGGTTGGGCAGCACCACGTACAGCGGCAGCGCCACGAAGGCCAGCGGCAGGCCCATGCCGCCATAGCTCAAGCCCTGGCGCCAGCCCCCGCGCCACAGCGGGCGCGCGGGCGGTGCGTCCGCTGCGGCCGCGGGGGCGGCCGCGGGGGCGGCTGGAGGGCTCATCGCCGCCCCAGCAGGCTGTCGCGCAGCGACGGCTCGGAGGTGGTCTCGCCCAGCCAGATGCCGAAGAAGCGCCGCGTGAACTCGGCGTCCCGCACCTCGCCGCGCAGGCTGCCGTTGTGGAAGAAGCGGCTCAGGCCTTCGGGGACTTGCACGCCGGTGATGCGGTCACCGGGCTTCACGTCGGGAAACACCTGCGCCATCGTGCGCAGCCAGCGCTCGGCCACGTCGGCCGCCACGGGCCCGGCGCGCCGCATTTCCTCCAGGGAACGCTCCGCAATCATCCGTGCCGCGAAGTTGCGGGCGTACTCGATTTCCAGCGCCAAGGGCTTGCCGCGCCAGGCGTCGGCGGGCAGCCCGGGCTCGGTCGCCCACAGCCGGATGTCGTACACCTGCAGCCCGAGGAAGCGCAACCGTCCCTGCCCCTGCAGGTGGGCTGCGGTCCACTCGCCCAGCAGCTCTGCGGGTGCGGTGCCCCGGGCCCGCAGCGCGGGCGCGGTCGCGGCCAGCAGTAGGGCCGTGATCAGCTGCCGGCGCGCGATGGTGGACGGGTTGGGCATGCGCGTTTCCTCAGGTGCCAGGCGGTGCAGAAGGGCAACGCCCTCAGGGCCGGCGCAGCGTGAACTGGATGACGTCGGTGTTGCCGGTGTCGAAGGCGGCCTCGCAATAGGCGAGGTAGAACTCCCAGATGCGCATGAAGCGCGTGTCGAAGCCGAGTTGCCGCACCTGACCGTCGCGGGCCAGGAAATCGGCTCGCCAGCGGCGCAACGTCTCGGCGTAATCCGGCCCGAAGGCCATCTCGTTGATCACTTCCAGGCCGGCGCGCCCGGCCTCGGCCCGGAAGGCCTGCGGGCTGGGCAGCAAGCCGCCCGGGAAAATGTACTGCTGGATGAAGTCTGTGGACTTGACGTAACGCTCGAACAGGTCGTCGCGGATGGTGATGGTCTGGATGCAGGCCCGCCCGCCGGGCTTCAACTGGCGGTGCACGGTCTGGAAGTAGCTGGCCCAGTACTCGCGGCCCACAGCCTCGAACATCTCGATGGAGGCCACGGCGTCGTAGGGGCCGTCGTGGATGTCGCGGTAGTCCTGCAGCCGCAGGTCCGCGCGCTCGGGCACGCCCAGGCGCTGCATGCGTGCGCGGGCGAAGTCCAGTTGCTCCGTGGACAGGGTGACGCCAGTGACGCGCGCGCCCAGTCCCGCTGTGGCCTCCTGCGCCAGCGCGCCCCAGCCGCAGCCGATCTCCAGCACCCGATCACCCGCGCCCACGCCGCACTCGGCCAGCGCACGCCGCACCTTGGCGGTTTGCGCCTGGACGCTGGTGCGTGTGAAGTCCCCCTCGAACAGCGCGCTGGAGTAGTTCATCGTCTCGTCCAGCCACAGGCGGTAGAACGGGTTGCCGATGTCGTAATGGGCGTGGATGTTCTTCTTGCTGCCGCTGCGCGAATTGCGGTGCAGCAAGTGCTTGAGCCGGTAAGCCAGCGAGCCCCACCAGGTGCCGTAGATCACCGATTCCATCGCGTCCCGGTTGGCGATGAACAGCCGCAGCAGCGCGGCCAGGTCTGGCGTGGTCCAGTGGCCGTCGATGAAGGCTTCGGCAAAGCCGATGTCCCCGCTCTTGAGCGCGGCCGAACACACCTGCCAGTCGATCAGGCGCAGGGCGGCCTTGGGCTGGTCGGGTGCGCCGCTGCCGAACCGTGTCTGCGTACCGTCGGGCATCTGCACGTCCAGCGTGCCGTGCTGCAGCTTCTTGAGCAGTGCGAAGACCGTGCGTGCGGCGGCCGGGGCGGCGCTGGGCAGGGTGAAAGCCTGGGCAGTGCGGGTGTTCATGGCGCGCTTCCGCGGGTGACGAAGCTGTCGGGAGCTTCGGGCTTGGAGATGAAGGGCACGCGCTTGAGCCAGAGCTTCAGCGCCTGCCAGTGGATTCTGAAGATCACGCCCAGGGTCATCAGCGGCATGCGGATGCTGGCGCGCGCCACGGCCGCGGAAGTCAGTGACTCCAGGCGGCCTGACATGCTGGTGAGGATCAAGGGGCCGTCGTCGTCGTCGTGCTCCACACGCGCGACGATGCGGTCCGCTGTGCGCATGAAGCGGAAGCGGTAGTGGCCCTGCACGTGGCAGAAGGGGGACACATGGAACACCTTCTTCGCCTGCAGCTCCTGGCCGAAGTGCAGGGCAGCGTCCGTCAACAGATAGCAATGCCGCTCGCCGAAGGTGTTGTTCACCTCTGCCAGGATGGCGCTGAGCGATCCGTCCCGACGGTGGCAGTACCAGAAACTCACAGGTTTGAAGGCGATGCCCAGCACCCTCGGGTAGGTCTGCAGCCAGATCTCTCCGTCTGCGTCGTGCAGGCCCTCCTGCGCCAGCAACCCTTCCACCCACGCCAAGGCGTCCGGGCCGCCTGTGCCATGGTCTGCATCATGGAAGGACAGCCATCCGAATCGGTTGCGTGTCATCACCGGGTGGGCTTCGGCGCGCAGTGCGCGCATGGGCAGCAGCACGAAGAAGGTGGGGTAGTCGAACGCGTGGCGGGCCGGACGCAGCCGGGTGTGCCGCACCTCGCCCGTGGCGAGCAGCGCCTGGGCGGGGAGGTTCACGCCGCCCTCAGGCTGGAGCGCTGCGCCGCCATGCGTGCACGCAGCGACTCTGCGACGGCCAGGCCCGACATCAGGCCGTCCTCGTGGAAGCCATAGCGTGTCCAGGCACCGCAGAACCACACGTGGGAATGCCCCTGGAACTCCTGCAGTCGCGCCTGGGCGTCGATGGCGGCCTGGTCGAACACGGGGTGGTGCACCTCAAAGGAGCGGATCACCTTCGACGGGTCTGGTTCACGAGACGGGTTGAGAGACACGATGACAGGTGTCTTCCACGGCAAGGGTTGCAGCTGGTTGATCCAGTAGTGCAGGCACACGCTGGCCTGCTCTTGTTGCAGTTGTGCTGCCCGCTCGTAGTTCCAGGCGGCCCAGGCCAGGCGACGACGCGGCATGAGCGAAGTGTCGGTGTGCAGCACCGTGCGGTTGGGGTGGTAGCGCAGCGCGCCCAGCCATTGCCGCTCCTGTGCGCTGGCGTCGGCCAGCAGGGCCAGAGACTGGTCGCTGTGGCAGGCCAGCACCACGTCGTCAAAGCGTTCCTCGCCCGCGTCGGTGGCCACCCAGACACCGGCCGCGCCGCTGCCCGGGCCGGCGCCGGGCGGGGCCCGGCGCACCGAGCGCACGGGCGTGTTCAGTCGAGCGTCCGTGAGGCGCGCAAGCATCTTGTGCACATACTGGCGCGAGCCACCGCGTACCGTGCGCCACTGCGGCCGGTCAGCCACCTGTATCAGGCCATGGTTGTGGCAGAAGCGGATCATGGTGGCCACCGGAAAGGTCAGCATCTGCTCCGTCGGGCACGACCAGATGCAGCCGATCATCGGCAGAAAGTACCAGTTGCGAAACACGGTTCCGAAGCCGTGACGGTCCAGGAACTCGCCAATGGGTTCGGTCAACTCCTGTTCCTGGTGTCGCTGGGCCACGTCGGTGGTCAGCCGGTTGAAGCGCAGGATGTCGCGCAACATGGCCAGGAACGCAGGGCGAAGCAGGTTGCGGCGCTGCGCGAACACCGTGTTCAGGTTGGAGCCGCTCCACTCCAGGCCATCGGCATGGCTCTGCACCGAGAACGACATGTCCGACGGCGCGGTGTCCACGCCCAACTCCGCGAACAAGCGAATGAGGTTCGGATAGGTGCGGTGGTTGTAGACCAGGAAGCCCGTGTCCACGCCGTGGGTCACCCCCTCCAGCGTGACGTCCACCGTGTGGGCGTGACCTCCGAAGTGGCTGCCCGCCTCGAACAACGTGACCTGAGCCTCAGGCGCCAGGGACCACGCCGCCGACAGCCCGGCGATGCCGGAGCCGACCACTGCGATGCGCCGGATCACCGTACGGGCCCTTGGTCACCGCGTGCCCGTACGCCGGAACAAGAGGCCATGCGCCTCTTGGCTGGCCGCACGCGAACGCGCATGCCCGGCCTGTTCGCGGATGCTGCCGTGCTGATCGTGCTGCAGGACCTCATGATTTAACTATAGCGTTCAGAATTTGAACTGACAAGTATTTTTACGACCGATCTGGTTGCTGATGAAAGTTGCGCCAAACCAGCGAACACTCAAGAAAAGGCGTCAGTTCGTGTTGACAACCCATTGTGTGCGTTTGAATTCTTTTTACAAGCAACTCGGATGATGCCGTGCATGCTGATGGCCCGTCGGAGATTGTCCAGGACAAAATGGGTCGATGCACATCAGGGAATTGTCTGATCCGCAGGCTGGGCCGGCCCAGGCTGGGCGCCTGTTGTCCATCGCCGCTGTCGAGCGGGAGACCGGGCTGTCCAAGGACACGCTGCGGGTGTGGGAGCGTCGCTACGGGTTCCCGTCCCCGGCACGCGATACCTTCGGCGAGCGTGCCTACGCGGTCGACCAGGTCGAACGGCTGCGGGTGCTCAAGCGCTTGCTGGACGCCGGTTGGCGCCCAGGCCGCTTGATGAAGATGAGCCCGCAGGAGGTGTCGGCAGTGGCCGATGGTGCCCCGGCCGCCCGCGCGGGCATCGTTGCAGGTGGTGCAGGCGGTGCGGTGGCGCCGCAGGCCGAGCCCCTGGAGCCATTCATGGATTTGATCCGGCGCCACGACTCGGCGAGCCTGCGCCGCGAACTCTCCTGCATGTTGGCGCGCCTGGGGCCGTTCCGGTTCGTCACCGACCTGGTGGCGCCGCTGAACGTGGCCGTGGGCGAGGCCTGGATGCGTGGGCAGTTGCAGATTTTCGAGGAGCATGCCTACACGGAAGAGGTGCAGGTTGTCATGCGACAGGCCATCTCCCAGATTCCGGTGCCGTTGACGGCGGCCCGGCCTGCGGTGCTGCTGTCCACCTTTCCCGGTGAGCCCCACGGCCTGGGCTTGCTGATGGTCGAGGCCCTGTTTCGTCTGGAGGGCTGCGCCTGCGTGTCGTTGGGGGTGCAGACCCCGGTGCTGGACATCGTGCGCGCTGCGCAGGCCCACCAGGCCGACATCGTCGCCCTGGGCTTTTCCGGCGTCCTGGGCGTGCAGCAGGTGCTCGAAGGCCTGAGCGATCTGCGCGCGCGGTTGCCCGCAGGGGTGCGCCTGTGGGCCGGCGGGTCTGCCGCCGTGCTGGCGCGCCGGCCGGTCCAGGGGGTTCGGGTGGTGCAGGACCTGCACGCCATTGCCGCCGAGGTGCGGTATTGGCGCGACGCCCATGTGTCCGACCGCCTGGGGTGAATCCCTGCGGTTCGTACGTCTTGCCTGTGCCGGGCCAGGGCTGCCTATCCCTAAAATGCACGCGGTTGATGTCCACCTGACTTGACGGGGCTTGTCCATGCTCTACCCTGAACTTTTCAAGCAACTTGAGGCTGTCCGCTGGAATATGGACACCGACATTCCCTGGGGCGAGTTCGATGCCACCAGACTGTCGGACGAGCAGGCCCGCACGGTGAAGATGAATGCCATCACGGAATGGGCCGCGCTGCCGGCCACCGAGATGTTCCTGCGCGACAACCGCGACGACAGCGACTTCTCTGCCTTCATGAGCGTGTGGTTCTTCGAGGAGCAGAAGCACTCCCTGGTGCTGATGGAGTACCTGCGGCGTTTCCGCCCGGACCTGGTGCCCACTGAGGATGAACTCCACGAGATTCGCTTCGAGTTCGATCCGGCCCCCGCGCTGGAAACCCTGATGTTGCATTTCTGCGGCGAGATCCGCCTGAACCACTGGTACCGGCGGGCGGCCGAATGGCACTCCGAGCCGGTCATCAAGGCGATCTACGAAACCCTGGCGCGCGACGAGGCCCGCCATGGCGGCGCCTATCTGCGCTATATGAAGCGGGCTCTGACGCGCTTTGGCGACGAGGCGCGCGCCGCCTTTTCCAAGGTGGGCGTGCTCATGGCCAGCGCCCGGCGCACGGCGCAGGCGCTGCACCCCACCAACCTGCATGTCAACGAACGCCTGTTCCCGCGCGACACCGTGCAGAGCCGCCTGCCCGATCCGGTATGGCTGGAACGCTGGCTGGACAAGCAGATCCAGTTCGATAGTGCCTGGGAAGGCAAGGTGGTGGAGCGCATCCTGCACAACCTGGGGCTGCTGATGGAGCGCAGCTTCGCCAGCGTGCAGGAACTCAACCGCTACCGCAAGGACATTGCCCAGGCCCTGGCCCTGAAGGCGGCCGCGTCCGCGGCCTGAGGGGCCGCCCGCGTCATGAGGCCTTGGGCAGGGAGTCCGCCTTGCGGTCTGCAGCCACCCGCTGCGCGCTCGGCCGCTCGCCCACGAGCTTGATGTAGCCCTTCCAGTCCACCCCGTGGGCAGCCAGCAGGTCCTCGCCGTACACCGCCTTGGTCGCCATGGCCACCAGGGGCAGGCTCACCCAGGCTGAGCAGTCGGCCAATGTGAAGGTCTCGCCTGCCACGTACGGCGAGAACGCGGCCAGCCGCTTGAAGGCCGGAATGTGGCGCTCCAGCTGCTTGCGCACCCGGGCTTGCGTGCCCTCGCTGACCGTCCCGCCGAAGAAAGCCTGGGCGTACAACTCGCGCGCGACCAACTCAAGGTGCAGGTCAATGAAGGTGGCGAGTTCGCGCACCTTGGCCGCGGCGAACGGGTCGGCCGGCACCAGGGGCGGGTTCGGGTAGGTGGCTTCGATCCAGTCAAGGATGACCTGGCTTTCGCACAAGGTACCTTGCGGGGTGCGGATGAAGGGGATCTTGCCCAGGGGGGACGCGGCCAACACCGCCTCGTCCTTCGAGCCCGTCATCACCCGTTCTTCCTCGAAGGGCACGCCCTTTTCCAGCAGGGCCAGCTTGACCTTGTTGTAGTAATTCGAGATCGAAAATCCGCACAGCGTGATCATGAGGGGGCTCCTGGGTTGGGAGGTGGGTCGGGGGAGGGGGAGGCGACTGCGCTCATTGTCGCGGCGCGGCCGGGCTGGCGGGGCGGGTCGACCCGGCCGCGAGGGCTGCGGCCAAGGCCATCACCAGGGTGCCACTGACCAGGCCTGCGGCGTGGGCGGCCACGGCGATGGGGATGTTCCAGCCCGGCAGGATCTGCACGGCGCCGGTCCACGGCGCCTCCAGCAGCACCTTGAGCAGCAGGCCCGCCCAGACTGCCGCGCCCACGCCCCGCTGGCGGCGCCCGCCCTGCAGCATCAGCGCCACCGCGGCCACGGCTACCGCAGCGTGCAGCACGCCCGACAGCCCGCCGTAGCGGGTCAGTCCGGGCGCCCACAGCAGCAGCGCGTGGGTCAGGGGCCAGGCCAGGGCTGCTGCCAGCGCGGCCCGGACGGGCAGCCGGCCGGCCCAGCCGAACAGCGCCACCACGGCACAGCCCGCCAGGTTGGCGGCGAGGTGTTGCAGGTCGTAGTGCACGAAGGCGGCGGTGAAGGCGCGCCACGGCTCGTGTCGGGCGCCGGCGGCCCACCACTCCAGGCGCGGCGCCCAGGCCGCAGCGGGCTTGGAGAGGGCATCGTGCACGAACACCAGCGCCGCGCCGAGGCCCAGGCCCGCGCAGCCCGCAGGCCAGGCATGGATCAGCCGAAGACGTGTTGCCACAGCGCCAGCAAGGCGTCGCGGTGCGTGGCGAAGGACTCGGCATCGAAGTGCGTCGGCTGCTCGTCCAGCCGAGCCCGGTGCTGGGCCCTTCGCATTTCCCGGTAGGCGTTGGCCGCCGCCTGGCCCAGGCCTGCGGGCAGCAAGCCAGCGTCCTGCGCTCGCAGCAGCAGGGCGATGTTGCCGACGTTGTCCAGCAGCGCGGGGTGCCGTGCACCGTGCGCCAGCACCAACTGCTGCACCGCAAACTCGGCGTCCATCATGCCGCCCGGGCTGTGCTTGACGTCGAAGCGCCCGGCCTTGCCGGGGTGGGCGCTGCGCACGCGTTCGCGCATCGCCTGGATCTCGCCGCGCAGCGCCTGCGCGTCCCGGGGGGCGGTCAGCACGGCGGTCCGCGCGGCTTCGAAGGCGGGCTCGATACGGCGTGCGCCGGCGCAGAAGCGCGCCCGCGTCAACGCCTGATGCTCCCAGGTCCAGGCCGTGTTGCTGCCCCGGCCGATCTGGTAGCGCCCGAAGGCGGAGATCGAGGTCACCAGCAAGCCCGAGCTGCCGTTGGGCCGCAGGGCGGTGTCGATGTCGTACAGCTCGCCGGCGGCCGTGCGCAGCGTCAGCCAGGTGATGATCTTGCGTACGAAGCCGGCGTAGACCTCCTGGGCCTTGTCGGGGTCTGGCTCGTCGCTGTCGTCATAGAGGAAGACCACGTCCAGATCGCTGCCGTAACCCAGTTCCTTGCCTCCCAGCTTGCCGTAGGCGATGACGGCCAGAGAGGGCACGTCCCGGTGGCGTTGCCGATAGATGGCCCAGGCCCAGCGGATGACGGTGTCGAGCACGGCGTCAGCCAAGGCCGACAGGTCATCGGCCACCTCCTCCACGCTTTGCCGGCCCTCGACATCGCGCACCAGGATGCGGAAGACCTCGGCGTGCTGGGCGCGCCGCAGCGTGTCCAGCAGCGATTCCTCGTCGGCCTGTCCGGAGCGCACCCACGCGGCGTGGCGCTGCTCCAGGTCGTGGGTGAACTCTGCGCGGTCGAAGCGCTCGTGCAGCAGGCGCTCGTCGGCCAGCTCGTCGATCACGCCCGGGTGGCGCATCAGGTACTGCATGGGCCAGCGCGCCAGGCCCAGCAGGCGCAGCAGTCGGCTCAGCACTTCCGGGCGCTCCACCAGCAGCGCCAGATAGCTTTCGCGCCGCAGCAGCGGTTCCATCCAGTCGATGAAGCGCAGCGCCGCCGCGACGGTGGAGGTGCCGTCGGCGATGCAGGCCTCGGTGCGCTGCACCAAGCGCCCCAGGCGCACCTTGCTCTCGTCGCGCAGGCCGGCCACCCGGGGCTGGCGGCTCCACTGCCGTACCCGCTCGGCCAGGCCTTCGGGCAGATGTTCGATCAGGGTCTCGCTGTCCACCGGCAGGGGCCCCTGTCCGCAGGTGCGGCACATCCCCCGCGTGGCCACCGGAGTTCGCCCGTCGTGCAGCAGGGCATCGAACTCGTTGGCCACGAACTCGCGCACCTCGCCCAGGCGGTCCAGCAACGCGCCCGCATCGCCCTCGGGCAGACCCAGTGACCGCGCCATCCACGCCAGATCCGCGTCGCCTGTGGGCAGCAGGTGGGTCTGCTGGTCGTCCAGGTACTGGATGCGGTGCTCCACCTGGCGCAGCAGCACGTACCCTTCAGCCAGCCGGTCGGCTGTGGCCGGCTTCATCAGGCCGCGTATCACCAGGCGCTGCAGGCCGCGCAGGGTGGATCGGGTGCGGATCTCGGGAAAGTGCCCGCCGCGCACCACCAGCATGAGCTGCACGATGAACTCGATCTCTCGGATGCCGCCGCGCGAGAGCTTGACGTCGTTGGCTCGCTCGGGGCGCCCGGCGGCGCGGCGCTGCGCCTCCTCCCGGATCTTGCGGTGCAGCTGGCGCAGGCCCTCGAACACGCCATAGTCCAGGTACTTGCGGTAGACGAAAGGGGTGACCAGCGAGCGCAGGGCCCGGCCGCGCCCGCTCTCCACCGCCGCCTGTGGCGCCACGATGCGGCTCTTGAGCCAGGCAAAGCGTTCCCACTCGCGGCCCTGTACCTGGAAATACTCCTCCAGCATGGCCAGGCTCACCACCGGTGGCCCGGAGTTGCCGTTGGGCCGCAGGGCCAGGTCCATGCGGAAGACGAAACCGTCGTCCGTGGTGTCGCCGATCAGCGTGTACAGCCGCTTGGCCACCTGGGAAAAGTACTCGTGCGCCGAGACCACGCCGGTGCGTCGGCCGTCGTCGGGCTGCGTGGCTGAGGCCACCCCCAGGGTGTCGCCGCCTTCCTCGTAGACGTAGATCAGGTCGATGTCGGAGGACACGTTGAGTTCGCGCGCCCCCAGCTTGCCCATGCCCACGATCCAGAAGTCGATCTCCTGCCCGGCGCCATCGCGTGGCGGGCCGTGGCGGGCGTCGCAGTCCTGTCGCGCCTGGGCCAGGGCCGCTTCCAGCGCCACCTCGGCCAGTGTCGTCATGGTGTGGGTGACATCGTCCAGGGAGGCGCCCTGCTCGATGTCCAGCACCGCCAAGCGTTCCAGCACCAGCTGGCGGGTCACGCGCAGCGCACCGCCCAGGTCCCTGCCGGAGGCCCTCAAGCTGTCGATGGTCTGGCGCATGACCGCCGCGTCGGGAAGACCCGGCGCGAGATCCCCCAGGTGCTCGCTGTAGCGGCGGCGGATGCGCTGCACGAAGCGGCTGTGCGAGGCCTGTGCCAGCGGGGCCGCGCTCGGGTCGCTGTCCGTCGCTTCCCCAGGGGCCCATGCGGACGCCATGGCGGGCAGGGTGTCGGCTCTCATGCGAGGTTCGCGCCCTCAGACCACGGTGAAATGCTGATCATCTGTTCTCTCTTCCAGCACGGCATGCCCCGCATTCGTGGTTCCGTCGAGCGGCCGGCGGTCATGGCCCTGGCAGTCCGGCGCCCGTCCACCCTTGCGGCGATCGGGCCCGGTCCGCGCAGCGCGCTTCTGGCGCATCGGCTCGCTTTTTCATCGAGGAAGAGCGTAGCGGCTTCATGTGGTTGAGCGAGCCCAGGGGCCTTTGACTTGGCAGATCTGGGCCGGGCGGATCCCGGCGCATTGGGCGCGCATACGCTCAAAAGAATACGTCGCTGCCGGACCCAGGAAGCCGTCGGCACTGAGCCCTTCGACTTCGCTCAGGACAGGCCTGTCGAAGTGCGCGCGAGGGCTTCGACGGGCTCAGCCCGAACGGTTCTTTCGCGAACGTCGGCGCGCGAGGGCTTCGACGGGCTCAGCCCGAACGGCGTCTTCACGAACGTCGGCGCGCGAGGGCTTCGACGGGCTCAGCCCGAACGGCGTCTTCACGAACGCCGGCACGCGAGGGCTTCGATGGGCTCAGCGCGAACGGTTCTTTCGCGAACGCCTGGCGCGGTCATGGGCCTGGGC
>JBAXYD010000031.1:0-48977 GCA_037127635.1 Betaproteobacteria bacterium | reverse complement strand
GAAGGCGGGCGCACCGTGGGCGCCGGCGTCGTGGCCAAGATCATCGCCTGATCGATGTGTGACGTCCCGGCCGCGCAGGCGGCCGGGGTTCCCCTCTCGGTGCCGTGCACCACGGCACACCGCTCTTTCAAGGAAACGTCATGCAGAAGCAAAAGATCCGCATTCGCCTCAAGGCCTTCGATTACAAGCTGATCGATCAGTCAGCACTCGAGATCGTCGAGACTGCCAAGCGCACCGGCGCGATCGTCAAGGGTCCCGTGCCCTTGCCCACGCGCATGCAGCGCTTTGACATCCTGCGCTCGCCGCACGTCAACAAGACCAGCCGCGACCAGTTCGAAATCCGCACCCATCAACGTCTGATGGACATCATCGACCCGACCGACAAGACGGTGGACGCGTTGATGAAACTCGATCTGCCGGCCGGGGTGGATGTGGAGATCAAACTGCAGTAAGGTTGTCCGGCGGTCGACAAGGCCGCTGGATTTGCTATACTGGAAAGCTTTTCCGGGTTCGGTCATTCGAGCCACGGAATTCAACCGCCCCGGCCAATCGATGTCGGGGGAGTGCAACAAGGTCTGCAATGGGCTCTGCAAAGGGGCGCAGCGTGGATTGGAGAAAAAAACATGACGACCGCAGATGCGAGCTATAGGCTCGGTTTGCTGGGGCGCAAGGTGGGCATGATGCGCATCTTCACGGACGATGGTGACACCATCCCCGTGACGGTGCTCGATGTGTCGAACAACCGCGTAACCCAGGTCAAGACCGTTGAAAACGACGGCTACACCTCCCTGCAAGTGGCCTACGGCCAACGCAAGGCCTCTCGCGTCAGCAAGCCCGAAGCAGGGCATCTGGCCAAGGCCGGTGTCGAAGCCGGGGTTCTGCTGCGCGAATTCCGTGTGCCTGCGGAAGTGGCTGGGCAGTACGTCCCGGGCGCCGTGGTGCCTGTAACCCTGTTTGCCGCTGGCCAGATGGTCGACGTCCAGGGTACCTCCATCGGCAAGGGCTTTGCCGGCGCCATCAAGCGCCACAACTTCAGTTCACAGCGCGCCTCGCACGGCAACAGCCGGTCGCATAACGTGCCGGGTTCGATCTCGATGGCTCAGGATCCTGGCCGGGTATTCCCCGGCAAGAAGATGACCGGGCACATGGGTGACGAGACCGTGACGACGCAGAACTTGGATGTGGTTCGCGTTGACGAAGCGCGGCAGCTGCTGCTGGTCAAGGGCGCCGTGCCGGGCTCCAAGAATGGCCATGTCGTGGTTCGCCCGGCAATCAAGGTCAAGGCGAAGAAGGGGGGGCAGTGATGCAGCTTGAGCTACTGAACGAGCAGGGCCAGGCCACCTCCAGCGTTGACGCGCCGGACACCGTTTTCGCCCGCGAATACAACGAAGCACTGGTGCATCAGGTAGTGGTGGCTTTTCAGGCCAATGCTCGCCAAGGTACCCGTGCACAGCTCGACCGGGGTGAGGTCAAGCACTCTACGAAGAAGCCGTTTCGGCAAAAGGGCACGGGCCGTGCCCGCGCCGGCATGACCTCCTCGCCGCTGTGGCGTGGGGGTGGCCGCATCTTCCCGAACCGACCTGACGAAAACTTCTCGCACAAGGTCAACAAGAAGATGTATCGCGCCGGTATGGCGTCCATCCTCTCCCAGCTGGCCCGCGACGGGCGTCTGGCGGTGGTGGAGTCGCTGACCGTTGATGCACCCAAGACCAAGCTCTTGGCGCAGAAGTTCAAGGCCATGGGGCTGAGCTCGGTGATGGTGATTGCTGACCAGATCGATGACAACCTCGCTCTGGCCTCACGCAACCTGCCCAACGTGCTCGTGATCGAGCCGCGTTATGCCGATCCCCTGTCGCTGGTCTTCTACAAGAAGGTGCTGGTGACCAAGGGTGCCATCGAGCAGCTCAAGGAGATGTTCGCATGAGCACTGTCACCAAGTTCGACGAAAGCCGCCTGGCGCAGGTGTTGCTCGCCCCGATCATCTCGGAAAAGGCTACCCGCATCGGTGAAAAGCAGAATCAGGTTCTGTTCAAGGTGTTGCGCAGCGCCACCAAGCCCGAGATCAAGGCGGCCGTGGAGCTGATGTTCAAGGTCGAGGTTGCCTCGGTCTCGACGGTCAACCAGAAGGGCAAGACCAAGCGCTTCGGGCGCAGCATCGGGCGCCGCGACCACGTCAAGAAGGCCTTCGTGGCACTCAAGCCGGGTCAAGAGCTCAATTTCTCCGGGGAGGCCGCGTAAATGGCCGTCATCAAAGTCAAGCCGACGTCACCGGGCCGCCGCGCCGTGGTGAAGGTCGTGCACAAGCATTTGCACAAGGGCGCTCCCGAGGCGTCGCTGCTTGAGCCGCAGAAGCAGAACTCTGGCCGCAACAACAACGGCCACATCACGATGCGCCACAAGGGCGGTGGTCACAAGCACCACTACCGGGTGGTGGACTTCCGCCGCAACAAGGATGGCATCCCTGCGAAGGTCGAGCGGATCGAGTACGACCCGAACCGCACGGCTCACATCGCACTGCTGTGCTACGCGGACGGCGAGCGGCGCTACATCATTGCACCGCGGGGTGTGGAGGCTGGTGTCACGCTGCTCAGCGGCTCGGAAGCGCCGATCAAGGCTGGCAACACCTTGCCGATCCGGAACATTCCCGTGGGCTCCACCATCCACTGCGTCGAAATGCTCCCGGGCAAGGGCGCGCAGATTGCGCGTTCTGCCGGTGCAGGGGTAACGCTGATGGCTCGCGAGGGTACCTACGCGCAGGTCCGATTGCGATCCGGCGAGGTGCGGCGTATCCATATTGATTGCCGCGCCACGATCGGCGAAGTCTCCAATGAAGAGCACAACCTGCGCCAGTACGGCAAGGCGGGTGCGATTCGCTGGAAGGGTATCCGTCCGACGGTTCGTGGTGTGGCCATGAACCCAGTTGATCACCCGCACGGTGGTGGCGAAGGCCGCACGGGCGAGGGTCAGCCGCAAGTCTCTCCGTGGAACACCCTGACCAAGGGTTATCGCACCCGCAACAACAAGCGTACGCAGACGATGATCGTCTCGCGTCGCAAGAAGTAAGAGGAGCGTGCCATGACTCGTTCTCTCAAGAAGGGCCCGTTCGTTGACCATCACTTGATCGCCAAGGTCGAGAAGGCAGTGGCCATCAAGGACAAGAAGCCCATCAAGACCTGGTCCCGTCGCAGCACCATCCTGCCCGACTTCATCGGCTTGACGATCGCGGTGCACAACGGCAAGCAGCATGTTCCGGTGTACGTGACCGACCAGATGGTCGGCCACAAGCTGGGCGAGTTTGCGCTCACCCGCACCTTCAAGGGCCACCCGGCCGACAAGAAGGCGAAGAGGTAAGGGGTATGGACGTGGAAACGAAAGCAAGCGTCCGCGGCGTTCGGTTGTCAGCTGACAAAGGTCGGCTGGTGGCGGATCTGATTCGCGGCAAAAAGGTGGACCAGGCCCTCAACATCCTGAACTTCACACAAAAGAAAGCTGCCGGTATTGTCAAGAAAGCTTTGGAGTCGGCGGTCGCCAACGCCGAGCACAACGACGGCGCCGATATCGATGAACTGAAGGTCAAGTCGATCTACGTGGAGCAGGGCACAACCCTGAAGCGCTTCTCGGCCCGTGCAAAGGGCCGCGGAAACCGCATCAGCAAGGGTACTTGCCACATCTACGTGACTGTCGGCAACTGAGGGGCCAGGAACACCATGGGACAAAAGATCCATCCGACCGGCTTCCGGTTGCCCGTGACGCGTGCATGGGCCTCGCGCTGGTTCGCCAACAGCAAGAACTTCAGCAAGATGCTGGCCGAAGACCTCGATGTGCGCGAGTACCTCAAGGCCAAGCTCAAGAGTGCAGCGGTGTCGCGCATCCTGATCGAGCGTCCGGCCAAGAACGCGCGCATTACCATTTACTCGGCACGGCCTGGCGTGGTCATCGGCAAGAAGGGTGAGGACATCGAGAACCTCAAGGCCGAACTCACCAAGAAGCTCGGCGTGCCCGTGGCAGTCAACATCGAAGAGGTGCGCAAGCCCGAGATCGACGCACAGTTGATAGCGGACTCCATCACGCAACAGCTCGAAAAGCGCATCATGTTCCGCCGCGCCATGAAGCGTGCCATGCAGAACGCCATGCGCCTGGGCGCGCAGGGTATCAAGCTGATGTCTTCGGGTCGTCTGAACGGTATCGAGATCGCCCGTTGTGAGTGGTACCGTGAAGGTCGTGTGCCCCTTCACACCCTCAAGGCCGACATCGATTACGGCTTTTCCGAAGCAAAGACGACGTACGGCGTCATTGGTGTGAAGTGCTGGGTCTATCGGGGTGATTACCTCGGTCGCGGCGAGGCTCCCGGAGCGCTCAAGGCCGAAGAGAGCCAGGACGATCGTCGCGCGCGGCGGAGCCCGCGTCCTGGCGCCCCTGCCGGTCGGGGACGCCCTGGTGTCGATCGTGCGCCGCGCACGGACGCTGCTGCACCCGCTGGTGATGCAGCGAAGACTCCGGCCGTCAAGCGCGTGCGCCGCGCCGTGCCGCCGGTTGCCGAGTCCAAAGGAGAGTAAGCATGCTGCAACCTTCACGGAGAAAGTTCCGCAAGGAGCAGAAGGGCCGCAACACAGGCATTGCCACGCGTGGCGCTGCGGTGTCGTTCGGCGAATTCGGCCTCAAGGCCACCGAGCGCGGTCGTTTGACCGCGCGCCAGATCGAGGCGGCTCGGCGGGCGATCTCACGACACATCAAGCGCGGTGGACGGATTTTCATCCGCATCTTTCCAGATAAGCCGATCTCACAAAAGCCAGCCGAAGTCCGCATGGGCAACGGCAAGGGCAACCCTGAGTACTACGTGGCGGAGATCCAGCCCGGTAAGGTGCTGTACGAAATCAACGGTGTGCCCGAGACTTTGGCGCGAGAGGCTTTCACGTTGGCCGCAGCCAAGTTGCCGCTGCGCTGTACCTTTGTGGCCCGCCAGGTCGGTGCTTGATTGGAGACCTCAATGAACGCATCTGAACTCAGAGCCAAGAGCGTGGCTGAACTCGAGAAGGAGGTCAGCGACCTTCTGAGAGCTCACTTCGGCCTGCGCATGCAGAAGGCCACGCAGCAGTTGACCAATCACTCGCAGTTGGGCAACACGCGCCGCGACATTGCCCGCGCCAGGACCATCCTGGCCCAGAAGAAGAAGGAAGGTGCCAAATGAGCCAAGCTCAGGCTGTCGTGAAGAACACGCGAACCCTGGTCGGCAAGGTGGTCAGCGACAAGCGGTCCAAAACCGTCACGGTGCTGATCGAGCGCCGCGCTGCACACGAGTTGTACGGCAAGATCGTGGCCAAGTCGCGCAAGTACCATGCCCACGACGAAAAGGGCGAGTACAAGATGGGCGATGTGGTCGAGATCGCCGAGGGGCGTCCGATTTCCAAGACCAAGTCGTGGACCGTTACCCGTTTGGTGGAAAAGGCCGGACTGATCTGATCCTCAGCGCAGTTTGCGGTCATTGTTTCTGCTGTCTGACCCTGGAGCCGACAGCGACTTGCGCGACATGCCATGGGCGGCGTGTCCGCTGATGGGGTTCACACCTTCAACCTAGCCATAGTGAGGATGTCGATGATCAAGGTTGGCGATAGGCTCCCTTCCGGGACGCTGTACGAGTTTGTCGAAATCGAAGGCAACGGATGCTCCGTTGGCCCGAATGCATTTGATATTGAAAAAGCGGCAGCCGGCAAGATGATCGCTGTGTTCGCACTCCCTGGCGCCTTCACACCGACCTGTTCAGCCAAACATGTTCCCGGCTTCGTTGAAATGGCGGATGAATTGAAGGCGGCAGGTGTAGATGAAATCTGGTGCCTTTCCGTCAATGACGCGTTCGTCATGGGCGCTTGGGGCCGGGATCAAAGGACGGCCGGCAGGGTCCGAATGATGGCAGACGGCAGTGGCGACTTTGCCCGAGCCACTGGCCTGACGCTGGACCTGACCGGCCGCGGTATGGGCGTGCGCTCCAATCGCTACTCCATGCTAGTTACTGACGGCGTTGTCAAGACTCTCAACGTCGAGGCGCCAGGAAAGTTCGAGGTCAGCGACGCGGCAACAATGCTGAGTCAGTGCAAAGCTTCTTGACTCACAGAGAAGAAACCAGCTATACTAAAAAGCTTTCCCGCTAACGAATCAGGACGCATGCACCTGAGGGTCAGCGGGCTCCGCCCAACCGGTGCTCTAGGCAAACTGCCTTGAGGCTCGACGGGCCCAAGACTGGCCTCCCGGCAACGGCTGAGAGGTCAAGTTGGGGACAAATCATGATCCAAATGCAGTCGCGGCTCGATGTCGCAGACAACACAGGCGCGAAGTCCGTCATGTGTATCAAGGTGCTGGGCGGCTCCAAGCGTCGCTATGCGGGCATCGGTGATGTCATCAAGGTGAGTATCAAGGAAGCAGCGCCGCGGGGCCGCGTCAAAAAGGGCGAGGTCTATAGCGCTGTGGTCGTCAGGACCGCCAAGGGCGTGCGTCGTCAGGATGGTTCGCTTGTCAAGTTTGATGGCAACGCCGCAGTCCTGCTCAATGCCAAGCTCGAGCCGATCGGCACCCGCATCTTCGGCCCGGTGACCCGCGAACTGCGGTCAGAGCGGTTCATGAAGATTGTGTCGCTGGCGCCTGAGGTGCTCTGACATGCGCGCGGGCCTTTCTATTCAGGATTGATCATGAACAAGATTCGCAAAGGCGACCAAGTCATCGTACTGACGGGTCGGGACAAGGGCAAGCGTGGCACCGTGACGCAGCGGATCGACGAAGAGCGTATCGTCGTCGAGGGCATCAACATGGTGAAGAAGCATGTCAAGCCCAACCCCATGAAGGGCACTACGGGTGGGGTGATTGACAAGACGATGTCGATCCACCAGTCGAACGTGGCGATCTTCAATGCCGCCACGGGTAAGGCCGATCGCGTAGGCATCAAGGTGGCGGCCGACGCGACAAAGGTTCGCGTTTTCCGCTCCAGTGGCGAAGAGATCAAGGCTTGACGCCGGGCCTGACCGCAGGAACTACTCACATGGCTCAACAGCAAACAGCGCGCCTGCAGGCGTACTACCGTGACACCGTCGTGCCGGGCCTGATGGCCAAGTTCGGCTACAAGTCCACGATGGAGGTTCCGCGCCTTACCAAGATCACCCTGAACATGGGTGTCAGTGAGGCCGTCTCCGACAAGAAGGTCATGGACAACGCCGTGGGCGACCTGGCAAAGATCTCGGGTCAAAGGCCCGTGGTCACCAAGAGCAAGAAGGCCATTGCCGGCTTCAAGATCCGCGATGGCGTTCCCATTGGTTGCATGGTCACCTTGCGTGGCCTGCGGATGTATGAGTTCCTGGACCGCTTCGTCACTGTTGCGCTTCCCCGCGTGCGTGATTTCCGTGGTATCTCCGGTCGTTCCTTCGATGGACGGGGCAACTACAACATCGGCGTCAAAGAGCAGATCATCTTCCCTGAAATCGACTACGACAAGATTGACGTGATCCGGGGTATGAATATCAGCATCACCACCAGCGCCAGGACGGACGATGAGTGCAAGGCCCTGCTGGCCGCCTTCAAGTTCCCGTTCAAGAACTGACGGACCGAACGAAAGCAACAAATGGCCAAAATGTCATTGAAGCAGCGCGAAGAGAAGCGCGAAAAGCTGGTCGCCAAGTACGCAAAGAAGTACGCGGAACTGCAGGAGGCGGCGCGCAACGCCAAGCTCAGCGACGAGGAGCGTTACGTCGCCCGGCTGGAGCTTCAGAAGCTTCCTCGTAATGCCAATCCGACCCGCTTGCGTAACCGATGCGGACTCACCGGCCGGCCACGTGGCACTTTCCGTAAATTCGGCCTTGCTCGCAGCAAGATACGTGAACTGGCGTTTAAGGGCGACATCCCCGGTGTCGTCAAGGCCAGCTGGTAAGCGTCAGGGCAGATCAGGAGTCATCACATGAGCATGAGTGATCCCATCGCGGACATGCTGACACGCATTCGCAATGCGCAACTCGTCGAGAAGGCCAGCGTGGCTATGCCGTCTTCCAAGCTGAAGATTGCCATCGCGCAGGTCCTGCAGGACGAGGGTTACATCGAAAACTTCAAGGTGTCGAACGACGCTGGCAAGAGCCAGCTCGAAATCGGCTTGAAGTATTACGCCGGCCGTCCGGTCATCGAGCGCATCGAGCGCGTCAGCCGGCCTGGCCTGCGCGTGTACCGTGGCCGCGATGCGATCCCGCAGGTGATGAACGGCCTGGGTGTGGCCATCGTTACCACGCCCCGAGGTGTCATGACTGACCGCAAGGCGCGGCAGACTGGCGTCGGTGGCGAAGTGCTTTGTTACGTTGCCTGACAGGAGAGGAACGATGTCCCGCGTTGGAAAAATGCCGGTCGCCGTCCCCAAGGGCGTCGACGTTCAGGTCACGGCAGACCAAATCACGGTCAAGGGTTCGAATGGGACGCTTGTGCGTCCTGTGCATGCCTTGGTACAGGTGCTTCACGACGGTGGCGCGCTCAAGGTGGCTCCGGCCAATGACAGCACCGCAGCCAACGCCATGAGTGGCACCATGCGCGCCCTGCTGGCCAACATGGTGGAAGGTGTAGGCAAGGGCTTCGAGAAGAAGCTCTCGCTGGTGGGAGTGGGATTTCGTGCCCAGGCCCAGGGCACTAAACTCAATCTCCAGGTCGGGTTCTCGCACCCGGTCGTCAAGGAGATGCCCGAAGGCGTAAAGGTCGAGTGTCCTACCCAGACGGAAATCGTCATCAAGGGTGCAGACCGCCAGGCGGTGGGCCAAGTGGCGGCTGAGGTGCGTGCCATCCGTCCGCCGGAGCCTTACAAGGGCAAGGGGATTCGATACGTCGGTGAGCGTGTCGTCCTCAAGGAAACGAAGAAGAAGTAAAGAGGTCCGCCATGCTGAACAAGAAGGAACAGCGCCTGCGTCGAGCACGGCAGACCCGCGCCCGGATTGCGATCCAGGGTGCGGCCCGGTTGTCGGTCTTCCGCTCCAATCTCCACATCTATGCAAGCATTATTTCAGGCGACGGCAGCAAAGTGCTGGCCAGTGCATCCACCGCCGAGAAGGACGTGCGTGCTGAGTTCGCCAACGGTGGCAACGCTGCGGCCGCTTCGGCGGTCGGCAAGCGCATTGCCGAGAAGGCCAAGGCCGTAGGTATCGAGAAGGTTGCGTTTGACCGCGCAGGCTTTGCCTATCACGGTCGAGTCAAGGCCCTGGCCGAAGCCGCGCGTGAAGCCGGCCTGCAGTTCTGACGTCCGAGTACCAAGGAAACCCACATCATGGCGAAGTTTCAACCACGGGTTGCCGATGAAGGTCGCGACGACGGCCTGAAGGAGAAGATGATCGCGGTCAATCGAGTGACCAAGGTCGTCAAGGGCGGTCGAATCCTGGGATTTGCCGCGCTTACAGTCGTTGGCGACGGTGATGGCCGCATCGGCATGGGCAAGGGCAAGGCGCGTGAAGTGCCGGTGGCTGTGCAGAAGGCGATGGAAGCAGCGCGCCGCGGCATGTTCAAGGTGTCACTGCGCAACGGCTCCATCCATCACAACGTGATCGGTGAACACGGCGCCGCGCGGGTGCTCATGGCACCGGCCCCGGCCGGTACCGGCATTATTGCTGGTGGTCCGATGCGTGCAGTTTTCGAGGTGATGGGTGTGACAGACATCGTCACCAAGAGCCACGGTTCGACCAATCCCTACAACATGGTGCGCGCTACGCTGGACGCGCTCAAGCGCTCGACCACTGCGGGCGAGGTGGCGGCCAAGCGCGGTAAGACGGTTGAAGAGCTGTTCAACTGAGCCCGGCCAGGAGAAGACATGTCTGATAAGAAGACCGTTACCGTCAAGCTGGTGCGCAGCCCCATTGGGTGCCGGGCATCCCACCGCGCCACTGTGGTGGGCCTGGGCCTGCGCCGGCTGAACAGCGTTTCCGTCCTGGAAGACACCCCTGCGGTGCGCGGGATGATCAACAAGATTGCCTATTTGGTGAGTGTGCAGTGATGAACCTGAACAACATCAAGCCCTCCAGCGGTGCCAAGCATGCCAAGCGCCGCGTTGGTCGCGGTATCGGTTCTGGCTTGGGCAAGACAGCCGGCCGTGGGCACAAGGGTCAGAAGTCGCGTGCGGGCGGCTTCCACAAGGTGGGTTTCGAAGGCGGGCAGATGCCGCTTCAGCGCCGCCTGCCCAAGCGGGGTTTCAAGTCAGGCTCGTTGAAGTACAACGCAGAGATTTCCTTGAAGGATCTGGAGTTGCTTTCCGTCGAAGAGGTGGATGTACTGGCGCTCAAGCAAGCCGGTCTGGTGCCCCAGCTGGCCAAGGTGGTCAAGGTGATCAAGTCGGGTGACATTACCCGCAAGGTCGTGTTAAACGGCGTCGGTGCGACTGCTGGCGCACGCGCCGCCATTGAGGCGGCTGGCGGTACCTTGGCCTGAGCTCAGCTTGATCAGTCAGAGCGCGCCTGTCGTCATCATTTCCGCGTAAGCCTGTGGCAACCAACGCAGCACAACTGGCCAAGAGCGGCAAGTTCGGTGACCTTCGTCGCCGGCTTGTCTTTCTTGTGTTGGCTTTGGTGGTGTATCGCATCGGTGCACACATCCCCGTGCCGGGGATCGATCCGACGCAGCTTGAGCAACTCTTCAAGAGCCAGAGCGGCGGAATCCTGAACCTGTTCAACATGTTCAGTGGGGGCGCTCTGTCGCGCTTCACCGTGTTTGCGCTGGGCATCATGCCCTACATCTCTGCATCGATCATCATGCAATTGATGACCTATGTGGTGCCCTCGCTTGAGGCCTTGAAAAAGGAAGGCGAGTCCGGGCGCCGCAAGATTACCCAATACACTCGCTACGGCACGCTCTTCCTGGCGGTGTTCCAGGCGCTGGGCATCGCGTATGCGCTGGAGGGTTCGCAGGGGCTGGTGCTGAACCCGGGCTTCGGTTTTCGCATGACCGCGATGGTGAGTCTGGTCGCGGGCACGATGTTCCTGATGTGGCTGGGTGAGCAGATCACCGAGCGCGGTTTGGGCAACGGCATTTCCATCATCATTTTTGCGGGCATCGTCGCGGGACTTCCTAGCGCTATCGGGGGCTTGTTCGAGTTGGTACGCACGGGGGCGATGAGCATTATTGCGAGTCTGATCATCATCGCCTTGGTGATCTTCGTGACATTCGCCGTCGTGTTTGTCGAGCGCGGCCAGCGAAAGATTTTGGTCAATTACGCCAAACGTCAAGTGGGTAACAAGGTTTACGGTGGGCAGTCCTCGCACCTTCCCTTGAAGCTGAACATGAGCGGTGTGATCCCTCCCATCTTTGCTTCCTCGATCATCTTGCTGCCGGCAACCGCTGTGGGCTGGATTGCCACAGGCTCTGGCGAGAGTGTGTTCACCCGCTTTCTGAAAGATGCATCGGCGCTGTTGCAACCCGGGCAGCCTGTTTATGTCATGCTGTACGCAGCGATGATCGTGTTCTTCTGCTTCTTCTACACGGCCTTGGTTTTCAACAGCCGCGAGACGGCTGACAACCTGAAGAAGAGTGGCGCCTTCATTCCCGGCATTCGCCCAGGCGACCAGACGGCCAAGCACATCGATCGCATCCTGGCCCGGTTGACCTTGGCTGGTGCCATCTACATCACGCTCGTGTGTTTGCTCCCAGAGTTCCTGGTATTGAAGTACAACGTGCCCTTCTACTTCGGTGGAACATCCTTGTTGATCATTGTTGTGGTCACCATGGACTTCTGGGCCCAAGTGCAGAGTTATGTCATGAGTCAGCAATATGAGTCACTTTTGAAGAAGGCGAACTTCAAGGCGGGCTAATGACATGGCCAAGGATGACGTCATCCAGATGCAGGGGGAGATCGTCGAAAATCTTCCGAATGCCACCTTCAGGGTGAAACTGGAGAACGGACACGTAGTCCTCGGTCATATTTCCGGAAAGATGCGCATGCACTACATCCGCATCCTGCCGGGAGACAAGGTGACCGTGGAGCTCACGCCCTACGATTTAAGTCGCGCACGGATAGTGTTCCGTGCCAAGTGAAGAGGTCAAGGAGAAGACCATGAAAGTAGCCGCTTCAGTCAAGAAGATGTGCCGTAACTGCAAGATCATCCGCCGCAACGGCGTGGTTCGTGTGATTTGCACCGACCCGCGCCACAAGCAGCGTCAGGGTTGATCAGGGCCAACAGAGGAACTACACCATGGCACGTATTGCCGGCATCAACATTCCGTCGCATAAGCACACCGAAATCGGGTTGACCTCGATTTATGGCATCGGCCGCACCACTGCGCAGAAGATCTGCACAGCGGTAGGCGTGCCGTATTCGAAAAAGATCAAGGATTTGACGGATTCCGACCTGGAAAAGATCCGGGACGAGATCGGTCGGATGACGATCGAAGGGGACTTGCGCCGCGAGATGTCCATCAACATCAAGCGTCTCATGGACCTGGGGTGCTACCGTGGCATACGCCATCGCAGGGGATTGCCCATGCGCGGCCAGCGTACACGTACCAATGCGCGCACCCGCAAGGGCCCGCGTAAGGGCGCTGCGGCACTGAAGAAGTAAGCCCTCGCACTTCGAATCAGAGAGAATCAAGACATGGCCAAGGCACCCGTCAACACCGCTGCTCGTCGCGTGAGCAAGAAGATCCGCAAGAACATTGCGGATGGCATCGCGCACGTGCATGCATCGTTCAACAATACGATCATCACCATCACTGATCGCCAAGGGGGTTCGCTCGCCTGGGCCTCCAGCGGTGGTCAGGGCTTCAAGGGATCCCGCAAGTCCACGCCTTTTGCGGCGCAGGTGGCGGCAGAGGTGGCCGGACGTGCTGCGCAAGAGCAGGGAATCAAGAACCTGGACGTGCGTATCAAGGGTCCGGGCCCTGGCCGTGAGTCCAGCGTGCGCGCTCTGGCCGCGCTCGGCATCCGGATCAATTCGATTTCGGATGTGACCCCAGTTCCCCATAACGGCTGCCGCCCGCAGAAGCGTCGCCGTATCTGATGTCCAGCGTCGGCAGAGGAGGCATAGCCGCTCTTTGCTGACTGCATGGCACGGGGCTTGGCGAGAGCCGGGCCTCTTGATCTGGCGAAGCCTCCTGAATCCAGGATGTTTTCGTCGTAAGCCCACTGTCTGCAGGCGTTTTCGGACGCGATGTCAGACTCGCGCGGGATGGCCCAGAGAGCCTCGCCGCGTCAGAAGCAAGAACCTAAGAAGGAAGCTCTCGTGGCACGTTATCTCGGCCCCAAGGCCAAACTTTCCCGCCGTGAAGGCACGGATCTTTTTCTCAAGAGTGCACGCCGGCCCATCGCCGACAAGTCCAAGTTCGAGAGCAAGCCTGGCCAGCACGGCCGCACCAGTGGCTCTCGCACATCAGACTACGGACTGCAGTTGCGTGAGAAGCAGAAGGTCAAGCGCATGTACGGTGTGCTGGAACGTCAGTTCCGCCGTTACTTTGCCGAAGCCGAGCGCCGCAAGGGCAACACAGGTGGCAACCTGTTGATGCTCCTGGAATCTCGACTCGACAATGTGGCCTATCGCATGGGCTTTGGCTCGACACGGGCTGAGGCGCGGCAGCTTGTTTCGCACAAGGCTTTGACCGTGAACGGGCAGGTTGTGAACATTCCTTCGTACTCGGTGAAGGCGGGTGACACGATCACCTTGCGTGAAAACGCCAAGAAGCAACTGCGTGTGCAAGACGCACTCAAGCTCGCTGGATCCATCGGCATGCCGGCCTGGGTGCAGGTGGACGCCGCCAAGATGGAAGGCGTCTTCAAGAAGGCCCCCGACCGCGACGAGTTCGGCGGCGACATCAAGGAAGCGTTGATCGTCGAGTTGTACTCGCGTTGACGACTTTCCAGGCGGTGGTGCTCGCCGGCCTGTGCGGCCGTCCGGGTTCCGCTGCCTTTCATCCCATGGTGCTGCGTCTGCCGGGCGTACAGCATCCCATCCAGAGCCCGGCGCGGTCCATCAGCCTTATCGGTGTCACGAGCCGAGGGTATTGAGAGGTACACGACTTCATGCAAACCAATCTGCTGAAACCCACCAAAGCTATTCAGGTTGAACCCTTGGGCGGACATCGCGCCAAGGCCGTTCTCGAGCCTTTCGAGCGTGGCTATGGTCACACCCTTGGAAACGCCCTTCGCCGCGTGCTGTTGTCCTCGATGGTGGGTTATGCCCCCACCGAGGTCACTATCGCAGGTGTCTTGCACGAGTATTCTGCGATCGACGGTGTCCAGGAAGACGTCGTGCACGTGATGCTTAATCTCAAGGGTGTGGTGTTCAAGCTCCACAACCGTGACGAAGTGACGCTGGTTCTACGCAAGGAGGGCGAGGGCCCGGTGCGCGCCAGCGACATCCAGACCCCTCATGATGTCGAGGTGATCAACCCCGACCATGTGATCGCCAATTTGTCCCATGGCGGCAAACTCGACATGCAGATCAAGGTGGAAAAGGGCCGCGGCTATGTGCCGGGAAACGTCCGCCGGTTGGGTGACGAGTCCACTAAGACGATCGGCCGTATCGTGCTTGATGCATCGTTTTCACCCGTTCGGCGGGTCAGCTACGCGGTCGAGAACGCCCGTGTGGAGCAGCGTACTGATCTGGACAAGCTGGTCATGGAGATCGAGACCAATGGCGCGATCTCCCCCGAGGAGGCCATCCGTGCTTCTGCCAAGATCTTGGTGGAACAGTTGTTGGTATTCACGCAACTCGAGGGCGTTGGCGTGGTGGATCTTGGCGAACTCGCCCGTTCGCCGGAAGGTCCGGAGCCGCCGGCAATCCTGATGCGTCCAGTGGACGAACTGGAACTGACTGTGCGGTCAGCCAACTGCTTGAAGGCTGAGAACATCTACTACATCGGCGACCTCGTCCAACGCAGCGAGACGGAACTGCTCAAGACCCCCAACCTGGGACGTAAGTCGCTCAACGAAATCAAGGAAGTGCTGGCCTCCCGCGGGCTGACGCTGGGTACCCGGTTGGAAGGCTGGCCGCCCAAGAGCCTGGAGCGTCGTTGACGTTTCGGCAGCCCCTGATTTACCAAAGAGACATCCACGAGCGCCTCTCCGGTACCTGATACGGCCGGAGTAATCACACAAATCTTCGGAGTCACAAGATGCGCCACCGTAACGGGCTTAGAAAGCTCAACCGCACAAGCGAACACCGCGCCGCCATGCTGCGGAACATGTGCAATTCCCTGATTCAGCACGAAGCCATCAAGACCACGGTACCCAAAGCCAAGGAGTTGCGCCGCGTGGTGGAGCCCTTGATCACGCTGGCGAAAGAGCCCACGCTGGCGAACCGGCGCCTGGCGTTCGATCGCACGCGCGACCGTGACGTTGTCACCAAGCTTTTCAACGTGTTGGGCCCGCGCTTTCAGGCGCGTCCGGGTGGATACACGCGAATCCTGAAGATGGGGTTCCGTATCGGTGACAACGCGCCGATGGCCTTCGTTGAGCTGGTGGACCGCGCGGAAGAGTTCGTCTCAACCGCAAACGAGTCCGCTGGCGCGTAACCGGTCCCCAGTGTGGGCTGTTCCCGGGCGGCCTGGCTGACGCTGATTCCTTGAGCCCGCCGTCTCTGTCTTTTAGGCCGGTCGCCCAGGGACCGGTGCAGTCTGCAGGCCAACTGGCCCGTGGCCCTCGAGGCTGGATGACGATCGAAACGGACTTGGGCGAATTGGCATCGGTGTCCGTACGCAGTGATTCTGCAATTGGACGCTGACAACGTTGCTCAGCCAGCCTGGGACACGCTATACTGTCGAGCTCAGTCGCGGGGTGGAGCAGTCTGGTAGCTCGTTGGGCTCATAACCCAAAGGTCGCAGGTTCAAATCCTGCCCCCGCAACCAAAAAATATGGAGTGTTGACAAGCACTTATGAGGCCCGCAGTGATGCGGGCCTCGTCGTTTCTGGAGTTCGTGGCCCATCTGTGGCCCGCTCAGTTCCGTCTACGTTCGCACGTGACCTTTGGTCTGCTGGCCCTCAACCAGATTGTTAGCTCGTCCTTCTGCCTGAAGAGCGAGCCGGGTATGGTAGCTTCTGCAGCGCAGCCTCCATCAGGAGGCCAAAATTAGGAATCTGCAGCGCCTAGTACTTTGTTCCAATAAAGTGCTTACGTCAGGCCATCTACATATCGAAGCACTTCCATTGGAAGCGCACTGGGTGAGCGTTCATCTCGTCTATCCCCTTCAGGATGCGCTCTTTCAACTCGTCCAGCGACTTCACCCGGATGTGCCTCAAGAAGGAGCGAGCCATCTTGGAGAAGGCCGATTCCAATGAGTCAATGCGTGTGTCAGGTTTGCAGTGGGTGCGGTCGTTGGCTGGCGGCCCTCAAACTCACGGTCTCGGGCAGATTGCTGACGTTCGAGTGCGCACTCGCAGTTGCCGCCTCCGGCCGCGGCAGGTGGTACAGCTGACAGAACCGTTGCCCGGATCAGCGACGTGGGGCCGTGCTGCCCGAGATTCTGGGAATCGCCAGAGCCCGACCGAACTACCGCTGCTTGAGGGTTCGACAGCTTGCTGCCGACCCTGAACGATCTGTCTGAATCTGATGGGGCGCGACGCACGCCTGGGCCTGGGTCGCGCTGGGTGTCTAAGTCAAACCCCTGGGCCCTTGGCTGGGGACCAGTTGCGGCAAACTCTGGCCGGCCAAGCCTTGATGCCGGTGCCCTGGCTGGGTGCCATGCCAACCAACCAGTTTCGCCAGCCACCCATGAACCACGTGATCCGCCACTTTGCCGGTCTGATGCTGCTGATGTCCGCCAGTCTGGCGGGCGCCAGCATCCGTGACTTCGAGGTCTTGCGCGATGAGCTCCCTGACAGTTTGCCGCTGGAGCAGATCGAAGTGGTGGTCCTTTCCAACCCTGACGCCTGTGAGCCCCGGCTCGTCAAGCGGTTTGGCCTGACGATCGATGTCTCAGGTGCCACGTCGCAGGAGCGCATGGTTTGCCGTGAAGCCTTGCCCGGCTTGATGGGCACCACCCCCGAGGGCCTGCGCCTGCGCCATGTGCAGTTGGCCAAAGGTACGGGAAGCGTGGCCGACGACCTTGCGCGCGTTGCGCCTGGCGAGCCGTTGCGGCGCTACGTGGCGCTTTTGCGCTGGCAGGTTTGGCCCGCCCCCTACCACATAGGCATGCGCCTGGAAGAGGTGCTGTACGACCGCGACACCCAGCGCTGGTTGTGGCACGCCATCCGACTCGAGCAGAGTTGGATGCTGAGCCGCGATAGCGCCAAAGAGCACTTGAAAGATGCCACCGACGTGTTGCGCAGCGTGCTGCACCTCGACCTGCCCCATGCCCTCGCCCGGCGCGCCAGCCACCGGCAAGGTGACATGCCGACCGGTGCACGCTGGCTCACGCCGGCGGAGCTGGACAGCTGGCAACCCGGGCGCGAAGCCACCTTGATGCTGGTTAACCAGGACCACCGCGAGTCCACCCACATCACAGCGCCTTTCGACAAGCTGGTGCTGCGCCCCGCCGATGCACCAGACGTCAGCCAGACAGTGCTGGTGCCTGGCTCGCGGCGCCACCTGCAGTATGCCCAGTCCAGCCCGCCAATCCAGCGCTTGAGCTACGCGGTGCTGGCCGTGCCGCCGGGCGACTACCTGGCTCGCTATGGCACCAAAGCACCGTTTGCGTTGAAGTTGAATGCCGGTGATGTGGTCGTCTACACCACCCTGGCGCAGCTGATGCGCATCGGCGACACCCGCACCGAGCGCAGCCTGGACTGGTTCAAGCAGAACCGGCCGCTCCTGCGCCACGCGTTTTTGGCCGATGAGCTCACTGCCGGCGGTGGGGAGGCCGACCGGGTGCATTACCGCGTACCGTAGGCCTGCACCAGTCTCAATGCCCGAGCCGCACTATCACCCGTTGGCAGAAGGTTAGCCGCAGGCTGAAGCCGTCTGATATCGAACTTCAGCGAACACGACACGCACCAAATGACGAAGTCGCCCAAAGGCGGCCCAGCCAAGCAAGATGCGTTCTGGACGGATCAGGCGTCAGCGGCACTATATGTGCCAGGGTTCAGACCGCGAGTGCCTCAATGCCCTTCTTCTCGATGATCTGAAGCAATTTGGCCGCGGCACCGCCGGGATGTTTCCCAGACGCAGGGGACTCCCACTTTTGTACCGTCGACGTGGTCACATTGGGAAAACTGGCGCCATGAACAGAGGGTGTTCAGGCCACGCTTACGCACTTCGTGCTGTTTCATCCAACGAAACAGGTGGCGGCACCGTCTTGCTCGCCGTGCGATGCCCGGTTATGGAAGCGACTGTTGGCAGCGGCCAAAACTGAGCCACCTTTGAGGGCTCAGTTTTGGACCGAGTGTGCCAGGAGACCGGCAAGTGGCAGAGGCAGCAAGTCCCTTGGGGTGAAGGTGTAGCGAACCACCCTTGACCCGAGTCATGCGCGGCCTGTCGTGAGGTACCACGTGAAGCGCCGACAGGAGTACCGGCAGGCTAGCCGATGAGCCGCGGAAGAAGTTCAATCCGGGTGCAGACGCCGTCCGATCCAGGCTGACCGCCGGCGCCAGAATCGGCCGGCGGTCCGCATCGAGGTCAGCTTTTCATGTCGCCTGACACAGAAGGCACTGGTCTACTCCATTGGAAGTTGCTGGCGATGGCAGTACATCACTTCTCCCAAGAGTCTGCAGTAGCTCACGCTGCTTTCCCGCAGAATGACCACTGCATCTCCCACGTGATGGGCCATCCCGCTCATGCCAGGCCGAGAGTCCGAGATCACCGAAACATCGCCGACGCGCTGGTAGACAGCGTTGCCGCCGTCAGCGTGATACAGATAAGACATTTCACCGATACAAAGCACGGTCGACACATCACCGTCCTCGATGATCAGGCGAAGAACCTCAACGGCATCAGATGCCAAAACGTGCGTTCCGAATAACAGCATAGCGAAACCGAGCGCCACCGCAGCCTGGCGGGCTGGCAAGACCATGCGGTCCACCAACCTTCTCGGCGATATGCCTGTCGTTCCCACAGCGCGCATGGATTCAGTCCTCTGGATATGGACGGAGCTGCTGCACCAACTGCGCATCCAGCAAGCCCAGCGACATCGCACGCGCTACGGCTTGAGCGCGATTGCTGGCTCCTAGCTTGCGCAGAATCTTCTGGATATGGTTCTTGACTGTCAGCGGGCTTATCGTCAGCGCAGCTGCAACCTGCTGATTGCTACTGCCTTCGCGCACATACTCCAGAACCTGAACTTCCCGTGCCGTGAGTGCATTCGCAACTGGGCGAAAGACCTCATGGATCGCTTGGGTTGGCACGGTCACGCGCGCCGCCGGCTTGAGAAACTCCTGTTCGAAGGCGATCACCCGCTGCCAGACCCGATGCAGATGGGGTAGCACCAAGTCCAGGCAGATCAGGCGGCGGTCCGACCCCTCAGCCTCTACGGGCCCCCCGAAGATGAACAGGCTCTCTATCTCCTGCGGACGCTCCGGCCGGGCCACACCGTGGACCAGCAATTCCCGATAGCCCAGCTCCCGTTGCAGCGCTTGTACGCCAGGCAGTGCGTCGCCTTTCAGGTCGGCCAGCTTCGCCCGCAGAGGTTTACCGTCGCCGGCCACCCAGGCATCGCTGATGACGCGGGTCAGACCGCCTGAGGGGTCAGCGATCAAGCCCAGCAACTCCGGCGAAATGACGATGTACTGGAACGTGTCGAACACCACTCCAAGGCTACGCCTGCGATAGGCTCCGCAAATCAGAAGTTCATGAGGTATCAGCCCCAGCAATTGCATTTGCACCCAGACGAAGAACTGCTTGCGACTTTGGACCGCGCCGGCTGTCTCGACGGTCCTCACCAGTTGCTGCGCCTGTTCGGTGGTAAGCAGGATTGCATCGTTCACCTGCATTGATTCTGTCGATGAGATGGGCATATGAGTGGGGGACAGGAGAAGGCCACGCACAACCTGCCGCAGCGTGAAACATCCAATTCAAGACTTGGCCCTGCAATCTAAGCACGTGTCGTTGCAAGTCGTGACCACTCCACACGAGCAAGACAATAGGTGAAGGCTGTGACCCTAAGATGAATACAGATGTCGCCAATGAGCCAGATGGACCATAGGGGAGACGATGTCAGTCAGCGTCCGTCAGGGATCCCCAAGGCCGGTACCCGTCTCCTTGTCATCATCAGACGGCCATGGTGCGACCGATCTCGTCGGCACCCGCTCCTGCATGCGCAGCACACCAGCCTCGACGAGTCCGCTACGCAATCCGGTGGCAGCGGGGTCGGCAGGGCGCACGAAAAGCCATTCCGCATAGGTCTGGCGGCGCTCGAAGTCCTGAAAACGGCGGTCGAAGTTGGCCTGCTTCAGCGGGCGGCCACGGGCCAGGCTGTAGACACCAATGATTCCGCCGTCGTCGTCGTCATCCTCCCGGATGAGCCCCCACCTTGGGCTGCCGGTCAAGGGATCCACGGGCACCCGTCGCAGGTGACGCACGGTACCGGGATGGCGAGGGTCTCGCAGCAGGTCCTGCAGACTGCGCGGCGCGTCGGGCTGGCCCTTGGGTGTGGCCCTCGCATAGCTGACCAAGGCTGCCGAGAATGTAGCTCCAGTCTCCAGCAACGCCGCCTCGGCCGCATGGCGATGTGTTGCTGCACCGAGTCGCGCCGTCCCGGCAGCCGCCAGGGCCAGCATCGCCAGGGCCACAAGCAACGCAATATAGGCCAGCCCGCCCGCACGCCGGCCACCGCAGACGCCCGTTCGCCAGGGGGTCACAGCTCGCCGTAGCGCTTACCGCTGGGCGCCACACCATCCGCACCGCTGCGCAGGTTGTAGACCTTGCCCCGGGCCCCGGCAGCGGGCGCGATCAGTATCCAAGTCTTGTCGCTCTCAGTCACCGGATCCACCGGGACAGAGCGCAGATATCGACGGACCACCAGTTCCTCCAGGGATTCGGGATACTGCCCCGTGTCCCGATGGAAGTGATCGATCGTCTCCCTCACCTCCCGCAAGCTCTCTGCCAAGACTGTTTCCTGAGCCTTGTCCAGGCTGCGAAGGTACCTCGGCGTGGCCAGGGTCAACAAGAGCGAGATGATGGCGAGTACGACCAGCAGTTCAATGAGGGTGAATCCACCGGCCCCGCGAGCGCGCTGTGCGATCCCCGACATCGGTGGCTCACCAGGTCGCATAGGCCCGCCCGTTGAGGCCTGTCCTCGACGAAAGCGAGTACACGTCATAAACATCGACTCCCTCGCGCGGCTGGTCGGCATCGCTGTCGTAGCTGCGCAGGCCCCAGTTGTTCGAGTCTGGAAGTCCCTCGTAAGCCTGCATCGGATCACGCGGCACGCGACGCAGGAACACCAAACGCAACCCCCGCGGGTCCTTCAGATCGCGCGTTCCGGTGACCAGCACGTCGAGCGAGGGCGGATAGCCAGACGCACCAGCGGCTCGGGCAATGCGTCCTTCGTCGACGGCACGCTTGTAGGCGTCCAGGGCCCGCCGAATCTCGAGCAGGTTGCGCTGCAGTTCCCGTTCGCGTTCGCGCTGGACGACCACTTGCGCCGCGGGCCGTACCATCGTGGCGAGCACGGCAATGATGGCCAGTGTGATCAGCAACTCGATCAGCGTGAAACCTCGGGCACGAATGCGCTGCATGGTCATCGAGTGTTCGCTTGGAAGACCCGCTCAACGCGTTGGAGGTGACGCGCCCGCCGGAGCCGGCGCGGCAGCAGGCGCCGAAGGCGTGGCCGCACCACCAGCGGCCGCTGGCCCTGACGGCGGCGCCCGGTCAGGTTCGCCCAGTGCGCGCGCAGGCTGCCCCGCTGCGGGCCGACTGCGTGCGCTCGAGTCCGTGCCACTGAAGAACTCCGCTTCACCCGTGGGTGGCCTTTGGATGTTGCGGATCAGCCGAGGCGTGATCGAAAGCACGATCTCTGATTTCTTCCCGTCGCTGAGGGTGCTTCCGAACAGCCGCCCGGCCACCGGCAATTCGCTCAGCGCCGGCACCTTGCTCGCAGTACGGCGGTCCTCGTCGTTGATGAGCCCTGCAAGAACCTGGTTCTCTCCGTCCTTGAGTCGCAGCGTGGTCGTGGCAGACCGGGTGCCGATGTTGTACGTGCTCGATCCCGCGTTGGTGGTCTGACTGCTGATGACGTTGCTGACCTCCAGCGCGACCTTGATCGCGACATCTCCGTTGACGAAGATCGTGGGTTCGACCTCGAGCTTCAGACCCACGTCCAGGTAGGAAACGGACTCGGTGGCCAGGCCGGTCGCGGTTACGGTGGTCGAGACGCTGGGTATCCGGTTGCCAATGACGATGCGAGCCTTGTCCCGGTTCAGCACACGGATTCGGGGGTTCGCCAACAGGTTGGAGTCGCCGTCGACCCTGCGGGCACTGAGCTTCAGGGCATCGATGCGCGCAGCGAGGGTTTGACTGCTCAGATTCTGGAGGTCGCGCAGCGTCAGCACACCGAATCGGCTGTCCGACGAAATCAATGGCGACAGCGTCAGGCTGCCGGGCCATGAGATGCCGAGCTCTGTCAACCTGTCACGGCTGATCTCCAGTATTTCCACCTCCAGCATCACCTCGGGCTCGGCGACATCGTGCAGCGCCACCAGACGCTCGGCAAGCCGCACACCCTCGACCGTGTCGCGCATGAACACCATGTTCAGCTTCTCGTCGTAGACGATGTCGCGCGACCGCACCATCGTCTTGATCAACTCGACCACCGCCTTGGCGTTGGCGTTCGAAAGCACAAACGTCTTCATCACCAGTTGCTGGTACTCCCGGAGCTTGGCTGCCGTGTTCGGGAACACCATGACGGTGCCGGCATCCATGACCTGCATCTCCAACTGATTGCTCATCAGCAGCATCTGCAAGGCGGCTTCGACGGTGCTGTTCCTCAGCGACAGTGCAGTCTTCTGGTCTGTCTTGACATCCTTGTCGAACACGAAGTTGAGGCCGGAGGTTCGGGACAGCGCGTCGAACACCTGCTTGACCGTGGCGTCCCGGAATTCGAGGCTGACCGGCTGGCGGAAGGCAGCCCCCAGGCGCAGTTCCATGGTGGCGGGCTCCTGTCGCGCCTCGATCTGTCGCAGCAGCGCCCTGGCTCGCGGATGGCGCGGCTCGGCATCGAGTACGGACATCACCACCACGCGTGCGGCATCGGTGCGGCGCTGAGCGAAGTGTTCCTCCGCCTGATCGAGCGATCGCGTATGCGCCGCCTCGCGTTGCAAGCTGTCCAGTCCGGCCTTGGCCGGACGATTGGCTGGGTCGATGGCCAGCACCCGGAGAAACAAGCTCTGGGCCCTGTCGAGTTGGCTGTCGGCGACAGTCTGAGTCGCCTGCTCAAGCAAACCCGCCACCAGCCGCTGGCGCGCCAGGAGATAGGCAGTGCGGTACGCGGTGTTCTCTGGCGCCGCCGCGGCGGCGGCGCGAAGGCGCTCGAACGCAGCCTCGGGCTGGTTCGCATCCGCCAGCGCCACGCCGGCTCGGAAATGTTCCTGTCCCGCACAACCGGTCAGCGTGGTGACCAGGGCGGCCCCCAGGGCGGTTGCAAGCAGCGTACGGCCCGCCAGTCGGCAGGCACGCCCGGCGAGGGTGCATGTCGATCGCGTTCTCCGTTCGCCCGGAGGACGGGGCGAGCTGAAGGAGCCCGTTGGATTTCGGTTCATCAGTCGATCGATCCCGTCGGGATTCGTTGGGTGAGGTTCATCGGCAGGTAGGTCAGCTGCACGTAAGTCGGCGCAACCTGCTCCACCCGATACACGCCGCGGATGACACTGTGCTGCTGCACAACGTGCACCATTTCGTCTTCGGCCAGGAACACCTGATCGACGCCAGCAGCACGCTGGCGTCCTATGTACAGGAAGGGCAGCGGCGGCGGGGCGTTGACCGCAGGGGCTGCGCTTGTGGAAACCGGCGCAACGGGCGCAGGTGGCGGCGCCCATGACCTGGGCGCAAACAGGTCGTACGCCCGTTCGACTTTGCGCTCCGGCGCAGCACGAGCCAGCAGCGTCGGAAGCGATCCACTGCCCGGGCTTGCCGGCTCGCCTGCGGTTGCCGACCGAACTCGATCAACGGCCACGCCCGACGGGGTGGCTCGGCGCTTCGCAGCGTTGTCCACGGGCAAAGCCAATTCGTTCTCAGCCACCCCGCGGTCAAGCCATGGCAAGCTGGCTGCGAGCACCAGGGCCACCAGCAGGAGGGCATTGCGCCGATTCACGGACTGCCTCTTCGGGACGCGGGGTTGACGGTGCCCGCCGATTGGGCTGCCCGCCGACGGGCAGCTTCTGCGCTCACTGCGCCGGGCTTCAAGTGCAAACTGATCCGCAAGTTGGCCGACAGTTCACCGTCCGAGATGGCCTCACGGCGCGCGCCGAAATCATCCAGCGAGGCGAAGGGGATCTGCGCGAGCACCTGCTCCAGGAACGCTCGCAGCGCCTGGTAGTTGCCTTTCACCGGCATCTGCAATACCAGGCGCTCGGCAATGGCCGCCTCATCGACCTGCCAGCGGTACTCGACCTGGGCCAGATCCAAGCCCAACGGGCGGGCCACAGCGAAGATCCGCGCCAGACTGATGGCTACGTTCGAAGGATCGCCCAGTCGTGACTCGAAGTCGGCCAGGCGCTGCACGTCCGGGTCCGTGGCTGCAGGCGTCGCAACCGGTGGCGTTCGCAGCTCGGCCCGGGCAAGGGCCAGCGCCTGGCGCAGGCGCGCTTCTTCCTGCCCCGCCGACCGACCCCACAACAGCAGGGCGGCAGCACCAAGCCCTGCGGCCATGACACCGAGCCCGAGCACCGGCCTTGCGCGACGCAGACTGATGCCCAGCTTGAGAAGGATGCGCCACGCGTCGACACTCATTTCGGCGAATCCAGACGCAAGATGCCCTCGAACTCGAATCGAACAGGCTGTGCCGTGTCCTGATCCGTGTGCTCGTGCCGGATCAAGCGGACGGCTTCGAGCGCGGGTTGGCTCTGCAGCCGCTGGAGGAAGCGCAGCATGGCGGTGATGTCACGCGCTTCGGCGGCACCGCGCAACACGCGCTGCTTCGGCTGCAGGCTGAGTTCGAGCACGGCCACCGTTGGGTGGTCGGCCTGCTCCAGCGAGCCCAGCAGGCTGCTCCAGGGCACGTTCAGCTGAGCAATCAAGCCGGAGACCGCTGCGCTGCGGTCGGGCGGCACGGGTTCGGCCACGGTCACGATGGTCGCAGCCTGGCGCCCGGCCAGCCGCGTCTTCACCTGTGCCACCTCTGCACGAAGGACGGCCTCCGCGGCATCCTGGCGTACCCAGGCCCAGGCTGCCCAGGCACACAGCGTCATGCCCACCACCAGCAAAAGCCATTCAGCGGCCGTCGCGCGCCGGAGCGCCCGAACCACGGAGTCCGGCGCAAGGTCGATGTGCAGGGCTCGCATGATCACCAGGCCGCCGTAGCCAGCCGCAACCCGGGCCGGACTGCTTCGGCCGCAGCCAGGATGGGCACGACAGCCGCAGGGTGGGCCGTCAGCGGGAAGCAACTCCACCCCGCGCCCGTCGAAGATCTGGGTCCATCCGGGGCGGGTGGATGGCGCGCAGAGCTCGATATCGGTCCCCACCAGCGCAGTCGCGGCGGCATGTCCAGCATCCAGCGCAAGGCTTCGCGCTCCACCATCCGCTGCAGCCGGGTATCGGCGGCATCACCCACCCCAGCGTCGTCAGGCGACAGAAAAGCTCGCCCGACTTGTTGCAATCCGCCCGCATCGAGTGCGGCGAGTGTGACCCGCCCGCCGGATGCCGAAGCGAGCCAGTCGCCAGCGCTGAGGTGGCGGCGCCACCGGTTCCAGACGCTGACCAGCTCGGGCGACACGGACAGCAGATGCATGCCATGCGCCGAGCAAACCTGCTGCAGCATGACCATCCATTCCAGGGGGAGTGCGCTGGCCAGGAACGGTCGGTCGACACGCCAGTCTGCCTCCCAGCGCCAACCATCCGTGCCTTCGCCATAAAGTGCGACGAAGCGGGCCTGCGCGGCCAGCCGACAGGCGTCGACCGATCTCGCGTTGACAGGCGGCGTCACCATCCAATGGCGCACCAGATCATCTGACAGCACCACCTCGGCGCGCAAACCGTGGCAGCGCATGTTCGCCAGCAGCGAACGCAGGGCCTCGCCAACCTCAACCGCAGAAGGTGACGGGGCCGACGCCCAGGCATGGGTACCCTCATCCTGTATCGCCCGGCGGAGCCGGCCGCCGGCCCGCACCACGGCGACGCAGTTCGGCGCCAATCCGATGTGCATGCGCGCAGTCAGGGCATCAAGCATGCTGGGTCACCCGCCGCGTTTCGGCCAGGGTCGTCTCACCCCGCTTCACGAGAGCCAGCGCCGCCTCGCGCAGGCTGCGTGTACCGTTTGCACGGGCGGCTTCCTTGATCTGCCGTATCGGCCGCTTGTCGACAATCATCTCGCGCAGCAGGTCGGTGAGGAGCAGAATCTCGGCAATCGAGCGACGACCCTTGTAGCCCGTGCCGCGGCAGTCACCGCAGCCCGCTCCTTGCCGGATGGTCCATCCCTCGACCTGCCGGGACGTCAGGTTCAACCTGGCCAGTTCAGCCTCACCAGGCCGGTGGGGCACCGAGCAGTGGGGGCAGACCGTACGCACCAGCCGCTGGGCCCAGATTCCGTTCAGCGCAGAGACGAAAGCATAGGGGTCGATGCCCATGTGGCTGAAGCGACCGAAGACGTCGAACACATTGTTGGCATGTACCGTCGTCAGCACTAGGTGCCCGGTGAGTGCCGACTGGACGGCAATCTCCGCTGTCTCCCGATCACGGATCTCGCCGACCATGATCTTGTCGGGATCGTGGCGCAGGATCGAGCGTAGACCCTTCGCGAAGCTCAGGCCCTTCTTCTCGTTCACCGGGATCTGCAGAACGCCAGCCAGCTGGTACTCGACGGGATCTTCGATCGTGATGATCTTGTCCCGGCCGCTGTTGATTTCCGACAGCGTGGCGTACAGGGTGGTGGTCTTGCCCGATCCCGTCGGGCCGGTCACCAGCAGCATGCCGTAGGCCTCCTCCGCCAGCTGGCGCAGCGCGGTCAAGGAGTCCGATTCAAAGCCCAGGGACTCCAGCGTCAGCGCCCCATGGGCCTCTATCATCGATCGCTTGTCCAGCACGCGGATCACGGCATCCTCGCCATGGATGCTGGGCATGATGGACACCCGCAGGTCGATGTCTCTGCCGCCTGCCTTGACGCGGAAGCTGCCGTCCTGCGGGATACGCCGCTCGGCGATGTCCAGTTCAGCCAGCACCTTCAAGCGCGAGATCACCTGTTCCGCCGTGTCCGTGCCCGACGTGGACCCAGCCTGGTCCAGCACCCCATCGACCCGGTACTTGATGACGAGGCCACCGGCCGTGCACTCCAAGTGGATGTCGGAAGCGCCAGCCTTCAACGCGTCGTAGAGGGTGGAGTTCAACAAACGCACCGCTGGACTGGCTGCATCGCTGATGGAGGCGAAAGACAGCACCGTCGCCGCGCGACCCTCGCGTACGGGAGAGGTATCCACGGCTTCTGCGTTGTCCAGCGCGCGAGCAGACTCCTCCTGCTTGGACAGATAGGCTTGAATGTCCGCGGGTAGCGCCAGACGCCACTGTGGCGGCTGGCCTGCCATCGTCTCCAGCCAAGTCTGCTGCACCACATCGAACGGGTCCGTATGCACAGCGAGCACCGAGGGCGCGTCCGGGTTCTCGCGCAGGAGCAGACAGCCTTGCTGCATCGCGCGCGACAGGGGCAGCAGATCGAAGGCCGGTGAGGCGAGCAGCATCTGCGCCGTCTCCATCACCGGCAGGTCGAAAACGGAACCGATGCCCCGCAGCAGGGCGCGAGGCTCGCCGCCGGTGGCCTCCTGAAGTTCAGCCACCAGCGTTCGGCCCGAAGCAAGTGCCCGCCGCTTTGCGTCCTTCAAGACGTTGACGTCGACGACCGGCGCGGGTCGCTCGAACACCGAATGAGCTGTCTCCTCGGAGACCATCACATGCCTCCGGCCAGATCGAAGATGGGCATGTAGAGCATCACCACGATGAGACCCACGACGACGCCGATGCCCGCCATCAGCAGAGGCTCCACGCTGCGCGTGAACCGATCGATCCAGCGGCTGGTCTCGCCATCGTAGAAGCTGGCCGACTGCACCAGCTGCCTTCCCAGATGGCCGCTGCGCTCGCCCACTCTAAGCAGGCGAAGCGAGATAGGTGTGGTCAAGCCCGACACCTCGAACGCGGTGGACACGGGCAAGCCGGCTTCGATGCGCCCCCTGGCGGCCGACAGCGCCGCGCGCAATGCCGGCGACACGACGCCCTGAGCGATCTCCATGGCGGCAACGACCGGGATACCGCCTTCCACCAGCATGCCCAGCGTCAGGTAAAGGCGTGAGAGTTCGACGATGCGCAGCTGTGGCCCGATGCCCGGAAACTTCGTCAACAACCCGGTCAGGCCCACACGGTCGAGCGCATGCCGCAGCGAGACGGCCGCCAGCAGTACCGCCAGCACCGCAACCGCGAGCGCGAGCCAGCCGTTCGCTGAGAGCCACAGTCCGGTGTCCAGCAGGATGCGGGACATCCAGGGCATCGGGCGCCCGGTGCCCTCGAAGACCTCCGCAAAACGCGGCACGACGTACCCGATCAGAAACAGCGCGATGGCACCGCCAACGAGCACCAGGATGGCCGGATAGATCGATGCGCTGACCAGCTTGTTGCGAACAACGGACACCTTCTGCGAATGGTCGATGAACCTGGACAGCGCGCTCGGCAGGTCGCTGGTGCCCTCGGCCGTGCGAACCATGCCGACGAACAGGGGTGTGAACACTTCTGGCCGGTCGGCCAGCACCATCGACAGGCGGCGGCCTTCCCGCAGGCCTTCCAGCAACTGGCCCATGACCGCTGCAGCCAGCGGCTGGGACTCCTTTTCCGCCAGTGCTTCGATGGCCTCGACGACACCAAGCCCGGCCTGCAGCAGAGCCAGCAGTTCCTGGCTGAACAGCACAAGGTTGAACCGGCGATCACGTCCCGGATGCGAGGATGCCGCCTGCAGCAGGCCAGAGGGCCTGGCACGCAGCGAAGACACGAACAAGCCATTGCGTGCAAGCTGCGCGCGCGCGTCGGCTTCGTCGCGGGCGGTGATCGACATGCTCGCTACGCGGTTGTCCTTCGTCAAGGTCAGGGCGGTGAACTCCATCGCAGTCCTTCTCAGTGCAGCTTGTCTCGCTTCGAATCCATCTTGAGCTGCCCTCAGTTGCTCAAGTCAGCGGCATCGCCGCTGCCGCCAGGCTGTCCATCACGCCCGTACGACAGCAGTTCGAAGCCTGCGCTCTGGTCCCCGGATCTGCGATAGACATAAGCGTGACCCCAGGGGTCCGGCGGCACCTTCTTGCTCAGGTACGGGCCATTCCAGCGTCCGGTGGCGTCCGCCGGAGCGACCAGCAAGGCGCCGAGGCCTTGCTCCGTGCTGGGGTAACGGCCCACGTCCAGACGATAGGTGTCCAGCGCCTTGGCCAAGGCCTCGATCTGGGACTTCGCCACCGCCACCTCGGACTTGCCGATCTGCGAAAAGTACTTGGGCCCGACATAAGCGGCCAGCAGCCCGATGATCACCATCACCACCAGCAGCTCCAGCAGGGTAAAGCCGCGGCGGCGCCCAGACATAAGAGCGAAGCCGCGCGCGCCATTGCATGCGCCATTCATCACCACTCGATCCCTTCGAAAAAGTTGCGCATTCGGCGCGTCAGCTTGTCCAGCTCAGATTGCTGGCGCGCCTTTTCGCGCGCCGCCTTCTGCCGCTCGCTGTTCGCCTGCTCTAGGCGTGTCCGCTCCTCTGCTTCGGCAGCCATCCGCCGCTGGGCTGCCTGCCGCTGTTCGGTTTCGTGACGGCGTTGCAAAGCCGGAGCGAATTGAGCGCGGTCCATGCGTTCGCGGTACTCCTCCATCTTGTTCTCGACTGCCACTCTGGCCAGCAGCGTCATCGGCTGGCCCGCCGAGGGTCGTCCCAGCCCCTGCACGCCCAGGTCGGCGAGCAATCCAGCGGCAGTCTGGTACAGATCATCGTTGCGGGCCGTGCACTCGGCCAGCGTTTCGATTCGCTCGGCCAGCGCGCGCTCCTGCTCCTGCCGTTGCATCTCGCTGCGGCCCAGAAGCCCCTGAGTGCGGTCCAGGCCACCCTGCACTGCGGCCAGCTGATTCCTGAGTTCCGCAAGCTCCCGCTGGGATTGGGCGAACTGTTCGACCAGTGCAGACTTTTCCGAGCTTGCCGTCTCGAGGTCCTTGGCCAATGCGAGCCGCTGACGCTCTGCCGCTTCGGCAGCACGGCGAGACTGCGCCAGCCTCGCCTCCGAGCCCTTTGCCTTCTTGTCGAGCTCTGCACTCTCGGCCGCCAGCTGTGACTTCTCCTGCTCGGCCGCTCGCAAACGTTGCTGCAACGCCCTGACCTGACCGTCCCCCTGCTTCTGCTGTGACCAGGCCGCAGGCAACGCCAGCATGCTCGACAACAGGATGCATGAAGACAGTACGTAGGTGGACTTCGATTTCGGGTGGGCCGTCGGCATCATGTTCGGTGGCGGAAACGGGGTTGCAGGTTCGGTACAGAGACCTCAGAAGCGTGCATTCAGCTCGACCTGCAGCGTGTCGATTGAAAACTTGGTTTTCGGGACATTTCCAACCACTGCCGGAACGAGTGGCTCCAGCGCGTCAGCAGACATCCAGCGACCGGAGACCCAGGTGTTCTTCGCGATGCCGTAGGCCCCGCTGAGGATGAATCCCCGGTTGTTGGTTCCGCCCAGCCCGAAATCGGAGTTCGTGAACGCATCCACCACGGCGTCACTGCCCAACCGACGATAGGTCAGGCCGGCATTCCAATCACCCGCCTTGCGGATCGATGGCGCTCCGACCTGAACTCTGACCAGATAGCCTGTCCCATCGCCGTCCACCAGTTGCGTGCCACTGCGGCGACGCATCTGCCCCTGATCGAAGGCCAGGTTCTGGACCAGATCCCCCGTCAGCACGATATGCAGCGGATCGAACTGGGCGATGTCCAGCACTGCGGTGAGGTTCAGTTCCCGGAAACCCGAGGCCAGGCCCCAGTTGGTCGCCGTGTCGCCGGCCACATTGCTGTTGACACGGAACAAGGTATTGCCGCGCTGACGAAAGCCCGCACCGTACTCCGAACGCACAGCGTAGTCCGGCACCGTGGTCCTGTCGGCCGTCGTCTCCTTCAAGCCCTCGATCCCGTTGTAGTTGTAAAGCGCTGCGCCGAGCCGCAGACGGTTCTCTCGCGTACCGAACTGCCAGTTCACCCCGCCTTGGATGGCCGTCAGGCTGCGGCTTCTCTGCGCGCCAGGTACCGCGTAGGACAGTGGGAACCAACCCACTGTGAGAAAGCTGTCCATGAAGGTACCGGGCGTGGCCTTCCAACCTCCCGCGAAGCCCTCGAAGTTCAAGTCATCGGCCCAGACCAGGTCCGTTCCGAGGAACGGGTTGCGGAACCTGCCGGCCTGCAGGCTCAGGCTCGAAGTCGGCGTCAGGCGAACGAAGGCCCTGTCGATCACCGTGCCGTACTTGTTGAAGAAGCCGGGCGTGTTGGACGCGCCTGCTGCCATGGTCTGATTGGTGGAGGTTGGACCCGTCGTGCTCCCGGTGCTCAGCGAGATTCCGGCAGAAACCGTCTCTGCCACCGCCACGTTGGCTCCCAGGCGCGCGCGAACGCGGCTTCGGGTCTGGCTCTCCTGCGTGTTGAAGTTCGGGTTGGCCCAGATGTCTGGTGCTCGTGTGAGGTCCGGGCTAGAGGTCGAGACGATGCGGGCCGCCGAGTTGTCCGTCGATGGAAGGATCGATTCAGCTCGCAAACGGATGTCGCCTTCGAACTGCAGTCGCCCACCAGCTTCGGCTGTCGGGCTGGAGGCGGCGCCGGCACCGCCCTGCTGTGCCAACAACTCGGACTTGATCTGCTCGCGCATCTGGGTCCGCACTGCTTCCGGGATGTAGGGCACGCGAACGATCCTCTTGCCGTCTGCGCCCACCTCCGCCGGCGGTGCAGCGGCCAGCCGTTCATCAGCTCTGCGCTGAGCATCGCGCATCATCGCGTCGACCTGCGTACGCGGGATGACGCCTGACTTCACCAGAGTCTCGATCAACCCGAGCACTGTGGCTCGCAGCTTTTCCAGGTCTTCCTTCTCGTTGGCATGTGCTGCCATCGGTAGCGCCATCATGAAAGCGGCGGTGAGGCTGGCGGTGGCTTGCCAAAGTGTCTTCGTATGCATCATGGTCATGGCACAGAGTGAGGTGAGGATGGCCGGTTCAGCTGCCTGTCCACACCCGCAGGCGCAGGGGCTGCGGCATGTTGGCCGGCAGTGACTGGGAGAAGGGTGGAGCCGCATTCATGGCCGTGCGTATGGCCTCGTCGGTCTCGGTGTCGCCGGTTGAACCGACCAGCTCGTAACGGCTCAGCGCACCGTTGGCAGCCAGCCACAGATGCAACTCCACGGCGTAGCGCTTGCGCTTCAAGGCGGCGTTCTTTACGAGGTGGCGTTGCAGCTCAACCTTGGCCAGGTTGGCGTAGTTGGTGAAGGGGTTGAACATGCCCGCGCGTTCGGTGGTGCCGGTGCCTGTACCGCCCTGCTTGCCGCCGCCGATCCTGCTCAGGTCTTCGCTCTTTATCGTTCCCGTGGCAAAGGCGCTGGGCCCGCTACCCGCGGGTCCGTCCATCTTCAGTTCAGGCGTGGCCGGTGCCGGCTCCGGTTTGGGAGCGGGCTGTTCCACCTTCATCTCCTTCTGCTCCTTCGGCGGATCGGGCTTCTTCTCGAACTTCGGCGGAGGCAACGGGGGCGGCGGAGGTGGCGGGGTCAGCAGGGTGATCTTGGGGGGCTTCTTCGGCGTGTCATCCTTCTTGCCGATGCCCATCAGGAAATAGGCGGCCAGCAGCATCGCCAGCAACGTGGCGACGATGACGGCGATCATCACGAGGCGACGCTGCATTCAGGTTCCGATCCGGGCGGTCACCAGGCCGACGTTGGTGATTTCGAGCCGTGCGGCCATGTCGATGATTTCGACGACCATCATGTAGTAGGCCTGCGGATCACCCTTGATCACGATCGGCGTCTGAGGGTCACGCGCCCGAGCGGCACTCAGGCGCGCTTCAAGCTCATCCATCCGTATCGGAGCGCCGTTGAGCATCAGGCTGCCGTCTGCCCGAATCTGGATGATGCGCGTCTCCTTCTTCTCGGTGCTCGGCTGGTTGCTGGGCTTGGGCAGGTCGATCTTCAGGCCCGACACCGAGGCCGTGGTCATCAGGATGAAGATCACCAGCAGCACGTACGCCAGATCGAGCATGGGCGTGACGTTGATGGAGTCGTAGGGCTTGGCCTCGTCCTGAACCTTCATGGCCCGCGTCCCTCGGTTATGCGGCCCGTGACCAGACCTATGTCGGTGATGTCGGCGCGCTTGAGCACTTCCAGCACCTGCATCACCTTCTCGTACTGGGTGCGGGCGTCGCCCTTGATCACCATCGCTTGCGATGGATTCACGGCCTTGAGCTGTTCGAGGCGGGTCTGGAGCTGCTCCATGGTGACCGGGTAGGCGTCGAGGAACACGTCGCCCGCCTCGGTCACGGTGATGGCCTTCAGGCGGGGCTTGGACAGCTGGCCCCCCATCTTCGCCTTGGGCACCTCGACCTTGACGCCCTGCACCGAGGCGGTGGTCAAGATGATGAAGATGACCAGCAGCACGTAGGCAAGGTCAAGCATCGGCGTGACGTTGATATCGTCGAACGGCTGGTTGTCGTCCTGAACCTGCATGATCTGGTCGTGGTGATGGTCAGACAGGTCAGCGTTCAGCCGGCGTGCAGTTCAGCCGCCTTGGTGACGAACTCGTCGACGAACACCTGTGAGTCGGCCGAGATGTTCTTGATCTGCGAGGCCAGCCAGTTGTAGCCAAACAGCGCCGGGATCGCGACGGCCAGTCCGGCAACGGTGGCCACGAGGGCTGCGGCGATGCCTGGCGCGATCGAGTTGACGTTGACCTCGCCGGCTGCTGCAATCGCAGCGAAAGTGATCATTACCCCCACCACCGTGCCCAGCAGGCCCAGGAACGGCCCCCCCGAAATCGCGATGGTCAGCAGGACGATCCCGCTGTTGAAGCGCTGGTTCTCCCGCAGCATGGCGGCGTCCAGAGCGGCCCGGATGGACTCCTGGCCTGCCGGTGAAAGCCGTTGCGGCTGACCCGACTGGGCCTGCGCGGCCAAACGCCTGGCCAGTTCCTTCAGCCCGAGTGCGTAGAGCCGGTACACGGAAGACCGCTCGTGGGTCGGATCCGACTGAACCGCAACGACCTCGGCATGGCCGGGCGACAGCAGTTCGAAGGACTTCTCGCCGAAGGTGGCCAGAAACCGCGCGTTGGCCCGACCGGCCCGGCGCAGCATCACGGTCTTGTCCACCATCACCCAGCCGCTGATCACGCCCATCACCCCCAGCAACGCGATCACGATCCATCCGTCGACCGTCTGCAAGGAGATGAGAATCCTGAAGTACGAGACCTCGCCGGCTCCGGCGCCGCCCTCGTCGGTCAGCATGATCATCGGCGAGTCAGCCGACTGGCTGATGGCCAGCGCCTGGATGTAGGCCGGACTGCGGGCCGTGCCGGCAAGCGAGAGCTCGTCCAGATCGCCTCGCAGCCCGTCGCCGATCACGGCCTCCCCCGCAGCATCCTGCAACGCCAGGCTGCCGGAGCCCGCCTCGATGCCATCGATGTAGAAGCTGACCTTGCCGCCACCGGCCACCAGCGCCACGTGCTGCCAGTTACCGGGCTTGAGCGCCGTGTCGGACCGGGCAGTGACACCTGCGCTGGTCACGACCAGCCTGCCGGCTCTGAGCCCGATGCTCAACCCCTTGCTGCCGCCTGCGAGCGAAAAAAACGTACCCGATTCGGCGCTGACCGGATTGACCCAGGCTGCGAAGCTGAAGCCCGCTGCGGCCGTGACCTTCAGCGAAGCCGAGGCCGGGACCACGACGCTCGAGTTTCCGTCGAAGGAGAGGCCCTGACCGATCTGGCCGGTGGCCACCTGCTTGGCGGAGGATGTCCTGGCGTGGTTGGCGTTGGCAGTCGAGTCGCGCACGCCATCGATGCCGGCGAAGTGGTAGACCAGAATCTGGCTTGCATCGTAGGAGGCCTTGCTGTCTCCATCGGTTGAGGCCTTGTCGTTTCCCCAGGCCAGCACCACGCCATCGGTCTTGGCCTTGGCGGTCAGCTTCGGCAGCATGACCCACAGGTTCGCCAGTTCGTTGGAAGCGTCAAAGCTCTCGATGTGGTACTTAAGCGCCGTCTTGCCGTCGGCCGTGAAGACGCGCAGGTCGCCGCCGTCGGGCTTGGCCTGCTTGAACGTGAAGTTGCCGCTGTGCAGGCGCACAAGCATCGGCACCTGCTGAGCGTCTTCCTTGAGATTGCCGCCGCTGTCCGTGGTGTCGAAGCTGATCTTCTTCTTGTACGCCCACTCGGCAGCTTGCACCGGCCCTGCAACGATCAGGCCGACCGTCATGGCAGCCAAGGTCGCGAACGTGGCAGCGCGAACGCGCCAAAAGATGTTGGATGGATTCATTTGATGTCCGTTTTCATCAGGGAGACGTGGCTCGCTGCCGCTTCTTCCTGTTTTCTTCGTTGTCTTCACTGTCTTGCGCCTCGCCGAAGCCCAGCGCATCCACGCTCAATTGCAGGCTGGCACCCGCCGCGGCGGGGCCGGTGGCCGACCTGGCGACCTCATCTGTCCTTGCCGCTGCACCTGCGGGCACGGCCACCGCTCCCAGCGCCGGCGCAGCCACGGCCACCTGGGCGCCGCTGATCGCCCCGCCGGCACTGATGTTGGCCGCGTTCAGCACCACCGGCGCCACCACCAGCACCGAACCGCTGGAGCGCACGCCTGCATCGCCCGCGTCGAAGACGCCTCGCGGGGCCACCGCGAACACATCGCCGGGCAGGGCATCGGGCCGGGTCTTCAGCGTGGCGATGCCCGATCCGCTGATCGAGTTCGCCACATCGACCCGCACGTTGCCGTCTTCGTCGATGGTGATCAGCGGCGGCGGCGCCGACGCGGCTGTCTTCGATCCTCGGCCCGCGTCGATGTTGGCGCGCTGTGAAACCAGCGTGATGTCACCACCGCCGAGCGTGAAGACGCGGCCCTTGTTGACCAGGAAGTCGTTCTCCACCAGGGCCTGCACGGCGCCACCCCGTACGCTGAAGATGCCCAGAGCCGACGCCGGCTTCGCGGGCCGCGGCTCGACGGTGAGGCCGGCAAACACGGAGCCTGCTGGCGCGAAGAGCGTGATCGCGCCCCCCTGCTCGGTCTTGATCTGGCTGCCGAAGTTGGAGATGTCACCGCCTGCCGACGCTGCTGCATCGGGGAACAGGCTGGCCACCAGGCTGTCGAACGGTTTCAGTTCCTTCGCACGGCCGGTCTCGACCAGGCTGGAGAAGAACTCGTTGTTCAGCGCCTGCTCCTGGCTGGCTGCAAGCGCGCTGCGCAGCCGCACGGCTCGGCTGGCCAGGCGCTCTTCGGCTGGGCTCAAGCGCCCTTCCGGCCGCGGCAGCTGCGCCAGGAAACGGTCCTGGGCAGCCGCGGGCAGGCCCCGCAGCTGCGCCCACAGCGTCTCGCCCGAGGCAGTGGCTGCGGCCGTGCGTGCGGCCTGGTCCGTCAGTTCGGCCTGCACGAAGTCGCGCAGCTTGCCCAGCGCGTCAAACTCAAGCTGCAGCAGGCTTCGGTAGGCTGCCAAAGCGTCGCCAGCATCGGGCGCCGCAGGCAGGGGGCGCCCGGCGCGTACCAGCGCCGCGGCCACGGCCGGCAGATCGCCTTGCTGCAGCGCCGCGGCACTGCCGATCGACACCAACGATGCGATGCTCAGGTCATACACCGAACCGTAGGCAGCTGCCGTGTCGACGAAGCGCGCATAGTCGGGCGGCTTGACGCCGGCGATCACCCTGACGGCGGCCCCACCCTCCACGAGGTAGGCGTTGTCCAGGTTGCCACGGGTGACGATGCCGCTGCTGTTGCCCAGATCGATGTTTCGGCCTGCCACCAGATCAAGCCGGCCCGGCCCCCCCACCACTACCGCCACCTCGCTGGGTGCCGTTCCGCCGCGCGCCTGGGTGGTGTAGTACACATCGCGTCCGGCCTGCAGAAGGCTCGCGTCTTCGGTCCCGCCGCTGTGCTGCAGCTTCAAGCCCAAGTCCACGATGTTGCGCCCGGCGATGATCCTCGTTGACTTGGGGATGACCAGGGAGGCGATGGCGTCGGGATCGCCCCGCACATCGCCGCTGCGCGCGACGACCAGGGCCGGTTGGGTGTCACGCCCGTGCAGTGAAACGGCCGCGTGAGCCTCCAGCGCGGTGGAGGTGCCCGCCAGCACGCCGGTGTCGACGGCGCTCAGAACCCGGGGCGCTGCCACCCCTGACTGCGCCTGAGGCGCGTTGTCCAGCATGCGCAGGCTGCCGGACAGGCCGTTGCGCAGCCGTACCGAGCCCGCCGCCAGCATCGACAGCTGCCCCGACGCCGCCGGACTGAGCGCCAGCCCATTGGCCGTGCCGATGTCACCGGTGAAGCTCGTGGCCTGCAGCGTCGGCGGCAGAAGTGCATAGAAGTTCTGGAAGCCCTCAGCGGTCGCTTTGGTCTGCAGGAAGTTGGGGATCTCCCAGCGGCCCGCGGAAGCCAGCGCGGCGCCTTCGCCGTCGATGCGCAAGTCACCGCCCAGCGCGTTCAGGCTGACGGCGCTGGTGGCGGCGTAACTGTTGAAATTGCTGAACTGGCTGAAGCTTTGACGGTAGGCCGAAGCGATGGGATCAAGGTTGTTCGGGTCCCAGTTGCCGCCCGCGCGGTAGATCGGATCAAGGGTCGAGGCCACCGCCTGGTTGTTCACGCTCTGCTCGGTCATCGTCGGGTTGAAGACCGAGCCCAGCTGCAACTGCTGTGCGGCGGTGACCCTGGCGCTGGCATCACCCAGCGCCAGCAGCGGCGCCAGGTACCGACCCTCGCCCAGTGCTCCTCCCGGCTCGAGAAGCCCGGGGGTCAACGATGCGCCGGCCGTGACCACGGCCTGACCCTTCTGGACGTAGACGACGCCGCCCGCCACGTCTGCGCCTGCGCGCAACGCGACATCGCCTCCGCCCCGCTCGATCACCGCTGCGCCTGCGGCCGGTACGTAGCCGCTGCTGGCCGCGCTGACTGACAGGTCGGTGACATGGCGGCCCGCGGTCAGCCTGATGTCCCCGCCGCCCAGCGTGGCGATGCCCTGGTTGAAATAGTCAGGCCGGGTCCACCAGGCCGTGTTCAGCGTTCTGCCATCAGCCAGGGTCTCGAAGACGGTCACCCCGTCGCCGTCGGTGCTGCTGCGGCCCTGCCGGAACAGCCAGTTGTTCACCAGTTGCGGCACCACGCGCGGCAGCGCAACGGCCTCGCCCGGCACCGCGGGCGTTGGCGGCTCCACTGGGCGCACGGTGCTGTCGCCCTCGGTGGCGGGTGTGCCGTTCTGGCGATAGAACCAGCCCGTGGCCGTGCTGCGCGGACCGATCACGTCGCGGCCGGCCACCACGCTGACCGCGCCGCCCCCTTCGGCGAAGCGGGCCGGCGTCAAGGCGTCGCTCCCGGCACCGTAGCGGGGGTTCAGGGCGTTGCGCGGCGCGGTGAACGGCGGCACGCTGCGGGCCGGATCGGCCTGGCCAGCGGTGTAGACCGACGCGCCGAACAACGAGACGTCGTAGCTCACGTTGCCACCCGCGTCGACGCTTTGGCGGTCGAAGATCACCGGGTAGCCCTCGGTCTCGTCCTTGACGGCGCTGACATAGAACTTGGCCATCCCCAGCCGCACGTCGCGGCCCGCCGCCAGGTCGATGCGACCGGTCCCGGTGCGGATCAGGGCCACCGGCGCGTCCGTGGCCGTGACGGGCGCGTTGGAATTGAACGCGGTGGTCGAGTTGCTGCCAAGCTCGCGAATCAGCGAGAAATCAGCGGCACCGGGTGTCCGTGCCGCGAAGTCGAGCGTCAGGTCGCCTCGACCGGCCGCAATGCCATCGGCGCGGGCCGAAGCGAGGTCGGCGCCAGCGACCAGCCTCAGGTCGGCCGAGGGACCTGGGCCCAAGGCCCAGTTCGGCATGGACAAGCCCTGCTGACTGGCGTTCTCCGGCTTGAGGAAGCCGTCGCTGATCGATCCGACCACCTTCAAGTCGCCTGCTGCCCGCAGTGTCAGACCGATCGGCTGGCCACCGAAGCGCCAGGCCTGCAGGTTCCAGCCGCGGTCGGCAGGGCGGGCGGCGAATTCATTGACCGACACCAGCAGATCGCCGCTGGACCGCACCTCCACGCCCGCACGCAGGGCCAGGGCACCGGGCGGTGTGCCCAGGCGGGTCAGGATGCCGCCTGCGGCCGCACTGGCGAACTGGCTCGCTTCGCCAAACATGCGACCCTCTGGCCCGGCACTCAGGCTGCGACCATCCGTGCTGTCTGCGTCACCGCTGATCGCGCTGGCCTGATACACCTTGTAGGCCTCGACCACCACCGGCTGCGCGGCACCCCGCACCGCCGTTTCAAGACGCGCCACAGCCACGTCAAGGCCCGCATCACTGCCCACCCGCGGCGCCCGCAGCGTCACCGATCCGCCACGCCCGGCCTGGCTGCCCTGCACGTCGATCAGGCCGCCGGCCAGGTTGATGCTCGCGCTGCCGTCAGGCACAGTGGGCGCACGGCCATCCTGCGTTGCGGTCTGGATCAGCACCCGGCCACCCTGGCCCGCCGATCCGCCGCCCGAGCTGGACGCAGGCGCCCTGCCCTGCGCCAGAAGTTGCGCCTCATCCAGCAGACGGACCTGGCCGCTGCCCTGCTGGCCGGACGCGGCCCGGGCCGCAAGCTCGATGCTGCCACCCTTGTCGCCCGAAGCGTCGACGCGGCTGCGGCCGGACAGGGTAATGCTGCCGGCATCGGCCGCTATGCGAACCTCTGCGGCCACGATGGCGGCGTTGCCGTCGAGCGACACGTCGCCACGGCGCAGCCGGAAATCGCGTGCGCCTGTGAACCCGGTGGCGCGACCGTCCACCACCGCGTTCAACCGGTCATTCAGCGCGCCGAAGGCATCCGCCGCGCCTGCCTGAACGCTGTCGGTATCCAGGCTGAATCGGCCACCCCCCGCTGTACCTGCCTGGCCTGCCACGGCGGCGGCCCCGCCCCGCAACGTGCCGGAAAGCTGCACCACCGCTCCATCTGCCGTCCCCCGCACGGCGGTCAGCGACAGGCTGCCGGCATCCGCGCCGACGGCAGAGACGTCGACAGTGGCGTCGGCGCCCACCACGATGCGCGGGCTGGTCAGGCTGATGGTGCCGCCTGGGCTGTAGGCGGTGGCGCCGGCAAACGCCACGGCCGCACCGGCTGTCGACACCTGCCCGGCCCCCAGGGTGAGGCTGGTGGCCGCCTTCATCTCCACCGTGCCCGAAGTCGCCTGGATCAGGGCGCGGGACTCCAGGGTGTCGGCCTCGAAGGCCAGCCTGCCGCCAAAGCCGGCCGGCGCAGCGACTGCCGGGCCGCCAGCGCGGTCCGCCCCGGACAAGACCATCGCCGTGCCCGCACGCAAGCTGCCGTCCGCATTGCTGGCCACCGTGATGCGTGAGGCATCCAGGCGCAGCGATCCGTCGGTCGACAGCACACTGCCGGCGCCCGTGATCCGCAGGTCGCCGGTCGCCGCCAGGCTGACATCACCGAACTGCTGCAGCGAGAAGCTGCCGCTGCCCAGTTCGATGAGGCCGCCGCGCACCTGCAGCGTGCCGGCACCGGGTGCTGCGGCAGCGGCTGGTGCTGACGGGGCCGCGCCTTGCAGCCGCACCACGCCGGCCTGCAACTGCGCGAGACTGGCATCGCCGAACCAGGACAGCCCTGGCCCCCCCAGCGTGAGCCGCTGCAGCGATTCGCTGCCGAGATTCAGCGGGCCGTATACCCCGATGGCCGTGTCGCGGCTGGTCAGCGACAGCGAGCCCAGCGAGGACCAATCCCTCACGGCCGCGTTGCCGAAGCTGAAGCTGTTCGCCGCCACCGCCGCGGGTACGGCACCACCCAGCCCGATGGCGGGCACCGCCAATGCGAGCCTGCCCCCGGCGTCCACGGCCAAGGTGCCCGCAAGACTGCTGCGGCCTTCTGCATCGATCTGCAGACTGCCGCCCGCCGCGACCCGCGCGTCCCGGCCGATGCCGAGCGTCGCAAGCGGCCCACCGCGGCTCACGCGCACGACGCTGCCCGTCACGGCCGAACCCGTGGCCCTGAGCACCGCGTTGCCGCCATCGACCAGGAGGTCCTCGCGGCTGCCGCCCGACCCTTGCGCACGCAAGGCTGCACCTGCCTCGATGCGCAGGCTGCTGCTGGCACCCAGAATCAGCTCTGGTGCCGTCAACGCGTGGGCCGCATCGTTGGCCAGCAGCAGATCAGCAGTGCGCACGTCCAGGCGCGTGCCATCCGGCTCGAACGTGCGCACGGCGCCCAGGCTCAGGCTGCGGGCCTGCAGCGCCCCCATCTGCCCGGCGGACAGGCGCACCGCGCCACCGGCCCCCACCCCGGGACTGGCGGTGATCTCCAACCGTTGTGCTGCGATGTCCGCCAGGCCGGCCTGGCCGCTCGCGGCGCCCGCCAGGCGGACCGCGCCATCCAGGCGCAAGGCGTTGGAGTTCGCGTCACGGGCGCTGAACACCACATGACCACCGTCGCGCGGCAAGTCAGGGGCAGCCAGGCCAGCCGCCTGCGCCTTGTCCTTGAAGTAGCTGTCCGCGTCGTACATCGCGAACTCGGATCGTTGCCCCACCACCTTGCCCGGTGCCACCGCGAAACCCAGGTTGCGCGCGGCCTGCACGCCATTGCCGGCCTGGGCAAGGCGCCCGGCCACCAGGTAGGAGCCGTCGGCCAGCGTCTGGTTGGCATTGGGCTGCATGTCGCGGGCGCCAGAGGCCACGCTGACGCTGAAGCCGCCGGGCATCAGGGCGTAGTGGGCGGGCAGCAAGGTGTACAGGCCCGCCGGCAGCTGCCCATGGGCCGACAGCCAGACCGCGTCGCCTGCGGACAGGCCGCCATCGATGCTGTAGCCGCCATCCACAGGCGCCACCTTGCCGTTGAAGCCCGGCAGGATGGCGAAGGTGGTCATGGCCGTGCCCGGCCGGTTGTTGGTGAGCACGTCCTGCGAGCCACCCCGCCCCGGGGTGAAGCCGTAGGCGAACACCGAGCCGCCGCCCGACAGGTCCAGGGTCGCGCCAGGGGCCAGGGTGATGCGGCCCGCATCGGAAACAAGGGCCTTGGAAGGCAGCGCACGCTGCGGTATCGCGCCGCCGGCTGTCGGGCTCTGCACAAGCACCACGTCGGTGCCGCCGGGCAGCTGTGCGGTCCAGGTGCTGGCGGTGGGGACGCTGCCGTTGGTCACGACGCCCAGCGGAATGGGGCCCGTGCCCGCCACCGATGTGACGCTGCCATCGCTGTAGGTGAGGTCGGTGGTGATCAGGGCATTGACGGCGGAATCGGTGTTGCCCATCACGAGGCGGCCCTGCGGCGCCACCACCCGCCCGGATTGCACGATCTGTGGTGCGTAGGCCGTCAGGGACCCGCCCGCCGACAGCACGGTGCCCGGCGCCTGGCCGCTGTGTGAGAAGCCCAGGCGGCCGGACCCCGCATCCGCGGTCGGTTCGACGGCCAGGGTGAAGTCGGTCAGTGTGGTGGGGTAGACCTGGGCGCTGCGAAGGTCGAGCTGGCCGCGCATCCAGAACGAGCCGCGCGACGTGCCGTCGTACTGCAGTGGACTGCCCACTGGCGTGTCGGGGTCGTACCAATCGATGCCGATCAGCCGCACGTCCTGCGAGGCCGAGAGTGTTGCCGAGCCAAAACCCTGCAAGGCCGAATGCCCGACCAGATCGATATTGGACGCCTCGACCCGCAGCCTGGCATTGCCCGCCAGTGCCGAGCGAGCGGCAGCCTGGCCGGGAACGGGGTACTCGGTAGCCGCCTGATCCGGGTTGCCGTTGCCCAGTTGCACCGCCGGCGCACTGAGCGTGAGCGTCGCCGCCTTGGCCAGATCCAGCCGCTGATCAGCCAGCCGCCACTGAGCCAGATCCTTGGCAGCCTGTGCGATGTCGAGGTCGGTGTAATCCCGGCCGCTGACGCCTCGTGCGCGGTCGGCCACCTTCAAGGCATCGATGGCCAGCTGCTTCACGCTGGGCTCTCGGCTCTTGAAATCGCTGGTCGCCGTTCGCTCGAGTGCCTTGATGGCGCTGTCCCGTTTGCCGATGTCGGCCAGAAGCGTCGGGGCATCGAGCTTGAGCGCTGCGGAAGCCGACAGGGTCAGGTCACCCTGGGACAGGCCAAAGGCGATGGTGTCGCTGCTGCGCAGCGTCACGTTGGCGAACGTCCCCTCACTCACCTTGTCAGCCACGACGGCCCCGGTACCCGCCACCACCTGGTAGTCGGCGTAGGCGGTGTTCAGGAGCTGACCGCTGCGGCTGGCCAGCGCCTGGCCGCTCATGACGTTCAGCACGGGCGCGTCGGACGCGTCCAGGCCGATCGTGAGGCTACCGTCCTTGGCCCCGCGGCCGCCGCCGCCGACGAAGCTCCCCAGCAGATCGAGTGCCTTGAAGGAGCGGATCTCGATCGAGCCGCCTGCACTGCCTGGTCCGGTGACGGTCACAAGCCCGCCGTTGCTGCGAAAGCTCAGGCCTTGCAGACCCGCGCTGATGCCGCCCACGTTGAACACAGCCCCAGGCTGCATCACGATGGCGCCGCTCGCTGCATCGATCGTGGTGCCGCCGAAGCGATCGGTGCCTGGTGCTCCACCCAGCCATATGCGTCCGCCGTCCAGCAATTCGCCGCTGCTGACGCCGTTGCCGTCCGTGTACAGGCGCGCGCTGCTGCCCTCTGCCAGCACCGCCGCCGCGCTTCCGAACCACATGTGTCCCGTGTTGCCCAGCAGGCTCATGGTCACCCGGCCCCCAGGCGCACGCACCGTGCCCTCGACCTGCAGCGATCCGGCCGAAGACAGCGTCACGGAAGCGCCCGGGTCCAGGTCCAGCCGCGAGCCCGCGAGCAGCCGCAGGTCGCCCGGCACGGCGCCGGCATGGGTCGCTGCGCGCAGGGTCAGGCTCGTGGCGGCGCGCACGTCCGACGGCCCGCTGAGCGGGGCCAGCCACCGGCCGGCCACGGCCGACATGCGGCCGCTGGCCAGCGTGTTCGCATTCAGCCCGAGTTGCCAGCGCTCGGCGCGGGGTTGCACGGTGGCGCCCGCGGCCAGCGTCAGGTTCTGGCCCGCCAGGATCTCGTAGCTGGTGAAGCCGCCCTGCTGGAAGAAGCCCGGCGCCAAGGCAATCTCCCGGCTTGGCAGGGTGGCGGCATCCACGTTGCCGAGCACGAAGCCGCTGCCCTGCAGCGTCAGCCTGCCGCCGCTGGCAAAGCCATACCCGCGCAGCTGCAGTCCAGGGCCCATGACCAGGCGGCTCGCCGCCAGCCCGGTGGGACTGAAGTCGGTTGGCGACGCGCGCAGGCTGACCGAACCCGCCGAGCCCGTGCTCAGGCGCCCCGCCGCGCTGACCGACGCGCCGGCCGAGACGTCGATCTGCACCGAATCACCGAGCTGCAGCCGGTTCGCCGCCAGGCTGACGCTGCCACCGCGTTGGGACAGCAAGCCGGAGGCCTGTCCGTCGGCGTCGCGCGGCGCGCCGGTCCCCGCCAGATCGTTGGTCCACCGGCCCGCTGCGTCCAGCGTGACGCCGGAGGCCACGTCCAGGCCGACGGCACTGGCCGTCAACGTGCCCGAAGGGATCGAAACCGCCGCATTGATGGCCAGGTGGCCGCCCTCGGGCGCATTCGTCTCGCCCTCGTACAGGTTGCCACGCGCAGCGGCATCCAGGCGCAGCTGCCCGCCTGCCGGCAGCACGACCGGTGAAGCGACGACGATGTCGCCCCGCGTCTGAACGCCGAGCCGGCTGAATCCCGCCTGCACGAGCGCGTGGGTGTCCAGGTCCAGGCGGCCGGCCAATGTCGACTGCCCGGGGTCTGCCGGGTCGAATGCGGTGCCGACCGCAGGCGCCCCCAGGCTGCGTGTGCCGCTGGTGCCCAGGCTCACCAGGCCTGCGTAGCGGGTCTGGTTGCCGATCTGAAGGCTGCCGCCCAGGGGGAAGCCTGCGGCCGACGGATCGCGCTGGCGGGCGCCACGCGTGGCCTGCCCGCTGAGTTCGCCCTGGGCCACGACGATCGGCGCCGACAGCGACACCGTGCCGGCGCTGGCACCCTGGCGGTAGCCCGCCTCGGTGCGCGCACTGCTGTCGGGCAGGTTCACGATCTCGGCGTACGCGACGCCGGCCTTGGCGCTGCCGACGTCCACCAGGCTGTTGCCCAGCCGCAGCTGGCTCGTGTTGACCTGGCCTTCCAGGTAATCCACCCAGCCGCCGTCGACATGGATCCGGCTGCCGGCGCGCTGGATCACGGCGGCATCAGCGGTCAGCGACACGGTCCCGCCGGCGGCATTCAACTCGCCCAGCCCGAACTGGCGCTGCTCGAGGTAGCCGCTGATGTTGGCGATCGGCGTGCCTTGCCGGGCATCCACGCGAACCTTGCCCGCATACAGCGGCGATTCGCGCAGCACGACGTTGTCGGCCAGCTCGGTGCCGCGCAGTTCGACCTCGACGACGTTGCTGGACATGGGCAAGGTGGTGCCACGGCTGCCGGAGACGTCGATCACGCTGTCCGGGGCCAGGTCTATTCGCACCGCCGCGTCGCTGCGGGGATCGGGCATGAGCCCGCCAGGGTCCTGCGCATAGAGACGCTTCGCCGTGAGCGCCACGTTGCCGCCCGGCGCCAGGATCCGGGCGCCGGTCTGCACCTCCACGCCCAGCCCCGAGGCCGTGACCTGGGAACGGTTGAAGATCGCAGTCGCCGTCACCTTCTCGTTGTCGTCGGCCAGCGCCTTGACCTCGGTGACGCTGCCGGCGCCGATGACCAGCGGGCCGGCGCGCGTGGGCGCCAGCGTGCCGTTGCCGACCTGGGCCTGATCCTGGGCGCGAAGAAAGATCGAGCCGTTCAGGTTGACCGTGGTGGTCGCCGACACCTGGCCCTTCTGGTTGACCGCGTAACCGACCATCGTCGCGTTGCCGCGGCCCACCTCGACGCGGCCGGAAGGTCCGTTTTCGGCAGTGCGCGGCTGGCTGCCGCCGGGCAGCCCGGGCAGGTCGTCGTTGCTGACCTCCACCAGAAGCCCGCGCAACGACGTGCCCGTCTGCCCCACGTTCGGCGCAGCGAGGTAGACCTTGCCCCCTGCGGCCAGCACCACTTGTCCATCCGGCGCACTGATCGTGCCGTTGTTGCTGACGTTGGGGCCGGCAAGCAGTGCCAGCCCGCCGCCTGACACGCGGATGGAGGCGCGCGACTGGGCATCTCCCTCCACCAGCACCTCACCCGGCACACTTCCCAGCGCAGGGTCCGCGCCCAGCACCGGCCCGTCGCCTCGGCGCAGCAGCCCCCCGGTGACCCGGCTCTCGTCGAACTTGAGCGTGCTGGCGATCAACCCGGCCGTGTGGACCTCGCCGCCCTTGCCGAAGATGATGCCGTTGGGGTTGTACAGGTACACCCGGCCATTGGCCTGCAAGACCCCGTCGATCACCGTCTTGTTGTCGAACGCGCCACCGGCCACCTTGTTCAGAAGCACCGCGGTGGCCGAGGGCTGCACGATGTTCAGCTGGGCGGCACGACCGATGTCAAAGGTCTTCCAGTCGACGATGTTGGTCGCGTCGGTCTGCGTCAAGCTTGCCGTGAGGCGTCCCGTCGCGGGGTTGACGGCGGCCGCGCTATAGCCCAGCGGCGTTCCAGCCTTCTGCGTGAGACCGGATGGCAGGGCCGATTCAGGTACACGCGCAGGCGCAGGGGCAGGGGCAGGCTGGGCCCGGCCCTGCGAGCACACCAGCAGCCCTGCCAGCAGCAGCACCTGCACACTGATGTGTGTCCTTGGCAGGGTGGGCCATGATGGCGCCAGCGGGCTTGCGCAGCGGAGGCGGCGCTGCCGGCTCTGCCGGCCGGACCGGGGCGGCTGGACCATGATCAATACGCCCAGATCGCACGCGCGTGCAGCCGGGTCTCGCCCGATGCCGTCGAGTCGCCGCGCACCAGTGCGCGTGCAGCATCCATCTCCACGGTGGTGCCGCCTGGCGCCACCACGCGCAAGCCGAAACCCGTGCCGGCCAGGGAGTGCCGCCCGACCTGCGGCGCCTGAGGCTGCAAGGTCTTCAGCCATGCCGCGTCCAGGAACAGCAGGCCCGTCAGCCGCCAGGGCGAGGACGCCCCCCACGGCGCGTAAGTGGGTGTGCGGGCTTCGAACGAGACCCGAAGGCCGATGTCGCCGGCGCGCTCGCCCTCCAGGTAGCCGCGCACGCTTTCGGCGCCGCCTGCCACCATCTGCTCGGTCGGCACCAGCGGACCGGTGGCGAGCTGGGTGTCGGCCCGCGCGCCCAAGGACCAGCGGCCCAGCGTGCGCGTGTGCTGCAAACCCAGGCGCATGGTCACGAACTGCGCCGAGGCGCCAGCCCGCCTGGCCTGGAAGCTTGCATCGCTGTTCCCGAGCAGCCCGCGCAGACCCGCAGCCAGGCTCAGATCAACGGTGCTTGCAGCACCATCACCGCCAGTGCTGGCGGTGTAGTTGACCACCAGCGGCACGTAGCGCACCGGCGTATCGATCGAGCCGGCGTTCGCAACGGTGATGGTCTGCTCGACGGACTTGTAGTCGGCGCCCGCGCTCAGACGCTGCACCCAGTCGCCCGCAGAGTCGATCGGCCGGTTGTAGCGGAATCCCAGCGTGTCCGAGTTGCCGATCAGGCCGAGCCCCGGTGCGTTGGCCAGGCTCGGGAAGGCGCTGCGCGAGTGGACGAGGTACAGCGCATACGCATCGCGAGTCGAGTGTCCCGGCAACAGGTAGTTCAGAGCTGCCACCTTGGCATCACCCGGACGCTGCGGCGCAACCTGCAGCGTCATGCCGATGCTGTGCCCGCGCTGTAACAGGTTGTCGTAACGCACGTTTGCCGACAGGCGCGTTTCGGTGGTGTTGGGTGTCTGCCGGTTGTTCAGCTCGATGCTGCCGTGCAGCGGCAGCTGGTCATCGACCTCAAGCTGCACCTCCACCGTTCCAGGCAGCCGGCCTGAACGCAGCACCGGCGTGACCCGCATGTCCGCGCGCCGGTTCACGCCCGCCAGCTGCGCCTGCACGGTGTTGAAGTTGGGCACCGTTCCCTCGGCGAGTTCGGCCACACCCGCCCGCACTGCGCTGGGCAGGTTGAAGCCGGCGCCACGAACGCGCACGCGCTCCACCGTGCCTTCGACCACCTTCAGCACGACTTCGCCCGTGCTGACATCCTGCTCGGGGATGGAAACCACCACGGTCAGGTAGCCTGCGTCGCGGTAGGCCTTCTCCAACGCGGCGCGTGCCGCCTCGACATCCTGGATCGTCCTGCGCTCGCCCATGTGGGTGGCCACCGCGGCCTCGATGGCCGGATCGGCCAGGGTGCTGTTGCCCTCCACCACGTACTGGTAGATGTCGAACCGCGGTCCGGGCGAAGCCTGCGCTGGAGCCGTCTGGGCCCCAGCGGGGGCAGCGGCCGCGAAGGCCAGGCCCAGCACCAGGGCGATCAACGGGCAGCGCGATCGCGCTCGGGTGAGCAAGCGCCGGTGGACCGGCGGGTAGGGCGTGCCGAAGCTGTCAGACATCACGAAGACTATCGGGGCTGCGCGTGACGCAACCGTGACATGAAAGCGCCCGCAGCGTCGTGTGGACCCTGCAGGCGAGGAATCAAAGGGCTGGGCCTCGTCCGCCCGGCCGAAGCATGAAACGGCCGGGCCTCGTCCGCCCGGCCGAAGCATGAAACGGCCGGGCCTCGTCAGCCCGGCCGAAGCATCACAGCTTGACGATGGGCGAGCAGTTGTTGCCGTTCGCGCGGTTGTAGGCCGTCTGCTGGCCGGCAACACCGCCGTCCAGATAGGCCAAGCCCGACAGGTTCGACAGG
>JBAXYD010000030.1:0-49335 GCA_037127635.1 Betaproteobacteria bacterium | reverse complement strand
TGGTGATGTGGGACGAGATCGCGCTGCAGGTCTCGAAGGAGTTCCCCGAGGTGCGTTGGGACAAGGAGCTGGTGGACGCGATGACCGCGCGCATGGTCAACCGGCCGGCGTCCATCGACACCGTGGTGGCCACCAACCTGCACGCCGACATCCTGAGCGACCTGGCCGCCGCGCTGGCCGGCAGCCTGGGCATCGCGCCCACCGGAAACCTCGACCCCGAGCGCCGCTACCCCAGCATGTTCGAACCCATCCACGGCTCGGCCTTCGACATCATGGGCAAAGGCCTGGCCAACCCCGTGGGCACTTTCTGGAGCTGCGTGATGCTGCTGGAGCACCTGGGCGAGGCCCGCGCAGCCGCCAGGCTGATGGCGGCCATCGAGGCGGTCACGGCCGACGCGGCCCTGCACACGCGCGACCTGGGCGGCACGGCCACCACGGCGCAGGTCACGGCAGCCGTGTGCGAGCGCCTGCAGCGCCTGCAGCGCCCCTAGGGGCTTGGGGATTCCCCGCCTGACAGCGCGGCTGGCATCGGGCACATTGACGCAGTCCAGTCCCACATTCAGGAGCCTGCCTTGATCCGTCCCATCCGCCGTCTCGTCCCCGGGCTCCACCGCCCCCTTGCTTCCCTGGTGGCCCTGCTGGGTGCCGCAGGCGCCGTGCTGCTGGCTGTGCCCGCCCAGGCGCAACCCTGCCCGGAGAAGAACGTGATGTACTGGCAGGCCTTCCCGCCTGGCGGGGAGTCGGACCTGTCGGCCCGGCACCAGCAGATGGTGTTGAAGAAGCGCTGCCCCGCGGTGGAGACCATCGTGCAGTACAAGGCTGGGGCAGGTGGCGCGCTGATGTGGACGACCATGAACACCCTGCCGGGTGACGGCGTGACGGTGGTGGGCGTGAACCTGCCGCACACCGTGCTGCAGCCCATGGAGGGCAATGTCCAGTACAAGACCGAGGACATCACGCCCGTGTTCTGGTTCCACTACACCCCCGATGCGCTGGTGGTGCCTGAGCAGAGCCCCATCAAGACCTTCGCCGACTTCATCAAGACCGCCAAGGCCCAGCCCAACAAGCTGAACCTGGCCGGCTCCGGCCTGAACTCCGCCAACCACGCGGCCCATGAGCGCCTGAACCGCGACTTCGGCATCAAGACCACCTACGTCCCCTACAAGGGCACGGGCGACCTGGCCACCGCCGTGCTGGGCGCGCAGGTGGACGGCACCATGTCCTACTCCGCCTTCGCCATCAACAACAAGGGCCGCGTGCGCGCCCTGGCCGTTGCCATGGACAAGCGCCACCCGTTGATGCCGGACGTGCCCACCTTCAAGGAACTGGGCGTGGACTGGGTGGACGGCGCCTTCCGGGGCGTGGGCGTGCCCAAGTCCACACCGCCTGAGGCGCGCAAGCGCCTGTCTGACCTTTGGGCGGCGCTGAATGCCGACCCGGAGATGAAGGAGCTGGCGGCCAAGAGCGGGTTCGAGCTCGTCAACGTGGGTGTGGACCAGATGGACGCGTTCATGAAGCAGCGCGTGCAGGTCTACACCGAGGTGGGCAAGGCCATGGGGCTGGGCAAGAAGTAAGGCGCGCGCCGGTGTTGCACAGCGGCTGGACATGAAGCTGGGTGGCTGGATTCGCCTGGCCCAGGCCGGCCGCCTGAAGGTGCAGCTGCTGGCGCTGTGGAAGCTGTTCCGCCACGAGGCCACGCCCTGGTTCGTCAAAGCCATTGCGGTGGCCGTGGTGGCCTATGCCGTCAGCCCCATTGACCTGATCCCGGACTTCATCCCGGTGCTGGGCCAGCTGGATGACCTGCTGCTGCTGCCGCTGGGCGTGGCGCTGGCCGTGAGGCTGTCGCCCCCCGCCCTGTGGACCCGCTGCTTGCAGGAGGCTGAAGCACAGTCCGAGCAACTGCCGCGGATGGTGTGGGGCGCGGTGGTCATCGGCCTTCTGTGGCTGATGGCGCTGGTGTGGTTGGCGAGGTGGGCCTGGCGCCAGGCGATGTCGGCAGCCTGACCGTCCATGCCCCTGTGGAGACGCCCCTGCGGCTGCGCTTCGTCTGTGCGGCAGGGTGCGGGCGGACCTGAAGGCGCCTTTGCGGGTTTGCAGGCGCTGATCGCCACGCTGGCCGCGGCGCTGTGCCTGGCGTGGTCGACCGCCGGCGCACATGCCGCCGCACGCGTGCTGCCAGGCCAGGTCACCCGCGTGGTGGATGGCGACACCTTGTGGTTCCAGCCCGATGAGCTGGGTGAGCCCCTGGTGGCCGTGCGGCTGCGCGGCATCGACGCCCCCGAGACCTGCCAGGCCTGGGGGCGGCAGGCCACGGCGGCGCTGCGCGAGCAGGCGCAGGGCAGGCCCGCCACGCTGCGCACCCATGGCCAGGACGACTACCGTCGCACGCTCGGTACCTTGAGCGTGGGCGGCGTGGACGTCAACGCCGCCCTGGTGGCGCAGGGCCACGCCTGGGCCTGGCGCGACGTCTACGGGCGCAGCCCGTATCTGCAGCAAGAGGCGGCAGCCCGTTCCAGCCTGGCCGGCGTGCACGCCGATGCCGCTGCCGAAACGCCCTGGGACTTTCGGCAGCGGCACGGGCGGTGCCGGAAGTGAAGCCGGCCGTCCGCGAACGCCCCATGCGCCGCGCTGTGGCCTACCTCACCTGCACCCAGCGCAACTCGATCGCGTCGTTGGGCCACTGCACCACACTGACCTTCTTGGCCATCGCCCAGGTCAGGGTGCGGCGGTACAGCGGGATCATGGGCAGGTCGTCACCGATCAGGCGCAGCGCGGTGGTGACCATGGCGCGGCGCCGGGTCAGGTCGGGTTCGACGCGGACGCCGTCGATCAGGGCGTCCAGCTTCGGGTTGCTGTAGCGCCCGGCGTTGAAGCTGCCCAGGCCGGAGCGGTCAAAAGTGCGGAACAGGCCGTTGAGCGAGGCCCAGGCGTCCGGGCTGGCGCTCCAGCCGAATTCCAGAAAGCTGCCGCTGCCCTGGCTGAGCCGGGGGAAGAACTGGTTGGTCGGGCTGGAGCGCAGCGTGGTGCGGATGCCCACCTGCGTGAGCATGGCCGCCGCGGCCTGGCAGACGTTTTCGCGCCAGGCCACGTTCACGCAGTCCAGCGTGACGGCAAAGCCGTTGGGGTAGCCGGCCTGCGAGAGCAGGGCGCGGGCGCGGGCGGGGTCGAAGGGCAGACGTTTGTCTAGTTCGGCAGGTGAGCCGTCCACCATCGGTGACAGGAAGGCTCCGGTGGGCACGGCCTGGCCGCGCAGCACCTTGTCGATGATCAGCGGCACGTTCACGGCGTGGTACACGGCCTGGCGCACGCGCAGGTCCTTGAAGGGGTTTCGGCCCTTGACGTCGCTGAACTCGAGTTCGTCGCGCGCCTGGTCGAAGGCCAGGTACTGCTGGCCGATGTCGGCAGTCTGCGTCAGCGTGATGCGCGGGTCGGCTTTGAGCCGGGCGATGTCCTGGTAAGGCGGGTCCAGCACCAGGTCGACCTCGCCGGAGGCCAGGGCAGCCAGGCGTGTGGCATCGCTCTTGATGGTGGTGAAAACCACCTCGGTCAGGTTGCCCTGGCGCCGGCCGGGTGCCTTGTCGGCATCGCCCCACCATTGCGGGTGGCGCTTGAGCACGGTGCGCACGTCAGGCTCGTAGCGCTCCAGGCGGAAAGCGCCGGTGCCGTTGGCGTGGCGCACTGCGTGGGTCTCCTGCTTGCCATTGAAGTCTTGCGCCTTCTGCACGCCATGCTTCTCGCTCCAGGCGCGGCTCATCATGGGCAGGAAGGTCAGCTTCTCGGGCAGCACGGCATCGGGCGCCTCCGTGGCGAGTTCCAGGGTGGACTCGTCCACCTTGCGTGCCGCCGCCACGCCCTTGAGCTGGAAGGCCCGCTGCGAAGGCGGCGCCATGGCGCGCTGAATGGAGAACACCGCGTCGTCGGCCGTGAAGGCGCTGCCATCGTGAAAGCTCACGCCCGGGCGCAGCTTGAAGCGCCACACCGTGGGCGAGGTCATCTGCCACGACAGCGCCAGCCCTGGCTCCAGCTTGAAGGCTTCGCTGCGGTGCACCAGCGAGTCGTAGACCTGGAAGGCGATGCGCGAGTGGTACAGCAGCGCGATGGCGTGCGGGTCCATGGTCTGGGGGTCGAAGGCGCTGGCGATGCGCAGGGTCGTAGCGTGGGTTGGGCCCGGACTGGCGAAAGAGGCCAGCACGAGCACCAGGGCCATGAATCGGATGCGCCACATGGGAAGGCCTTTCTGGGGTGTCTGTTGGAAACGGTCAACAAGATGACTGGTCATCGAGGTGACCATTTACACTGCTCTCGGAGATTCGAAAGAAACGCAGCGCGTGAGGAACAAGATCATGCAGACGATACAAGCCTCGGAGTTCAAGGCCAAGTGCCTGGCGCTGATGGACGAAGTGGCCCGCACCGGCGAAGTGTGGGTGGTCACCAAGAACGGCCGGCCCGTGGCTGAACTTCGGCCCTTCGGTGGGCCAAGGGTTGACAGCCCCTTCGGCCTCCACCGCGGCCTGCGCATCGAAGGCGACATCCTTTCCCCGCTCGAGGAGCCTTGGGACGCGCAGGAGGCGCGTTGATGCTGCTGCTCGACACGCACGTCCTGGTGTGGATGGATGCCGACGACGCGGCGCTCGGCCCGCAGGCGCGACAGGCCATCCAGCAGGCCTGGTCGGTGGGTGAGGTGGCGGTGTCCGCGATCAGCTTCTGGGAAGTGGCGATGCTGGCGCAGCGAGGCCGCCTGCACCTGCCGGTGTCGCCCGGTACCTGGCGGGCCGATCTCCTGGGGGCGGGAGTCCGCGAGATCCCGCTGGAGGGCCGCATCACGGTGGCGGCTGCCGGGCTTGAAAACCTGCACCGCGATCCCGCGGATCGGTTCATCGTCGCCACGGCCGTGGCCAGCGCTGCGGTGCTGGTGACGGCGGATGCTGGCATCCTTGACTGGGCCGGCGAACTGATCCGCATCGACGCGCGGCAGTAACGTCGCTGCAGACGGGCGGCCGTCCGTGCCCGGATGTGGCGGTCACCGCCAGTGAAGCACGGTCCATCCCCGCTTGGCAGCCAGGGCTGCCAGTCGCGGATCGGGGTCCACAGCCACGGCTCGCCGGGCGGCAGACAGCAGCGGGGCGTCGTTCATCGAGTCGCTGTAGGCCACGCTGTCCAGCGCGTCCAGCGTGGTGCCGCGTTCGGTCAGCCAGGCTTGCAGGCGCGTCACCTTGCCTTCGCGCATGTTGGGTGTGCCGGCCACACGGCCAGTGAAGCAGCCGTCAGCACGCACCTCGCACTCCGTGGCGATCAGATGGGCGATGCCCAGGTGCTGCGCCGTCAGCTCGGTGATGACGCGGTTGGTGGCCGTGGTCAGCACCACGGTGTGGCCGGCGCTCTGGTGCTGCTGGACCTGGTGGTGCGCCGCGGGCGGGATACGTGGCACGATTTCCTCAACGAGGAAGCGCTGGCGCAGCGGCTCCCACTGCGCCAGCGTGCGACCGGCCAGCGTGCCGACGTAGAAGCCGCAGAACTCGGCTACCGTCACCGTGCCGGCCTTGTAGCCGGCTTCCATCGCTGCGTTGCGCGGCTCGAAGCTTTCGCGCTCCAGCACGCCTTCGCGCATCAGCCAATCGCACCACAGCACGTCGCTGTCGCCCGACAGCAGGGTGTGGTCCAGGTCGAAGAGGGCCAGGGTCTGATGCATGAGGCTTCGACGGGCTCAGCCCGAACGGAGATGGGTGGCGAGGGTCTGCATGATGGGGCCAGGGCTTCGACGGGCCTGTCCTGAGCGAAGTCGAAGGGCTCAGCCCGAACGGATGTGGGGGCCGAGGGCTCGCGCAATGGGGACGTGGACGGCGGGAAGTCGGCCGGCCGGGAGACGGTCGGCGGGTATGCGGGGAGGCGGCACAAGGGCGACGGTCGCGCTCGCGCCCATGGTCGGCGCCATCACGCCGGCTGCCGGAGATGCCAGGCCTTGGGCCGGGTGAAGGTCTGGATGCCGTAGGTCGAGAGCGTCAGGCCGATGCCGGAGTCGCCCACGCCGCTCCAGGGCAGGCGCGGGCTCACCCGGTCGCAGCAGTTCCAATAGACGGTGCCGGCGTTCACTTGCGCCAGCAGCGCGCGGGCGGCAGATTCGTCCTTGGTGTAGACGCCGGCCGTCAGCCCGTAGCGCGTGTCGTTCATCAGCGTCACGGCCTCCTCGTCCGAGGCCACTTGCTGGATGCCGACGATGGGGCCGAAGCTTTCCTCGCGCATCAGCTCCATGGTGTGGTTGCAGCCGGTGACGACCGTGGGATCGAAGCCCCAGCCCGGGCCGGGCGTACGTTGGCCGCCGCATTGCACGCGGGCGCCCTTGGCCAGCGCATCGGCCACCTGCGCCTGCAGCACCGCGATCTGCGGCTCGCGCGTGAGGGGGCCGAGGTAGGTGCCGGCGTCCATCGGGTCACCGGCCTTCATGGCCTTCACCGTCTGTACGAAGTGCGCCACGAACGCATCGTGCACGGCCTCGTGCACGTAGATCCGCTCCACCGAACAGCAGCCCTGGCCGGTGTTGTACATGGCGCCGTCGGCCAGGCTCTCAGCGGCGGCCTTCACATCCACGTCGGCGCGCACGTACATGGGATCCTTGCCGCCGAGCTCGAGCTGCACCTTGACCAGCCTTGTGGCCAGCGCCGCGGCAATGCGCTGCCCAGTGGCGTGGCTGCCGGTGAAGAACAGGCCGTCGATGCGCTGCTCCAGCAGCGCGGCGCCCACCGCGCCGCCGCCCACCACGCACTGCATGACGCCGGCCGGCACGCCGGATTCGTGCAGCAGCCGGGTGATGGCCAGGCCCGTGAGCGCGGCATGTTCGCTGGGCTTGTAGAGCACGGCGTTGCCGGTCAGAAGTGCCGGCACGATGACGTTGCAGCCCACGAACCAGGGGTAGTTCCAGGCCGATATGTTGGCCACCACGCCCAGCGGCGCGTGCGAGATCTGTTCGTGCATGCCGCCGCCGTCAAAGACATGCTCGTCACGCACCGTGCCCTCGGCCTGTTCGACAAAGAAGTCCAGGCGCGGCAGCAGCCCGTTGAGCTCGTTGCGTGACAGGCTGATGGGTTTGCCGGTCTCGCGTGTCATGGTGGTGGCGAGTGCCTCCAGCTGCGCCACTACCGCCGCGCGAAAGCGTGTGATGCAGGCCAGCCGGACAGCCATGGGCAGGGCGGCCCAGGCGGGTTGCGCGGCGCGCGCGGCGGCGGCCTTGGCCGCCACCGAGGTTGCGTCGTCGGCCGGGATCTCGTCGATCACGGTGCCGGAGTAGGGGTTGTGGATCTTGAGGGTGGGCATGCTGGGCGGTGTGTAGGTTTGATCGGCTTAACGCTGGGTGAAGGCTGGGTGAAGGCTGGGTGAAGGCTGGGTGAAGGCTGGGTGAAGGCTGGGTGAAGGCTGCATGAAGGCTGGATGAAGGCTGGATGAAGGCTGCGGCGCAAACCCCGTTCGCCCTGAGCCAGGTCGAAGGGCGCGAACGCTGGCGACGCTGACTCTGTTTAACCTGCCATCGGGTCAAGCGCTCCCGTCGCGCACCGCGCGGCAGGCGTCCAGAAAGTCCTGCAACATGGCCGAGTCGTCGAAGTGCTCAGGCTCGCCGGCTTGGTGGAACTCGGGGTGCCACTGCACGGCCGCCACGTACGAGCCCTCTGTGCGGCGGATGGCCTCCACGGTGCCGTCCAGCGGGCAGCGGGCCTCCACCACGAAGCCGGGCGCCAGGTCCTTCACGCCCTGGTGGTGGATGCTGTTGGCACTGGCCTGCTTGACCCTGGGGTAGAGCTGAGCCAGCCGAGTGCCGGGAACGATCTCGATGGGGTGGTAGTGCTTCTCGTATCGCTGCAGCGCGCGGTGGTCGAAGGCGCCGGGTCGCTGCGAGATGATGTCCTGCCACAGCGAGCCGCCGTGCAGCACGTTGATGAGCTGGAAGCCCCGACAGATGCCGAACACCGGCTTGCCCGCGTTCTCGAAGGCGCGGATCAGCTCCAGCTCGTAGGCGTCGCGCACCGGGTCGCCCGCCCAGGCGGGGTCCAGCGGCTGTTCGCCATACGCCGTGGGCGCGATATCGTTGCCGCCTTGCAGGACCAAGCCGTCCAGCGCCTGGGCGTAGTCGTCCAGATTCAGGTCTGTGCGCTCGACGATGCTGTCGCGCGTGACGGCCGGCACCATCACCGCCATCGCATGGCCCGACAACACCCAGTGCGCCACCGACTGCTCCAGGAAGTGCAGGGTCTTGGTGAAGACGCGCGGCAACGCCTCGTGCTCGGTGGGGTAGTGGATGCGCGCGGAAACGCCGATCAGCAGTGGTTTGGGGTTCATGGCGAGTGGATGGACATGAAGGCCGATGCGGTTTCTGATCGGGCGGCAAGGCCGGCGCTCAGCGTGCGGCTTGAGTTGTTCCCGCGACCTTCTTGCTCAAGCGGGTGGCCTTGGAGGCACCAGGGATGGTCTTGGTGGACCGACGCGTAGCCGCCTTCAGCGCTTGCTCGGCCCACCGGTTGAGACTTGTACCGCTCAGAGCCGCGGCCTTCAGCGACGCGGCATGCACCTCCGGCGACACCCTGAGCATCAATCTCCCACTCGCGGGCCGCTCCGGCTCGCTGCCCAGCGCTTGACAGGCGGCGATGTAATCATCCACCACGGTGTGGAAGTGCGCCTCGAACTCGGCCACCGAGGCCCCATGAAAGGTCACGATGTCATCGATATCGAGCACCCGCCCCACGATGATCTTGTCTTCCGCGTCAAAGCTCATGGTGGCTGTGTAGCCCCGGTATTGCATCGTGTTGTTCATGGCCTTGCTCCTATCCTTTCCAACCATTCGCGGGCCGCTCTGACGCGGTAGCGCAGCGCTTCCTGGCCAGGATGTGGCCGATGAAAGGTGGCGCGCCGCCCGTCCTTCTCGAACGTCACCGACGACCCGGGACCTTCGATCACGCGACAGCCCAAGGCTTCGAAGAGTGACTCGATACGTCGCCATTCCAGTGTCCCGTTGACGGGATCGCTCCAGATGGCCTCGAAGGTCTTGCGCTGACGCGAGTTCACGCCAGGATGATAGCGCCAGTCAACACTTGTGCAATCACATTGCAGCGCGGAACAGCCGCTCGTAGTCGGCCTCGGTGGCCGGGCGCGGGTTGGTGCCGCCGGTGAAGTCCGTGGCGGCCAGGGGCACCAGGCTCGGCAGGTGATCGAGGGTCACGCCGCGCTGGGCCAGGCCGCCGGTGATGCCGATGTCGGCCTTGAGCCGGCGCAGCCAGGCGATGAAGCCGGCGCCACCGCCCCCGCTGCTGTTCACGCCCACCACATGCGCCATCTCGTCGAACTTGGCGGGCACCACCTCGCGGTTCCAGTCCAGCACGGTGTCGATCATCAGCGCATTGGCCAGGCCGTGGTGCATGTCCACCACCGCGCCCAGCGCGTGCGCGCAGGCGTGCACCGAGCCCAGATCCTTCTGGAAGGCGATGGCGCCCATCATCGAGCTCATCATCATGTCGGCGCGGGCCTGCAGGTTCGACGGCTCTTTCACGGCAGTGGCCAGCGCCCGCGCCCCCACGCGCAAGCCTTCGAGTGCGATGCCGTCGCACAGCGGGTGGTAGGCCGGCGAAAGGTAGCTCTCGATGTTGTGCGTCAGCGCGTCCATGCCGGTGGCCGCCGTCACGGGGGCCGGCAGGGCGAAGGTCAGCTCTGGGTCGGCAAAGACGGCGCGCGCCAGGATCTTGGGGCTGAACACCGTGCGCTTGTGGTGTGTGTCGTTCTCGGACACCACGGCCGAGCGGCCGACTTCCGAGCCTGTGCCCGAGGTGGTGGGCAGGGCGATGAAGTAGGGCAAGGCGTTGACGATGGGCCGCACCTGCGGGTGGTCCCACACGTACTCCAGGATGTCGCCCTCGTGCGTGGCCGCCACGCCCACCACCTTGGCCACGTCCAGTGCGGCGCCGCCGCCAAAGCCGATGACGGCATCCGCTCCGTGCGCCTTGACCGCCGCGGCGCCGCCCATCACCTGCGCGCAGGTGGGGTTGCCGAACACGCCGTCGTAGACCGCGACGTCCAGGCCACCCAGGTGGCTGCGGAACTCGGCCATCACCGGCAGTTGCGCCAGCGCCCGGTCGGTGACGATCAGCGGACGTTTGACGCCCTGCTCCAGCAGGTGCGCGGCCACCAACTTGCGCGCGCCGGCGCCGAAGTGGATGGGGGTGGGGAAGGCGAAGCGAGAGATGTTCATGTGCGCATTTTGCGCGCGCTCTGCGGCAAGCAGCGTGTCTGAGCTGACTCAACAGGTCGACGGCCTCAGGAGCTCAATCGCTGCAACTCACGCTGCCACCGTTCACGAAGGGCTGCCTCCTGCTGGTGCAGTTGGCCAGGTTTTTGAAGCTTGAGCTTGTGTGGCGACCCCTGGCGCAGGGTCTCCGTCTTGAAGGGCGCACCCGCATCCTGGAGCTTGCGCTCCACATGATCGCGGCGCGCTTGGGCCATGGGCAGGATCACAGCTTCAGCGCTGGGCGATGCCGCCCAGGCGTGAACGGGCTTGCAGTCGGCGCAGCGGCAGGTCCACTCGATGTCCGCCACGGAGTGATCGCCCTCGGCTCGCACAGGGCGGGCCAGGGCCGTGTGCAACGCATTCATCACCTGAGCCTTCAGCGAAGCGCCCTCGGGTCCGAAAGCCAGAGCCAACGGAGCGAGTTCGGTGAGCGGATACAGCGCGGGCTGGCCCAGCACATGCTCTCTCAGATGGTTCAGGTGGGCCTGCGGCGCTGGCGCGGCTCTGAACGCCTGGAGAAGTTCCACTACCGCCTGGAGGCGGGCGTGTTGGGAAGCCTTGCGGGCGGCGGGTGATTGCCTGGATTCCTGCTCGTCTTGTTGTCGCAGATTGAACATCCACAGGGATTCGAGCAGAGCCTCGACGACGGTGGGGGTCAGCTCCGCCTTCAGGCATGCGCCCACGAAGTGCGGGAGTTTGGCCGGCCAGAGGCGCGCGTACGGGCCGCGGGCCACTGAAACGTCATCGTCAACGTCATCCCCGTCTTCCCCGAAGTCAACGTCGTCGTCTTCGTCCTCTTCTTGATGCGTCACGGACATCCCGAACTGCAGTCCCTGCCTCCATGCGTCCTTCGGGCTGCCCCAGGCCTTGATGAGTTGCAGCAGCCAATCCTCGCCTCGGCCCTTCAGCAGCACCTTTAGTGCCTTGGCATCCGCGGCCAGAAAGGTCGCGGGGTTGAAGTCACGCAGAAGGTCCAGCGCCGCCTCGTCTTCGGGCAGCACGGCCGCGATGTCAGCGTAGGCGGCTAACAGTTTGTGCCCTTTGGACACCACCTGCCGCATCAGGAGATCGTGCACCCGTTGAGCTTGAGCTGCCGCCTGCTGGCGAGAGTCCTCAGCGCCCCGCGCCAGCGCCCGAAGATCCTTCAGCGCGCCTGAAAAGTCCAGTGCAAAGCGCGAGCGCTCGGCTGCCGCGGGCGACTGGATCACCAGGGCCGCGCGGCGGTACCAGTAGTCCAGGGTCTCGCCCCAGTTGCCCATGTAGCCCTCGTACTCCTCGTTGACGAGATGCTCAGGCCCGGTCTCGGTGAAGCTTTCGGTGTCTGACTCCTGAATGGACAGCCGTGCATGAGGCCCCACCCGGCCATCCCGGTCCACCCAGAAGTCCAGTGAGGCCGAGCGCTCGATGAGCTCATCGGGCTGCACGGCGCCGCCCCGCTGGTGCCGGCCGCGGTACTCGGTCACGGCGGTCCAGCTCTCCTGCACCTCCATCAGCGCCAGATGGACGGTCAGGCCCAGCGCGTCCGCTGCGGCCCGCAGCGCGGCCACGCGCTCACGGTCGTCGCCCTTCATCAGGTGCCAGCGCAGTCCGTGCTCGGTGTACTCGTGGTCCAGCATCAGCACCCAGGGGCGCAGGGTGTTGCTGCCGCCCGCATTGAATTGCCCGCGCAGGGCGTCCAGCAAGGCTGCGTTGGGGGCGCCGACCGGCGCATTGCGCACCTTGGCAGGCACCACCAGGTCATAGGTCAGCGCCACGCGCCAGCCTTCTTCTACGGGCAGTACCTCGTGCCTGCAGTCGGCATAGAAGGCGCACCAGCGAATCTCTTCGGTCTGCAGATGCTGCGAGGCGAAGGTGGCGGACTGGTCCGCATGCTGGACGCGCAGGCCACCGCCGATGTGCGCGCTGGGCCAGATGAGCACCAGCGTGCCCACCATGCCCTCGCGCTTCTCGGTGTCCTGGTGCGGCTTGAAGAACTGGCCGGGTCCGTAGATCAGCAGTTTGTGCACCCAGGCCTCAAGTGGACCGCTGCCCAAGGCCTGAGACACCTGCAGCAGCAGTTGGGACCATGCCAGCGCGTTAGGCGTGAGTTCCACGTCATCGGCGTTGATCTCGCCTGAGTGGCGTACCGTCTTGTCCAGCAAAGTGCGATCGCGATGACCGAACTTCGACGGCTGGCTCAGGCCGTGCAGTTGCTGCGCTTGATCCGCTGTCAAGGGCTTGGTCAGCGGTCCATGCCCGCTGACCTTGACCTCGAGATCACGGACAGGGAGGCGACCTTCCGCAAAGAAGGCCGTGGTGTTCAATTCCTTGGCTGCCGCGTTGGCACTCGGCCTGTTGTGGCCAAGGGTCTGAAGCGCTTGGAGGAGGGGGTGGAGGGAGGGCATAAGGATTCACTCTGGAAATGAGAAAGACTTGGCCACCTGCGCAGATATGGCGGGGGCCTTGGGCCTTGCGGAGCCCCCATTCGGGACCCTCGATCACCTGCACCCAAGGCATCGAACAGCGACTCGACCCGCCTCCACGCCGGTACGCCGCTGATTTGATCTTGCCAGATCGCCTCGAGGGTCCTGCGCACCGACGCGCGCGAGCCCAGCAGCTTGTCCCCACAGATCGACGGTTCATCGCACGAAAGTTGATGAGCCCCGGTTGACGCGGGACACTGGCGCAAGGCTTGGCGCTCGCTGCCGGCCCTCGCCCGGCCACCCGCCGCGGCCTGCCCAGACTGGAGGATTCCGAGAATGTTGAGCCTTAGCAACGTCAGTCATGTCTACGCCAACGGCACCCGCGCACTTGACGGCGTGAACCTGGACGTGCCCACAGGTATGTTCGGCCTGCTCGGTCCCAACGGAGCCGGCAAGTCCACCCTGATGCGCAGCATCGCCACCCTGCAGACCCCCAGCTCGGGCCACATCCGGTTCGGGGACATCGACGTGCTGCGTGAGCCCGAGAAGCTGCGTGCCACGCTGGGCTACCTGCCGCAGGATTTCGGCGTCTACCCCCGCGTCTCGGCTTATGACCTGCTGGACCACCTGGCCGTGCTGAAGGGCATCAGCCACCGCGGCGAGCGGCGCGAAACGGTGGAGACCCTGCTGGCGCAGGTGAACCTGTGGGAGGTGCGCAAGAAGGCGGTGGCCGGCTATTCCGGCGGCATGCGTCAGCGCTTCGGCGTGGCGCAGGCGCTGATCGGGCAGCCCAGCCTGATCATCGTGGACGAACCCACGGCCGGGCTGGACCCGGAAGAGCGCAACCGCTTCAACAACCTGCTGGCCGAGATTGGTGAAAACGTGGTGGTGATCCTGTCCACGCACATCGTGGAAGATGTCACCGATCTGTGCCCGCGCATGGCCGTGCTGGCGGGCGGGCGCATCGTGCTGCAGGGCGTGCCCGGCGAGCTGATCGGCTCGCTGCGGGGCCGGGTGTGGCGCCGCGCCATCGAGACCGGCCAGCTCGCGGCCCACCAGGCCGCGATGAACGTCATCGCCCACCGTCTGCGGGCGGGCCGCACCGTGATCCATGTGTTGGCCGATGCGCTGCCGGAGGCGGGGTTCGAGCCGGTGGAGGCCAGTCTGGAGGATCTGTACTTCGCCACCCTGGTCCAGACCCGCCGTGAGGCGGCGGCGGTTTCGGCGGCCTCGGTGGCTTCGGCCTGACACCGCGGGAGGCCCCATGCTCAGCCGTATCGCCCGCTTCGAGGTCAGCTACCAGCTGCGCTCGCCCCTGTTCTTCGTCGCCTTCGCGCTCTTCTTCCTTTTCGCCTTCGGCAGCGTCACCTCCGAGAACATCCAGATCGGTGCCGGTGGCAACGTCCACGTCAACGCGCCCTACGCCATCCTGCAGACGGTGGGCGTGCTCAACATCTTTGCCCTCTTCGTGGTGACGGCCTTCGTGGCCAACGTGGTGATCCGCGACGACGAGACCGGCTTCGCGCCACTGGTGCGCAGCACCCGGGTCACGAAGTTCGACTACCTGGTGGGACGCTTCGCCGGCGCGGTGCTGGTGGCCTTCGGCGTGATGCTGTCGGTGCCGCTGGCCATGCTGGTGGGCAGCTTCATGCCCTGGATCGACCCGGAAAAGCTCGGGCCCACCGTCGTCGGCCATTACCTCTTCGCGTATGTCGTGTTCGGGCTGCCCACCTTGCTGGCCTTGGGGGCCGGCTTCTTTGCCCTGGCTACAGTCACGCGCTCGATGATGTGGACCTTCATTGGCGTGGTGGTTTTCCTCATCCTGTTCGTCGTCTCGCGCGTGATGCTGCGCGACCCGGCCTGGGATACGGTCTCGGCCTGGACCGACCCCTTCGGCATGAGCGCCCTGAACCAGGCCACCAAGTACTGGACGGCCGTCGAGCGCAACACCCGGCTGCCGCCCCTGGAGGGCCTGCTGCTGTACAACCGCTTGCTGTGGCTGGCCGTGGGGATGGCACTCTTTGCGCTGGCCTACGGCGTGTTTCGTTTCGATGTGTCCGGTTCGCGGGTGATGGCGGGCAAGGCGTCGGCAGGCCGGGGCGGGGCGGCCGAGGTGGCGCCCCCGCCGCATCCGCTGGCCCGGCCGCGTTCGGGTGGGGGCGTCTGGGCGGTGCAGTTCCTGGCGCTGGTGCGCTTCGACATGGCCTTCGTGCTGCGCAGCCCGGCCTTCATCGTGCTGCTGTTCCTGGGGCTGTTCAACGCCGTGGGTGGGCTCATGGGCGTGGTGCAGGACCGCGGCGTGGACTACCTGCCCGTAACGCGGGCGGTGGTCAATGCCCTGGAGGGCGGCTTCACGCTCTTCCCCATCCTGATCGCCATCTTCTACGGCGGTGAGTTGGTCTGGCGCGACCGTGAGCGCCGCATGCACGAGATCGTGGACGCCAGCGCCGCACCGGACTGGACTTTCATGCTGCCCAAGGTCTTGGCCGTGAGCGGCGTGCTGCTGGCCACCTACGGGGCCGCCGTGCTGGGTGCCATGGCCTTCCAGGCATTCCATGGGTACATGCGCTTCGAACTTGGCCTGTACCTGCTGGGCTTCCTGCTGCCGGGTTTTTTCACCGCCGCCTTGCTGGGCGTGCTGTCGGTCTTCGTCCAGGCCCTGGTGCCGCACAAGTTCGTCGGCTGGGCCGTGATGCTGGTGTGGCTGGTGGCCAGTTTCGTGCTGGGCTCGCTGGGTTTCGAGCTCAATGTCTACAACTACGGCGCAGTGCCTTCGGTGCCGCTGTCGGACATGAACAGCCTGGGGCACTTCTGGCTGGGCCGTGCCTGGACGCAGGCCTATTGGGCGGCCTTCGCGGCGGTGTTGCTGGTGCTGGCGCACCTGCTGTGGCGCCGTGGCGGCGACACGCGCCTGCGCCCGCGCCTGGCGCGGCTGCCCCAGCGCTTGCGTGGCGGTGCGGGTGTGCTGCTGGGCACGGCCGCCTTGGCCTGGGTGGGCCTGGGCGGCTGGGTGCTCTACAACACCACTGTGCTGAACCGGCACCTCAACAGCGATGAAATCGAGGCGCTCAGCGCTGATGCCGAGAAGACACTGCTGTCGTTCGAGCATCTGCCGCAGCCCACCATCGGCCATGTGGAGCTGGAGGTGGCGCTGCACCCGAAGGCGCTGCGCGCGGACACCCGCGGCCACTACCTCCTGGAAAACCGCACCAGCCAGCCGCTGCAGGCCGTTCATGTGCGCTGGAACGCCGACTTGCTGAAAGCGGACATCCGCCTGGAGGGCGCGACCCTGGACAAGGAGTGGCCGAAGTTCGGATACCACATCTACCGTCTGGCCCAGCCCATGCAGCCTGGGGAGAAGCGGCGCCTGGACTTCACCACGGTGTTCGGGCAACGCGGATTCGTCAATGGCCGGCCCCAGACCGCGGTGGTGGCCAACGGCAGCTTCCTGAACAACTTCGACATCGCCCCACTGATCGGCATGGGCCGTGAGGGCCTGCTGCAGGACCGCGCCAAGCGCCGCAAGCACGGCCTGCCCCCGGAACTGCGGCCAGCCAAGCTGGAAGACGAAGGCGCGCGCCGGCACCACTATCTTCGCCATGACAGCGACTGGGTCACCGCCCAGATCACCTTGAGCACCGATGCCGACCAGACCCCGGTGGCGCCGGGGACCACTGTGAGCGACACCAGCGCCGGCGGCCGCCGCACCGTGGTCACGCGCACCGAGGCGCCGATCCAGAACTTCTTCTCGCTGCAGTCGGCCCGCTACGAGGTGCGACGCGACACCTGGAAGAACGCACAAGGCCAGGCGGTGGAGCTTGCGGTCTACCACCACGGCCCGCACGACACGAACGTGCAGCGCATGCTCGACGCCATGAAGGTCTCGCTGGCGGTGTTCAGCGAGCGCTTCTCGCCCTACCAGTTCCGCCAGGCGCGCATCCTGGAGTTCCCGGCCTACGCGTCGTTCGCCCAGTCCTTCGCCAACACGGTGCCGTACTCCGAGGCCATCGGGTTCGTGCAGAACTTCAAGGGCGAGGACGCAGACGAGAAGATCGATCTCGTCACCTACGTCACGGCGCACGAGATCGCCCACCAGTGGTGGGCGCACCAGGTCATCGGCGCCGACAAGCAGGGCATGACCTTGCTGAGCGAGTCGTTCTCGCAGTACGCCGCGCTGCTGGTGATGGAAAAGCTCTACGGCAAGGCACAGTTGCGCAAGTTCCTCAAGTACGAGCTTGACGCCTACCTGCGATCGCGGGGCCGGGAGATCCTGGAGGAACTGCCCCTGAACCGCGTGGAGAACCAAGGCTACATCCACTACAACAAGGGCGCGCTAGCCATGTGGGCGCTCAAGGAGCACCTGGGCGAGGCGGTGGTCAACCGCGCCTTGCAGAGGCTGATCGCCGAGTTCGCCTTCAAGCCCGCGCCCTACCCCTCGTCCACCGACTTCCTGCGCCTGCTGCGCGAGGAGGCGGGGCCTGCCCATGAAGACTTCATCAGCGACCTGTTCGAGAAGATCACGCTGTACGACCTCAAGGCCGTGGAAGCACGCTCGGTCAAGCGCGCGGACGGGCGCTTCGACGTCAGCTTCACCCTGGAGGCGAAGAAGTTCCACGCTGACGGCAAGGGCGTGGAGACCGAGGCGCCCCTGGCCGAGACCTTCGAGATCGGCGCCTTCACCGCCGAGCCGGGCAAGAAGGGCTATCGCGCCGACGCCGTGATCGCCCTAGAACGCCGCGCCCTGGTGTCGGGCCGGCAAGACATCCGCATGGTGCTCGACAAGGAGCCCAGCTTCATCGGCGTCGATCCCTTCAACGGCCGCATCGACCGGAACTCCAACGACAACCTGGTGAAGGTGGGGGCGCAGGCCCGCTGACCAGGCCCTTTCGCCGGCCAACCCCTGTCTTCGAGGGGTGCGGATTTGCGCCAGTGCCTTGCGCGTTGCCGCTGCTCTTGCCAGGTTGATCCGCCTCAGCGTGGCATGGCCCTGCGCAGGGCTTCCGCAACTCGCTTCTGCCAGCCCTTGCCGCTGGCCCGCCATTGCGCCAGCACGTCGGGGTTCAGCCGTAGGGTTACGGGCTGCTTGTGCAGTGCTCGCGTCGGCCGTCCGCCAACACGCCGCGCGATGGCTTCCCCCGTGGTCACTCGGGCGTGCTCACCGCGCAGCGCCTGGCCAACGGACTCCAGCAAATCCCGCTCGAACGGTCTCATCTCGCAGTGTCTTGGGTCTTGGCGGCTGTGGCGTTGTCTGAGGATGACTACCGAGCCTTATGCCAACCGCGGAGCTCTCAGCAGGGCAGCATGACGGCCCTGCAGTGGCTGGCGGCTCAGCCGCCCACAGGGCGCCGCACCAAGGCGGAGATCGACCAGCGCCTGCGCGAAGACCGGGCTTGGTGAGTCCCGTCGGTGTTTGCCTTCCTGGATGCCAGCGCGCTGATCTATCTGGCCGAGGGTGCTGAGCCCTTCGCATCCCGCGCGAGACGCGCGTTGTCAGATCTTGTGGGTCGCGAGCCATCTGTGGCCGTTGCCCTGAGCCGTCTGACTTGGCTGGAGTGTCGGGTGCATCCGCTGCGCGAAGGCAACGCGGCCGTGCTGGAGGCCTTTGATGCCTTCTTCCAGCGTCCCGACATCGTGCGGGTCGACTTGAGCGGCCAGGTCATCGAGCTGGCCACCGCGATCCGAGCCCGCACAGGTCTGAAAACGCCCGACGCATTGCAGGCGGCGAGCTGCCTGCAATTGGGGGCCGATCACCTCTTTGTCACGGGTGACACCGCTTTTCGCAAAGTGGCGGGGTTGAATACAAAGGTATTGAGTTGAAGGCCTGACGCTTCTGCTGCAGCGCGCGGGGCCTGATTTCGGAAAGTCGCACGCGCTGGGCTTTCCCTGATCAATAAATTCATCGTGCCTTGGCCCTGGTCGTGAAATACATTTGTGCGGGCGCTTTGGGCTACATTTGCGTACCGAATTGAAGCCAATAGGTCGAACTCGTATGGATTACGTGACCGTTCGTGAACTGCGTGACAAGTCGGGCGAGGTCTGGCAAAGGGTGGAGTCAGGCGAGGAATTCGTCGTCACCCGCAATGGCTTGCCTTGCGCGCTGCTGCTGCATGCCGAGCCCGCTGAAGTGGAGGACCTGCTGCGCGCGCATCGGGCCGCCCGCCTGGGTGCCGTGGTCAAACGCCTTCAGCAGCAGGTCCGCGAGCGAGGTTCGGAGCAGCTGACGGAGGAGGATATCCAAGCGGAAATCGACGCCGTCCGCCGGGAGCGTGCTGCCTCGCTGCAGGGAGTCTCCGGGTGATCAACGCCCCATCGGGCTGGTGGTGATGCGGGCGGTGGTTGACACCAACATTCTGGTGTCCGCACTCCTGCGGCCCGGCAGCCCGCCTGATGCGGTCTTACAGGGCATGGCCGCGCGTACGCTCACACCCGTCCTGTGCGATGCCATCTTCGAAGAGTACACCGCAGTCCTGGCGCGTCCCCGATTCAGCTTTTCCGCCCCGTTGGTGAAGGAGTTGCTCCATCTGCTGAGGCAGCAGGCAGATTGGGTGAGCCTGCCGCCTTACGCGGGTCATCCCCCACTGCCTGATCGGTCGGACTGGCCGTTCGTGGGCTGCGCGCTCGCGGCGGGCTGTGCGGTGGTGACTGGCAACTTGAAGCACTTTCCCCCCGAGATCGGCGTGCCGGTCTACACCGCCCGGGACTGGGTCACCTTGCAGCATCCAGCTTGATTGCTGCCCACCAGGAAGGCTTGCGCGAAGGCCCCGTGCACATCGTCAATCGCAACCAACAGGCGGCCGTGGTGTTGTCTGTAAATGACCAGCGTGCTTTGTGCCAGCCGTGGAGCGGTTAGCAGGGCTGCATGACGGCCCTGCCGCCCACAGGGCGGCGCTCCAATGCGCAGATTGACCAGCGCTTGCGCAAATACGGCGCATGGTGAGTCCTGGCGGTGTTTGACTGCCTGGATGCCAGCGTACGGCTCTGTCTGGTCGAGGGTGCTGAGCCCTTCGCATTCCGCCTAAGGCGCGCGTTGTCAGACCTTGCGGGTCGCGAGCCATCTGTGGCCGTTGCCCTGAGCCGTCTGACTTGGCTGGAGTGTCGGGTGCATCCGCTGCGCGAAGGCAACGCGGCCGTGCTGGAGGCCTTTGATGCCTTCTTCCAGCGTCCCGACATCGTGCGGGTCGACTTGAGCGGCCAGGTCATCGAGCTGGCCACCGCGATCCGAGCCCGCACAGGTCTGAAAACGCCCGACGCATTGCAGGCGGCGAGCTGCCTGCAGTTGGGGGCCGATCACCTCTTTGTCACGGGTGACTTGGCATTTCGCAAGGTGCCGGGTCATGGCCGGTGCCGCTTCGGTGCAGGACTTCTGCGAAGGGCTGGAACGCGACGCCGGCACGTTGCTGCGGCTGTCAAGCAATGTGTGTCCCACGATGTACCACGCGGCCACCGTCACCGAGGCAGAACTGGCCCGGGCGTTGCGGGCCCTCATCGGTAAGCCCGTGGATCAGTAGCACAGCACCCGGTCGGCCTCCGCCGCCAGGCGGACCAGCACTGCGGGCATGGCGAACTCTGCTTTGAGGTCCCCGAGCTCGGCCGCGTCGAACCCACGGCTCTTCGCGGACATGCCTGAGACGTAGAAGCTCGCGCCACCTGCGCGCAGCGCTTCCAGGTGCGCCTTGAGCGACCCCGTGCCCAGGCCTTGCAGGTTCTCGACAACCGCGGGGCGCAGCAGCACCGCGGCCTCCGCCGCGAGAAACAGCCGCACCTCGTGGCCCTCGTCCTGCGCGGCCTTGGAAGGGTTCTCGGGGCCGCAGGTGATGTGGATGAGGAATTTCATGTGGCGCCTCTCTCAGGGCCGGTGGATGCCGGGCGGATGCAGACGGGCCAAGCCGCCGGAGCTGGGTGGCAACCATCATTGCTTGGTCTTGGCGGGCCTTGCACGGGGCTTTCCCTGATCCAGGGCGGGCTGTGTCAAGCTGGCTGGCCGTGCCAAACTTGCCGGGCTTCAACCCCTTTTCGAACAGGACAACTCATGACCCCCACCATCGCCCAGAAGTCCCCCTACGCCGTCGACGTGGAGGCTGGCAAGAGCTACTACTGGTGCGCTTGCGGCCAAAGCAAGAACCAGCCCTTTTGTGACGGCTCCCACAAGGGCTCCAGCTTCACGCCGGTGAAATGGGACGCCACCGAATCGAAGACGGTCTACTTCTGCGGGTGCAAGCACAGCGGCAAGGGCGCGCTGTGTGATGGGACGCACAACAAGTTGTGACCATGGTGTGAGCCGCTCGGCCCTCGGGTCTAATATCTCAAAAAATATGCTTCTTCCGCACCCGCAGCGCGCCGCCCTGGGGCTGTTGGATCGCGGTCGTTCAAAGTCGCTGTCGCAGCCTTTCCAGCGCCTCTCGGTCGATGCGGTCCTTGTCGCGATAGCCGGTTTTGGTCTTCAGGAGGCCGTCGATGTCGAGTGTTCGGATCCTGACGCCGTCGACCTCCAGTTCCCGGACGTGAGGTTGCAGGCTGAAGAAGTCCTCGCCATTGGCCGCAAACAGCAGGTCGATCAGCAGGTTGTCGGCGACGCGGATGTTCTCAGGCTGCTCAGGATCCACCTCGAACCAGGCGGAGTCCAGGTCCTTGCTGGACTTCAGGAAGCCCAGCGCGCGGATCACGCGGCGACCGTTGTCCGCTGAACTGGGCAGCAGGATGTCGATGTCTTCCGTGGCCCGCACGAAGCCATTCAGCCGAACGGCCTGACCGCCGATCAGCACATAGTCCACCCCTTCGTCCTGGAAGCGGCGCAACAGATCAAGCAGCGCGTCATCAGGTGGCATGACGTTCCCGGAATTCGGCTGGGGCTTCACCCGCCAGTGGCGCTGCTGACTTTATGTTCAGCCGCCGCGCGATGGTCAGGTGCCACTCGTCGTCCACCCGGTTGAACTCTTCGTGGCGGGCTCGCCACACGCCCTGGGGCCGCTCAGGCAGGGCCTTGACGAGCAGGGTGTCGAGCTGCCGGCCCCGATGCCAGGCCTTGACCGGATCGGTCTCGAACTCGTTGCGGTCCTGGTGGCCGACGATGCGCACGCCTGTGTCCCTCAGATGATCTCGAAATAGCGTTTGAGTTCCCAGTCCGTCACTGCATCCTGCCACTGGCGGTGCTCCCACTCGCGCGTGGCGGCGAAGTGGTCGACGAAGGTGTCGCCCAGCCAGTCGCGGGCGATGTCGCTGCGCTGGAAGATGCGCGTGGTCTCGATCAGGGAGCGCGGCGCGCGCGGAATGTGGTCAGCGCCCTGGTTCGAGCCGGTGATGGGCGCAGCGGTGAGTTTCAGGCCCTTTTCCACCCCGTGCAGGCCGGCAGCGATGACAGCGGCCATGGCCAGGTACGGGTTGACGTCTGCGCCGGGGCAGCGCGTCTCCAGGCGCGTGCTCTTGGGGCTGCCGGCGATGACGCGAAAGCTTGCCGTGCGGTTGTCCACGCCCCAGGTGGGCTTGACTGGGGCCCAGAAGCCGTCCACCAGGCGCTTGTAGCTGTTGATGGTGGGCCAGAACATCGGCGCGAACTCCATCAGGCAGGCCACCTGACCGGCGAGGTAGCTCTCGAACACCTTGCTCATCGAGTGCTTGCCCTTGGCGTCAAAGAACAGGTTCTTCTTGCCGTCTGACAGGCTCTGGTGGATGTGGCCGGAGCAGCCAGGGTATTGCGCGCTCCATTTGGCCATGAAGCTGGGCATGATGCCAAAGCGCTTGCCGATCTCCTTGGCGCCGGTCTTGAACAGGATGGCACGGTCGGCCTGCTCGAGCGCACCGCCGAAGGCGATGGCGGCCTCATAAACGCCGGGACCGGTCTCGGTGTGCAGGCCCTCGATGGGAACGCCGAAGGCGGCCATCTCGTCCATCAAGGCATGGAAGAAGCCGCGGTTGTCGGCCATGCGCAGCAACGAGTAGCCGAACATGCCGGGCGTCAGGTTGGTGGGCCCGACGCCCTGCTTGTCTGCCCAGCTCTGCGGCGTCTCGGCGAAGTTGAACCACTCGAACTCCATGCCGGTCATCGGCAGCACGCCGAGCTTCTCGGCGCGCCCCAGCACGCGCTTGAGCGTCTGGCGCGGGCACACGGGGTAGGGGCTGCCGTCGGCGTTGACGAACTCGCCGAGGAAGAAAGGCACGCCGTGGTCCCAGGGCACGTGGCGTGCGGTGTCCAGGTCCAGGCGTGCCAGCGCGTCCGGGAAGCCATGCTGCCAGCCGGTGACCTGCGTGTTGTCGTAGCAGGCATCGCCCGAGTCCCAGCCGAAGACCACGTCGCAAAAACCGAAGCCTGACTCTGCCGCGCCACGGAACTTGTCAATGTGCAGGTACTTGCCGCGCAGGATGCCGTCGATGTCACTGACGGCCACCTTGACCTTTTGCGCGCCGGACTTGCGCACGTCGGCCAGGGCGGGGTGTTCTCTCGGGGTACGGGTTGCCAAGGCGGTCTCCTGGATGGGTTACGGGGCGCAGGCGTCGCTCTTCGACAGGCTCAGAACGAACGGGAGTTTGGGGCTCGCAACATGAAGTCACTCGTTGACCGTGCGCAGGCGTCGGCGCGGTGATGCATTCGGCAGAGCGTCGAGGCACCGTTGAGGGCAAGGCTTCATGCGCTCGGCGCGCCGTCAGGAATGCCCATTTCGGCCAGTGTCTCGCGCGCGGCGCTCACCGCCTGGTGCATCTCGTTCGGCCCGATGGCGCCAATGCAGCCCACCCGGAAAGTCTCCACTTGGGTGAGTTTGCCCGGATAAAGGAGAAATCCGCGCGCTTTGGCGGCTTCGTAGAAGCGTTTGAAGTCGTAGGCAGGGTGCGCCGGGGCGTGGAAGGTGACGATGATGGGGGCCTGGACCGCAGGGTCCAGGAAGGGCTTGAAGCCGAGTGTTGCCATGCCTTCGGTCAGGGCCTTGCAGTTCCGTGTGTAGCGCGCCAGGCGTGCCGGCTGGCCGCCTTCTTCCACGAACTGGGTGATGGCTTCGGACAGCGCCACCACCACGTGGGTGGGCGGTGTGAAGCGCCACTGCCCCGTCTTGCCCATGTAGACATGCTGGTCGTGCAGGTCCATGGCCAGGCTCTGGCTGTTGCCGGCGCAATCGTCCAGGATGGCCTTGCGAATGAAGACGAAGCCCATGCCGGGCACCCCTTCCAGGCACTTGCCGCTGGCGGCGATGAGTGCGTCAAAGCGGGTGCTGCGCGCGTCGATGGGCAGGGCGGCGAAGCTGCTCATGGCGTCCACGATCAGGCCCTTGCCGTAGCGCTCGCAGACCTGCGCCACTGCGGCCAGCGGGTTTTCCACTCCGGTGCCGGTTTCGCAGTGGATGAGGATGACGTGGGTGATGCCGGGCTCGGCCATGAGTTGCGCTTCCAACGCAGCCGCATCGACGGGCCGGTCCTCGGGCACTGGCATCAAGGTGGCCTTGCGCCCCATCATCTGCGACAGCTTGGCCGCACGCTTGCAGTAGGCGCCGTTGTCGGGCACCAGCACATGCCCATCGCGCGGCACCACGGTGGCGACCGCGGCCTCCACGCTGAAGGTGCCGCTGCCCTGCAGAGGCACGACCACATGGCTGTCCTGGCCGTGCACGATATCCAGCAGGCGGCTGCGCACACTGGCGGTGACGGCATTGAAGTCCGTGTCCCAGGAACCCCAGTCCTTGAGCATCGCCAGCTTGGTGCGCAGCGTGGTGGTGAGCGGGCCGGGGGTCAGGAGGATGCGGTCGCGGTCCATGGTGGATTCTCTTGTGGGATGTGGTCAGCTTGGGTGGCTTGTGGTGCTTTGCGTGCTTTGCATACGTTGCATTTGCTGCATACGCAGCATGTGCTGGGCTCGCCTCGCGGCAGCGGGGGCCTGTGGGCGGGGCCGGCGGGAGCGGTCGGCCTGTTGGCCGACTCCGCTGCGATGCTCGCGGCCGGGTCGCGCCGTCGAACTCGCTTCGCGGCCCTTGGCCGCGCCGCTCAGACAGCGACGGCGGGTCAGTTTTGGATGCGCGCTGCGCGCGCTGACCCGGCCGCTGCGCTTCTCGCCGCTCCCAACGTCCCCGCCCCCAGGCCCCCGCCGCCGCGAGGGATGCGGTCGCGCGCCCGTGACTGTTGGAATTCGCATCGTATGGGGTCCGGCTGCCCTGCCTTGTGGCAGGTCGCGAGGAGGGAGGTGGTGCGTTGCGGCGCGCCTGAGGGTCGCCGAGGAGCGCAGGGGTTGGGGCCCGCGCGCGCAGCGCGCGTTGTGAACTGACTCGCCGTCGCTGTTTGAGCGCAGCGCCTGAAGGGCGCGAAGCGAGTTCGACGGCGGGGCCGCAACCCCGAGCACCGCAGGGCAGCCGGCCCTTTGGGCCGGCCGACCCGCCAAAGCGCCGCGGCGCACCGCCTTCCGCCTCGCAGCGCCAGCGCCAGCGCCAGCGCCAGCGCCAGCGCAAGAAGGCAACGCCGAAGCGCCGCGGCGCACCGCCTTCCGTCTAGCAGCGAAAGAAATTACATCAAGCACGAACACCACCCCGTCACGTGCCGCGCTTCCACGCCTGTGTCCTCCTCTCCACCAGCCGTGACAGCAGCCAGAACAGCGTGGTGGCCACCGCTGAAGCCGTGACGATCATCACGGCACAAGCTGCAGCGGCTCCGGTCTCGCCCGCTTCGTCCAGGTTCAGGATGGCAATCGAGGCCACCTTGGTCTCGGGCGAATACAGGAACACCACGGCAGACACGGTGGTCATCGCGTTGACGAAGAAGTAGCGCGCAATGTCCACCAGCGCTGGCGTGCAGATCGGCAGCGTCACCCGGCGGAGCGTGTTCCAGAAGGGCACTTTCAGGGAGGCTGAGACCGACTCGAACTCCGCATCCATCGCCTTCAGTGCGGTCACCGCCGTCAGGTGCCCCGTGGTGTAGAAGTGAACGATGGTGCACAGCGTCAGCAGCGCCATCGTGTGGTACAGACCGTTCAGCGGGTTGGCCGGCTCGTTGAAGAAAAAGATGTAGCCCAGGCCCAGCACCAGCCCCGGCACCGCCATGGGCAGCATGGCCAGCAGCCGCACCCCGGCGCGCAGCGGGGCTGGGCCAGGGGTCTTCTCCAGCAGGTAGGCGCCGATGAACACCAGTGCCGTGCCGAACAGGGCCGTGCCACCGGCCATCGTCAGGCTGTTGACAAAGCCTTCGCCGAACTCCGCGTCGAACATGCCCATCTTGTAGTGCTGCAGGCTGGGCGCGAGGTTGTAGGGCCAGAAGCTGGCGAAGGAGGCGAACACTGTCATGCCCAGCACGGCCAGCATCAGCAGCGCTACCAGGGTGCAATAGCCCGTCATCAGCGCGTCGAACAAGGGCGCGCGCTTGGGGCGCAGCGGCACGGCCCGGGCGCTGAGCATGGCCATCTGCTTGCGCTGCACCAGGTGGTCCACCGCGAAGGTCAGCACCGCTGGGGCCAGCAGCAGCAGCGCCACCACCGCCCCGCGCTGGAAGTCCTGCTGCCCGATCACGAGCTTGAATACGTCGGTGGCCAGCACATTGAAGTTGCCGCCAATCACCTTGGGCACGCCGAAGTCCGTCATCACCAGCGTGAACACCACCAGGCTGGCGCTGATCAGCCCGTACTTGGCGCCAGGCAGCGTGATGGTCATGAACTTGCGCAGCGCCGAAGTGCCCATGGCATCTGCCGCCTCGTACAGGCGTGAGTCCGCCGCAGTCAGCGCCGTCACCAGGATCATCAGGGCGTGCGGGAAGACGGCAAAGATCTCGGCCAGCACGATGCCCGGTGCACCGTAGATCTCATGCAAGCCCAGGGCCAGGATCAGGTTCTTGAGCACGCCCTGGTTGCCAAACCAGTAGATCAGTGAAATGGCCGGCAACAGCGTGGGCGCCAGCAGAGGGATCAGCGAAATGCCGCGGAACAGCGGCTTGGCCGGCATGCAGCTGCGTGTCAGCGCATAAGCAAACACGAAAGCGGTGGGCACGGCCACCAAGGTGACCAGGGCCGACACCCACAGGCTGTTCCACAGCGACTGAAGCATCGCGGGCGACTGGGCATAGCTGACGAAATTGCCCAGCCCCACGAAACGGCCCTCGCCGTTTTGCACCGACTGCGTCAGGATGGCCAGCAGCGGCGCGGCCAGGAAGGCCAGCAGCAGCAGGGCGACGACACCCAGCGCCGCCCAGGCCACGCGATCACTCAGGGTGGACTGCAGCCGCACCTCGGGCCCGGGTGCCCTGCTGGCGATCAGGCTGGTCACGACCGCCCCCGAACGAGGTACCTGCTGTGCAGTTCTGTGGCCCTGCGGGAGCTCACTGCTCGAAACGCCTGATGCGGTCTGGCAGCAGGCGCAGGGCCAGCGCACTGCCAATGCCCAGCCCGTGCTCAGCCAGGAAGTTCATGGACAAGACAGTGGTGAGCCCTTGCTCGCCAAGGCTGGTGCTTGTCACCCGGGCCAGGCAATAGGCGCCCAAAAACTCGATCTTGTCGATGCGGGCAGCCAGGACATTGGAGGCACCCGGCCCGAAGGCCTCCTGCACTGCGCCGCCTGGCGGAAGGGGTTGGGCCAGCACGTCCTCCGGTCGCAGGTAGACCTTGGCGTCCGCTCCTCGCGCCAGGGCCTGCCCTTGCGCCGACGCGACCTCGAGCACGGCATCGCCCACGCGCAGACTGCCTGCAGCATGCACCTGGGCAGACAACACGTTGACCCGGCCCACGAAGTCCGCCACGAAAGGGCTGGCCGGTTCGCGGTAGACCTGTTCAGGCGTGCCCACCTGCTCGATCAAGCCATGGTTCATGACCACGATGCGGTCTGCCACCGACAGCGCTTCTTCCTGGTCGTGGGTCACCATGATGGTGGTCACCCCCAGTTTGCGTTGGAGGCTGCGGATCTCCTGGCGCAGATGCACACGCACGATGGCATCCAGCGCCGACAGTGGCTCGTCCAGCAGCAGCAAACCCGGCGAAGCAGCCAGGGCGCGGGCCAATGCGATGCGTTGCTGCTGGCCGCCGGACAGCTGAGCGGGGAACTTCCCCTCGCTGCCGGGAAGGCCCACGAGTTGCAGCAGTTCGGCCACGCGGGCGTTCGCCAGCGCCCTGGGCGTCCTGCGGTTGACCAGCCCGTAGGCCACGTTGTCGGCCACGTTCAGGTTGGGGAAGAGTGCGTAGGACTGGAAGACGATGCCGTAGTCGCGCTGCGAGGGTGGCAGGGTCGAGATGTTGCGCCCGGCCTGCAGGATCCGACCCGCGCTCTGCGCCTCGAGCCCCGCCACGATGCGCAGCAGCGTGGTCTTGCCGCAGCCCGAGGGCCCGAGAAAGCAGACGAACTCGCCGGCCTGCACGTCCAGGTCGATGCTGCGCAGGGCCGTGAAGGCCCCGAACTGCTTCTCAATGCCCTCTAGCTGGAGAAAGGCGGTCACGGGGAGGGGTCTGAGGCTGCGGGCTGCAGGAGCCCGCGGCGCTGGCTCAAGTTCTGGTGCCAGCGCGAAGCCAGGACAGGGGTCTGGCCTCGTCCACTGGCGCGGTGTGGCGATTAGCGCTTTTCGGACTTGGCGTTGTAGCGCTTGGTCCACTCGGCCAGGATGCGCTCGCGGTTCTCCGCGGCCCAGGAGAAGTCCATCTTCACCAGGCGGGCCTCGTAGTCCTTCGGGATGTTGGGCAGGGGCGGCGCGACGCCAGGCTGCGCGGTGATGGCGAAGTTCTTGCCATACAGGATCATCGCGTCCTTGCTGGAGGCCCAGTTCGCGAGCTTCTTGGCCGCGTCCAGCTTCTTGGTGCCCTTGTGGATGGCAAAGGCCTCCAGGTCCCAGCCCAGGCCTTCCTTGGGGAACACCAGGTCGATGGGGGCGCCGCGGGCCTTGTTCGCGTTGGCCCGGTATTCGAAGGAGATGCCCACCACGAACTCGCCTGCAGCCGCCATGTTGCAGGGCTTGGAGCCGGAGTGCGTGTACTGCGCGATGTTCTCGTGCAGCGCGTCCATGTACTTCCAGCCCCCGCCCTTGCCGTTGTCATCGCCGAACAAGGTCAGCCAGGCGGTGACGTCGAAGAAGCCCGTGCCCGAGGAGGCTGGGTTGGGCATCACGACCTGGCCCTTGAAGGCGGGCTTGGTCAGGTCCTGCCAAGTCTCAGGCTTGGGGATGCCGCGCTTTTGCGCCTCCACCGTGTTGAAGCAGACCGTGGCGCCCCAGACGTCCATGCCCCACCAGGCGGGAGGGTTCTTCTTGTCGCGGTATTTGGACATGATGGCGTCCAGGTTCAGTGGCGCGTAGGGCTCCAGCATGCCCTGCTTGTCCATCAGCGCCAGGCTCGAGGCCGCCACCCCCATCACCACGTCAGCCTGCGGATTGGCCTTCTCGGCCAGCAGCTTGGCGGTGATGACGCCCGTGGAGTCGCGCACCCACTTGATTTCGACGTTGGGCTCCACCTTGTTGAAGGCCTCCTGGTAGGCCTTGAGCTGGTCGGTTTCCAGCGCGGTGTAGACCAGCAACTGGGTCTTCTGGGCGGCTGCACCGCCGACCAAAAGGCCGAGCAGTACGCTGGTGACGAAAGACAGGCGGGACAGGCGCATGGAAGACTCCTCGGGGAGTGAAGTGGTGTGAACCTTGGAAGATGCCACCCCCGCGATGACTGTGTGATGACAGCCCCCGCATGACGCTGGGGTGATGCCCTCGCCAGGGAGGCGCGCTGGGGACTTCCCGTCATCGTGCATCGGCCTTTGCCTGATGTCAACGGTCATTTGTCGATTGTTGACAATCTGCGATCCCGGCGCTCCAATGCAGTGCATGAAAACCCTGAGTGGTGCCGCCACTGCGCCGGCTGCTCCCGGAGTCGGCGTTCCCACCATTGCGCTGCTGCAGTCCAGTTCCTTGCCCTCGCTGGTGCAGGCCGAGCTTGAGCGGATGATCGTCTCGGGGGAACTCCAGCCCGGCGCCAAGCTCACCGAGATGACCCTGGCGGCGCGTCTGGGCGTGTCCCGCGGGCCGTTGCGCGAGGCCTTTCGCATGCTGGAAGAGGCGGGGCTGGTGCGCACCGAGAAGAACCGGGGTGTGTTCGTCCGCGATGTGCCCCTGGACGAGGCCGTGGAGATCTTCGACCTGCGCGCGGCCATGGACGAACTGGTGGGCCGGCAACTCGCGCAACACATCACCCCGGCCCAGCTGAAGGAGGTGCGTGCGATGGTGGACGCCATGGAGCGCGCCGTCAAGGCGGCGGACCTGCGCAGTTACCACCTGCTCAACCTGCAGTTCCATGACCGGTTGGTGGACATGGCCGGCAACCGCAAGCTCACGGCCCTCTACCGCAAGTTGATCAAGGAGCTGAGCCTGTTCCGCCGCATGAACCTGGACCACCTGGCCGAAGGCGGGCAGCTGCCCCTGTCGGCCGGTGAACATCGCGCCATCGTCAAGGCCATCGCCTCAGGTGACGCGCAGGCGGCCGGCCGTGCCATGTTCGACCACGTCATGCAGAGCAAGGCCCGCATGGTCAGCCAGCAGGCTGGCCGACATTGACCGTCTCGCTGTTTCCCTAACCCACGATCCTCGGAGCTCCCGTGACCAGCCCTCAGCTCGAAGTCAACGGCCGCCGCTACCGGCTGCCGCAGTCCCCCACCGTCGTCGTCTGCGTGGACGGCTGCGAGCCCGACTACCTGGCGCAGGCCACCTTTGGCGGCCACATGCCCTGGATGAAGCGTGTGCTGGCGCAAGGCACAGCCATCGTTGCCGACTGTGTGGTGCCCACCTTCACCAATCCCAACAACTTGAGCATCGTCACGGGTGCGCCGCCCAGCGTTCACGGCATCTGCGGCAACTACCTGTTTGACACCGCCTCGGGCACCGAGGTGATGATGAACGACCCGAAGTGGCTGCGCGCACCCACCATCCTGGCGGCGCTGGCCGATTCGGGTCAGCGCTGCGCGGTGGTGACGGCCAAGGACAAGTTGCGCCGGCTGCTGGGCAAGGACATGCAAGGCATCTGCTTTTCTTCCGAAAAGGCCGACACCGTGACCGAGGCCGATAACGGCATCACCGGCGTGCTGGAGCTGGTGGGCATGGGGGTGCCAGACGTCTACAGCGCCGGCCTGTCGGAGTTTGTCTTCGCCGCCGGCGTGCAGCTCATGAAGACCCGGCGCCCCGACGTCATGTACCTGAGCACCACGGATTACATCCAGCACAAGCATGCCCCTGGCGACGAGGGCGCCAACGCCTTCTACGCCATGGTGGACCGCTACCTGGGCGAGCTGGACGCCATGGGCTGCGTGATCGCCCTGACGGCCGACCACGGCATGAACGCCAAGGTGCGCATGGACGCTCAGCCGGACGTCATCTACCTGCAGGACGTGCTGGACGGCTGGCTGGGTGTGGCCGCAGCGCGCGTCATCCTGCCCATCACCGACCCCTATGTCGTGCACCACGGCGCCCTGGGCTCGTTCGCCACGGTGTACCTGCCTCCCGCCACCGATGCGGCGGCCCTGGCGCAGCGCATCGCGGCGCTGCGCGGCATCGAGGTGGTGCTGACGCGTGAGCAGGCGGCCGAGCGTTTTGAGCTGCCGGCCGATCGCATCGGCGACCTCGTGGTGGTGTCCGAGCGCTCGGTGGTCATCGGTACAGCGGCGTCCCGCCATGACCTGACCGCCCTGGAGGTGCCGCTGCGCTCCCATGGCGGCATCTCGGAGCAGCGCGTGCCGCTGATCCTGAACCGCCGCATCGACGGCCTGGACCCGCAGCGCCGCTGGCGCAACTTCGACGCCTTTGACCTCGCGCTGAACCACGCGCAGTGAGCGCGGCATCCCTTCGCCCGGACACCCTCCTTCACGTACCCGGAAGACCTCTCCCATGATCCAAGAGCAACTGCGCATCGCCGGCCAGAAGGTGGCCTGCGGCCGCCACATCGAAGTCTTCAACCCCTTCACCCACGCGGTGGTGGGCACCGTGCCCAAGGCCAGCCTGGCGCAGGTGCGTGAGGCCTTTCGTATTGCGCAGGCCTACAAAGCGCGTCTGAGCCGCTTCGAGCGCGCCAATATCCTGAACAAGGCGGCGGCCCTCGTGCGCGAACGGGTGCCACAGATCGCGGCGCTGATCACCGCCGAGTGCGGCCTGTCGCTGAAGGACAGCACCTACGAGGCGGGCCGCGTGGCTGATGTGCTGATGTTCGGCGCCAACGAGTGCCTGCGCGACGACGGGCAGATCTTCTCCTGCGACATCACGCCGCACGGCCGCAAGCGCCGCGTCTTCACCCAGCGCGACCCGCTCCTGGGCGTGATCACCGCCATCACCCCTTTCAACCACCCGATGAACCAGGTGGCCCACAAGGTGGTGCCTTCGGTGGCCACCAACAACCGCATGGTGCTCAAGCCCTCGGAGAAGGTGCCGCTGTCGGCCTACCTGTTTGCCGACATCCTGTACGAGGCGGGGCTGCCCGGTGAGATGCTCAGCGTGGTCACCGGGGACCCGGCAGAGATCGCCGACGAGCTGATCACGAACCCCGCCGTCGATCTGGTCACCTTCACCGGCGGTGTGCCCATCGGCAAGTACATCGCCGCCAAGGCCGGCTACCGCCGCATCGTGCTGGAGCTCGGCGGCAACGACCCCATCATCGTGATGGAAGACGCCGATCTCGACGAGGCCTCGACGCTCGCGGTGCAGGGCTCGTACAAGAACTCGGGCCAGCGCTGCACGGCCGTCAAGCGCATGCTGGTGCATGAGGCGGTAGCCCAGCGCTTCACCGATCTGGTGGTGGACAAGACGAAGGCCTGGAGCTATGGCGACCCGTCCAACCCGAAGGTGGAGATGGGCACCGTCATCGATGAGGCCGCGGCCCGGCACTTCGAGCAGCGCGTGGACGAGGCCCTGGCCCAGGGCGCGCGGCTGCTGGCGGGCCACCAGCGCGAAGGGGCCCTGTTTGCGCCCACGGTCATCGACCGCGTTCGCCCCGAGATGCTGGTGGTCAAGGAAGAGACCTTCGGCCCGGTCTCGCCCATCGTCACCTTCGGCAACATCGACGAGGCCATCCGCATCAGCAATGGCACGGCCTACGGCCTGTCGTCTGCGGTGTGCACCAACCGCATGGACTACATCACGCGCTTCGTCAGCGAGCTCAACGTGGGCACGGTCAACGTGCGCGAGGTGCCGGGCTACCGCCTCGAACTCACGCCGTTTGGCGGCATCAAGGACTCCGGCCTGGGCTACAAGGAAGGCGTGCAGGAGGCCATGAAGAGCTTCACCAACGTCAAGACGTACTCGCTGCCGTGGGTCTGAGCGCTCGTAGCCTGACCGATCAACCTGCTGTCAGTCAGCCCCCCGTTCGTAAGGGTGGCGCATGTCAGCTGACCATTGGAGAGACCCCTGCCGTGCTGACCCTCCAAGACATCGAATCCCTGCTCGTCCGCCGCGGCGCAGAGCAGTACAGCGGCGAGCCCGTGACGCAACTGGAGCACGCGCTGCAGTGCGCCGCACTGGCCGAGGCCGAAGGCGCTGACGACGAACTGGTGACGGCCGCCTTGCTGCACGATCTGGGGCACCTGCTGCAGGACCTGGGGCAGACCCCCACGCTGCGCGGTGTGGACGATGTGCACCAGTACGCCGCGCTGCCCTTCTTGCGCGGCCTGTTTGGCGAGCGGGTGTTGGGTGGCATCCAGCTCCATGTGGACGCCAAGCGCTACCTGTGCGCCACCCAGCCCGGCTACCACGAGGCCCTGTCCGAGGACTCCAAGCGCAGCTTGAAGCTGCAGGGCGGCACCTTCAGCGACGAACAGGCCCAGGCCTTCATCGCCCGGCCTGGCGCGCCCGATGCCGTGCGCCTGCGCATCTGGGACGATCTGGCGAAGACGGCCGGTTCGCCTACCCCGCCGCTGTCGCACTTCCTGACCCGCGCACGGCGCTGTGCTCTGGGCGTCAGCGCCCCGTGACGCTCACCTGGCCCGTTATGCTCGCCGTCTTGTGCGGCGCGCTGTTGCACGCGGGCTGGAACGCGCTGGTCAAGTCCTCAAGCGACAAGCAGGCTGACACCGCGCTGGTGCATTTTTTGGGCGCTGTGGTGGCATTGCCCGTGGCGCTGTGGGTGGGGCTGCCGCCCGCGGAGTGCTGGCCCTTCATGGCAGCCTCGCTGGTCATCCATGTGGGCTACTACGTGGCGCTGGCCGGGGCCTACCAGCATGGTGAATTCGGGCTCACCTACCCCATCATGCGGGGGGTGGCGCCGCTGATCGTGGCACTCGGCAGCGCGGCCGTCATCGGCGAGGTGCCATCGGCCGGCGCCTGGCTGGGCATCATCGGCATCACGCTGGGCGTGGCCCTGGTGGGGCTGGCTCACCCGGGTCAGGCGCTGCATCACGGCAAGGCCCTGGCCTTCGCCTTTGCCAACGCCGCCATCATCGCCGCCTACACCTTCGTCGACGGCCTGGGCGTACGCCAGGCCGGGCCGTCGGTCACCGAGGTCTTGAGCTATGTGATGTGGCTCTTCGTCCTCGACGGAGTGCCCTACCCGTTGCTGCTGTGGTGGCGGCGCGGCCCGCTTGGCCGGCCAGCGCTGGTGGACTACGCACGTCAACGCTGGCCTATGGCCGTCATGGGTGGGGCAGCCTCCATCGGCTCGTATGCCATCGCCCTGTGGGCGATGACCCGTGCTCCCGTGGCCAGCGTGGCCGCGCTACGCGAGACCTCGGTGCTGTTTGCCACCGTGCTGGGCACGCTCATGCTCAAGGAGCGCTTCGGTGCCCAGCGGGCACTGGGGGCGGCCGTGATCGTGGCCGGGGTGATGGCGTTGCGCTTGGGTTGAAACCGCGGGTTGAGCGGCGCCGGTGGTGACCTTCAGCGCCGAAAGTCCCATACAACAGCAAAGAGGGCCGCATATTTGCGGCCCCCTGTCCAGGAATCGACTTCTATGGCTTCGATCACTCGAAGTAGATGTTCCCGCCTACGCCCAGACCGTTTGCATAGTTGCCGTTGCCATCCGTTCCGGCGGTGTACTGCATGTCGTTTCGCAGCAACTGGAAGTGCAGTTCGGCGACCTTGCCGCCCTTGAAAGCCGCCACTGTGTTGGTGGTGCACCCCTTGACCGTGAAGTCAGCGAGGTTGGCCGTGTAGGCCGTCGTGATGTCAGCTGAGGTCAACTTGACACGGTAGTCCGCCACACACGCGGCATCAACCTTGGACACGAGTCGGACCGTGACGGTGCAGACATTGGCGCATTCCCCATTGCTTCCCAGGGTGAAACCATAGCGTGTGGCGTTGGCAATATCCCAGCCGGTGCCGCCATTGGCGATAAAGATCCCAAAGCCCCATTGCTGGGTGTTGGTGTTGCTGAACCCATAGCCAGACTGGATCTGCTCCGGGTAATTGCCACCCCACCACCACATTTCGCCTGCACCGGGAGCGTACCGCCCAGTGACATAGTTGCCCGGCAGGGCATTGCCGCTGGCTTGATCGTAAGCTGGTGCATCCGCTGCGAGGGCCCGTACAACGGTGGTGCGGACCACAGTGTTGTAAGCCTGACTGAACTGTACGGGAGCCGCTGTGTTGGCGTTGCCCACGGCGTCGGAAAACGCGCTCGCTGCGATGGCTGCGGTCATGTTGCCGGAGGCGCCTGCCGTTGGCGTGGCCACCAGTGTGTAGGTGGTGGCATTGACCTTGGTAACAGCCGCAGCCTTGGTGCCGCCCGTCAGGGTGACGTCATCAGCCGTGAAGCTGGTACCCACGTCCTCGCTGAAGGTGAAGGTCAGGGTCACGGGGCCCGTGGCGGTTCCAGCGACATTGCTGCTTATCTGCGCAGTCGGAGCCTGCGTGTCAAAGGCCACCGCAGCCGCGCTGGCCGCTGCCGTATTGGCATTGTTGGCCGCATCGCTGAACTTGCTGGCTGCCACGCTGACGGCGATCGAGCCTGTTGTGTTGGCTGTCGGCGTCACCACCAAGGTGTAGCCGGTGGCACTCGCTTTGGTGACCGAGGCGGCTTTGGTGCCGCCAGTCACCGTGACATCGTCCGCCGTGAAGCTCGTGCCAACGTCCTCACTGAACGTGAAGGTGTAGGTGACATCTCCCTTGACGGTGCCGCTGGCGTTGCTGGTGATGCTGACCGTCGGCGCCAGAGTATCGGGCGGCGGACCGGCGTCTCCCCCGCCACAGGCGGCAACCAATGCGGTAGTGGCCAGCGCACAGGCGCTGAGGCGGAAGGTCGGAAGGCGCACGCTCATGAGGTTCTCCTCGGAAGGGTGGAAGGGTTGCCAGTTGAAGCCAATGGCGATGATGCTGAGTACACAACGGATGGATGTGCAGGAAGCGCTTTCTGAAAGCGCTTTCAGATTGAAGGATAGCGGCTGTGTTTGAAGCTATCAACAGGAAACACAGAGGACTTTCCCTTAGTTGTGGGGTTGCTGCCTCGGGCCTCAGCGAAGACCTCGTCCCAGCGTTCCGGGACCTACGCTCATGACGTGACCGTCGCTGAACCGTACCGTGATCGGTTGAGGGGAAACGTTGTAGGCCAGGTACGTTCTGCGCCCATCTGCACGCTTGAAGACTGAAAACAAAGTGGCGTTTGCGGTCACTGTCAGATCGGGTGTCCCCAGCTCCTGCAGGCTCAGCAACCAATGCAGTGTGTGAGATCTGGTGTCTCCGAGTTCCACGGCGCCCCAGCGGCTCCACTGGGCCAGCCCGGCGGCAGGGTCTGCCAAGCCCATGGTCTTTGCGAACAGGTCCTGCCAGATGTCGGGCGGGTCGGCGCGCTTGCCGCGTGAATTGAAGACCCTGGTGTCGGCCTCCAGCGTGCCCAGGCTTCGCTTGATGAACTCTGCGTCTGCTCCTAGGTAGGTGGAGGATGTGGTGATGGGCAGCAAATTGATGCCCTTGATCTGACGCGGCTCATCCGTCCACCAGGTGTTGTGCGCGTACTTGCCCCCAAACACCATGCTCGTCTCGACGTGCCGGTATTCGGGGGGAAAGACGAGTCGGTGCTGGTCGAACCAGTAGTGCTGGATGGCGCGGATCTCTTGTGTGTACAGCCAGATCCCCAAGTCCCGCAGCGCAGCGTCGCCGGTGATCTCACCCCACAGGATCAAGCCAGCCCACGCATTGACTGCTTCGGATGAGCTCTCCTGGTTGTTGCCCCAGCCTCCCAAGCCTATGCCTGAGGCCCAGGAGTGGCCTTCGTAAACATCGAAGGTCCGCAGGAACGGGAAGTCCGTCCCCCCGCGACGGGTGGTGGCAATGTCCTGCACCAGCAGGTCGACCATGCCACCCCACTGGTCCTTGGCTGCCCAAGCCGGGTCGCGCAGCGCCAGTTCAGCCACTGTGCGTATCCAGTACCCGTAGTGGAAGTGGTGGTCATTCATCTGCTCGATGCTGAAGTACTCCTCCGGGTGCGCCAGCACGGAGCCCATGGCGCGGTCCAGGTGGAAGTAGGTCTTGCGATCCTGGCCCGAGAACCAGGACTCGATCCGAGCCCTGAGCAGCTTCAGCAATTGCGCGCGGCCCTCTGTATCGCCCTGGGCCTCCACCACATCCAGCAGCTTGGCGATGCGTTGCAGGCCCTTGCCTTGCCAGTATGGGCCGTTACCAATCTCCAGCATCATGCGGCGGGCGTTGCGCAAGTCCGCCTTCATCAGGTCGCGCAGTTCCGCGCCGCGGCCAGCTTCGCCGACCGCGGGCCACCAAGGTACGAAGCCGGTATAGATGGCCTGGGTATTGAATCCGGTGGCGGCCAGGAGTCTGATCTTTCCCCGCACGCTGTCATACGACGGTCCCAGACGAGGAGCGACCTCGGCGTTGTCGTGCCAATGATGGGGATACAGCCCCAGCAGCGGGCCGTTGTCCGGCCCCTCCATGGCTGTGGTGCGCACCTGGAATCGGGTGGTGACACGTCCGGTGTCGCGATCCACCTGCCACTGCGCCTGGGTCTCATCGATGAAGCTGTATGCGTGACGAACAAACAGTTCTCGTGTCGATGCGAGTTCGTCCGGCAGCACACTGGCCGAAAGGTATCTGCGGCCTTCCGGCAACCTGGCGATCCACTCGGATGGCGAGGTCTGCTCCCATCGCACGCCTGTGGGCCCGAACACGGCGTAAAGACGGCCGGCACTGCGCAGCCAGAGGACTCGAGCATCTTCACCAGCCGTCATGCGTTCGCCGACTGCGGGCAGCCTGATGCGCGCGTCCCCGCGGCTCAGGCGAAACTGCGCATAGGGGCCGCCGTGTGCGATGGTCACCCGCATCTCATCGACACTACGCGTCATGGCGATATCGATAGTCCAGTCAGACGCCTTGGCCAGTTTGGCTGGCTCGGGGTCAAATGCGGTGGGTGAAATGACCAGCGGTAGCTTGTGCGGGTAGTGGATCTCCACATCACGCCGTTCGGTAGGCATCACTTCCTTGGTGGGCAGTGCCACCTCAAAGCCCGACTGCGCCGCCAGAAAGGTCAGGGGCTGCGCGTAGATCACTTCTGGCTTGGCGCTGAAGATGAGCGACGAATACCACTGATTCGTCTGGGCTGCCGTCTTCAACATGCCGTCCGTTCGCATTCGCGCGGGTGGCGCTGCAGGATCTCCGCCCTTTGGTGCCAGGAAGTACGTGCCTGCGCCGAGCTTGACGCCCTGCGCCGCCGCCCAGCAGGGCAGAAGCAGCATCACGAGATGCAGGCACCGGGTAAGGAAACTCAAGCGTTTCGAAGGGGTGGTCATGTTGCGATGGCGGCCCATCCTGAGCCGCTGACGTTGGCATTATGAAAGCGCTTTCAATGGCTGTTCTACTGGTTTTCCCCGGGGAGCATCTTGAGGTCGCCATATGTTGTCAACGGTTGATGGCCCTCCAAGCCTGCCGTATGATGTGAAAGCGCTTTCATTTAAATGTTCGGCCGCTTTTGCAGCTCGACACTTCCCACGATGGCTGAACGGTCCCATGTACCGGGGTGTCTTGCGCGTCTGAACCCATGATCAGGATCCGAAGACATGTTCTCTGACTTGAAATCTTCAGTCCGGAGTCCCCAGAGCGAGCGCTCTCGGCGCCGGTCGGTGCCCAAAGTCGCCATCGCGATGGCTCTTGCCGCTGGTCTGGCGACCACCATGGTGCCAGCACGCGCGCTTGACTTCGGCCCCTTCTCACTGACGGGTTTTGCCAAGTTCGAGGTCCAGCAGGCCAGCAACCAGTGCGTGGACTGTCAGCGCGTTCTGGGAGAGGACCGGCACAGACAATGGGCTGACGACTTGATGCCTGGTCGCCCCTACGGTACCGAAACCAACCACGTCACGCTGTTTCAGCCCTGGCTCTCTGCTCGCTTCGACCTGGGCAAAGGTTTCAAGCTCACCGGCTTGCTGAGTCAGCGCCTGCGCGATGGCAAGGTGGACATCCCGGGCTTCCTCTACGAGCGCAACTTCGCCATTTCCCACGAGGACTGGGGACGACTTGCCGTCGGTGCCTGGACCACCCGGGCCTGGTCGCTGGCCGACTATCCCTTCGGCACCACGCTCGGAGTCGCCGATGCCTGGGCCTCCAGTGGTGCTGGTTACGGGTTGAACACAAAGGCTGTGCGTTACACCTCCCGGCCGTTTGACGTCTTGGCAGGGGATCTGGTGCTTGAGGCCACCTACGATCAGGGCAACACGGCGTTCAAGCGCAACAAGCCGAAATTCGTCGAGGTATTTGCCCAGTACCGGAAGGGTGATCTTCTGGTGGAAGCCATCCTGCAGGACACGAGAAACGGCAATGCGCAGGCATGGGGGCATGGTCCCTTTACTGGACTCACACCCTTCCCTGCAGACGATGACAAGCTTGGTGGGTCGGGCCAAAGCATCGCCATGATCATGGCGCGCTACCCCATCAACAACCGATTGGAGGTCTTGGCAGGCGCACGTCGCAATCGATGGAGCGGCGCCTACGCCGTGGTCACAGGCTGGGACGCCGCAGGCGGCTTCGCGTTGTGGAACAACATGTTCAATGTGGATTGGGGCGGTGCATTGAACGGGGTGACCAACCCAGGCTACGCGGCTACCTCCACGGATGTCACCGGCGGCCTGCGCTACAGGCAAGGTGACTGGTCTGCCACAGCGGGCTTGTTGCATCTTGGGCACGCGAAGACTGCCAACCCTTCGGATCGCGGCCAGCACAACTCCGCCACGATAGCTACGGTCGGGCTAGGCCGTGACTGGCGTAATGGTGTCCAGACCTACCTGATGGCGGGGACTGTGGAGTTCGGGCGTATGGGCCTGGCTCCTTTGTCCATGCCTGCCCATACGGCATTCACTGGCGTGGATCCGCGCGTGACGCGTCGGGGCAATTGGTTCGGGGCGGGTGCCGTCTATGTTTTCTGAGGTGCAGACGATGCAATCCCTGTCTACTCGCTCTACAAGCCGCCTTGGGACTTCCGGGCGAGCGCGACGCTCCTGGCTGGAATGCTTTATGGCTGTCGTGGCGACGTTCAGTCTCCTGGCCGCCTGCGGCGGCGGCGGCACGGTCCCCGAACCCGGTGTCCAGGCACGAGCGCTGAGTTCTGAGTTCACGACCCGCAATGCCGTGAACTATGCGCCCTTTCGCGAGGAGGTCAGAGACCCCTCCAAGATCACAGATGCCATGGTCAAGCAAGACCTGGAACTGCTGGCCGCGGCCAACCTCAAGCTGATCCGCATTTTCGACAGCTCAGACGAGGTTGCTCGGAGAGCGCTTCGAGTCATCCGCGACAACGGCCTGGATATCAAGGTCCAACTGGGTGTTTGGATCCAGTCAGGCCAGGAAACGGCCAACCTCGCGGAGATGGACCGAGGTGTGGCGCTGGCCAAGGAGTTTCCTTCGACCGTACTTGCTGTCAGCGTAGGCAACGAGACCATGGTCACCTGGTCCTTCAACCCGGTCAAGCCTGCCGACATGGCGCGCTACATCCAGAGCGTGCGTGATCGGATCACACAGCCCGTGACCACCAACGACAACTGGGCCTTCTGGGCAGGTGCCCCCGCCAGCATCTTGGACGTCGTTGACTACGTCGCAATGCACACCTACCCGCTGGCCGACACCGTACACAGCCCTGGCGCCTGGGACTGGCGGCAGGAGTCTGTGGCTGCGTCGGTGCGAGCATCGGCCATGATGGATGCCGCCCTGGCGCGCTCCAAGGCGGACTACGCCGCCGTGCGTACCTATCTTGACGGACTGGGGCGAAAGTCCAAGGCCATCGTGATCGGCGAGACCGGCTGGAAGGCGGTACCGTCGGGAGGCGAGGCGCAGCGGGCGCACCCCGTGAACCAAAAGATGATGTTCGACCGCCTCAACGCCTGGGTCAGTCAGGCTCGGGCTGGGGGCGATGGGCCCAAGGCCATCTTCTGGTTCGCCGCTTTCGACGAGCCCTGGAAGGGGAGTGACGACAAGTGGGGGCTCTTCAACATGCTGAGGCAGGCGCGCCTGGCCCTTCAGTCCGTCATTCCTGCGGCGCAGCGGGAACCGGGCGCCTGGACTCCCGCTGATGCCGTGTACTACGTGCCCGTTGTTGCCGGCGGGCCGGTCTCGGCTTCTCGTTACGCGGTACTGGCCGATCAGGTCGTGGCTGGCGAAGCGCGCCCGTCGGAGGCCGTGGCCTGGAACGCCTGGGAGAACGGCACGACGGCCATGGCTGCGGACAACATCGCCACGGCCGACATGGTTGATGGCGGCAAGAGCATCGAGATCACGCCCAAGCCAGCGGCATGGGGCTGGGGCATGACACTGGGCTTGCCCACGCGCGCGGAGGACTTGAGTCAGTTCAACGTTGCCACTGGGCGGCTGAATTTCAGCATCCGCACCACCTATCCGGGCAAGATCGAGGTGGGCTTTCTGACCGGTACGGCTGCTGGCTCGTCGCTCTACGATGTTTACCTGCCGATCGCCAGCGGCCAGTATGGGTACGTCAACGATGGACAGTGGCGCCAGGTCTCGATTCCGCTGGCAGACATCATCGCCAAGGGCGCCATGGCCTTCGGCATGACAGACCCGACCAAGTCCAGGCTGGACATGACCAAGGTAACCAACCTTTTCGTGGTCGCAGACCGATATGTCGTCACAGGCAAGAGCCAGGGCACCAACGATCAGACCAAAATCCTGGTCGACGCGATCTACTGGTCCAGGTAAAGCAAGACTCGAAGGTCAGAACCAAGAGCAAGGGGCCCTGCGAGGGCCCCTTATTGCGTGTGGACGGTGGACTTGACAGGTCAGCCGAAAACGACGGGCCTGTGCGTCAGCCCAGCAGCGCACCGCGGCCATCAAAGGGCAGCGCACAGCCCGTGGCCGGCCTGAGCCACACCTTTTGGCCGGACTGCCAGTGTTCATGGCCGCTGCTGACTTTGGCGTTCAGCAAGACCTTGATGCCCTCGACCTGCAGGTGCAAGAGCGAAGCGTCGCCCAGGTGCTCGGCGAGAACGATCCTGGCCTCGATGCCGACGCCGTCTTCAGCTACACCCATATGCTCCGGCCGCAGGCCTGCACGCTGAACGCTGAGGTTGTCGCCAGACTCGCATAGAGCCCTCCACAGTGCGCGATGCGGCGCCGGGGCCCCTTCCACAGGGCGGTCCACCAGGTTGATCTTGGGCGCACCCAGGAAGGAGGCCACAAACTCATTGGCAGGTCGCTGGTAAAGCTCCAACGGTGCGCCGAGCTGCTCGATACGTCCCTGGTTGAACACCGCAATCCGATCGCCCAGCGTCATGGCCTCCACCTGATCGTGTGTGACGTAGATCATCGTCGTGCCGAGTTCCTGGTGCAGGCGGCGCAACTCCACCCGCATGTCCACGCGTAGCGCTGCGTCCAGGTTGGACAGCGGCTCGTCAAAGAGAAACACCTTGGGCTTGCGCACGATCGCGCGGCCGATGGCAACTCGCTGTCGCTGGCCGCCTGAGAGCTCCTTGGGAAAGCGGGATAGCAGGGATCCGATGCGCAGGATCTCCGCGGCTTTGCGGACCTGTTCGTCGCGGGCCTGCCGGGGCTCCCCGGCCATGCGCAGTGAGAAGCCCATGTTCTCGGCTACGGTCATGTGGGGGTAGAGCGCGTAGCTCTGGAAGACCATGGCGGCGCCGCGTTGCGCCGGGTGTACATCGTTGCTGCGCACACCGTCGATCATCAGATCGCCATGGGTGATGGACTCCAGCCCCGCGATCAGGCGCAACGTGGTCGTCTTGCCGCAGCCGGAGGGCCCCACGAAGACCAGGAATTCTCCTTCTCGGACCTCCAAGTCCACGCCCTGAATGACATCTACCTCACCAAAGCGCTTACGCACGCCTTGCAGCGTGACCTGGCCCATTTCAGCGCCCCACCTGGACGGTTCCCTGGGCGCTGGTCAGATCAGCACCGGGTCTGCGTTGGCTTTGCAGGAACCGCTGATACCAATGGGCGCTGTCTTTGAGCGTGCGTTTCAACGACTGGTAGTCAACGTGCACGATGCCGAACCGCTTCTCGTAGCCTGAAGCCCACTCGAAGTTGTCCATCAGGCTCCACACCATGTAGCCCGCCATGGGTACGCCCTGCCGCAGAGCTTCGCCCATGGCGGCGATGTGGTCTGCCAGGTAGCGGATGCGGTCCGCATCGTGCACCCGCCCATCAGCCAGCCGGTCTGGGAACGCGCCGCCGTTCTCCGTGATGTACAGAGGTGGCACGGGGTAGTCCTGGTGCAGACGCAAGAGCAAGTCGGTCAGGCCTTGAGGGTAGATTTCCCATCCCATGTCTGTCAGTGGCAGGCCGCTGGAGTTCACATCGAAGGGCCCGCCCGCGCTGACCACGGAGCGTGAGTAGTAGTTGATGCCCAGGTAATCCAGAGGCACGGCGATGGCGCACATGTCGCCTTCTTCCACCTGCGGTGCATCAGGGCCCAGGTGGTCCAGCACATCCTGCGGGTAGGCGCCACGGAACATGGGGTCCATGAACCAGCGCAGCAGCCGGCCGTCCTCCAGATGGGCCTTGGCGACGTCTTGCGGTGAGTCCTCGGCGGGCACCATGGGGGCCAGATTCAGCACGATGCCCAGCCGCGCCTTGCATCCGTCGGCACGCAGCGCACGCAGTGCCAGACCATGGCTCAGTAGCAGATGGTGCGACACCTGGATGGCCAGCGCACGGTCCTTGAGGCCCGGCGCGAAGATGCCGGTCTCATGGCCGAGAAAGGCCACCACCCAGGGTTCATTGTGGGTGGCAATGGCCTCCACCTGGTTGCCAAACCGCCGCGCCATGCCGCGCGCATAGTCCACAAAGTGCTCAACGGTCTGCTTGGACGCCCAGCCGCCGGCGTCCTGCAGCGACTGCGGCAGATCCCAGTGGTTGAGCGTCATGTGCGCCTTCAAGCCACGCCGGGCCAGCCCCTCGATGAGTCGGCTGTAGAAGTCCAGCCCTTGCTCGCTCCATGCCCCCTGACCCAGCGGTTGCACCCGCGGCCAGGAGACCGAGAAGCGGTACGTGTTCACCCCCAGTGAGGCGATGAGGTTCAGGTCCTCTTCCAGGCGGTGCACATGGTCGCAGGCGACGTCGCCGTTGCTACCATCCGCAATCGCGCCAGGCAGGCGGCAGAACCTGTCCCAGATGGACTCGCCCTTGCCCCCTTCCTGGGCAGCGCCTTCGATCTGAAAGGAACTGGTCGCCACCCCCCAGCAGAAATCGGCGGGGAAGCGCAGGGATGGGTCCAGGGCGTCGTGCAGGCTCGAGGGGTCGGTGTGGGCATTCATGTGGGGGGTTGCGCAAACGTCACTTGACTGCGCCGGTGGTCAGGCCGGAAATGAGCTGCCTGGAAGACAGCAAGAACAGGATCAGAAGAGGAATGGTTGCGATGGCCGAGCCGGTCATCAACGCACCCCACTCGGTGTTGACGGGGCTCTGCAGGCTGCGCAGCGCCAGGGGCAGGGTGTATTGGTTCGCGCTGCGCATCACGATCAAGGGCCCGATGAAGTTGTTCCAGGATGCAATGAAAGTGATGAGCCCCAGCGTGCCCAGTGCAGGCCTGAGCAGCGGCAGCACGATGCGCCAGTAGATGGAGAACTCGCCGCAGCCGTCCATCCGAGCTGCCTCAATCAACTCGCGGGGGATGGCGCTGGCGGCGAACTGCCGCATCAGGAAGATGCCGAACGCACTGGCGGCGCCGGGGATGTAGAGCCCGCGGTGCTGGTCTATCCATCCGAGCGCGTCCATGATCAGGAAGGTGGGAATCATGTTCATGAAGGATGGCAACAGCATGGTGGCCATCACAAGCGTGAACAGGGCCTTCTTGAAGCGGAATTCCATCAAGGCAAACGCGTAGCCGGCCATCGAGCAAAACACCAGCGTCAGCGCGGTGGAGGCCAGCGCCACGTACAGGCTCCAACCGAGATTGCGCCAGAAGGGCAATCGCGAGGTCAGGATCTGCAGGTTGTCCAGCAGGTCCGTGCCGAACCACATCGGTGGCGGCATGTTGAAGATGGCCGTGCGCGAGTGCGTTGCGAAGACGAACATGAAGTAGAACGGCGCCAACATGATGAGCGCGCCCACCAGCACCAGCAGCTTGGCGGCCCACGGCGCCATGCGTTGCGTATTCATCCGGGGCTGCCAGGTTTCACGCCTTGACGCCCCGGGGACGGAAGGCGCGGTTGGTCATCCAGGTGAGCACGGCCACCACGGCGAACAGCAGCCACGACATCGCGCTGGCACCACCGAAATCATTGAAGTCGAAGGCCATCCGGTAGAGATAGACCGCCGAGGTCATTCCGGACTGGTCCACGCCGCCTCTGCCGCCTGTGAGGATGAACGGTTCTTCAAACAGTTGCAACCCGCCAATCACGCTGAGGGTGACGCCAAAGAAGATCATGGGCTTCAGGTTCGGCAGCGTGATGTGCCAGAACTGCTGCCAGCGCCCCGCACCGTCCATCGTGGCGGCCTCGTACAGGTCCTTCGGAATGGTCTGCAGCGCGGCCAGGTACAGCACCACGTTGAAACCCAGGTAGCGCCAGAACACGACGAATGCGATGGCCGGCTTGATGTTCTCTGCCCGGCCCAGCCAGTCGACATGTTCCGATTCGAAGACTGCGTGAAGCGCTGCGTTGATGAGTCCGAAGTCTTTGGAGAACAGCGAGCTGAACATGATGGCGATGGCCACCGTGGACGTGATGTAGGGCAGGAAGTAGGCCCCGACCACGCCGTCTCGAAGGTGCTTGAAGGAGTGATGGATGAACACCGCCAGCGGGATGGCCACCAGGTGCTGCGGCACGCCTGACACCACGGCCAGCCACAGGGTGTTCTTCAGCGACTTCCAGAACCACTCGTCCTGCAGCGCGAAGGCAAAGTTCTCCAGTCCCACGAAGCTCATGGAGTCCAGGCCGCTGGTGGGCTCCCAGGACTGGAACGCGAGGTGCAGGGAGAACAGCAGGGGGAACACCCCGAACACCGCGAACAGCACGATAAAGGGGCTGATGAAGACGTAGGGTGCCCAGCGCGGCGACAGGCGCAGGGTCTGGCGAAGGGAGCGCTTCATCGGTGGGCCCTGCGCTCCAACAGGCGCTGTGCATCTTCCAGGGCCCGGCCGATGTCCTTACCGCGGTCCAGCACGTTATCCAACTCGGTGCTGATGACTTCATCTGCGAAGTTGTTCTGCTTGTGCACTTCGGTGCTGCTGATGCGGCGTGCCGCTTCACGCCACACCACGCGGGCCGGCTGCCCTCCGAGGAATGCCACGGGCTGCTCGAAGAAGGGGTCCTGGTGTGTTTCCACCAGCGCTGGGAAGGCGTCCTGAGCCTTGAAGGCTGCCAGCTGCAGCGCGGGGTCCAGCGTCAGCAGTTGTATGAGCTCCCAAGCGAGCCCCTTGTTCTCTGCGCGGGCGCGGCGCGGGATGGCGTAGAAGCTGCCGCCATAACCCACGAAAGTGTTCTCCGGCAACTGTGCTGCGCGCCACAGACCCTTGGTAGTGGGCGCCACCCAGTTGGCCATCTGCCCCACCATCCATGCGCCTGTGAGATCGGTGGCAATCGAGCCCCGGCGGAACCCTTCGGCCCACTCGTTGGACCAGGCGCTCACCTTGGCATCGAGTTGGCGCTGCCGCACTTGCCTGGCAAGCTCGAAGGCCCGGCGGAAGCGCGATGAATTCACCAGGACCCTGGAGTCCTTGTCGAAATACAGCCCCTCGCCTGGGCGCAGGCCGCTGCGGATGACGATGTCCTTGAGCGATTGGGCGTTACCGACCAGGTAGGCGCCGGTGGCGGCCTTGATCCTGGCGCCCGCTGCCACATAGGCCTCCCAGGATGGTGTGAGGTCGGCTTCGCCGAGGCCGGCCTTGGACAGCAGGTCGGCGCGGTACAGCAAGGTGCCGGGCCCGATGTCCGTGGGCACCGCCACCCGCGCGCCGCGGCGGTTGCGTGTCTGTTCGAAGGCGTAGGGGACGAATCGCGGTCGCAACGCTTCCGCTTGGAAAGGCGCCGGGGACAGATCCTGCAGGCCCTCTCCTTGTGAGAACCGCCCCACGTAGCTGGCTTCCAGCGCCATCACGTCAGGCAGGTAGACCGAGGTGGACAGCGCGGTGGTCATGGCGGTGTGATGGTCCACGTACTGACGGCTGACCACTTCCACAGCCACATCCGGGTGGCGCTGGCGCCACCTGGGCAGTGACGCCTTGATGATTTCATCCAGCAAGGGAAACGCCGCCACCGTGAGCTTGCGTCCGCTGGAGGCCTGCAGCGCACCCGTTGTCGCCAGACCCAGCGTGGCCACGGCGACCATCGCATGACGGCGACCTTTCGTGGCGACACGCTTGCTGAACTGGGTCATCGAGGTGGTGGTGGAGGGTGGGTCGATCCGTGGCGCGCTGCGGTCGCGGGTGACGCGGGTCGCACATCTCTTGACATCAAGGCTGCGCATTCTTCGGACGGCTTGAAAGCGCTTTCAAATTATCTTGGCGCTCACCCCCGCTGTCAAATCAGGGTATCTGCTGATGCGCTTGCCCTTCAGGGCCGGGTGCTGGGAGCTGCCGTCGACTCGCGAGCGATGACCCGCGGGCCGGGCAGGTTGAAGCAGGGCTTCTCACCCCGCAGCAGGCACAGCATCGCCGTCGCCGCTCCCTGGCCGAGTTCGTAGGCCGGGTGGTGGACTGTGCTCAAGGGAGGAATGCTGTAGCGGGAGATGGACAGGTCGTCAAAACCCATCACTGACACGTCCTGCGGCACTTTCAGGGACCGCCGCTGCAACGCCAGGCAGGCGCCCAATGCCATCTGGTCATTGGCCGCAAACAAGGCCGTGAAGCGCTGGCGGGTGTCCAACAGGCGCTCAGCGGCCAGCATCCCGCTCTCCTCGTGAAACAGCCCGGAGGCCACCAACTCGGGGTTGAAGGCTATCCCGGCGGCTTCCAGGCCTGCCCGGTACCCGCGAAGGCGCTCATTGGCATCCGGATGCTCCGAGTTGCCCGCAATGAACGCGATGCGCTGATGGCCGAGCGAAGTCAGGTGCTCCGTGGCCAAGCGTGCACCTTCAAAGTTATTGAAGTCCAGGCTGTACAGGTTGGGGGCCTTCAGGCGCCTTCCCGTGGCCACCATGGGCAGGGTCTTGGCGTATTGCTTCAGTGCGGCGTCGCTGAGCCGGCCGGTCAGCACGATGATGCCGTCCACCCGACGCGAGCGCAGCATGTCGATGCAGCGTGCCTCTTCGGTGGCGTTCCAGTGGCCGCTGACGAAAAGCGGGCTGTAGCCGACTCGGTCCAGTTCGTCCTCGATGCCTCTGAGCGCCACCCCGTAGAACGGGCTGTCGATGGACTGCGTGACCACGCCCACGCTCAGCGTACGGCCGCCGGCCAGGCCTCGCGCCACGGGGTTGGGTACGAAGCCGAGCCTCGCGATGGCCTCGTCCACCGCCTGCTTCTTGGCCTCACTGACCACTGCCGATCCGTTCAGGATGCGCGACACGGTGCTGGCCGACACGCCTGCTGCCTTCGCCACCATGCCCAGGGTCGAGGTGCCGGTCGTCTTGGGAGAGGAGGTCTTGGCCATGGGGAGGTTCAGGCGGGGAGATGAGCCTGCAACTCTACGCATTGTCAGCTCCTGTGGGCGTGGGTTAGCCTGATACCGTCTGCGATGGACCCCACTTGTGTCCCTACCCATCACTGCCATGACCCTCCCCACCCACGCCCAGATCGTCATCGTCGGCGGCGGTATCGCCGGCTGCTCCACGGCTTACCACCTCGCCAAGCTCGGCATCACCGATGTGCTGTTGCTGGAACAGGGACAGCTCACGAGCGGCACCACCTGGCACGCGGCGGGGCTGATCGGGCAGATGCGGCCCAACCGCAACATGACGCGCATGAGCAAGTACGGTATCGAGCTTTATTCGACGCTGGAGCAGGAGACCGGCCTGGCCACGGGCTGGAAGCCCTGCGGCAGCGTGAACGTGGCGCGTACGCCGGAGCGCATGCAGGTGCTGCGCAAGCAGGCCGCCCTGGCGCGCAGTTTCGGCGTGGAGGTGGAACTCATCTCGCCCCAGCAGGCCGGCGAGCTTTACCCCGTGATGCGCACCGACGACCTGCAGGGCGCCATCTGGATCCCGGGTGACGGCAAGGCCAACCCGGCGGACCTGTGCATGTCCCTGGCCAAGGGCGCGCGCAACCGCGGCGCCCGGCTGGTGGAAGGCGTGGAGGTCACGGGTGTCATCACCGCCGAAGGCCCCGGCGGGCCGCGCGCCGTGGGCGTGCGCACCACCCAGGGCGATGTGCACTGCGAAACGCTGGTGAACTGCGTCGGCCAGTGGGCGCGGCAGTTCGGTGCGCTGGCCGGGGTGACGGTGCCGCTGTAC
>JBAXYD010000029.1:0-51768 GCA_037127635.1 Betaproteobacteria bacterium | reverse complement strand
CAGTCTGCCTTGCGCCCGGGGGCCGCGCCAGCGTGTGGCTACCGGCTGTCGACCGGTCAGCGAGCTGGGAACGACGCCACCCGCTTGCCGAGGGGCCAGCGGACAGGGCCCAGCAGCGTCGCCAGGCTTGCCGGCGAACAGTGCGCAGTTGGTGCATGCCGCGCCAACGGTACGCTTGGGATCCTTCGTGGTCTTTGCGTCAAGTACGTAGCCCAGTGCGACGGCGTCGTCCGGTGGGCCGCACAAGTCAGGTCTGAAGAACCGCGTTGATCCCCCATCGCATCGCCGAAGGGAAGCGGGACCGGATTCTCAACGCCGGCGAACGGTCCATCACGCAGTGCCTACAGGGGCGAAGCAACAACTTTGGCGCGGCGCCGGGCGAGTCGCAGCAAGCTGGATGTTCGCGACGCAATTCTTGTGGCGCGCCCCGCACCAAGTCCTTGTCACATCTGTCGCGCCGGAGTCATTGCTTCGGCGGCCTGCTCGGAACTCATGGGGAAAACTTGTTGACGTATTTCAAAAGCCATACATTTCCTTGATGAGTCGCTCCGCCACACTGCCTCCCATCCGCGTCGCACCCGAGACGAAGGCGCGCCTCGAGGCTGTGCTTCGGGAGGGCGAGTCACTGACGCAATTCATCGAGGGTGCGGTCTGCAGAGAGGCCGAGTTTCGCGCCGAGCAGAACGCCGCTATTGCCCGGGCGAAGGTGGCGTTGCACAGCGCTGCCAAGGGCATGGGCCTGTTGAGCGCCGAGGACTTCTTGGCTGGCATGACCCAACGTGCCCATACGGCACAGCAGCGTATCCGTGAGGCCACGGCGGCCAAGAGCAAGCGGACCGCTGGGTGAGCGAACGCTTGCGAGTTGTTCCGACGCTCACCTTCCAGGAGGACGTCGGGCGCTTTGAGGAGCACATCGTGCAACGAGAGCTGGCGAGCAATGCGCCAGATGACACCTGCCTCTTCAGGTACGAAAACGACTACCGCTGACGCGCTCGAGAGCTGAACAGCCACATCCATTCTGAGAACCTACAACCCCAAGACGGCGACCGTGGACCTTCAACCCGAACAGTCAGCCGTACCAACTGGTCGCATATCGCGCGCCTACTTTTCGGTCTCGATCGAAGAGTTTCTTGAGGTCCCGTCCACGCAGATCATCGGGCGGTTGACTGACGCCAGCGAGTTCTCGGTCGACTTGGCTCAACGCGATGCCTGGAACGATCAAATACGACTGCTCAAGGACTCCTTGCCAGTCTTCCGCGGGCGGGGCCACATCTTTTTCGAGTTCGTGGTGCCGCGTGTGGGCAAGCGGATCGATGCGGTGGTGGTGGTTGATCACGTCATCTTCGTGATCGAGTTCAAGGTGGGAGAGTCGCAGTTCAACCGCGCTGCGATCGATCAGGTCTGGGATTACGCACTTGACCTGAAGAACTTCCACGAATCCAGCCATGCACTCCAGATTGCACCGATCCTGATTGCGACCGGCTCTGTGGCCCAGGAGGCCCTCTTCCGCTACGGCAGCCACGATGATGGCGTGCGCGCTCCGTTGTTGATTTCGCCCGACCGTCTGTTCTCAGCGATGGAGGCCGTGGTCGCAGACTCAACGGGAGAACAGATCGCGGCGGGTGACTGGGAAGCCGGTCGCTACAAGCCGACGCCCACCATCGTGGAAGCTGCAACAGCGCTCTACGGCGGCCACTCGGTAGAGAGCATTGCGCGAAGTGACGCCGGTGCGACCAACCTGGCGAAAACTTCTGCCGCCATCAGCCGGATCATCCAGGAAGCCAGAGATCAAGGCGTGAAGGCGATCTGCCTTGTGACCGGCGTTCCGGGCGCGGGCAAGACCTTGGTGGGTCTCGACATTGCAACCAAGTACATGGACGCGAGCAGCGACCTGCACTCGGTGTACCTTTCCGGCAACGGCCCGCTGGTGGCCATCCTGAGCGAGGCTCTTGCGCGTGACAAGGTTTCCCGGACCAAGGCGCAGGGACAGCGGACGACGAAGGCAAGTGCGCGGCAGGCGGTGAAGGGATTCATCCAGGCCGTTCACCATTTCCGCGACGAATACATCAAGGACCCTGGTCCGCCGGTCGATCGCGTGGCGATCTTTGACGAGGCGCAGCGGGCCTGGAACCAGGAGAAGACAACGGACTTCATGAAGCGGAAGAAGGGCTTGCCGAACTTCAACCGTTCTGAGCCGGAGTTCCTGATCTCCTGTCTGGATCGGCACCCGGATTGGGCAGTGGTCGTCTGCCTGATTGGCGGAGGGCAGGAGATCAACACGGGCGAGGCCGGCATCGCGGAGTGGATCAAGGCGGTGACGACGACCTTTCCCGATTGGCACATCCACGTGTCCCCGCGTCTGCGGGACTCAGAGTACGCCTCGGGCGCCGCCCTGCAGGCCATTGAGGGCCGTGAGAACGTGCGCTTCAACGAAGACCTGCACCTGTCGGTTTCGATGCGATCGTTCAGGGCGGAGAGCCTCTCTGCCTTTGTCAAGAAGGTGCTCGACTTGGAGGCTGGCGATGCGGCCCGCCTGTACCGGGAGTTCGGCGATAGATACCCGATCTGCATCACGCGCGATGTCCACAAGGCACGTGGCTGGTTGAAGTCGAAGGCTCGCGGTAGCGAGCGATACGGCATCGTCGTGTCGTCCCAGGCACAGCGACTGAAGCCCCACGCGATCGACGTCAAGACACCGATGGATCCGGTCAACTGGTTCCTGAACCCGCCTGACGATGTGCGCTCCTCTTTCTACCTCGAAGACGTGGCCACCGAGTTCCATGTCCAAGGGCTCGAACTCGATTGGGCATGTGTCGTCTGGGATGGTGACTTCCGCTACGCGCCTCACGGGTGGAGGCACCATTCTTTCAAGGGCAACAGCTGGCAGAACATCAACCAGCCCGATCGCAAGATCTACCTGAAGAACGCCTACCGAGTGCTGTTGACCCGGGCCAGGCAGGGCATGGTGATTGCCGTTCCCCACGGCGACCCGGAGGACCCCACGCGCAAGGCCGAGTTCTATGACGGAACCTTCGAGTACCTGAAGGGCTTGGGGCTGCCGGTGATTTGACAAGCAGATCATCAGGCCCCTCCATCCCGCTGGGCTGCCCCCAACCTGTCCGGGGATGATGTTTCTGTCTATGACCGTTGCCAGGACCACGTCAAGTTGATACATTCGTGTCAACAAAAGGGGCTTGCAGATGAGCACTTCAGCAGCGCAGATCAGCGCGTGGGGCAACGGTCTCGCGCTTCGGATCACGAAGCCGATGGCAAAGACGGTGGGCGTGACCGAGGGCTCTGCGGTGCGGGTGACGGTCAAGCCGGGCCGCATCGTGATCGAGACTGAAACCGAGGCCACGCTGGACCAGATGCTGGCGGCATTCGATCCGAAGAAGCATGGCGGTGAGGCCATGGACGGTGGTGCGGTGGGAGGTGAGGCCTTTGCCCATGGCAACCCGTAAGTCCACGCTGTGGGTGCCGGAGCGGGCTGAGATCATCTTCATCCAGTACAACCCGGCGGTGGGCGGCGAAATGCCGGACGACCATCCGATGTTGGTGATCTCGACAAAGGCCTTTGCCGAGCGCACGGGCCTCGTTGTCGGGTTTCCCATGACACATGCCGAGCGACACGCCGACAACCCCTTTGCCATCGCGGCGCCGGGCGCCAAGGGACAGACGGGTTACCTGTTGACCCATCAGCCCAAGTCTTTCGACTGGCGTGCACGCCACGCCCGCCCGCACCCCTGGGGCACTGGCCACAACCGGCTGCTGACGGCAGCGCTGAAGCGCTTCGATACCGTTTTTGGCATCTGCGGCCATTGACCCGGGAGTCCTGGCCGAGACTCAGCGTGATCTCTTGTATCCAGACTCGCGCTGGCTGCGCATGGCGAGGACGACGACCGCGTCGACGTTCGGCACGTGTCGGTACAGGGCCACATAGGCACGAGACTCTTTGGCGATCACCAGTTCTCTCTTGGCCGCTTTTGCCTTGCGCCCGATGAGCGGGCTGTGAGCAAGGATTGGAAGAGCCTGGACGATCTCTTCGACTTGAAGCGGATTCGGCGCGCGCTGGTTGGGCGAACCTCAGATTGAGCCAGATGCCGATCTTGGGTTGAGCCGGGCGGCCTACGCACCCAGCCAACGACCTTCAAGCCAAGTGCCACCCTTCACGGCATCGCGCGCGCCGTCAACCAGCAGGTCGACAGCGCAACGCACATGTGCAGCCGTGGCGCGGTCAGCAGGCAAGGCGAGGACGATGCTGCGTGAGATTGCCGGCTCAGACAGCGGTGCGCCACTGAGTTGGCCGGCGCGCAGATCGTCGGCGACAGCGATGGGCGGCAGGATGGTGAGGCCGTGCCCGCCGAGCACCAGACTTCGCTGCACGCTCAGCGCATTGGTCTCGGCAGCCACGGTCAGGCTCAGCTTGGACACTGCGCAGGCGTGGTCCACCAGGGCACGGATGCCGTGCGGTGCGCTCGGCAGCACGAGAGGCTGGCCGACGAGTTCGGCCAAGGGCATCGGTTCATCCCTGCTCAGCCCAGCCGCCTTGGGGCCTATCACCCAGAGCGGCTCCTCGATCAGCGGCTGGGTTCGCACCTGTGGCGCACGCTCTGCTCCGTAGAGCAGGCCGGCATCGATCTCTCCGGATCGCAGCCAGCCAAGAATGGTCCCTGCATAGCCCATGGCGATGCGCACGCGGATACCCGGATAGCGGGCGGCCAGGGCCGATACCAGCGGGCCCGAGAGCATCTCGATCGTGCTGGGCAGCAGCCCGAGCGTGACGAGGCCAGCGATGCCCGCACTGGCCCCGGAGATCTCGGCCCTCGCGCGGTCGAGTTCCAGCAGGGCCCGCCGCGCATGGGTCATGAGCGAGCGACCTGCATCCGTGATCACCATGCCGTGCCGCTCGCGCACGAACAGTGGTACGCCGATGTCCTGCTCGAGCAGCTGGATCTGGCGCGAGACCGCCGGCTGCACGAGGTGCAGCACCTCTGCGGCGCGGGTCACGTTGCCGGTCTCGGCCACGGTCAGGAAGGCGCGCAGTTGCTTGAAGTCCATGGTCTGGGGTGCCCATCGTTGATCGCGATGGAGACATGCCAAAGTACTATTTCACCTTGGCAGAAATCTGATTTTATGATGTCTGACCTCACGACTTCCGCTTTTTCCGAGCCTGGCGATGAACACCACCACTGCAGCAGCTCCCGCCTGGCAGGAGGCCGTTTTCAGGGTCCTGAAAGCGGGCGGCGTCCGCCAGATCGCCTACGTACCTGACGCCGGGCACTCGCACACCATCCGCAGCGCCATTGCCGACCCCGAGATCGAAGACGTCGTGCTGACGACGGAAGAGGAAGGCGTCGCACTGGTCGCGGGCGCCTGGCTCGGTGGCCAGCGCGCGGTGCTGCTGATGCAAAGCAGCGGCGTGGGCAACTGCGTCAACATGTTCTCGCTGCTGCAGGCGGCAGATCTCCCGTTCTTCACCCTCGTCACCATGCGCGGCGAGTACGCCGAGTTCAACCCTTGGCAGGGCCCGATGGGCAAGGCCACGCAGTCGGTGCTGGAGCTGATGGGCATCCATGTGCTGCGGGTGGACGACCCCGACAAGGTCGAAGAGATTGTCAGCGCCGGCTTTGACGCCGCCTTCCAGGCCGGCGAGAAGGTCGCCGTGCTGCTGGGCCAGAGCCTGATCGGCCGCAAGAAGTGGGAGCGCAACTGATGAGCCGCATTGCACCGAGCCAGCGTGTCGGCCGACGCGCCTTCGTCTCAAACTTGCTGGCTGCAACGCCTGACGCGCTGGTGATCAGCGGCCTGGGCTCTGCCGCCTACGACGTGTTCGCTGCCGGCGACCGCGACCGCAACTACTACCTCTGGGGCGCCATGGGCGGCGCCACCTGCATCGGCCTGGGACTGGCGCTGGCGCAGCCGCAGCAGTCGGTGGTGGTGATCACTGGCGACGGCGAGCAGCTGATGGGCATTGGCAGCCTCGGCACCGTCGGCGCCAAGCAGCCGAAAAACCTGAGCATCGTGGTGCTGGACAACGGCCACTTCGGCGAGACCGGCATGCAGCGCAGCCACTCAAGTCTGGGCACTGACCTGGTCGCCGTGGCCAAGGGCTTCGGCATCCAAGACGCGCTCTCGGTCGACCGCCTTGCCGCCAGCGACGACATTGCCCGGCGCATCCTGGCCCGCTCGGGCACGGTGTTCGCGCAGGTCTTCATCGAGGCCGACGAGCCGCCGCGTACGCTGCCCCCGCGCGATGGCCCTTACATCAAGAACCGCTTCCGCGCCGCCCTCGGGCTCAAGCCGTTCTGACAGCGCACCCACCATGAAGCGCGAGCAGCTTCGCATCGTCGGCCAGAGTGTGGGCCCGCAGGGCGCCACCTGGTTCGAGACCCAGAACCCCCGCACCGCGCAGGCCTGGGGCCAGATCCCGCAGCGTGACGCGCGCGATGTCGATGCCGCCGCCGCGACGCCGGCCTGAACGGCATCCCCCAAAGAAGCCCCATGCATCACGAGACCGACCCGCACCCCGAGATCCGCGACGCCGTGCGGCAGCTCTGCCGCCAGTACCCGGACGAGTACTTCCGAAAGATCGACGAGCAACGCGCTTACCCCGAGGCCTTCGTTGACGCGTTGACCCAGGCCGGCTGGATGTCCGCGCTGATCCCGACCGAGTACGGCGGCTCGGGCCTCAGCATGGCCGAGGCCTCGGTGATCATGGAAGAGATCAACCGCAGCGGCGGCAACGCCGGCGCCTGCCACGGCCAGATGTACGTGATGAACGCGGTGGTGCGCAGCGGCACCGAGGCGCAGAAGGCGCGCTACCTGCCCGAGATCGCCGCCGGCCGCTTGCGCCTGCAGTCCATGGGGGTGACCGAGCCGACCACCGGCAGCGACACCACGCGGCTCAAGACCCTGGCGGTGAAGAAGGACGGCCGCTGGGTCGTCAACGGCCAGAAGGTCTGGATCTCGCGCATCCAGCACAGCGATCTGATGATCCTGCTGGCGCGCACCACGCCACTGGCCGAGGTGAGCAAGCGTTCCGAAGGCCTGAGCTGCTTCATCGTCGATCTCAAGGCATCCATCGGCAAGGGGCTGACCGTGCGCCCCATCGCCAACATGGTCAACCACGAGACCAACGAGCTCTTCTTCGACCAGCTCGAGATCCCTGAGGAGAACCTGCTCGGCCCCGAGGGCAAGGGCTTCAAGGTGCTGCTCGACGGACTCAATGCCGAGCGTGCGCTGATCGCGGCCGAGTGCATCGGCGATGGCTATTGGTTCATCGACCGGGCGACGAAGTACGCCAAGGAGCGCGTTGTCTTCAACCGCCCGATCGGCCAGAACCAGGGCGTGCAGTTCCCCATCGCCGAGGCCTACATCGAGCTGGAGGCCGCCAACCTGATGCGCTGGAAGGCCTGCGCGCAGATCGACGCATACGAGAACGCCGGCGCTGCGGCCAACATGGCCAAGCACCTCGCGGCCAAGGCCAGCTGGGAGGCGGCCAACGTCTGCCTGCAGACCCACGGCGGTTTCGGCTTCGCCTGCGAGTACGACGTCGAGCGCAAGTTCCGCGAGACACGCCTGTACCAGGTGGCGCCGATCTCGACCAACATGGTCTTCAGCTACGTGGCCGAGCATGTGCTGGGCTTGCCCAAGTCCTATTGACCCCGGGTGTGGCCATGACCCTGCCCTTGGATGGCAACACCGTTGTCACGCTGGGGCACGCGATTGCCGCGCCTGCAGCGTGCCTGTGCCGGGCACTACGGGGTCAACATGCGGGACCGCAACGGCGTCTTCGGGCCGCATCCACACCTCAATCCCGATGGTCGAAACCATCGTCTCTTGAAAGGACAAGGCCATGAGACTTGCGAACAAGGTTGCCATCGTCACCGGCGCGGCGCGCGGCATTGGCCGCGCGAGTGCCGAGCGACTCCTGGCCGAGGGCGCCAAGGTCGTGATCTCCGACATCAACGCCATGCAGCTGGCGAGCACCGCCACCGAGCTCGGTGCGCCCGATCGGGTGCTGGCGCACCCGGCCGACGTGGCCAGCAAGGCCGAGGTGGTGCGGCTCGTCGAGGCGGCGGTGAGCCATTTCGGGCGCCTGGACATCATGGTGAACAACGCCGGCATTGCGCCGGTGGTCGAGTTCCTGGACGTGACCGAGGAACTGTTGACCCGCGTGCTGGACGTCAACCTGAAGGGCGCGTTCTACGGCACGCAGGAGGCTGGCCGGCAGATGATCAGCCAGGGGCAGGGCGGTGTGATCATCAACATGTCATCGATCAACTCGGGCTTGGCCAACCCCAATGTGGCACCCTACGCGATCAGCAAGGGCGGGATGAACCAGGTGACGTCGACCGGGGCGGTAGCCTTCGCGCCGCATGGCATCCGCGTGGTGGGCGTGGGCCCCGGCACCGTCATGACCGACATGGTGGCCGGCGCCTTCGTCAACAGCGCGGGCCACCACGTCATCCTGTCGCGCACGCCACTGGGCCGCTACGGCCAGGCGTCTGAGATCGCGGCGGTGGTGGCCTTCCTGGCCAGCGACGACGCCTCCTACATGACCGGCGAGACGGTCTACGTGGACGGTGGCCGCCGCGTGCTGAATTACGTGGTTCCCGTCAAGGAGTGAGGCATGACGCAGATGTTCAACAAGCTTCATCACGTCTGCATCGTCGTGCACGACATCGACGAGTCCCAGGCCTACTACGAGTCCATCGGCATCGCGCCCTGGGTGCCCTACCCGCCGCTGACCGAGTACGAGGAGCTGGCCGTGCCCAGCGAGGCCGGCTTCCTGTCGCTCAAGTACCGCATCTGCAACCTGCCCAATGTGCAGTTCCAGTTGTGCGAGCCGGGCCCCGAGCCCTCACCACAGCGCGCGCACCTCGACAGCAAGGGAGAGGGCGTGTTCCACATCGGCTTCGAGGTGACGGATGCCGACGCGGCTGAAGGTCAGGCACGGGCGCATGGGCTGCAGGTGCTGATGCGCGGCCGGCGGGCCAACCGCACGGGCTTCACCTACTACGATTCAGCCCGCGAGGCGGGCGTGAACCTGCTCACCCGCGCCACCAACCTGCCTGACAAGTGAAGCGACTGAGCCAGCTAGACGGCCGGGCCCTGGCCGCCTGCATGGATCAGCCTGTGAAGGACTGCAGCCAAGGCGCGCACGCCTGTGCAGATTTGTTCAATATCCAGGCTGGCGTAGCCGACGATCAGCCCGGCTGGGCGGGGCTTGCTGAGTCCAGGTGGCCCCGCATACAACGGTGACACGGGATACACGCCCACGCCGACTTCACGCGCTGCGGCGACCACCGCAGCCTCATCCTGTTGACGAACCATCGGCAACCACAGCACCAAGTGCAGCCCAGCTGCGGCGCCAACCGCGAGGGCCCCGGCGGGCAAGTGTTGCGCGATGGCGTCCAGCAGCGCGCTGCGTCGGCGCTCGTTCTCGCGCCTGACGCGGCGCACATGGCGCTCGTAGGCACCGCTGTCGATCAGCGTTGCCAGCGCACGCTGCTCCAATACCGGTGCGTGGCGGTCGCTCAGCCGCTTGGCCTGCCGGAACACCGGCACCAGTTCAGGCGGCGCCCCACCAGGGGAGCATCCGGGCGCAGGGCAGCGCGTGCTTGCAACTGGTTCATCCAAACTGTTCAAGACTGGATCTGCGGATTGTGCCGGTTTGGATGGACAGTTCACGCCCTGCACAAGCACCAGCCAACCCGATGGCAACGTCATCCCAGGACTGTCCGCCAAAGGGCACCTCGCCGTGGGTGTGCCCGGTACGGTGCATGGGCTTGAGTGGGCGTTGAAACAGTACGGCACGATGAAGCGCGCCGCGCTCATCGCCCCCGCCATTCGGCACGCCGAGCAGGGCTTTGTGCTGGACCAAGGTGACGTGGACATGCTGCGCGCAGCCACTGCCGACTTCGCCAAAGACCCGGCCATCGCGGCGAGCAGTCAGGGCGGCAAGGGCATCATCACCCAGGCCGACCTGGACCAGCACCACACGCGTGAAATGAAGCCCGTGGAGTGCGGCTACCGCGGCTACCGCGGCTACCGCGGCCACCATTCGCCGCCGGCTCAACCTTCGAATGGCCGGCTGAAGGGCCTGCCCTCAGCCGACAACCACCCCCTCAGACAGGTCCACACAGAGGCCGCGCCGGGCATGTGTCCGAAGCACGGGGAGACGGTCTTGGGTACAACGTTCTGTCCTTCGAGAGCGACGGCAGCGAGCGCTTCATTGAGGCGTAGACCACAGCCAGCGCCGGAATTCTGGTTCATGCCCACATTGCAATGGGTTGCGCCAAATCATCAAGAGCGGGTCCTGCGTCGCCGATGGTCCAGACACAGGGCCAACAACAGGGGAACCTTCGGCGGTTGAGAAGGTGCTACTTCAACAAAGGCATGCGATGACCCCAAAGCCATCACACTTGGCAGATGGTTCCTGGTCTGACGAGGACAACGTGCTTCCAATCGCGCCGCAAGACCATGGCCGAACCGCAGACTCGCTGCGGCTGGTGGACCAGATCGTTCAGATGTCGCCCATTGGTGTGGCTGTCATCGATCACGAGGGTGTCTTTGTTAGCGTGAACCCCGCCTATTGCCTGATCTATGGCTATCGACAGGACGAGTTGCTGGGTCGAAACTTCACGATCGTGTTTCCTGCGTCGCAGCGCGAGCGCGTCATGGCGCTGCACCGCGACTACCTTGAGGATCGTCGCCACGATTTGAGCGGCGAGTGGGATGTCATGAGGCTCGACGGCGCTGCGCTGAACGTCATCTCGCGTTCCGTAAAGGTGCCCGGAGGCGAAGGCCGAATGCATCGCCTTGTGTATGTGGTGGACATCACCGAACGGCGGCGCATGGAACTGGCGCTTCGGGCTTCGCAGCGATTCACGCGATCGGTGCTCGATGGACTGAGTGCCTGTGTCTGCGTGATCGAGGCCACCGGTGTCATCGTCACCGTGAACCGGGCGTGGCTCGATTTCGCAGCCGGCAACGGCGGCTCGCTAAGTGACCTGCAGGAGGGCGCCAATTACCTTGGCGTTTGTGAGTTCGCTGCTTCCATGTCCACGCCCGATGCAGCGCAAGCCGGACAGTTCTTGGTACTGATGCGGGAGGTGCTTGCAGGGCATCGCACGCACTTCCAGCTCGAGTATCCGTGTCATTCACCGTCGGAGCAGCGCTGGTTCATCGTGCGCGTCTCGCGCATTGAGGGAAGTGACCCACCGCGCTATGTCGTCGCGCATGACGACGTGACCGCCCTGAAACTGGCCCAGCAAGCATTGATCAAGCAAGCCACCACCGATGAGTTGACTGGTGTGGCCAACCGGCGCAGCTTCATTCACGCGCTGGGCGTCGAGTTCGAGAGGCTGCGGCGTAACCCAAGCTTGCACTGCAGCGTGCTGGCGCTAGACCTGGATCACTTCAAGCATGTCAACGACACCTGGGGCCATGCGGCAGGCGATGCCGTGCTCAAAGACGTCGTACGGGTGGTCAGCGGGCACACGCGAGCGGGTGATGTGTTTGGACGCACGGGTGGTGAAGAGTTCATGGTGCTCCTGCCGGACACCGCAATTGATGAGGCTGAGGCATTGAGTGAACGGCTTCGCTTGCAAGTCTCGCTGGAACCCCTGCAGTTCGACGGACACTCGATCGGGATCACCGTCAGCATTGGCATCGCCTTGCTGACGGCTTCGGATACGGAAGCAATGGAGGCTGTGGTGCGTGCCGACCGTGCGCTCTACGAAGCCAAGCATGCGGGGCGTAACGCCGTTCGACGTTGGAGTACCGGCGCTGACTGACGGCAAATGGTCATGAGACAGGGTGTCGGCGACCCTCGACTTCATGACGATGTACCTTGAACGTCAGGTTCAGGGCGACGTTCACCGGGAAGGTTTTGCGAGCGATATGGGCGCATGGCAGCGGGCAGCCAATGATCAGCCCTGGTTCACCTTCGCGTCCTGTGAACTCGTGGGGCGCAGTACCGGCAGCAGGAGCCTAGAAGGCTTGTCTGCATCGTGAAAGACCGTCTGGTGCGCCATGCGCATGGCCGTTGCGGTGGCAACCGGTTCCCCCGTGTGCGGATTCGGATCGAGCAGTGGAAAATTGTTGCCGCTCACCAAGAGGCGCAGGCTGTGCCCGGCCGCAATCTGGTGCCCGATGTAGGTCATTTGCACACGGGCCAGCACAGGTTCTTCGGGCACCAGGAGCCGCTCGGCCTTGAATCCTTCGTGGTAGCGCAGGCGCAGTTGTCCGAAGGCCAGGAACACCGTGGCACCGTCAGCGCGGTGCTCTGCCAGCCACACCACGACATCGGCGTCTGGCACATCGGTGCTGACGTGTATCTCGGCAACAGCCTCGCCCAGCAAGGTCATGGGCTCGGCCAAGGGGCCGGTGCTGTAGACCAGGGTGTCGTGGTTGCGCTCGCGCTCGCGCATGTCCAGCGCAAACAGGGCCCCTTTGGCACTGGCCATCGCAGCCACGAAGGGCCACTCAGGATCATCGATGAAGTGGTCAGCGGGCTCGCGAGCAGCCGGTGCCGCAGGGGTTAGCCGTCCGTCTCCGCTGGACGAGTTGGCGTGGCCCCCACTGCGCAGGTACAGCGGCTCCTGGATCATGGCGCGGGGCGGGAAGCTGTCGAAGCTGAGCCATTCGTTGGCGCCGGTGATGTACACCGTAACGCGCCCGGGCAGTTCCGGCCCCGGGCCCTGCCGTTTGAGGTGTTGTTCGAAGAAGGCGATGCGTCGGGCCACCACGTCGATGCTGGGGTGGCTGCCAAAGTCGTAGCCGGGTCGCTGCAAGTCTCCACCGACGTAACACTGGTTGTGGTCCCAGGGCCCGATCAACAGTTGGCGCCGCTCGGCGCCTGCTGCGTGAGCTTCCAGGCCTCGCCACAGCGCAAGCGGGCCGGTGCTGGGGTCGAAGTTGCCCGTTACCACCAGCACAGGCAGGTCCATGCAGGCGAATTCATGGGGCTGCAACTGTCTCTCGCGCCACCAATTGTCTTGCGTCGGATGGGCCAGCACGTCCTGGTAGTGCTGCAGTGTGGGACCTGTGAGTTCGCCCTGCGCCGCCTCGGCCACGGGCCGCGATGTCCACCGGGCCAGCAGTTCAGGCTGGGTCAAGAAGCCGTTCAGGTCGAATGCACCCTGGTGCTCGTCCAGCATCGACTCGAACTGCAGCGACTTGCCCCACAGCAGCGTGTGCATGCGCGAGAACACGCCACCCAGGTAGGGCGGCTCGAGGAAGAAGTCGACGCTGGGCACCGCAGGCACGATGCAGCGCAGATGCGGCGGCCTGGATGCCGCGGCCGTCAGTTGGGTCATACCGGCGTAGCTGTGGCCGTCCATGCCGACGTCACCGGTGCACCAGGCCTGGCTGGCGATCCACTCCACCGTGTCATGGCCGTCCGGTCGGTCCAGGGGTGAGTTGAAGCTGAAACGGCCACCGCTGGCGCCGATGCCACGGATCTGCTGCATCACGACGGCGTAGCCCGCGGCCAGGTAGCGCAGCAGGGTGGGTTCGAGGCTCGCATTGAGCGTGCGGCTGTACGGGGTACGGATCAGGATCGCCGGCGCACGCGCGGGTTCTGCGGGCAGCCAGATGCAGGTGTCGAGCGTGACCCCGTCGCGCATCGCCACGGCCGCGCGCAGGGAGGGGGGCGACAAGTGGCTTGCGACGAATTCAGAAGTGTCTGCGGACATGGCTTGCAGTTCGGATCGGAGCTGGAGAACGCGCGGCATCGGGGCGCAAAGAAGACGCCGACCTGCGCCTCATATCAAGCACTGTACTACCCGAATTTGTCAACCAAACCATCAACAATATTGGGGTAAGTACGCGTTTAACGAGAAATAAGCTTCTCAATATACTGGCCTCCTCACATCGAAAGGCTGCCCATGCTCCGCACCGCCAAGCCCGCATTCGCACTCAGTTTGATGGCCCTGGCTGTCAGCCAGGCCCTGGCCCAGTCGGCGCCATCGGCATCGACGGCGTCAAGCCGCGCCGCGGATGCTGCTGCAACGCAGACCGTGACCATCAGCGCCACCCGCCGGCTGGAGGCCATTCGCGATGTGCCGATCTCGGTTGTCAATCTGTCCGCCGACGCCCAGCTCGACTTGGGCGCCAAGAACCTGATCGACGTGCTGGCCACGGTGCCGGGAGTCACCTACAACCAGACCTTCGGCAAGTCCGGCTCAGGCGACATCGTCATCCGGGGCGTGACCACTGGCGCGGTGGCGAACCCGACAGTGGGCATCTACATCGACGATGTGCCCATCGGCGGCACCTCGGGCCAGAACTTCGGCGCGTCGGCCTTCGACCAGCGCCTGCTCGACCTGTCCAGCATCGAGGTGCTGAAAGGCCCGCAGGGCACGCTGTATGGCGCCGGTGCCATGGGGGGCCTGCTGAAGTACAACACCCGGCTGCCCGACGCCGCGTTCTTCTCCGGCCAGGCCGGCGGTGAAGCGTCCAAGACAGCCAAGGGCGGCAACAGCTCCACCGTCTACGGCAATGTCAACGTTCCGCTGTCCACCGGCACGGCCGCGCTGCGTGCAGCGGCCTTCCATGCCAAGGACGGCGGCTACACCGACGCCACTGGCGCCGCAGCCGGCAAGGACGTGAACAGCGGCACCATCAGCGGCGCCCGTCTGGCGCTGGGCGTGCGCCCGGCCAAGGGCTGGGACTTGAGGCTGTCGGCGCAGACGCAGGAGACCCAATTCGACAACCCCGGCGTGGCCAGTTACAGCATCGCCGGCAAACCGGTCGTTGGCGAGCTGGTAGCCACCAACCTGCGCTTTGACCAGCCGGCGCGTGAACGCACCGGCCTGTTCACCGCGGCCATCGATGTCGATCTGGGCTGGGCCAAGGCCAGTTCCATCACCGGCCACCAGACCAAGCGCACGTCGGAGACCACCGACGCCACCGCCTTTCTGCCGCCCTTCCTGGGCGTGACGCAGATCAACGGTGCGCAGAGCACCCAGCTCGACAAGACGACGCAGGAGTTCCGTCTCGTCTCGGCGCCCGGCGGCACGCTGGAGTGGCTGGCGGGCGTCTTCCTTGCAGACGAGAAGGGTGATGGCGCCACCCGCTGGATCGCCAAATCGGCGCCCACCTCGCCCTTTCCCACCGGCACGCCGCTGCTGGACAACGCCGGCTTCGAGACGCACTGGAAGGAGACCGCGGTCTACGGCACGGTGGTGTGGAACCTATCGCCCGCCCTGGCGCTGACCGCCGGTGCGCGCGTGGCCCACAATTCGCTGGACCTGGTGCAGCGCGATGCCGGCGCTCTGATTCCTGGTGCCCCCAAACGCACCACAACCTCGACCAGCGAATCGCCCGACACCTACTTGCTGGCCGCGCGATACAAGCTCACCTCGACTTCCAGCCTGTATGCCCGCGTCGCCAGCGGCTACCGCGCTGGCGGCCCGAACCCGCCCTTCACCAACCCGACCACCGGCCAGCAGAACAGCGCGGCGCCGTACAGTTCGGACAGCCTGTGGAGCTATGAGCTGGGCTACAAGGCCGACCTGCCCAACGGCCTGGGCCGCATCGACGTGGCCGCGTTCCAGATCGACTGGAAGGATCTGCAGGTGCAGGCCTTTGCCAACGGCGTGTCGAACACGACCAACGCCGGCCGCGCGCGTTCACGCGGCGTGGAATTCGGCTCCGAACTGCGCCCACTGCCGGCGCTGACCTTGCGCGCTGCCGCCAGCTATATCGACGCCAGGCTGACCGAGGCTTCTCCAGCGCTGGGGGGCTTGTCGGGTGATCGCCTGCCCACTGCACCCCGATTTGCAGCATCGCTGGGCGGGCGCTTCGATCTGGGCGCCGGCTTCGTTGCCGCCACCGTCGGACACACTGGCGCGCGCAACACCGGCTTCCCCGGTGGCCTGGGGTCGCCCAACTACCGGCTGCCGGCCTACACCACGCTGGACGTGAATGCCGGCACCGGCTTCGCAGGCTTCGACATTGGCGTGTACGTGCGCAACCTCACCGACGAGCGAGGCCAGGTCAGCGCCAACACGGGCTTCGTAAGCGCCGGCGAGCCTGTGACCGTCAACTTCATCCGCCCGCGCACGTTCGGCGTGACGCTCAACCGACTTTTCTGAGGCGCTGCATTTCCACGGCCTGGCATCCCCGTCATGCCAGGCCTCTCACGTCGCGCTCATAGACTGCGACTTGCAACAACGACGTGAGCTTCGCAATGCCTCCGATGCACAAGTTCCTGATGGAGAAAGCCGACTGGTACGAGACCTGCATGCAGCGTCGCGCGGCCGAACTGGGCTACGGTTACCTCAAGCCGTCGATGGTCACGATCATGAAGAACATGACCAAGGACCAGCCCGCGCGCATGGCCCTGCTGGCCCAGCGCGCCGGCACGACGCGCCGGCGCATCAGCCAGATTGCCGCCGAGGGCGTCAAGCTGGGCATTCTCGAGTTGGTGGAAGACCCACACGACAAGCGCGTGCTGCTGGTGACGCTGAGCAAGGCCGGCGAAGACATGGGCCGTGCGGCCGTGGCCAGCATGCTGCGCATCGAGGCCGAACTGGCGCAACGCATCGGCCGCGCCAACCTCGAGAAGCTGACCGAAGTCCTGGCCATGGACTGGGGCCTGCCCGAAGTGCATGAACCTGGCGTCACGGCCAAGCCGCGTCGCGCCGCGACATCGCGCACCCGAACGCCCCGCGCCAAGCCAACCCGAGAGAACCCGTGACTTCAAGCCCTAGCCTGCAGAGCTGGCAAGCCAAGGCGGCGGCGCTGCGAACCGACGGTCGTCCTTTCATCGACGGGCAGCGTGTCCAGGCGCTGAGTGCGGAAACCTTCGACGTCGTGAACCCGCACACGGGGGCCACGGTCTGCACGCTGCCCGCCTGTGGCCCCGCCGATGTGGAACGTGCCGTGGCCAGCGCCCGCACGGCCTTCAACTCGGGGTTGTGGTCCGCGCTGGCACCCTACCAGCGCAGCCAGCTGCTGCGGCGTTTGGCTGCCTTGCTGGTGGAGCACGGCGAAGAATTGGGCTTGCTCGATTCGCTGCAGATGGGCGCGCCGATCGGCAGCCCGATTTGCTCGGCTGCAGGCTATGACGAGATCGTGGGCGAGTGTGCCAACCAGTCCGACAAACTGCACGACCAGGCCGTCCTCAGTGCGCCGACCGCGCTGGCGCTCAACCTGCGGCGGCCCCACGGTGTCGTGGCTGCCATCGCACCCTGGAATGCTCCACTCCACACGGCGTTGATGAAGGTCGTTCCTGCACTGTGCATGGGCAACTCCGTCGTGCTCAAGCCCTCCGAGCTGGCACCCCTGGCCTGTCTGCGCCTGGCCGACCTCGCAGTACAAGCGGGCCTGCCACCCGGCGTGCTGAACGTCGTACCGGGCCTGGGCCCTGAAGCGGGCAAGGCGCTGGCCTTGCACCACGGCGTGGACATGCTGACCTTCACCGGCTCGACGGCGACCGGGCTGATGCTGATGCAGTACGCCGGGCAATCGAACATGAAGGCGCTCGTCATGGAGTGCGGCGGCAAGTCGCCGCACCTGGTGTTCGACGACGTCGGCGATATCGAGGCTTTGGCCGATGCGCTGGTGCAGGGCTTCACCTTCAACAGCGGGCAGGTCTGCAGCGCCGGAACACGCATCCTGGTGGCCGACGCGCTGTACGACCGTCTGCTGCCGCTGCTGGTCAAGCGTGTCGAGGCGACCACCACCGGTGACCCGCTGGACCCGTCCACGCAGATGGGTCCGCTGGTCAGCACCACGCAGCATGCGCGCGTCACCGGCCTGTTGGCCCGAGCCCGCGACACCGACACGCTGCTGGCCACCGGGCAGGCGATGGCCGGCCGCCCCAACCACTTTGCGGCGCGCCTGTATGCGTCAACGGATGACCGCTCGCCCCTGGTGCAAGAGGAGATCTTCGGCCCCGTGGCTTGCGTGATGCGCTTCAAGGATGAAGCCCAGGCGATGGCCTTGGCCAATGGCACGCGCTACGGCCTGGTGGCCACGGTGTGGTCGCGTGACTTCGATCAATCGCGCCGCGTCGCGGCCGCTGTGCGCGCGGGCGTCGTCGTGACCAATGCGGTGGCCAGGCCTGCACCGGCCTTGTGCTATTACATGAGCATCGAGCCTGTCGGCCTGTCGGGTTTCGGGGCGGCGGGTGGAGGCCCGGCGGGCCTGCTGTCCTACACCCGACTGCGCTGCCAGATCCACCACCTGGCCTGAAGCCAGGGCCTACCGGAGCGAGACCCGTTGAATGCAAACGCCGCTTCGACCCAGGAAGCTGCAGTCGCCCATGGTGTGAGCGGCGCGCGGGCCTGGTACGCGTTGCTCGTCCTGGGCGTGGTCACGCTGTTCGCGCTGGTGGACCGCCAGATCCTGGTGCTGCTGTCCGAGCCCATTCGCAAGCAGTTGAACCTGTCGGACCTTCAACTCGGCCTGCTTCAAGGCACGGCCGTGACTCTGTTTGCTGCACTGGCCGCATACCCCTTGAGCTGGTTGGCGGACCGTGTCGACCGCCGTCGGGTCATGGCGGGCTGTGTGCTGGCCTGGAGCCTGGCGTGCGCGGCCTGCGGTCTGGCGCAGGACTACACACAGCTGGTGCTGGCCAGCGCGTTCGTCGGCGCGGCAGAGGCCGGCCTGGTGCCCATCACCTACGCCTTGATTCCTTCGCTGTTCGGCCCGGCCCGGCGGCAGCTGGCCAACTCGTCATTCACGGTGGCCACCGGCGTAGGTGGCGGTGCGACCATCGCGCTGTGCGGTCTGTTGGTCACCGAGATCGAACTGTTGCGGCCGTGGTTGCCACAGGCCCTGCAAGGACTGGAAGGCTGGCGCCTGAGCTTTCTGGTGGCTGCACTGCCTGGTCCGGTGATGGCCCTGCTGGTGTTGTCGATCACCCGCGTCAACGTGGTGCCGCGCACGGAGGCCTTGGCCAGCAGCCCCGGGCTTGTGCAAGTGGTGGCTGCCCAGTTGCTGCCTTACCTGCGCGAACACCGCAACACCTTCACCCACTTCTGCAGTGGCGTCGGCTTGTCCTTCTTCGGCTTTGGCGCCGTGAGCGGGTGGATGGCCAACATGTTGATCCGCCAGTTCGCCCAGACGCCGCAACAGGTCGGCAACGGCATGGGGCTGGCTGGTACCACGGGCCTGGTCCTTGGCTTCCTGATCTCTTCGTTCGGGTTGCGCCGACTGGCCGCGCAGCTGGGCGATCGCCTGCCCTTGCGCAGCCTGTGGGTCGCCACGCTGTGCACCGCGCTCTTGAACTTTGCCTTGATGGTCGCCCCCAGCGCGACCGCGGTCTACGCCCTGTACGGCTTGATGATCATGTGCCTTACGCTGGCCGGCATGCTCTACATCACCGCCTTGCAGGGCCTGGCTCCCGGCACCCTGCGGGCACGCGTGGTGTCTGTCCAGACCATCATCAACAGCCTGGCGGGCGCTGCGGCCGTGCCCTTGGTGGGTTTCTTGTCAGACCAGCTGAAGGACAAGCCCAATGGCTTGATGATGGCCGCCACGGCTGTCGCCACCCCGGCGCTTTTGCTGTCGGCTTGGCTGGTGTACCGCGGTGAAGCACCGTACGTCAAGACGGCGCAGGCCAACGCCCGCGCGGATGCAGCCCTTGCGGCCGGCGCGCCGGGCTGAGCCCCAGCCCATGCAGGCCGAAACGAAGCCCGCACCCATGGCCAAGGCCGGGCCTCCACCAAGTTCGCTGGACCTGCTGGACCCGCGGTTGCGTGGGCTGTGCGACGCTTACCTGGGCGCTGGCCACGTGCCGGGGGCTTCTGTGGCTGTCGTCGTGGCCGACAGGGCCTACCACTACGCCTACGGTGTCAGCTCCATCGAGCACGGTGGTGCCATCACGGCCGACACGGGTTTCAACATCGGCTCGTGTTCGAAGGCTTTCGTGTCCGCCACACTGGCCAGCCTGGTGAGCGAGCAACGGGCCCGCTGGGACGACCCCCTGGCGCGCTGGGTGCCCGAGTTCCAGCTCCATGATCCTGCCGTCACGGCCATGGTCACGTTGCGCGATGTCTGCGGCAACCGGCTGGGCTTGCCAAGGGTCGGCCTCACGGAGTTTGGTTTCCGGGCGGAAGTGCCCGCCGAGCGCATCTTTCGCGGGCTGCAGCACACCGCGCCCATCCACCCCTTGCGGCAGCGCTTCACCTACGTCAACGCAGGCCACACGGCTGCGGCCGTAGCCGCCGGGCGCATCACGGGCCTGGGCTTCCTGCCGACGCTGCGCCAACGGCTGTTACAGCCGCTCGGCATGTACGGAACCTCGGGTGGCGTCGCGGCACAGACCGAGCTCGCCCCCCAGGCCGGCTGGCACGTGCGCGACGGCGACAAGACCGTGGAACTGCCGCCCATGTACACCGACAACTGCCTGGGCTCTGGCGGCATGGTGGTGAGCGGTGCTGATGCGCTGCAGTGGTTGCGCCTGCACCTGGGTGGCGGCCAGGTCGGTGGCCAGCAGATCGTGGCACGCGAAGCGCTGTTGGAAACGCACTGCCCGCAAGCCGTGGCCACGCCGGGCCAGGACCTGCTGAGCCTGTTCTACCCAGGCGCCCACATGGGCGCGTACGCACTGGGCTGGGCCGTCAGCGACCTGGGCGGCGAGCCGCTGGTGTGCCACTCCGGCAGCGACCACGGGGTCTGCGCCATGACGATGCTGCTGCCCCGGGCCGGCATCGGCATCGCGGTCTACCTGAACCTGTACACCAACACCGTGGTGCCCCTGGCCTACGCCCTGGCCGCTACGCTGCTGGGCCAGCAGCCGCCGCGCGACTGGCTGGCCTACTTTGCTGCGGCTGGCAAGGCGATCGCTGCGCCACCGCCCGCCCCGCCTGCGGCTGACACGCAGCCCGGTGCGCCCCTGCAGGCCTATGCCGGCACCTACGCGCACCCGGCGGACGGTGAACTGCGTATCACGCTGGCTTCGTCGGGCCTGGTTGGCGACCTGCCAGACGGCCACGCAATGACCTTCGGTCTCGCCGCGCTCGGTGGCGATGACTTCGCGATGCACTTCGATCAGCTGCCCACACGCGTGGCGCTGCTCGGCTGCAGGCTGGCGTTCAGACTCGACGGCAACCATGCAGGTTCAGCGGTGATGCAAGATGCATCCGGGGCCTCGCGCGTCTTCGAGCGCCAGCGTCAAGATCAATTGCCCTGCGCATGAGCTTTGCCACTGAACAGCCCTTGCGCCCTTAAGCCGTCGTCGGGGATTGGTCCCTCGCCGAAGGCATTCGCATCCCCGGGCGCACCTTCGGCAGCAGCACCGTGGTGCATGTGCGTGTGTCCGCAGGGGCGATGACGGGTCACGGCGACGGACAGGACGAACAGCGCCTGCGCGCCCTGCGCGAAGCCTTGCCCGAGGTCTGGCTCGGCGTCGACGCCAGCCAGGGCTTCACTCAGACCAGTCTCGACGCGCCGTTGCCGACCTTGATGGCGGCCAAAGTGCAGCTGGTCGAACAGCCCTTGCCGGTGGGTCACGAGGCTGCACTGGATGGTCTGCGCTACCGTTGTGTTGGGTTTTGAGTCTAGGCGCATGGCATCCCTGCGCCAGCTTTGCGGCAGCCAGATCTTTGGGGCCGTGTCTTCTCAGGGTCGTCGCCGGCCAAATCGAACGACCACTGCCCGCCACCCAATTCTGTGGATATCGCCTTCTGGCCCTGCCCTGGGGGGACAGGCCGCTCTCGCTGCCGTTCGGCCATTCATGACGCCCACCGCAGGACGAGACGCACGGACTCCTTCGCACGCCGTGCGCTGCTACTTGCTTGTGGAGTTTGGTCTTGGCCGAAGCAATCACCGGGTCGCGCCGTCGGGCCAGTCGCAGCAATTGTGTTGCGGTTGCGGAGGGCTCTGCGGCGCATCCCTCGCCAAGTCGTTGTCGACCCTTGCGTTACAGCCATTGCTCTGGCGCTCTGCGCCGGGCCGCAATGGACGCTCCAAACGAGTCCAGCATCTCAATCTGACGAGCGCCCCGCCGAGCGCCCCGACGCGGGTTCGCCGCCGGTTGCCACGCCCGGTCCGAACACCACCCACACCGTGGTGTCGGGCGTGTGGTTCTCGAAGTGGTGCTCTTCACCCTGTGCGGCGAACAGGATATCTCCAGGGGAAAACCTCACGCGCGACGTCGCACGCACGAATCCGCCCTGGCCCGCCACCACCACGTAGACCTCATCGCGATCGTGTGGGACTTGCGGGTTCGGGTTCGGCGGGCGGTACCAGTGCGCCTCCAGGCCGGGTGTGTTCAAGACCTGCTTGCTCAGCCGGCCAGGTGGCATGGGCTGCGCGTCGGCCGCAGCGACGGTCACGAGGGTGGGGATGGAGGGCGCGCTCACAGCACCTTGCGGTACTGCACGAAGCCGCTCTTGTCGGCGATGCGGTCGTACAGCAGCATGGCCTGTGCGTTGGACTCATGCGTGAGCCACCACACGCGTGAGGCGCCAGCTTCTGCAGCTTTTGCGTAGACATGTTCGATCAGCGCGCGCCCGAGGCCCGTGCCGCGGAGGTCCGGGTCGACGAAGAGGTCTTGCAGGTACACGTAGTCGCCCACGGTCCAGCAGCTGCGGTGCTGGATGTAGTGCACCAGGCCTACCAGCCGATCGCCCTCTTCGGCCACCGCGCAGTGCATGGGCTCGGCCGCGTCATGAAAACGCGACCAGGTGGTGGCCGTGGTGGCTTCCGGGATGTCGGTCTTGTAGAAGCGCTGGTACCCCTTCCACAGGGGCAGCCACTGTGCGAAATCGGTCTCGCGTGCCATGCGGATGTTCATCAGGGCCCCCTGTCAAGCGGTGTTCGGAAGTGTGGTGCGCAGCGTTGGCCCCCGAGCTTAGCCGTCCGCAAGCCAGCGCTGTGTTGACCACGGGGGCCGAGGGCCTGAGACACTCTCCTCCCCAGCACCCAAAGGCCCCTCATGACCATGCTTCGCAGAGCCTTCACTTTCAGCCTGGCCGCCGCGGCCGCCCTCCTGGTCACGGGCTGTGCTCAACTGCCTTCCTTGGGCGTGGGTGCTGCAGCCCAGCCGCCCATCGTCTTCGTGCACGGCAATGGAGACTCGGCGGCCTTGTGGCACACCACGGTGTGGCGCTGGGAGAGCAACGGCTGGCCGCGCGAGCGGCTGTTCGCGGTGAACATGCCCTACCCCCAGGCGCGTGACGATGACACGAAAGAGCAGCCCGGCCGCAGTGGCAGCGCCGACCAGCGCCGCCACCTGGCCGCCGAGGTGGACCGCGTGCTGGCCGCCACCGGCGCCCGGCAGGTGGTGCTGATGGCCAACTCGCGCGGGGGCAACGCGGCGCGCGACTGCATCGCCAATGGCGGCTGTGCCGGCAAGGTGTCGCACGCCATCCTGGGCGGCACGCCCAACCACGGCGTCTGGGCCAACCCGGGCTCTCGGCCGATGAACGAGTTCAACGGCGCCGGCCCGTTCCTTACCGCACTGAACGCGCCCAAGGGGCCCAACGGCGACGAGGTGACGACCGGGGTACGGTGGATGACGCTGCGCTCGGACAACAACGACAAGTTCGCCCAGCCCGATGGGGTATGGATCGGCGCGCGGGGCACGCCCACGAACGTGACGGCCGACGGGCCGGCGCTCAAGGGTGCCGAGAACGTGGTGCTGCCCGCGCGTGACCACCGCGAGGTGAGCTACCACGCCGAGGCCTTCGCTCAGGCCTGGCGCTTCGTCACCGGCACGGCCCCCGCCAGCACGGCTGTGGCGCCGCAGGCGCGGGTGACGCTGGACGGCCTGGTCACGGGCTTCACGCCCGCGGGGCCCACCAACCTGCCCTTGGCGGGCGCTGAAGTCACCGTGTACGCGGTGGACGCGGCCACCGGGGCACGCCGCGGCGAGGCCCTGCTGAAGAAGACCATCGTGGCCGACGGCCGCTGGGGCCCGCTGGTCACCGATGCCCGCACGGCGCTGGAGTTCGAGCTCTCCGCCCCCGGCTTCGCCACCGCGCACATCTACCGCGCGCCCTTTGCACGCTCGTCCTCGTTGGTGCATCTGCGGCCCGAGCGCCTGGCCGCCGCCGACGCGCAGGGCGCCGGCGCCGTGGTGCGCTTCGTGCGGCCGCGAGGCTACTTCGGCTTGCCGCGCGACGTGGTGGTGCTGGACGGCGCCACGGCGCCCGGCATCCCGCCCGGCGTGGCCGGTGTGGCCAGCAGCCAGCTGAAAGTTCCCTCAGCCGACCCCCGCGCCGTGGCGGGCGAGTTCCGATCCGGCGCCATCGCCGAGCGCATCGTCGGCCGCACCTGGCCGGTGGCGGCGCAGCGGGTGACGGTGCTGGAGTTGCACGAGTGAGGGAGTCCGAACCACGAGGCCCACTTCCTTCTTCATCGCACATGACCCACGTTTCACACCCCCCTCAGCGCCTGGGCATCGCGGGCCTGGGCACCATCGGCAAGGCGCTGGCCCGTGCGCTGGATGCCGGCCAGCTGCCAGGGTTTGCGCTGGAAGCCGTCACCGCCCGCGACGCGTCAGCGGCCGGCCAATGGATGGGCGAGCACTTGTCCCGCCCGGTCGACTGCGTGGACTTCGAGGCCTTGGCCGAGCGCTGTGACTGGGTGGTGGAATGTGCCCCGTCGAAACTGCTGCGCGCCATTGGTGAACCGGCGCTGCGCCGGGATCGCCGTCTGGTGGTGCTCAGTGCGGGCGCTTTGCTGGACGCCCCTGAGCTGATCGACCTGGCGCGTGCGCACGGCGGGCAGATCGTCGTGCCCAGCGGCGCGCTGCTGGGCCTTGACGCGGTGAGTGCCGCGCGGGAGGGGACGATCCATTCGGTCACCCTGGTCACGCGCAAGCCGGTGGCGGGCTTGCTGGGCGCGCCCTTGCTGGTGGAACAGGGCATCGACATCTCGGGGATCAAGGAGCCGATGCGGCTGTACGCGGGCGATGCCCGCGGCGCGGTGCGGGGCTTTCCGGCCAACGTCAATGTCAGCGTGGCACTGTCGCTGGCCGGCATCGGCCCCGACCGCACTCAAGTGGAAGTCTGGGCCGACCCCACCGTGACGCGCAACACGCACAGCATCCATGTGGAGGCCGACAGTGCCTCTTTCCGCATGACCATCGAGAACATCCCGTCCGAGAACCCCAAGACGGGGCGCATCACCGCGCTGAGCCTGATCGCCTGCCTGCGCAAGATGCACGCGCCGCTGCGAGTGGGCAGTTGAAGCGTGGGCTGACAAGGCCAAGAGGCACCGGAACGAGCCTGTCCGTGCTCTTGTTGTCCACAGCCGTGTACTTGGTGTGCAGCGCTGTGCGCTTGGACAGGTTGTGCACGGATCCGCCGCCGATCTGCGCGGCGTCGTTGGCGACGCCTGTAGCCTTCAGGGCGGTGTAGGCCACACGGATCGCGCTGCTGCGGGTGACGGTGCTGGAGTTGCACGAGTGAGGGAGTCCGAATGGCCCCCGCGAGCCGTTTGCGTCATGCGGGGTCGCGGCTGCCTCCAATTCAAAGGGGCGTTGGCGGAAGGGGTGTTAACATCATACAAAGAACTTTGAATAATAAAGTACCTTAACCCTCTTGGAGACGCTCATGACCAATACGACGCATACCCCAGAAGAGAACCTCGCCTTCCTGCGCCAGCTGGCCCATTCCGGCAAGGAGGCGCCGTTGATGGCGGGGCCGTACCTGATCGCCGGCGGTGCCTGGTTCGCCGCGGCCAGTCTGCTGCAGTGGCCGCCACTGCGTGACCTGCTTGGGCGGAGCCTGACGCAGGCCACATTCGCCTGGCTGATCGCCGCAGCGGGGTTTGCCCTGCACTTGACGGTGCTGATCCGCCGCGATCGCCACAAGGTGGAGAACTCGGCCAACCGCGTCGTCAACGCTTCGTGGGTGGGCGTGGGCCTGGGCATCTTCGCCTTCTGGCTGGGCGTAGCTGCCATGGCCTGGCAGCGTGGCGACGCCTTCGTGATGAACACCATCAGCCTGCAGGTGCTCTCTGTCTACGGCATCGCCTGGATGATCGCCGGCGCCGCCACGGGGCAAGGCTGGATGAAGGCCAACGCGTTCTTCGCGCTGCTCACCGTGCCGGTGCTGGGCCTGTTCGCCGGCACGGGACACGAGTACCTGGTCTATGCGATCGCGCTGGTGCTGCTGGCTGTCGTGCCGGGCGTCAGGCTGTCGCAGCAGGCCCAGCGCGGCAAGGCTTGACCCCATGAGCACGTTCAACATCCACGCGCTGGACGATGTCATACACGGACGTATCCGGCTGGGCGTGATGGCCTACCTCGTCGGCGCACAGACCGCCGACTTCAACGCCCTGAAGACGCACCTGGCCACCACCGACGGCAACCTCTCGGTGCACCTTCGCAAGCTGGAGGAGGCCGGCTACGTGAGCATCGACAAGTCGTTTCGCGGGCGCAAGCCCGTCACCGCGGTCAGCCTCACGCCCAGCGGGCGCGAAGCCTTCACCCAGTACCTCGGCGCGCTGTCGGGGCTGATTGGCAAGAGCTGACGGGAAACGGGGGGGTGGTCTGGCCGCTCACCCGCCTGTTTCCGCCGTTCGAGGCGCATACGTGACACGCGCCCACAGCGCCTCCAACGGGCCGCGTTCATGGCGGCGCAGCCACCACAGGCTCCATGGCACCTGCACGGCGAAGTAGATGAACAGCGCCAGCGCCAGGCCTGCCGCAGGCCCTACCTTCAGCCACAGGCCGAAGCCCCAGTCGTTGAACAGCGTGATGCACAGGGCGGTCTGCATCAGGTAGTTGGTCAGGGGCATGCGGCCTGCGGCCTCGAAGGGCCGAAACCAGCGCCTGCCGGCCGCCGTTTGCGCGATGCGCACGATGACGAGCACGTAGAACACCATCAGCGCCAGGCGCGACAGCGAATAGCACAGCCCGCCCAGCACCTTCACGAGGGAAGGCCCAGGTTCGCGGTTGAGCTCGAAGATGACCGTGAAGGCGGCGCCCAGCACCAGGCCCAGGGCCAGTGCCCACCCTGTGAGCCGCCGTATGCGGGGCATCAGCTCCGGCACGCGCTGCACCCAGCGGCGGCGGCCGGCCAGCAGGCCGATCATCATCGTCATGGCCAGCATCACGTACCAGCCGAACGTGCCCCACAGGTTCCACAGGTCGAAGTAGCTGTAGGCCATGACGCGCAGGTTCTCGACCACCGTGTCGGCGAAGGTGCCGGCGCCGTAGGCGGCGTTGTTGCTGGCCTCGAACGCCTGGGCCTCACGCACCCGCTGGGCGGTGAACTCGGGCGTGACGAGGGCCAGTCGCATCAGGCTTGCCGCCACCGGATAGACGAGGCACGCGCCGATCAGGACCACGACGCCGCGATCAGACACGCGACGTAGCCCGAACAGCAGCACCATGCCCAGCAGCGCGTAGACGTGGAGGACGTCGCCCGTCCAGAAAAGGCAGGTGTGCACGAGGCCGATGACCAGCAGCACGGCAAGCCGGCGCAGGTACATGGCGGGCGCGCCGGCTGGGTCGCGTTCCAGCATGCGCTGGAACTGGATCGTGAAGCCGATGCCGAACAGCAGCGAGAACAGGCTGTTGAACTTGCCGGAGAACAGCATGTCCCGCAGTTGCTCGGCCCACTGGTCCACGGGGCGGTCCCACAGGTGTGAGCCGTCGGCCTCTGCAAACCCGGAATAGCTGAAGCCAGGCATGTTCATGATGAGGATGCCCATCAGCGCGAAGCCGCGCAGGATGTCCAGCGTGGGCAGCCGGTCAGTGCCGGGCAGCGGTTGCGCGGTTGGCGTGGTCATGAGCAGGCCTGTATTGCAGGGCGGGGTCGAGGATTGTGCTGCCGCGGATGAGCGGGCATCCAGCGCGAGCACCAGCACCGCCGCGCCGGGCTGCAACTGCGCGGGCTTCAAGCCCCAGCGGTACAGGCGGGAGAACATCTCGGAGAGATCAGGCTCGATCATGTCGGTTGTCATGTCCCGGGACTTCGGTGCGGTATCGGGACACCCTGGCATTGACCGCCTTGCGGCGTGCCGACAGCATGGCCCCCCGGGCTCGACCAACTGCCCGACAGGAGGCAACGATGTTCAAGGTTTCCGTTCTGTACCCCAACCAAGCCGGGGCGACGTTCGATCACGCCTACTACCGGGACCGGCACATGCCGCTGGTGGCCGAGAAACTGGGCTCGGCGCTGGTGCGTTACACCGTGGACAAGGGGCTGGGCGGCGGCGCCCCCGGATCACCGCCAGCCTTCGTGGCGTCCTGCGCCCTGTATGTGAACACGCTCGAGGCATTCCAGGCCGGCATGGCCGCGCACGGCCCGCAGATCATGGCCGACATCCCGAACTACACCAACGTGGCGCCGCAGATCGAGGTGTCGGAGGTGGTGGTGGGCTGATCACCGTCAGGCCCGAGGGCCCTCAGAGGCCCCTGGCCGCGAAGAAGCGCTCGATGTGCGCCGCCACCTCCAGCGGGCGCGTGAGCGTTGGCAGGTGTCCGGTACCTTCCATCACCACCAACTCACTGTCGGGGATGAGCGACTGCATGTAGCGCATGTGCTCGATGCGGTAGAAAACATCCAGCTCGCCGTGCACCACCAGGGTGGGCTGGCGCAGTTGCGGCAGGCGTGAGGCCCAGTCGATGGGTGGCTCGGCCTCCATGACGAACAGGCGGTCGGCGGCCTCGGGCGTGGCGCGGGCCAGCACGTACTCGCCCCAGCGCCGGATGTGCTCGACGTCGGGCTCGGGCGTGCAGCGCTCGATGAACCAGCGCATGCGTTCGGCGTGCGTGGCGCCGGGCCAGGTGGACGGCGCGGGCCGCGGCCTGACGGGCAGATCGGGGGATTGCACCTCGCCACAGCCGTTCATCAGCACCAACCCGTCGAAGCGCTCGGGTTGCGCCAGCACGGCCCGCAGGGCGGTGACCGTGCCGCGCGAGAAGCCGGCCAGCACGCAACGCTCGATGTCCAGGGCGTCCATCACGCGGAACACATCGTCCACCAGGGCCTGGGGCGAGATGCGGTCCACGGGCACGCGCGTCAGGCCGGCCCCGCGGTGATCGTAGGTGACCGTGCGCCACGTCGTGCTCAAGGGCGCGAGCGTGGTGATCCAGTCCTCGACGTTGCTGATCCAGCCACCATGGGCCAGGATCGTGCGCGGCCCCTGGCCGAAGGAGAGCGTGAAGACCCGGTTGCCGTCGATGTCAAGAAACATGTGTGCCCCTGAGCGTGGTGACCGCCGATGACGGTTGTCGAGTGGATAGCCAGGTCTCGACAGCCCGGCATCCGTCTTCTTGAGTGCGGCGGCGCCTGCGCGCAGGCTATCGCTGAGGCCCTTTTGCGGACAGGGGACAGATGTCCCGTGCCCTGGCGTCTACAAGCCCAGGTCCCGGGACCGGGCGACGGCACGGGCGCGGCTGTCCACGCCCAGCTTGACGTACAGCGCCGACAAGGCATTGCGTACCGTCTTGTCGGCCACGCCCAGGCGGGCCGCGATCTGTGCGTTGTCCAGCCCCTGTGCCACGAGGCCGGCGAGCGCGCGCTCGCGCGGGGTGAGCCGGGGCAGGCGGCCGGTGCCGATGACGAACTCCACCACCGCGTCGCAGAAGCGGTCGAACGCGGGCTCATGGCCCAGCGGGATGTGGTTGTCGGTGGCCAGGGACTCGAAGTGCGCGCCTGGGATCGACGCGGCGATCTCGCGGCCCAGTGCAATGGGCGTGACGCGGTCGCCCTCGCAATGCAGCACGAGCGTGGGGGCCTTCACCAGCGGGGCCAGCCCACGCACGTCCACTTCGGCGCGGGCGCGCATGATGTCGGCGGCGCGGGGTCCGTCGCAACTGCGGCGCTGCTGCTCGTTGATGCCGTCGCGCACTTCGGGCGAGGCTGCGGGCACGAAGCGGCTGCTGAAGAACTCGCGCACCGCCGGGTCGCCACGTCCCCAACCCAACTCCACAAGCCGCCACTGCGCCTCGAGGAAAGCACGGTCCTGCGGCGTGCTGCAGCGGTGCAGGGCGCCGTGCAGGTAGCCGCCCAGCAGCACGACATGCGACACCCGTTCGGGATGGCGCATCGCGTAGGCGATGGCGATGGCCGCCGCGCCGCTGGCACCCAGCAGCGCGACCTTGGGCTCGCGCGAGGCGTCCACCGCCGCATCGACCACGGCTTCGAGTTCTTCCACCCACGGCTCAAGACCCCGCGGCCGCGGGTCGTCGCCGGACAGTCCGCAGCCGCGTTCGTCATAGCGCACCAGGCCGAACGAGCGGCTGAGCCGCTCCACCCACGGGCGCCACAGGGGCGAGCGCAGGTCGTACTCGACGTTGGTGAGCCATTGCGCCACGCGCACCAGCGTGGGTGCGGTGGGCGCTCCGGTGCGGGTCCAGGCGATGCGCGCGCCCGAGGACAGCTGGGCGAAGCGAAAGGCCTGGGGTGGGGCGGCGTGGGGGCTCATGGGGCTCATGGGGCAGTCACGCGGGCCAGCGCTGGAGTCTCAGGCGCCGGCGGCCCTCGCCCGCCAGGCCCTCAACCAACCCAGCCCCTGGCTGGTGGCGCCGGGCGCGGTGCCGCGCGCCGGGCGGTACTCGCAGCCCACCCAGCCGTCCCAGCCGCTGGCGGCGCTGACCTCGTCGATCACCTCGAACAGGTAGGGGTGGTGCAGCTCGCCCAGGTCGGGCTCGTGGCGCTGGGGCACGCCGGCGATCTGGAGGTGGCCCACGCGGCCGGTGGGCAGGTACTGGCGCAGCTTCATGGCCACGTCGCCCTCGACGATCTGGCAGTGGTACAGGTCCATCTGCACCTTGAGATGCTCCGAGCCGATGGCCTGCACGATGCGGTGGGCCTCGTCCTGGCGGTTGAGGAAGAAGCCAGGGATGTCGCGCGGGTTGATGGGCTCGATGAGCAGGGTGCGCCCGGCGGCCTGGGCTTGCTGTGCGGCCCAGGCCAGGTTGTCCTCGTAGGTGCGCTGCAGTTCGGCGCGGTCGGCCCCGGGCGGGACGAGCCCGGCCATGACGTGGATGCGCGGGCAGTTCAGGGTTTGGGCGTAGTCCAGTGCGCGCTGCAGGCCGGCGCGGAACTCGGTCTGGCGTCCGGGCAGGCAGGCCAGGCCGCGCTCGCCCGCGTTCCAGTCACCCGGCGGGGCGTTGAACAGCACCTGCTGCAGGCCGTGGTCCGCCAGTTGGCGGGCCAGCTCAGGGGCGGTGAAGTCGTAGGGGAACAGGTACTCCACGGCGGTGAAGCCATCCGCCGCGGCGGCGGCAAAGCGGTCCAGGAAGGGGTGCTCGTTGTAGAGCATGGACAGGTTGGCGGCGAAGCGGGGCATGGGCGAAGTCCTCGGCAGTTCAGGGAATCCTATGCCATGGCGCCCGGCGTGGGCCGCTGCCTATACTGACTTTGGCTGGGCTCCCACTATCCAGTTCCTCGAATGCCCACGTCACCCGATTCCCTGCCCTCTGAAAAGGATGCGGCCCTGGCCACGCGCAGCAGCATCCGCCTGATGGTGCTGGCCATGGCGGCCTTCACGCTCAACGACACGCTGGTGAAGCTTGCCAGCGAGTCCGTGCCCACCGGGCAACTGATCTTCCTGCGAGGTGTGCTGGCCACCACCTTCGTGCTGATGGCCTTGCGCTGGATGGGGGCCACGGTGCAGCCGAGGCGCCTGGCCAGTGGATGGGTGGTTGCGCGTGCGGTGACCGACGCCTTGGCCACGCTCCTGTTCCTGTTGTCCTTGTTCCACCTTCCGCTGGCCACGGCTACGGCCATCCACATGGTCACCCCACTGGTGATCGCGGCCCTGGCCGCCACGTGGCTGGGCGAGAGGGTGAGCCCGCGCCGATGGATCGTGATTGCTGTGGGATTCGCAGGGGTGCTGTTGGTCATCCAGCCCGGCTTGGATGGCTTCAATGGCTGGGCCTGGTTGTGCCTGGCCAGCACGGTGGTGACGGCCTTGCGAGACCTCATCACCCGCCGCGTGCCGCCAGACGTGCCCTCGATCACCGTCACCTTGGCCACCTCGATGGCGGTGACCTTGATGGCCCTCGTGGTGATGCTGTTTGAAGGCTGGAAGCCGATAGCCCTGCGCGAGGGGCTGTTGCTTGCCGGGGCCGCCGCCTTTCTTGCGCTGGGATATCAGTTCATCATCCGGTCCACGCGCAGCGCAGACATCTCCGCGGTGGCGCCTTTCCGCTACGTGGGGCTGCTGATGGCCGTGGCGCTGGGCTGGGCCGTCTGGGGCTTTGTTCCCAACGCGATGGCCTGGGCGGGCATTGCGCTGGTGATCGGGGCGGGGCTGGTGCTGCTCAGGCAGCGCTGAGGCAGGACGCCTGCGGGGCGTGGTGACCGTGGGGCCTGGGCTTCAGTGGGCCGAAGATCACCCTCACCACCGCCCACGGTGCGTGATGATGGCGTGCCACAGCGCGCCCATCTCGCGGCCCATGCTGGTCTGGCCGGCGCGGGCGGTGGCGTTGGCGGCCAGGTGCACCATGACGAGCTTCTGCTCGGGGTCCACGTAGATCGCCTGACCGTACACGCCCAGCAGCGCGAACCGGCGCTTGGCGCCTGGGAAAGTCCAGACCTGGTAGCCGTAGCCGTGGTAGGGCGTGGCCTTGCGCGGGGCGAAGGCTTCGGGGTGGCGCTTCCAGTCGGTGGCTTCGAGCAGAAAGTCCTGCGGCAACAGCGGGCCGAGTTGGGGCTTGTCGGGCCGCACGCCGTCGTGCGCCAGCAGCACCCCCAGGCGGGCCCAGTCGCGCGCGGTGGCGTTCAGGTTGCCGCCGGCGCGCTCCAGGCCGTCGGCCCCGGCGCGCCACAGCGCCGAGGTTTCCGCCCCCAGGGGCTGCCACAGGCGCGGCTCCAGCCACTGGCTCAGCGTCTGGCCGGTGGCCCCGCGGAGCACCAGCGCCAGCATGTCGGTCTCGGCGCTGGCGTAATTGAAGACGGTGCCTGCGGCGTGGGCGCGCTCGGTGATCACCTTGGCACCTGCGGCCGCACCGCTTCGCAGCGCGGCTGCGCCATAGCGCGCGAGATCGTCCTTGCCGTCGTAGCGCTCCTCGAAGCGGGCGCCCGAGGCCATGCGCAGCAACTGCCGCACCGTCGCCTCGCCGTACAGCGTGCCGGCCAGGGCCGGGGCGTGGCGGTCGGCCCGGTCGTCCAGCGTGAGCTTGCCTTCCTGGGCGGCCATGCCGATGGCCAGCGCCGTGACGGTCTTGGCCATGGAGTTGGACAGGAAGCGTTGTGAGGCAGTGCGGTCGTACTGGTAGCGCTCCACCTCCAGCACGCCATTGCGCACGACCAGCAGCGCCATCACGCGCTGGCGGGCCAGGTAGTCGTCGATGGTGAGGCCTGTTTCCTGGCCGACGCGCCAGCGGTAGTCCGGCGGCTGGGGCGCTGCGGGCAGCGGCATGGGCTCGGAACTCGGGCGCATGGTGTTGGCCTGGCCGCCGAACAGGCCCGGGATCTCCCCCTGGTGCGTGAACGAGCCCACGCGGACGCATTCGTCGAAGAACCAGCGGCTTGGGGTGCCCACCGGGTAGCCGCGGTCCTTGCACAGCGCCTGTTCGTCGGGGGCGGCGAACGCGGGCCTGCCGGTGCACACGAGCAGGCAGCCGAACGTCGCCATGGCGGCGGCTCTCTGGAGGGTGTTGCGTGCCATGCGAGCAGCCCAACCGGCAGGCCGGCTCACTGGTCCAGGGTAAGCAAGGGTTCGCTTCATGTCAGATGCTCCGCAGCGGGCCCGGGGCGGGCCTCCGCCAGGATTCTTGCGCGCTCTCCCACGGCACCGCTCAGGCAAACAGGACCGGTCCTTGCTTGCACAGCCAGGCACACCACAATCCCTCACCATCCCGCCGCTCTCCCTCACTGCCGCAAGGAACCCTCATGACCCACCCCCGTCGCCATGTCCTGGCCCAGCTTGCGGGCTTGACCCTGGGCGCCCTGCCCTGGGCGGCAGGGGCCCAGACTGGGGGCCGCCCCATCCGATTGCTGGTGGGCTACACGCCCGGCGGGCCCAACGACATCCTGGCGCGCATCATCGCGCCCAAGCTGGCGGAAAGCCTGAAGCAGACGGTGTTGGTGGAGAACAAGCCGGGGGCGGCGGGCAACTTGGCCTCCACGGAGGTGGCGCGTGCGCCCGGCGACGGCCTGACGCTGCTGCTGGGCTCGGCCGGGCCGAATGCCATCAGCCCGGCCGTGTACCCCAACTTTCCGTTTGACCCGGTGAAGGACATCGCCCCGGTCAGCATGGTGGCGCAGGTGCCCAGCGTGCTGGCGGTACGCGCGAACCTGGAGGTGAAGTCCGTGGCCGAGCTGGTGAAGCTGGCGCGCGCGCAGCCTGGGCAGCTGACTTTCGCATCCTCGGGCAGCGGCAGCACGCTGCATCTGGCCGGCGAGCTCTTCAAGCAGCAGGCGCGCGTGTTTATCCTGCACATCCCCTACCGCGGCACGGTGCCGGCGGCGCAGGACGTGGCCGCGGGCAACGTGGACATGATTTTCGGCGCCCTGCCCAGCGTGATGCCGCTGGTGCGTGCTGGCAAGCTGCGCGCGCTGGCCGTCACCACGCCGCGGCGCTCGGCCGCCTTTGCCGACCTGCCCACCATCGCCGAGGCCGGCGCCGGGCTTGGCCTGGAGAAGTACGAGGTCTCGCCCTGGTTCGGCGTGTTCGCCCCGGGTGCCACGCCGCCCGAGGTGCAGGAGCGCTACAGCGCGGCTGTGCGCCAGGCCGTGGCGGACCCCGCCGTGGCCGAGCAACTCGCCAGACAAGGCGCTGAGGCCACCACCAACACTCCCGCGGAGTTTCGCCGCCGGTTGCAGGACGAGATCGCCAAGTGGGCCGCGGTGGTGAAGTTCGCGAACGTCAAGCCGGATTGACCGGCCCGTCCGCTGCCGCTGCGGATCCGGGCTGGAACCCTGCGTCCTGCAGGGCCCGAAAGCGCGCCAGCGCCTCGCGATGGGCCTCGAAGGCGTGGGGCGACAGCGCCTGGGTGAGGCGTTGCTCGGGCAGGAAGTGCCCATGGTCGCGTCCGCGCACGCACAGCGCTGACGGACGCACCGCGCCCACCGGTCGGAGGTGTGCGGGGATGTAGCTGATCGCCAGCGCGATCCGTCGGTCGTCGGAGTCGTTGGCGCCTGAGGCGTGCACCACGTCGGTGTGGTGCAGTGACATCTGGCCGGCCATCACAGGCGTGAAGACGCCTTGCGTGTCGTCGAAGCGCCCGCTGATGCCTTGCCCGCGGCGGATCATGTTGTGCGGACCGGGCTGGTCGTCGTGCTCGAACGCGCCCCAGCGGTGGCTGCCGGGCAGCATCTGCATGCAGCCGGCCTGGACCGTGGCATCCGACAGCGCCACCCAGGCGGTGACGTGCAGATGGGGCTCGAGGTAGAAGTAGGTGCTGTCCTGGTGCCAGCGCACGAAGGCAGGGGTGTGGGCCTCCTTCAGGAACAGCGTGGAGTGGTAGACGAGGATATCCGGCCCTATCAGGTCCTCCACCGCGTCCAGGATCTTCGGGTGGTGCGCGAGCTGGTCGGCCCAGTCGAACAGCAGGTAGGACTTGCTCTTTTCCGGGAAGTCGATCGCCGCACCCCGCTCCTGCTCCCAGGACTCGAGCTCCGCGCGCAGTGCACGCACCTCGTCGGGGTGGAGTACGTCGACTGGGAAGACAAAACCATCGCGCTCGTAGGCGGCTACCTGTTCGGGGCTGAGGAGCTTGGGCATCCAGGGCTCCTCAGGGCAGAAAGTCAGCCCGCTGCCGGCCACAGCGCAAACCATCCCCCTGTCCGAGCTCCACGCTGTTGACCAGCAGGGTCTCGGCACAGGCGAATACCTCCAAGATGTCAGCATCTCCGCGCTTGAAGGCGGTGTAGGTGTTGGTGTCGATGAGGATCGGGCGCATGGCTGCTGGCTGAGGCTTCAGGCCTCAGGCCTCCATAGCGCGGTGTCGATCTCGTCAAAGCCGGCGGTGGCTCGTTCGAACTCGGCGGCATCCGCAGCGGTCCAGGTGCCTGCCAAGGCATCCAGGTCGTTGTGGCGGCGCCACTGTCGTCCGCCAGGCCCGCCCAGGCCCCGGATGCTCAGGTTATGCATGACTTCACCTTTTGCCATCAATTTGCCATCAGTGATAGTAATGCCGAGCCCGCGACCGCGCGGGGCTCAGGCGTCCACGGCCAGAAGGCGCAGCACCTCCGCAGCGCTGGGGCGTTTTTGCTCGGCCATCCCGGCCAGATAGCCCCCGATGTCCAGCATGGCATAGCCGTGCACCATCGACCAAACGCCCGCGGCGGCTTTCACGGCCTCCGCCGAATCGGGTGAGGCGCCACGCAGCGCCGCCACGCAGTTGATCACCACGTCGAAAGCCGCGTTGGCTGCCTCGAGCAGGCGCGCCTGGGCGCCGAAGCGGCCCCTGCGGCCGAACATGAGCTTGTACAGCCCCGGGTCCTGCCGCGCGAAAGCGGTGTAAGCCTGCCCGGCGGCCTGCAGGTGATGCTCGGGCCCCAGGGGCCGGATCTCGTCGATGGCTTCCAGCATGCGCGCCCGCAGCGTGTCGAATCCCATGGCGCTCAACTCCATCAGCAGCGCGTCCTTGTTCGCGAAGTGACGGTAGCTGGCGTTCACGCTGACGCCAACCCGTGCCGCCAGGTCGCGCAGGCTCAGGTCGGCCTCACCGACCTCGCTCAGCCGGGCGTGCGCCGCCTCCAGCAGGGCGGTGCGCAGGTTGCCGTGGTGGTAGCGCTTGTCCATGTGTGCGTTCAGTGTCGGGGCTGTGAGCGAATGATATGTTGACAGCGCATACATTGGGCCCTAGAGTTCGTATGTGTACGGCGCACACATTGAGGCTGACAACCCCTCGGAACCCCTGTCCACCTGCTGGGAGCACACCCATGAACCTGGCCCTTGACCTGTCACTGACCCTCCTGCACCACCTGTCCGTCCTGGCCCTGTGCGGTTGCCTGGTAGCGGAGTGGGCGCTGCTGCGCTTGCCAGCCAACGAGCGCTGGGTCGAGTGGCTGCCCCGTGTGGACCTCGCTTACGGCTTGCTGGCGGCGCTCGTGCTCGCGGCGGGCGTGGGCCGTGTGGCCTGGGGCCTGAAGGGTGCGGGCTTCTACCTTGCCAACCCGGTCTTCTGGACGAAGCTGGGCCTGTTCGTGGTGGTGGGTCTGGTGTCCGTGGTGCCCACCTTGAAGTACCTGCGCTGGCGCCGCGAGCACCGCGCCCGCGGAGCGCTGCCGGGGCCGCTGGAGATCAGACGCGCCAGGTCGTGGGTGGCAGCACAAGCAGGCCTGCTGGCCGCCTTGCCGCTGCTGGCGGCCCTGATGGCGCGCGGACTGGGCCTGTGACGCGGGCTTCCGGGAACCCCCCGCCTGGCGGCGACACCCCCCTCACCTCCACCACTTCCACCATCCCGTTCACGTCCAACAACTCACAGGAGAACCTTCATGAAGCGACACACCACCCTGGTGACCGGAGCGTCGTCAGGCATCGGCGAGGCGCTGGCCCTGGCGCTGGGCGCACGCGCGGCGCACATCGTGCTGGTCGCCCGGTCGGTGGAGCGCCTGCAGGCGCTGAAGCGCCGCATCGAGGACGCCGGCGGCTCGGCCACCGTGATCGGTTCCGACCTGGCGGAGCCCGGCGCGGCTCAGCGCCTGCACGAGGACGTCCGGCGCCAGGGCCTGGAGGTGGACACGCTGGTGAACAACGCCGGCTTCGGCTACCACGGCCCGTTCGAGGACGAGCCCGTGGAGCACCTGGTGGCACAGATCCAGGTCAATGTGGTCGCCTTGGCTGAACTCACGCGCCTTTTCGTGCCGTCCCTGCTGTCCCGTCGGGGCACGGTCCTCAACATCGCCTCCACGGCGGCCTTCCAGCCCGCGCCCTTCATGAGCACCTACGGCGCGACCAAGGCGTTTGTGCTGTCGTTCACCGAAGCGCTGTGGGCCGAGTACCGGGAGCGTGGCCTGCGCGTGGCCGCTGTGTGCCCCGGCCCGGTGGAGACCCCTTTCATCGACGCCATGGGCTCGGGCGTGCGAGGCGCACCCTTGTTCCGCCACATGCTGAGCGTCGATGAGGTGGTGCAGGCCTGCCTGGCCGCGCTGGAGTCCTCGTCGCCCACCCGCGTGGTGGGCTGGCGCAACGGGCTGGCTGCGCAGTCCGCCCGCCTGTCGCCCCGCGCGCTGACGGCCCGCATCAGCGCTGGCCTGCTCAGGCCGCGGTAGGCCACCCCCTGCCCCGTTTACCTGCTCGCTTTCCCTTCCCGCTTTCCCTGCCCGCTTTCCCTGCCCGCTTTCCCTGCCCGCTTTCCCTTCCCGCTTCCCTGACCCCAATCCCCCAACCGCTCTAGAGGAGCCATTGCATGAACCGCATCACGACGCCCCGTTCCACCTCGGCCAATCTTCAAGCCCCGGCGGGCTGGGCCCTGGCCTGCGCCGTGCTGCTCGGCGCCAGCGTATCCTGGGCCGCGGACGCGGGCAGGATCGAGGCCACGGTGTCCGGCGTGTCCAACGCCCAGGGTCTGGTGGGGTGCGCGCTGTTCTCCTCCAGGACGGGCTTTCCGTTGGACTCGAAGAAGCACGCCCAGACCACCGTGCGGGTGCCCGCCGCGGGCGGGACGGCCAGCTGCGTCTTCCCAGACGTGGCACCCGGCGAGTACGCGGTGGCCGTGGTGCACGACACCAATGGCAACGAGGTGGCCGACACCAACCTGCTGGGCATGCCCACCGAAGGCGTGGGCGTGAGCAACAACGTGATGCCCAGAATGTCGGCGCCGACCTTCGAGGCCGCGCGCTTCACCGTGGCCGGCGGGCAGACGGTGAAGCTGGCGATCTCGATCCGGTACTGAACGTTGCCGACCCCGGGCCCGCCTGCACGGCCAGCGCTCAGCCCCCCGCCCTTGACGAGGCCTGCCCCGCCGCCAGCATCGCCTCCAGCATGTCCAGCCGAGGGTGCAGGGGCCGGGGGTAGCCCACGCGGCTGTGCGTCAGGCCGGCGCCCAGCATCGCCTGGGCGATCTGGTAACTCACGGGGCCGGGGTTGACGATGGGCACGGGCAGGCGCTGCTGCAGCCACGCATGCGCCTGGTGCATGGTGGTGGAGCCCAGGATCAGCACCTCGGCGCCGTCCTGCTCGATGGCCTTGCGGCCAGCAGCCTCCAGCAGCGGGAAGACCTCTTCCTCCTTGCCTGACAGCAGGGCCTGGTTGTCTGGCGGCACCTCGATGGCGCGCACCGAGGCGCACTTGTGGTGCAGGCCGAGTTCGTCCAGCGCCTTCTTGTACAGCGGCTTCCAGCGGCTGGCCATGGTGAGGATGGAGAAGCGGTCGCCCAGCATCAAGGCGGTGAGCATGGACACCCGGCCCGGGCCGAAGACGGGGATGTCCAGCACCGAGCGCAGCGCGGCCACGCCGGAGTCGCTCATGGTGTCGATGCACACCGCGTCGAAGCCTTCGTCCTGCGCCCGGCAGCCAGCCTCGAAGTTGGCCGCGTCGGCCAGCACGAAGTCGTGGTGGCTCGAATAGTTGACCGGTCCGGCCTTCACCGGCCGGTAGACGAACTCGATGCCTGGGCCGAAGGACAGCCCGGCCAGCTGCTGCTGGCGCAGCAACAGGTTCTCGGCCGACACGGCGAAGGGCACGATGACGAGGATGCGGCGGGCGGGCGCGGGCGCGCCACCAGGGGCGTCGGACGTGGGATGGCGGGTTGGCGCATTCATCGTGGTGGTCTGCTGAGCTTGGGGCCTCAAGGTGGTCAAGAATAGGCCACATTGCGCCAGAAAGGCGCACGATGTCGGGTCTTGTACTGGAGCACGGACTTCAACCCCTATATGCGTCTGGATTCGAAGAGTGTCGAACTGATCCGCCAGGTGGTGCTCTCCGAAGCAGGTGCGGAGGCGCGTGTTCGCTTGTTCGGCTCTCGCGTGGACGACCAAGCTCGAGGAGGCGACGTGGACCTGTTGCTGGAAATGCCGCGGGCCCCTGCCAACGCGGCCCGCTTGGCCTCGGCCGTGTCCGGCCAGGTGTCACGCGCCTTGCATGGCCGACGGGTGGACGTGTTGATCGACGCACCTGGCTTGCGGCGCCTGCCCATCCATGAGGTGGCTCTCAGGCAAGGGGTCTTGCTGTGAAGTTGCCCCAGGACACGCTACTGCGCCTGCAGTTTCTCTGCCGCGTGGTGGACCGGGAGCGTCGCCATCTGTTGCAGACCACGCAGCGACTGTTCACGCCAAGGTTCAACCTGGAGCAGGTTGCTGGTCTCGAAGCCCAGCCGGACATTGCGGAGCGGGTGGAGGCCTTTGTGGGCCGGTTTGGCCGCCTGCAGGACACGCTGGGAGACAAGCTGCTGCCGGCGGTGCTTGGAGCACTGGGCGAGCGGGTGACGTCGGCCGCTGACAACCTTGATCGCGCGGAACGGCTGAACTTCGTCCGCAGTGCCGACGAATGGTTCCAGATCCGTTCGTTGCGCAACCAGATGGTGCACGAGTACGTGGAGGACCCCCTGGTCTTGCACGGGGCGCTGATGGCCGGCAGGGACTTCGTGGGCAGCCTGGAACATGCGGCCGAAGCCTTGCTGGCCGAAGCGACGCGGCGCGGGTGGCGCTGAATTCCCAGGCCCGAAGGTGTGGCCTGGGAAGGTGTCAGCCAGATATCTCACCGGGTGACGGCTGACCGCCACGCGTCCAGGATTTCCGCCCCCGTGGCCGCCCACACGCCTTCGTGGCCCATGATGTGGGCCAGGGCCTCTTCCAGCGCGCCGATGCGGTAGGGCTGGCCGATGGCCCAGGGGTGCAGGGAGATGGCCACGATGCGGCCGTTGCCCGGCGACGCTTCGCGGTACAGGCCGTCGAACTGATCGATCAGCGCGTCACGGAAGTCGTCCTCGGTGTGGTGGTTCTGCACCAGGATGGTGTGGTCATCGATATCGATGGGGTGGGGCATGGCCACCAGCCCGCGGCCGGCCGTCACGCCCGCGGCACCGCCCTGCCCGGGGGCATGTTGGTAGTGCGCGGGCGAGGGCGCCAACTCGCCTTGGTTCGTGCTCACGGTACGCACCGCGTAGGGCATGTCGTCGTTGACCCAGTCGCACACGTAGTCCAGCCCGGCCTCGGCCAGCAGGTCGAGTGTGGTGTGGGATTGCGACTTGGCCGGCGAGAGCCAGCCGCGCACGGGCGCACCGGAGGCGGCTTGCAGGATGTCCAGCGACTGGCGGATCCAGGCACGCTCCTGCTCCACCGGCAGCGCGCCGTGGTGCAGGTGGTCCATGTCCAGGCCGTGGCCCAGGAGCTCCCAGCCCTGGTCCAGGCAGGCCTTGACCAGCGAGGGGTAGCGCTGGGCCACGGCCGCATTGCAGGGCGCTGATGCGCGGATGCCGTGCCGTCCCAGGGCCTGCATCACGCGGTGGATGCCCACGCGGTTGCCATAGTCGCGCAGCGTGTAGTAGCGCAGGTCCGGGTAGGCAGTCTGCATGGCGCCGGGCGGCTTGAAGGGCTGGCCCTTCATGTTCAGCGGGAACCACTGCAGCGAGACGCTCACCCACAACGCGATGCGGGCCCCGCCCGGCCAGGCCACGGGGGGGCGCTGCGGCAGCATGGACCAGTCGTAGCGGTCATGGTCCATGCCCTGGCGGCGCAGCGGGTAGTCCAGGTAGTCGGCGGGCAAGGTGGTGGGGGCGTTCATGCGAGGGTCCTCCGCGAGGTGCAGCGGGCCACAGATGCTCGGGGTCTGGAGGCACAGGGGGCGGTGTGGCTCACGGTGCCTCCCCGATGGTCTCGGCCGCGGCGGCGAAGGCGTCGTGGTGGTGGGTGTTGAAGTGGTGCGCGATCTCGCGGCCCGTGGCCAGCCACACGCCCTCGTGGCCGGCGATGTAGGCCAGCGCCTCCTCGAAGGCGGCCAGGCGGTAGGGCTGGCCGATGAGGTAGGGGTGCAGCGGGATGCACATCACCGTGCCCGAGCGCTCGCCCTCCTGGTACAGGCGGTCGAACTGGCGCTTGAGGATGTCGCCGTAGCGCCGGGGCGAGACCAGGTTGACGTTGTAGACGATGGTGTCGTTCATCTCCAGCGAGTAGGGGATGCTGGCCAGACGCCCCTGCCGGACCTTCACCGGGCCGGGCTGGTCGTCGTGGAACAGGTCGCACACGTAGCTCAGCCCCATCTCGGCCACCAGGTCCATGGTGCGCTCGGTGTAGGTCAGCGCGGGGGCGAGCCAGCCGTCCAGCTTCTGGCCGGTGTGGTCGCGGATGGTGTCGATCGAGTCCTGGATGACGGCGCGCTCCTGCGCCTCGCTCATGCCCATCAGGTAGCGCGTGTTGTAGGTGCCGTGGGAATAGAACTCCCAGCCGGCGTCGGCGCAGGCCTTGATGACCTCGGGGTGGTGCTGGCACACCGCCACGTTGAGCGACACGCTGCCGCGCACGCCGCAGCGCTGCATGGCGTCGAACATGCGCCAGAAGCCCGCGCGGTTGCCGTAGTCGCGGTAGCTGTAGTTCAGCACGTCTGGTGCCGGGCGGGCCCAGGGCGCACGCGCCGGGTTGCGCGGCGGGTTGAGTTCGTAGAACTCGATGTTGGGGGCCACCCAGAAGGCCACGCGGGCGCCGCCCGGCCAGCGGATGGTGGGCCGGCGGTCCCAGGGCAGGTGGTCGTAGAAGCCGGGGTCGCGCAGCGTCATGGCCGTGCCCCTTGTGCGGCTGTTGGCAGCGCGCGCAGGTGCGCCAGTGCCTCGTGCACCGAGATGACGTCGGCGTACTTCAGCATCATGTCGTAGAGGTTGGCGAAGTGCGGGCTCTCGTGCTTGTCGGCCACGCACTCCTGCGGCACGATGGTGCGGTAGCTGCGCTGCAGGCTGTCCACCACCGTGGCCCGCACGCAGCCCGAAGTGGAGCCACCCGTCACCACCACCGTGTCCACGCCGTGGAAGTTGAAGATCGAGCCGAGGTTGGTCTCGAAGAAGGCCGAGGCCATGCGCTTGTTGACGATGATGTCGCGCTGGCGGTCGATGCGCAGGCGGTCGTCGAACTCCGAACGGCGGCTGCCCACCTTGATGTTCTGCAGCGAATCGGGCGTGTTGGTGCGCGTGCCCCAGATGCCGCAGTCCTCGCCCGAGTCCATGTAGGCCACGTAGGTCCACACCACCGGAAAGCCGTTGGCGCGGAAGGCGTCGGCCAGCTCGTTGATGTAGTCCAGCTGCTTTGGGTCGGTCTCGTAGGCGGTGGCGAACTCGCCTACGCTGGTGTAGGCCTTCTGCGGGTCCACGTTGATGAGGGCGGGCTTGCGGCCGAAACCAAAGCGCTTGCGCGTGGGGTTCGCCTGGGCTTCTTCAAAGAGCTGGCGGGCGGTCTTGTCGGACAGTTGCATGGCGGGGGCTTGGCGGGGTTGGTTGAGGGAGGGGCTTCGACAGGCTCAGCCCGAACGGGGTCTGGTCTCGGCTCGGGCGGGGTGTGGTGTGGGCTCAGATCGCGCGGGTTGTGGTCTCAGCCCTGACGGGGTGTGGTTTCAGTTCGAACGGGGTGTGGTCAGATCGAACGGAAGAGTACGTCCCTTCAGGTGCGGGGCCGCTCGAAGACGACCGGCGGCGCAATCTCAAGTGGCTGCTCGGCCAGCAGAGCCGTCCAGGTGCCGAAGGTCTCCTGTCCGGCGCACAGGGCGTGCGTGGCCTGCAGCAAACGCTGCGCATGCTCGGCGGGCCAGACGCGGCCGGTCAGGTCCATGAACTTTGTGGTCAGCTCGTCCGCCGTGTAAGGCGAGGCGTCGTCGCCGCGGTTGACGCCCGCTTCGCCCACCCACTGCCGGCCGTCGGTGCCGATGATGACCACGCGCGCCGGGCGCTCCATGGGCAGGCGCCGCGTCATGGCGGGGTCTTCGGCCAGGTCCACCTTCTGCGCCAGGGCCAGGATGCGCGGGTCGCGCACCGCGTCCCAGGTGAAGCTGGCCATGGCGCTGCTGCCGTTTACCAGCCGAGTCGCCACCGCGAACGGCACGGAGAACTTGGCCGCCAGCGTGTTGCGCGGCGCCTTGTCGTCCAGTTCGGCTGCCAGGTGGTAGCTGCGCACTTCAATGCGTGCGATGTCTTCGGGCCCGGGCAGGCGGCCCTGCGCGGCCTCGATGGCGTCCAGTGCGTCCAGCGTGCCGTGGTTGTAGCGGCAGCAGGAATGCAGCTTGAAGTAGTTGTGCAGCAGGTGCCAGTCCTGTCCCAGGTCGCGCAGCACTTCGGTGGTGTCGAAGCGCTCGGAAATGATCTGCCCGAACAGCGAGCCGGGCCCGTCGTGCTCCCCCGTGAAGCCGCAGCCCGCCAGCTCTACCGCCAGCAGGCCGTTGCGGTTGCTCAGGCCGGCATAGACGTTGCGCACTAGCCCGCCCTCGAGCATGGTGCGCTTGGAGGTGGCGGTGGTGAGCGAGGCAGCGATGTTCAAGGCCTCGCGCATGCCCGCGGCGTCCAGGCCCCGCACCCGCGCGCAGGCCGCGGCAGCGCCCACCGTGCCCCAGGTGCCGTGCGGGTGCATCGCGCCGCGCAACTGGCTGGCCGCGCCCAGGCGCGAGCCCACCTCGTAGCCCACCACCAGTGCGGACAGGAAGGTGTCGGCATCGGCGCCCTGCTGCTCGCACAAGGCGAGTGCGGCCGGCAGCACGTGGACGGCCGGGTGCCCGCGCGAGAAGCGGTTGCCTTCGTCCATCTCCAGGAACGTGCCGCCCGTGCCGTTGACCAGGGCCGCGGCTTCGGGGTGGGCCCGGGTGCCCAGCCCGACGAGCGTGGCGCCCGGTGGGTCAGACCGCCGAGACCCCTGGCGCTGCGCGAGCGCGCGCAGTTCCGGTTCGGCCGAGCCCGCGGCAATGGCCGCCAGCGTGTCGGCCAGGATCCAGCCGGTGTGCGCGCGCACGGCCCGCGGCAGCGCGGCAAAGCGCAGGCCGGCGGCGAAGTGGCTCAGGGTGTCGAGGTAGTCCATGCCGTTCAAGCTGTTCATGCGTGGGGCCCGGCCCCACACCGGATGCACCGCGGCTGGTGCCGCGCGGTGGGCGGGGTGCGAGCCGCGAGTGCCGAGCCGGGTGATGCCGGCGAGGACGCCGCAGGGTCATCTTCCCATCAGGGGTTTGATTGTTCTAACATTAGAACAAGTTGGCTGTCCAGCCGGCTCTCGTTTTCCCTCAGGTTGTTCCCTGCCGATCACCCGAGATCGCTCGACCTTGCCCTCCACCTTCATCCCCCGAGGACTTGCCATGACATCGCACACCACCGACTCCCGCTTCTCCCGCCGCGCGGTGCTCAAGGCCGGCGCCGCCACCACCGTGCTGGGCGCGCCGGGCCTGCTGCTGGCGCAGCCGGCGGCCGTGAAGATTGGCCTGGTGCATCCGGTCAGTGGCGGCCTGGCCTACAGCGGCGGCCAGGGCCGCCTGGGCTGCCAGATGGCCATCGATGAGATCAACGCGGCCGGCGGCATCAAGGCCCTGGGCGGCGCCAAGCTCGAGGCGGCGCTGGGCGATTCGCAGTCGCGCCCCGAGGTCGGCGTGTCCGAGGTGGAGCGCTTGCACCAGGCCGGCGTGGCCGCCTACGTGGGCTGCTTCTCCAGCGCCATCGCGCTGCCGGCCACGCAGGCCGCGGCCAAGTACAACACCCCGTTCATGGTCGACGTGGGCGTGTCCGACCTCATCGTGCGCCGCGGGCTGAAGAACGTGTTCCGCCTGGCGCCGGGCTTCGGCAAGTGTGTGGACGACGCCATCGTCGGCCTTGGCGAGATCAACAAGGCGGCGGGCGGCGTGGCCAAGTCTGCGGTGCTGGTGCACGAGGAGTCGGAGTTCGGCACCGGCACGGCCAAGTTGCTGGCCGACCGCCTGCCCGGCATCAACATCCAGGTGGCCGAGGTCATCAAGCATGCCAACCCCACGCGTGACTTCTCCAACGTGGCGCTGCGCATCAAGGGCCTGAAGCCTGATCTGGTGATCATGAGCAACTACCAGAACGAGTACGTGCTGCTGGCCCGCACCCTGCACCAGCAGCGTGTGGACCTGGACGCGATGTTCAGCGTGCTGGGCGGCGGCTTCAACTTCAAGCTCGTCAAGGAGCAGCCCGACATCGCGCAGCACATGATGGACTTCAACCACTGGTTCAACCCGCGCAACCCCAAGGCCGTGGCCATGCGCAAGGCGCTGGAGGACAAGGGCGGCTTGTTCACTTTCGAGGTGTACTGTGGCTACAACTCGGTGAAGTGCTACGCCGATGCGCTGGAGCGCGCCAGGACAGCGGACAAGGACAAGGTGATCGCAGCGCTGGAGGCCAGCACCTGGTCCGACCACTTCATGCCCTACGGCCCGACGAAGTTCGTCGACGGCCAGAACACGGGCGGCCGTGCGGCCATGCTGCAGGCCAGCAAGACCGACATCAACGTGGTGTGGCCCAACGAGTTCGCTGGCGCCAAGCCTATCTTCCCCAAGCCCAAGTTCGGCTGATCCCGGGCCCTCTCGCCGGCCATGTCGCGCCTGAACCTGCTGCTGCTGCGGCGGCGGGTTCGGGAGTCCTCATGGCAAGGTCTCACCAACGTTCCTGGGGGACGCCGTCTTGGACGCCTCGATCCTGCTGGCCGCGACGATCAACGGATTGCTGATCGGGGGCATCTATACCCTGGTCGCGTCCGGGCTGACGCTGATCTACGGCGTGCTGCACATCATCAACTTCGCCCACGGCAGCCTGCTGATGCTGGCCATGTTCGGCGTGTACTTCCTGCTCACCAAGCTGGGCGTGGACCCGTACCTGTCGCTGCTGGTCATGGTGCCGGCGATGTTCGCGCTGGGCTATGTGCTGTACCGCAGCCTGATCGGCAGATTAGCCCACGGCAAGGACGAGAACATCCTGCTCATCACGCTGGGCCTGTCCATCCTGATCGAGAACCTGGCGCTGATGTTCTTCAAGGGCGACACGCGCACGATCTCGGTGTCCTACTCTGATCGCATGGTGGAGCTGGGGCCTCTGCTGTTGTCGTTCCCGAAGATCGTGTCCTTCGTCGCGGCCATGGTGCTGTGCGGCATCCTGGGGCTGTTCATCCAGCGCACCGACACGGGCCGCGCCATCCGCGCAGTGGCCAAGGAGCGCATGGGCGCGCGCCTGGTGGGCATCGATGTGGACCGGGTCTTTGCCATCTCCTACGGCATCGGCCTGGCCACGCTGGGTGCAGCGGCCTGCCTGCTGATGCCCATCTTCTACGTCTCGCCCACCACCGGACATGTCTTCGTGATCGTGGCCTTCACCGTGGTGGTGCTCGGGGGCATGGGCAGCTTCTTCGGTGCTGTCGTGGGCGGGCTGATCGTGGGGTTGACCGAGTCCTTCGGCGGCCTGTTCCTGGGTGAGAGCCTGGGGCAGATCGGCATCTCGCTGATCTTCATCCTGATCCTGCTCTTGCGGCCCCAGGGCCTCTTTGGGGGTGGCAAATGAGAGCGGCGCGTGGAGCCGGCGGCGGCTGGCCGCTGCACCTGGGCCTGCTGGCCGTCGCCCTGGCCTTCCCTTTCGTGTTTCCCTCGCCTTTCATGGTGAATTTCGGGGTAATGGCGCTGTTCTACGCCTTCATCGGCCAGTCCTGGAACATCGCTGGCGGCTTTGCCGGCCAGCTGTCCTTCGGCCATGTGGTGTTCTTCGGCGCCGGGGCCTATGCCTCCACCATCCTGCAGCTGCGCTTCGGCTTCTCGCCCTGGCTGGGCCTGCCGGCCAGCGCGGTGGCCGGCGCCCTGGTGGGCTGGGTGATCGCCGTGCTGTCGTTCCGCGCGGGCTTGAAGGGCTCGTACTTTGCGCTCATCACGCTGGCCTTTGCCGAGGTGCTGCGCATCGTGGCCAACTCGGTGGAGATCACCGGCGGCGGCCTGGGCATGCTGATCCCGGCCAAGGCCAGCGCCGCCAACTTCCAGTTCAAGGAGCGCATCGGGTTCTATTTCCTGATCCTGGCGCTGACGGTGGGCTCCATCGCGGTGGCGCTGTGGCTCAAGCGCTCGCGCTTCGGTGCGCAGCTCACGGCCATCCGCGAGAACGAGGACGCGGCCAAGGCCCTGGGCATTGACGTTTACACCGAGAAGGTCAAGGTGATGATGCTCTCCGGCGCGATGTGCGGCCTGGGCGGGTCCTTCTTCGCGCAGTACTTCCTCTACATCGACCCCACCATCGTCTTCGGCGTGGACAAGTCGGTGGAGATGCTGCTGGTCAGCATGATCGGCGGCGCGGGCACGGTGTACGGGCCGCTGATCGGCGCGGTGCTGCTGGCGGCCATCAGCGACGTGGCGCGCGTCATCACCAACGTGCAGGGCTTGTCGCTGGTGCTGTATGGCACGCTGCTCGTCATCATCATCGCCTTCCTGCCCAATGGGCTGATCGACCTGTTCAATCGCATCGGCCGGCGGTCGCGCGTGTCGGACGGTTCGCGCCAGCCGGGTGACGGCAAAGGGGGTGCGGGATGAGCGCGCCGATGCTGCAGGTCCAAGGCCTGACCAAGATCTTCGGCGGCCTCAGGGCCGTGGACAACGCCTCGCTGAAAGTGGACGAGGGGCGCATCGTGGCGCTGATCGGCCCCAACGGTGCGGGCAAGACCACGCTGTTCGCCTGCATTGCGGGCTTCCTGCCGGTCAACACCGGCCAGGTCACCTTGCTGGGGCAGGACATCACGGGTTGGCCGGTGCACCGCATCGCGCGCCTGGGCATGGTGCGCACCTTCCAGATTACCCAGCCCTTTGCCAAACTGAGCGTGCACGAGAACATCGCCGTGGGCGCCTACCAGCGCTTTACCGACCGTGACGAGGCCTGGGCGCATGCGCAACGTGTGGGCGAGCAGGTGGGCATGGGGGCGCAGCTCGAGCAGCCCGCGGCCGACCTGACGGTGGCCGGGCGCAAGCGCCTGGAACTGGCGCGCACGCTGGCCACCAACCCCAAGCTGCTGCTGCTGGACGAGGTGATGGCGGGGCTGAACCCGTCGGAGATCGTGGAGATCGTGGCCATCATCCGCAAGATCCGCGACAGCGGCGTCACCGTGCTGCTGATCGAGCACGTGATGCAGGCGGTGATGAGCCTGTCGGAGCACCTGTACGTGCTGTCCTACGGCCGCATCATTGCCGACGGCGCGCCGCGCGACGTGGTGCGTGACCCGGCCGTCATCGAGGCCTACCTGGGCCGCGGTGCGGCCGAGCAGATGGGCGGGCAGGGCGATGCGCCTGCCAGCACCGAAGGAGCCTCCCATGCTTGAGGTGCGGGGCCTGCGCGCCGGCTACGGCAGCGTGGAGATTCTGCGTGGCATCGACCTGGACGTGCGCGCCGGCGAGATCGTGGCCGTGCTGGGGAGCAACGGCGTGGGCAAATCCACGCTGAACAACAACCTGTCGGCGCTGTTCAAGCCCTTCGCAGGCTCGATCCGGTTCAAGGGCGAGGAGCTGGTGGGCTGCAGCTCCAGCCAGATCGTGCAACGCGGCCTGATCCATGTCCCCGAAGGCCGACGCATCTTCCCCAACCTGAACGTGCGCGAGAACCTCGAGCTGGGCAGCCTGGTTCGGGGCAAGCCGAACCGCGCCCGCAATCTCGAGCGCGTGGTGGGCATCTTCCCGCGCCTGAAGGAACGATTCGGCCAGCTGGCTGGCACGCTGTCGGGCGGCGAGCAGCAGATGCTGGCCATCGGCCGCGGCCTGATGTCCGAGCCCGAGCTGTTGATCCTGGACGAGCCCTCGCTCGGCCTGTCGCCGCTGCTGGTGGAGGAGATGTTCGCCCTGGTGCGGCGCATCAACGCCGAGGGCCTGCCGGTGCTGTTGATGGAGCAGAACGCGGTGCAGACGCTGGCCATTGCGCACCGTGCCTACCTCATCGAGAACGGCGCGGTGGCCCTGCAGGGCGCGGCTGCCGACCTGGCCCGCGACCCCGAGCTGCGCCGCAACTACCTTGGGCTGTGACAGCGCGCGCCTGCAGCCATGAGTGCCCCCGGCCCTGACGCCTCGACCCTCCGCGAACTGCAGGATCGGCGCGCCCTGGTGACGGGCGCGGGCTCGGGCATCGGCCTGGCCGTGGCGCGCGTGCTGGCCGCGCGCGGCGCGCGGGTGGCGGGCGTGGTGCAGCATGCCGCCCAAGCCGAGACGCTGCGCCAGCACCTGCCCGAGGCCACGGTCTTTGTGCAGGACCTGCGGGACGACGCGGCCACCGCGGCCCTGCCCGCCCGCGCTGCGCAGGCCCTGGGCGGGCTGGACGCGCTGGCCTGCTGTGCCGGCATCTTCTTCAAGAAGGGCTCGGACGACACCACGCTGGATGATTGGCGCGCCACGCTGGAGCTGAACCTCAACGCCACCTTCGTGCTGACGCGCGCGGCGATTGCCTGCATGCGTGCGGCTGGTGGCCTGCCAGCCAGCCCGGCGGACCGTGCCTCCCATGACCGCAGCGTCGTCGTCATCAGCAGCCAGATCGGCCTGGTGGGGCATGCGCGCGGTGCGGCCTACGCGGCGTCCAAGGCCGGCTTGAACGGCATGGTCAAGTCGCTGGCGCTGGAGTGGGCGCCCGAGGCCATCCGCCTGAATGCGGTGGGCCCCGGCCCGGTGGAGACGGCCATGGTGGCGGGCGTGCTGGCCGACCCTGCCGCCCTGGCCGCCATGCAGGCCAGCATTCCCCTGGGCCGGTTGGGACAGCCGCAGGAGATCGCGGAGCTGGTGAGTTTTTTGCTGTCGGCGCGCGCGTCCTTCATCACCGGCCAGGTCATCTGCGCCGATGGCGGCTTCACCGCACGGTGACCGGCATGCCCAGCGCACCCACCCCGGCCATGGCGGCGTCCCGGTCCTCGCTGCCATCGTTGCCCATCACCAAGTACCACCAGGTCTACCTGGTGCTGCGCGAACAGCTGCAGGAGGGCCGCTTTGCGCAAGGCCTGCCCGGTGAGCTGGCGCTCACACAGCAGTTCGGCGTGGGCCGCGTGACGGTGCGCCGCGCGCTGGAGCAGCTGGCGCAGGAGGGGCTGATCGTGCGCGAGGCCGGGCGCGGCACGCGGCCGGTGGTGCCGACGGCGGCGTCGCTCGCAGGTGTTGACGGCGGCCCCGTGGCCGCCCCGGCGCATCCGGTCACCCGCCTCACCGGGTTGCTGGAGAACATCGTCAGCGTCAGCCGCAGCACCACGGTGAAGGTGCTGGACTGGCGAGCCATCCAGGCTTCGGACAGCCTGGCGCAGGTGCTGCAGGTGGCGCCTGGTGCCACGGTGCGCAAGGTCACACGGCTGCGCAGTGCGACGGCCGGCCCGGTGTCCTACATCACGATCTACGTGCCCGAGCCCTTGATCCGCGGCTTCGGCCGGCGCGATCTGGGGCAAAAGCCCGTGCTGCAGTTGCTGGAGGAAAGCGGCATCGAACTCGGCCGCGCCCGTCAGACCGTGACCGCCAGCGCCGCCAACGCCCAGGTGGCGCGCGAGCTGGACGTGGCCGTGGGCACCGCACTGTTGTCTGTGCGGCGCCTGGTTTACGACAGCGCCGACCGGCCCGTGCAACTGCTGCACGGCCTGTACCGACCTGACCGTTACGAGTACCAGATGGAGCTCTCGCAGGTGGGCGGCGTGGACGCGCGCATCGTCGCGCATGAGATGGTGCCGTGATGATGAGCGCCAGCCCCGCACCTCAGACCCTGGCCCAGAAGCTGCTGGCGCGCGCCAGCGGCCGCACGCAGGTGGGCGTGGACGTGGGCGAGATCGTGAACTGCCGGGTGGACCTGGCCATGTTCCACGACTCTTCCGGCCCCCGGCGCCTGAAGCCCATGCTGGAGGAACTGGGCGCCTCGATCTGGGACCCCTCGCGCGTGGTGCTGGTGATGGACCACTATGTGCCCGCGCAGGACGAGGACTCGCGCCGCATCGTGCGCATCGCGCGCGACTGGGCGGCCGAGCAGCGCCTGCCGCACGTGTACGACTCCATCGGCATCTGCCA
>JBAXYD010000028.1:0-51963 GCA_037127635.1 Betaproteobacteria bacterium | reverse complement strand
GGCGCACCACCCTGGGCGGCGAGGGCCTGCAGCACCAGGACGGCAGCAGCCACCTGGTGGCCGCCACCATCCCCAACTGCCGCGCCTGGGACCCGGCCTTTGCCGGCGAGATGGCCCTGATCGTGGACCACGGCATGCGCCGCATGCTGCTGGAGCAGTGCGACGAGTTCTTCTACATCACGCTGATGAACGAGAACTACGCCCAGCCCGACCTCCCGCCGGAGGCGATGGACGGCGTGCTGCGCGGCGGCTATCTTTTCGAACGCGTGGCGGCGCGGGGCGAGGTGCTGGGCGAGGTCACCTTGCTTGGCTCTGGCGCCATACTCCCGGAGGTGCGGGCGGCCGCGCAACTGCTGGCGGCCCAGGGCATTGCCAGCACCGTGTTCAGCATCACGAGCTGGAGCGAACTGGCGCGCCAGGGCCAGGCCTGGGAGCACCGCTGCGAGCAAGCCGACGAGGGCAGGGATGAAGCCGGCGCGCCGGTGCCAGATGCCATGCCTTATGTGGCGCAACTGCTGCAACAGGGTCGGGGTCCGATCGTCGCGGCCAGCGACTACGTTCGTGCCGTGCCCGAGAGCATCCGCGCCTTCGTGCCCGTGGAGCGTGCCTTCGTCACCCTGGGTACCGACGGATTCGGCCGCAGCGACACCCGCTCGGCGCTGCGCGAGTTCTTCGGTGTGGATGCCGCCCACATTGCGCGCGCGGCGGCGCGCCGTTGCGCCGGCCTGGCCTCGGGACCTGGAAGCTGCACGCCCTCAGCCTGTTGAACGCCCCCGTCCCGCCCCGCAATGCTTGCGGCTTTCATTGCCGCCATGCGCAGCCGCGTTGTGCGGCGGGTGTAGGTCTTGGTCGGCATCCTGACGATGGATGACGTGTTCGACGCCCTGGCCGGCCAACTGCTGACCCTTGACTGTGTGTTCGGACGCGAGCGCCGCCAGAACCTCAGCGTCCGACCCTGAAGGATCTGAGATGGGTGGACGGTCTGCCAGCAGGCCGGCCCTGCGGTGGCCCGCTCGACGGGGCGTCGGTGCTGGCGAAGGTGCGGGCCAGGCTGGAAACTGCTGGGCGGGGCCATCGCCGCCGCTCTGCCCGCTCGCGCCGTTCGACTGGTACCAGCGGTTCGGACGCATCCTCCCTCCCCGTGTCGGGCTTCAGCCCCACGCCGGCGGGCAGATGGTCGCTGAACCACTGCGCTGTCAGCAGGGCCACGCGGTCCAGCGCGCCGAACTCCTCGAAGAGATGGGTGGCCCCTGGGATGATCTTCAGCCGCACCGGAGCCCGCATGCGGGCGATGGCCTGCTGGTTCAGGTCCAGCACGTCAAGGTCGGCGCCGCCCACGATCATCAAGGTCGGCGCCGTCACTGCTGGCAGGGCCGTGGTTGCCAGATCGGGCCGTCCGCTGCGGCAGACCACGGCGTGGATACGCCCTGGCCGCAGCGCGCTGGCCACCAGCGCCGCCGCTGCGCCGGTGCTCGCACCGAACAGACCCAGCGGCAACCGGGCCAGCGCCTGCTGGCTCCCTGCCCAGTCCACCGCCTCAGCCAGGCGCCGAGCCAGCAGCGGGATGTCGAACACCTTCCCGCGGTCCTGACCCTCCATGGTATTGAGCAGATCGAACAGCAGTGTTGCCAGGCCATGTGCCTGCAATACAGCAGCCACGTGCAGGTTGCGCAGGCTGTGGCGACTGCTGCCGCTGCCGTGGGCAAACAGCACCAAGCCGCGGGCATCCGCCGGCACGGCCAAGGTGCCGGGCAGATGCTGACTGCCGATCAGCACAGGAGCTTCAGGCATGCGTGAGACCTCCAGGTGTGGCTCGTTAGGTGGATGCGGTGAATCATGCAGATGCTCGCGCTGCTCAAGAGTCCGGCATTGATCGCTGTCACCCGCAGGCCCCGCGCCGGAATCGACAGTGCGATGAATGTTCATGAGCGGCCGATGCGTTTGCATGGGCGCGGCGCGGCGAGGAGGTGCGACGATGCTGCAGGATGCCGAAAATGAGGACGGGGGCCGGGTGCCGCGGCCCCCGGCCGAGGAGTCTGATTTCCCTTTGGTGCCGCCTGCGCAACCCGTGCTGGAGCGTGCGCGCTTTGCCGACCGGCGGGCGGCCGGGCGAGCGCTTGCGAAAGCATTGCGGACGCTGGCCCTTCCCGCCCCCCTGGTGCTGGCGCTGCCCCGTGGGGGCGTGCCTGTGGCCGCTGAAGTGGCGCGCGCGCTGGGCGCGCCGCTGGATCTGCTGATGGTGCGCAAGATCGGCGCGCCCGGACAGCCGGAACTGGCTGTTGCCGCAATCGCAGCGCTGGGCGCCTGTGGTTCGTCTGCCGCGCAAGACATGAGCGGGCCCTGCCCCCAGACCGTGGTTGATGTCGGCCTGATGGCGACCACGGGCGCCGACCAGGCATTTGTGGACCGTGGCGTGGCGCGCGAGAGCGCCGAGTTGGAGCGCAGACGGCAGCGCTACCTGCAAGGGCGCGCGTGCGTGCCGCTGGACGGTCGCACGGTGATCGTTGTCGATGACGGCATCGCCACTGGCACGACCCTGCGGGCTGCCCTGAAGGCCTTGCGCGCTGCGTCGCCGCCGCGAGACCTTCAGGGAGCCGGCCGTGCCGGGCCCCGTGCCATCGTGCTTGCGGTACCCGTGGCACCCGCCCAGGTGCTGGCCGCGCTGCAGGCAGAGGTGGACGCCGCGGTGTGCCTGTGGACACCTCCCCTCTTCATGGCGGTTGGCGCGCATTACCGCGATTTCCGGCAGGTATCGGATGAGGAGGTGGTGGCGGCGCTGAGCGGGGCTGCCAGCCCTCAGGCGTGAAGGCGTGATGCGGCCACTGGAACAGGCGAGAGCCCGCCCTGACGCAGCGCACCCTTCCAGGTGCCGCGCGTGACGCGCTGGATTTCCTGCAACAGCTTGGCATCGACGATCTCGATGTCACGGTAGGTCACGACGATGCCACCCACCTGCTGCAGCGCGGTCAGCGCTCGGCTCACGGTCTCATGCGCCACTCCCAGGTGGCTGGCGATGTCGCGCCGCGTCATGCGCAGACGGATGCGCCTGTCGGAGTAGCCCAGCGCGTTCTGCCGCTTGGCGAAATGCAGCAGGAAGCGCGCGACGCGCACCTCCGAACTGGCGGCCGACATCAGGTACTGCGTGTCACTGCGCCGCAGCAGCTCGGCGCCCACGGCGCGCTGGATCAGCCGCTCCATCGCGGGCATGCGCCGCGAGGCGGTCATGATGTCCGTGAATGGCAGCGAGGCCACGGTGGAGTCCTCCAGCGCCACCGCGCCGCTGGCGTGGCGCCCGCGGCTCATACCGTCCAGCCCGATCATGTCCGCGTGCAGGGCAAAGCCCAGCACCTGCTCGTAGCCCTCGGCGTCTACCTGCACACACTTGAAGCTGCCCGCACAAACGAAGTACAGGTACTCGAAGGGGTTGCCCTCATGCACCAGCGCGGTGTCGGCGCGCACGCGACGGGTGGTGTAAGGCATGCGGTCGGTCTGTTCGCTTACCTGGTCGCCCAGGCCGGCCCAACGAAGCAGGTCCGAGGCCGTGCACCTGGCGGCCCCCGAGGCTGTCGGCTTGGACTTTGCAGCGTCGGTGTAGACAGTGGATGGCGTGACGATGGTCATGGTTTTTCCCTGAGCAGTTGTTGTCGTTGAACAGGACTCCAGCTTCCCTCAACTCTTGGGTTCGCGGTATCGGCGGGTGGACGAAGCTGGCCTGGGAACTCATGCCGCCTTATGGGCTCGTGGCCTACCCTCCTGTCGGATTACTCCTAGCCGCTACTGGCCAGCCTAGGTGTTGTGTTGCATCAGCGCCTGTTTGACCTCGGTCAACCGCCCCAGCGGCGAACTGGCCTACATTGACAAGGCAATTCAACCTTGCGAAGGTGCTGGTGCTTGTGGCCAGTTCATGCCTTTTGCGGACAAAGGCGTTATGGCCGACAATTCGGCTGCAACACCCGATCAGAGGTGTGCAAGTCAAGTTCGACGCCGCCTGGAACTGTCTAGAAGGCCGCCGGCTGCTTTCCCCCGGCGCTGCCAGGAGCACTGGGGCGTTTGCGGCACTGTGTGTTGTCGTGTGAAGGGAGATAGTCTTGAGCAATCCGATCACTGGTGCCATCACGGTGGTGCTGGCCGACGATCACCAGATGCTTCGCGCGGGACTGCGCCAACTGTTGGCGGCGGAGCCCGATGTCGAGGTGGTGGCTGAGGCCGGTACCGGTATCGAGGCGTTGGAGGCGCTGCGCCGGCATCAGACCGATGTGCTGGTGCTGGACTTGTCCATGCCGGGCATGCCGGGCATGGACCTGATCAAGCGCCTGCGTGCTGATTTCCCCGGCCTCAAGATCCTGGTGTTGACGATGCACACCTCCGACCAGTTCGCGGTGCGAGCCTTCCGTTCAGGGGCCAGCGGCTTTCTCACCAAGGACAGCGCGGCCGATCAATTGGTGCAAGCCATCCGCAAGATCGCCGCGGGCGGTGCCTATCTTCCAGCTGAACTCGGCGAGCGCATGGCAGTGGGCCTGATGAATCCTCAAGAGACCCTACCGCACCAGCAGCTGAGCAACCGGGAGTTCGAGGTCTACCGCCACATCATGGCGGGTAAGCGCCTGACCGACATCGCCAACGAATTGCATCTGTCCATCAAGACAGTCAGCACCCACAAGGCCCACATCATGGAAAAGCTGGGCGTGGAGGGGACGGCCGCCATGGTTCGCTACGGCGTTCAGCACCACCTGTTCGAGGAACACGCCTCCCAGGCTGCTTGGACGTTCGAGCGCCGAAGCGCCGGTACATCGACCCGCCCTGGGCCGCTGTAGCAGCCGCGAGCGGCCGGCGCTTGTCGCCTTGCCGAAGTGCCGTAGTGGCGGTCAGGGCCGTTCAGCTTCGTGGCGCCGGCGCGCCAGTCGGTGTGGTTGGCGTCACGGCTGGTGCCCGGTTCACGCGCGCCTTGCCCCCTGTGGTGACGATGATCACCGCATCGCCGGTGCGCAGTTCCTCACTCCCCTTGGCCTGCACGATGGCTCGCCGCTCGCCGTTGCGCAGCTGCACAAGCACCTCCACGGCCTCTTCACGGGTGGTGGAGCGCTCTATGGCGTTGCCCACCACGGCGCCGGCCACGGCACCCAGGATGCCGCCCACAGCGCTGTCGCGACGGCCGCCACCCACTGAACCGCCTGCGATGGCCCCCACCACACCGCCAGCGGTGCCGCCGATGCCGCTTTGCTGACCTTCCACCGTGACCGGGCGTACCGACAGCACCACGGCATCGATCACGCTGGACATGCGGTTGGCATCGCCGCGCTGCACCACATCCGGGCTGGTGGTGGCGCAGGCGGCCAGCGTGGTGGCCAGTGCCAGGGCGAGCAGACGGGGGTGCATGAGCGTGACTCCTTAGAAGGGATGGTGCTGGAAGATACGAAATGGCAATCCGGTCATCATGCCCGTTGTTTGTGAAGAATCCTTTCCCTGCCGAGCAGGCGGCACTTGCCGCAGGGCTTGGGTTTGATCTTGCTCAGGTGCGCCGCAGCGCGCCTCGTCAGCCTCAGCCGTGCAGGCGCGAGTGCTTGGGCACGCTGGCCAGCAGGAACTCCATCTGGTCGCTCAAGATGCGGCGGCCGCGCAGGATCATGTCCTCGTGCAGGCTGGGCACGTAGGGCAGGTAGTGCAGGGTCATGCGCGCCTCTTCCGGCAACCGGTTGGCTTTCTGACCGTTGCAACTGCGGCAGGCGGTGATGCAGTTCATCCAGGTGTCCTGGCCACCGCGGGACACGGGCACGATGTGCTCCCGTGTCAGTTCGTCGAAGCGGACCTGACGGCTGCAGTAGGCGCACAGATGCCGGTCGCGTGCAAAGAGCTTGGGGTTGGTCAGTGCCGGTTGGGTGCGCCAGGCCCGGCTGGGCACGGCGCCCTTGACGGCCAGAATGGGGTGCACCTCGATGCGCGACTGTTGGCCTGTGCCGCGCTGAATGCCGCCCCGCAGCACATGAAAGGCGTCACCCAGCGTCCAGGCAACGGTGTTGCTGGCGTAAAGAGTGGCAGCCTCCTGGGCTGAGATCCAGCCCTGGGGCCTGCCGGAAACGTCTAGCTGAAGTACTTCCATGCCGGTCCGTCCTCGGATGCGTAGGATACCAACGTTCCGTGGCGGAAGATCTGAGCCCTGATTGCGAATGCCCCTTCGCTGTGCGGCCTTGTGGTGTGGACAAAGTCCGGTTCGGATGCAAAATAGCACGATCGTTCGATTTTTGGGCCGCCTGCCTCCTTTGCTGGCGACCAATCCTGCTCGCCCCTTCTCACCATGATGGACACCCTGGCCCCAGCCGAACAGCGACAAGTGCCCAACAAGGGCCGGCAGACGCGTGCCGCCATCCTGGATGCCGCCCTGGGCTTGGCTTCGCACATGGGGCTGGAGGGCCTGTCCATCGGGGCGTTGGCCGAGTTGATGGGCATGAGCAAGTCTGGGGTGTTCGCGCATTTCGGCTCGCGCGAGGAACTGCAGATTTCTGTGGTGCGCGAGTACCACGCGCGCTTCGAAGCCGAGGTCTTCCAGCCTTGCATGAAGCAGCCACGCGGCCTGAAGCGCCTGCGGGCGCTGTTCGAACTTTGGGTCAAGCGCGTGTCCCTGGAGATCGACTCCGGCTGCATTTATATCAGCGGCGCGGTGGAGTTCGACGACCGCCCCGGCCCCGTGCGTGACGCCCTGGAGGAGATGGTGCGGGCCTGGCACCATGCGCTGGGCCGGGCCATCGAGCTGGCGGTAGAGGAAGGCCATCTGTCTGCCGACGCCGACCCTCCACAGATGCTGTTCGAGATCCACGGCCTGATCCTGGCCCTGCACCACGACGCGCGTTTCCTGCGCACCCCGGACGCGCCGCAACGTGCCCGCGCGGGCTTCGAGCGCATCCTCGCCCCCCGACTTTGAAGGAGATCCCATGCCCGTCTACACCCCGCCCCTGCGCGACATGCAGTTCGTTCTGCACGAACTGCTGAACGTGACCGATGAGTTGAAGATGCTGCCGCGCCACGCGGACATCGACGCCGACACCATCAACGCCGTGCTGGAAGAAGGCGGCAAGTTCGCTTCAGAGGTGATCTTCCCGCTCAATGCGAGCGGCGACGCACAGGGCTGCACACTGGACAAGGCCACGCACGAGGTGACCGCCCCGGCAGGCTTCAAGGAGGCCTATGCCAAGTATGTGGAGGGTGGCTGGCCGTCGCTGGGCTGCGATCCCGAGTACGGCGGGCAGGGCCTGCCCATCGTGGTGAACCAGTGCTTCTACGAGATGCTGAACTCGGCCAACCAGGCCTGGACCATGTACCCCGGCCTGTCGCATGGCGCCTACGAATGCCTGCACGCCCACGGCACGCCCGAGCAGAAAGCCACCTTCCTGCCCAAGCTCACCAGCGGCGAGTGGACCGGCACCATGTGCCTGACCGAGCCGCATTGCGGCACCGACCTGGGCCTGTTGCGTACCAAGGCTGAGCCTGTCGTGGGGGCCCCCGATGGCGCCTACCGCCTCACCGGCCAGAAGATCTTCATCTCCGCGGGCGAGCACGATCTGGCGCCCAACATCATCCACCTGGTGCTTGCGCGCCTGCCGGACGCGCCTGCGGGCAGCAAGGGCATATCGCTGTTCGTGGTGCCCAAGTTCCTGGTGAGCGCCGATGGCAGCGTGGGCGAGCGCAACGGCATCTTTTGCGGCGCCATCGAGCACAAGATGGGCATTCACGGCAACGCGACCTGCCAGATGGTGCTGGACGGCGCCCTCGGCACGCTGGTGGGGCAGCCGCACAAGGGCCTGGCGGCGATGTTCGTGATGATGAACGCGGCGCGCCTGGGCGTGGGCAACCAGTCGCTCGGCCTGACCGAGGTGGCCTACCAGAACGCCGTGGCCTATGCCAAGGACCGGCAGCAGATGCGCAGCTTGAGTGGGGTGAAGGCGCCGGACAAGCCGGCCGACCCCATCATCGTCCACCCGGACGTGCGCAAGATGCTGCTGACCACCCGCGCCTACGCCGAAGGCGGCCGCGCCCTGGCCATCTGGTGCGGCATGCTTATCGATCGCGAGATTTCCACCGATGACGCGGACGAGCGCGCCGAGTGTGCCGACCTGGTGGCGCTGATCACGCCCATCATCAAGGCCTTTGTGACCGACAACGCCTGGATCGCCACCTCGCATTGCCTGCAGGTGTACGGCGGTCACGGCTACATCCGCGAGTGGGGGATGGAGCAGTACGTGCGTGACGCTCGCATCAACATGATCTACGAGGGCACCAACACCATCCAGTCGCTGGACCTGTTGGGGCGCAAGGTGCTGGGCGACAACGGCAAGAAGCTCAAGAAGTTCGGCAAACTGGTGGCCGACTTCATCGAGGAGGAAGGCGTCAACGAGGCGATGCAGGAGTTCGTCAACCCGCTGGCCGACCTGGGCGACAAGGTCACCAAGCTCACCACCGAACTCGGCATGAAGGCCTTCGGCAACGCTGACGAGGTGGGCGGCGCGGCGGTGGACTATCTGCGCGTGTGCGGGCATCTCGTCTTCGGCTACTTCTGGGCCCGCATGGCCAAGGTGGCGCTGGCGAAGAAGGACTCGGGCGACCCCTTCTACGCCGCCAAGCTGCACACGGCGCGCTTTTACTTCGCCAAGCTGCTGCCGGAGACCGCAGGCCTGATCCGCACGGCGCGTTCGGGCGTGGCGCCGCTGCTGGCGATGGAAGAGGCGATGTTCTGACCGCAAGAGTCAACAGACAGGAGACACGACGATGAAGACGATCACGGCAGCCCTGCTGGCCGCCACCGCACTCACCTGGTCCGCAAGTGCCCTTGCCCAGGCCACGCCTGCGGGCTTGTGGAAGACCATCGACGACGAGACCAAGCAGGAGAAGTCGCTCGTGCGCATTGCCGAGGCTGGCGGGCTGATGACCGGGCGCATCGAGAAGATCACCGACCCGACCAAGCAGGATGCCAAGTGCGAAAAATGCGAGGGTGCGAAGAAGGACCAGCGCGTGGTCGGCATGACCATACTGGAGGGCGTCAAGCGCCACGGCGGGGCTGACCACTGGGAGGGGGGCACCATCCTGGACCCGAACAACGGCAAGGTCTACAAGGTTCGCCTGACGCCCAAGGATGGCGGAAAGTTGCTGGACGTGCGCGGCTACATCGGCGCGCCGATGCTGGGGCGCACGCAGACCTGGGTGAGGGTGGAGTGAGGGTGCAACTCCTGTGTCGCAGCTGCATCTCGCGCGACGGGAGCAACGGGTGACCCTCTCCGCTCATGTCCCCGCCAGTCGCCTGACCTCGCGATGCCAGAGCCCGACACGCCCGATTTCTAGCACCATCAAGCCGGCACCACTCCACCTGAGCCGTTCGCCCTGAGCTTGTCGAAGGGCTTCGACAGGCTCAGCCCGAACGGAATTTCACGAATACTGATGCCGCATCAACAGCAGGCAAGAGCTGCATAGAACAGAGACCGTATCAATCCAGGAATGCCAAGTCAGCACACCATGAACACGAAATTCCAAGTCCGCAAAGTCGCCGTCCTCGGCGCCGGGGTGATGGGGGCGCAGATCGCGGCCCATCTGGTCAATGTCAACGTGCCGGTGGTGCTGTTCGACCTTCCCGCGGCAACAGACCCCCAGGCCGCGTCTTCGACGCGTCCGCCCCCCGAGGGGGACAGTCGCCTTGGGAGCGGCCCGGCGGCGACTGGCGGCCCGAAGAACGCCATCGCCACCAAGGCCATCGACAACCTCAAGAAGATCAAGCCCGCCCCGCTGGGTGTGCCCGAGCTGGTCTCGCGCATCGTCGCGGCCAACTACGAGGATCACCTGGCGCTGCTGGGCGAGTGCGATCTGGTGATCGAGGCGATTGCCGAACGCATGGACTGGAAGCTGGATCTCTACAACCGCATCGCCTCTGCGCTGGCGCCGCACGCCGTGGTGGCCAGCAACACCTCGGGCTTGTCCATCACCAAGCTGTCCGAGGCGCTGCCTGAGAGCCTGCGCCCGCAGTTCTGCGGCATCCACTTCTTCAACCCGCCGCGCTACATGCAGCTGGTGGAGCTGATCGCCACGCCCACCACCCGGCCGCAGGTGCTGGACGACCTGGAAACCTTTGTCACCTCCGCCCTGGGCAAGAGCGTGGTGCGCGCCAAGGACACGCCCAACTTCATCGCCAACCGCGTGGGCATCGCCGGCATGCTGGCCACCATGAAGGAAGCGCAGAACTTCGGCCTGAGCTTCGATGTGGTGGATGACCTCACAGGCAAGAAGCTGGGCCGTGCGTCCTCCGGCACCTTCCGCACCGCGGACGTGGTGGGCCTGGACACCATGGCGCACGTGATCCGCACGATGCAGGACAACCTTGGCGCCGGCAAGGCGGCGCAAGACCCCTTTGAGGCGCTTTATGAGACGCCGGCAGCACTGGCGGCCTTGATGGGGCAAGGCGCGCTGGGGCAGAAGACCGGGGCCGGCTTCTACAAGAAGGCGGGCAAGGACATCCATCGGTTCGACCCGGCCACGGGCGGCTACGTCAGCGCCGGTGGCAAGGCCGACCCCCTCGTCGAGCGCATGCTCAAGAAGCCACCGGCCGAGCGGCTGAAGCTGCTGCGTGAGAGCACCAATGCGCAGGCGCAGTTCCTCTGGGCCCTTCTGCGCGACAGCTTTCACTACGCCGCCGTGCACCTGGAATCCATTGCCGACTCCGCGCGCGATGTGGACTTCGCCATGCGCTGGGGCTTTGGCGTCAAGCAGGGGCCGTTCGAGTTGTGGCAGCAGGCGGGCTGGACGCAGGTGGCGCAGTGGGTGCAGGCCGACATCGACGCGGGCAAAGCCTTGTGCAACGCGCCGCTGCCGGGCTGGGTTTTCGAGGGACCGGTGGCCCATCTGGGCGGTGTGCATTCGCCCGAGGGCTCCTGGAGCCCGGCCCGGCAGGCCTGGGTGCCGCTGTCCTCGTTGTCGGTCTACGGGCGTCAACCCTTCCGCGAAGACGTTCTGGGCGCTCAGGCGCTGGAGCCTCTGAAGGCCGGCACCGAGCTCTTCCACAACGACGAGATCCGCGTGTGGACGCCTGACGGCGACATCGTCGTGGCCACCATCACGGCCAAGCTGCATCTCATCAGCCCAGCCGTCACCGAGGGCCTGCTGAAGGCGGTGGAACTGGCCGAGAGCGCGTACCGGGGCATGGTGATCTGGTCGCCTGATGACGTGTTCTCGGCCGGTGCGAACCTGGAGTCGCTGATGCCCGTGTTCATGAAACTGGGCGCCAAGGGCATTGCGCCCGAGGAGAAGAAGCTCCAGGACGCCATGCTGCGCATCCGCTACGCGCAGGTGCCGGTGGTGGCCGCCGTGCGGGGTTTGGCCCTGGGTGGCGGCTGCGAGTTGGCGGTGCACAGCGCCCGCCGCGTGTCTGGCATGGAGGCCTACATGGGCCTGGTGGAGGTGGGCGTGGGCCTGGTGCCTGGCGGTGGGGGCCTGGCCTACATCGCACGCCGCGCCGCCGAGATGGCCGCAGCCGGTAACGCCAACGCCGACATCTTGAAGTTTCTGACCGATGGCTTCACCAATGCCGCCACGGCCAAGGTGGGCATCAGTGCCCTCGATTCGCGCAAGCTGGGCTACCTGATCGAGGGCGACGTGATCGTGCCGCACAGGGATGAATTGTTGTACGTCGCTCTGGTGCAGGCCAAGGCTATGGCCGAAAGTGGCTGGCGTCCGCCCGCCCGCGCGGGCTTCCCCGTGGCCGGGCGCAATGCCATCGCCACGGTCCAGGGCCAGTTGGCCAACATGCGTGACGGCGGTTTCATCAGCGCGCATGATTTCCACATTGCCTCGCGCATCGCCGACGTGGTGTGTGGCGGCGACGTGGACGCCGGCTCTCTGGTCACCGAGGAGTACCTGATGGCGCTGGAGCGCAAGCACTTCTGCGAACTGCTGGACCACCCCAAGACGCAGGAACGCATCATGGGCATGCTTTCGACCGGCAAGCCGGTGCGCAACTGATCAAGCCGGAGACCGAGAACATGAGCAAGCAAGTCCAGGACGCCTACATCGTCGCCGCCACCCGCACGCCCATCGGCAAGTCCGGTCGGGGGTACTTCCGCAACACCCGCCCGGACGACCTGCTGGTGGCCGCCGTGCGCAGCGCGCTGGCGCAGGTGCCCACGCTGGACCCCAAGGCCATCGAGGATGCCATCGTGGGCTGCAGCTTTCCCGAGGGCGAACAGGGCATGAACATGGCGCGCGTGGCCATGGTGCTGGCCGGGTTGCCGCACAGCGTGGGCGGTGTCACCATCAACCGCTTCTGTGCCTCGGGCCTGACAGCGGTGCAGATGGCAGCCGACCGCATCCGCGTGGGCGAAGCTGACGTGATGATCGCCGGCGGCGCCGAGAGCATGAGCCTGGTGCCGATGACGGGCAACAAGCCTTCGTTCAACCCCGAGGTCTTCGCCAAGGACGAGAACGTGGGCATCGCCTACGGCATGGGCCTGACGGCGGAGAAGGTGGCCACGCAGTGGAAGGTCACGCGCGAGCGGCAGGACGCCTTTGCCCTGGCCTCGCACCAGAAGGCGCTGGCGGCGATTGCCGCGGGCGAGTTCAAGGCCGAGATGACACCGGTGGAGGTGGTGGAGCGCTTTCCCGATCTGGCTGCTGGCCGGCCCGGCGTGAAGACGCGCACCGTCGATATCGACGAGGGCCCGCGCGCCGACACCTCGCTGGAGGGCTTGGGCAAGCTGCGCACGGTCTTCGCCGCCAAGGGCTCGGTCACGGCGGGCAACAGCAGCCAGACCAGTGACGGGGCGGGTGCGCTCATCCTGGCCAGCGAGCGCGCGGTCAAGACTTTCGGCCTGACGCCGCTGGCGCGCTTCGTCAGCTTCTCGGTGCGCGGCGTGGCGCCCGAGGTCATGGGCATCGGCCCGATCGAGGCCATTCCCGCGGCCTTGAAGGCCGGGGGCCTGACGCTGGACGACATCGGCTGGATCGAGCTGAACGAGGCGTTCGCCGCGCAGGCCCTGGCCGTGATGGACACCGTGGGCCTGGACCCTGCCCGCGTCAACCCCATGGGCGGGGCCATCGCGTTGGGCCACCCGTTGGGCGCTACCGGGGCCATCCGCTCAGCCACCGTGATCCACGCGCTGCACCGCCGCCAGTTGAAGTACGGCATGGTGACGATGTGCGTGGGCATGGGCCAGGGCGCGGCCGGCATCTTCGAGCGCGTATGAGGCTGCGAGTGGGCCTCGCCGCCTGGCGCCGCCGGTGGGGCGCCGAGGTCCAGGTCGTGACGCGGCTTGCCCGCACTGAAAGGGTTTCACTGTGAGTCAACACATCCGTACGGGCGTCGTGAACGGCGTGGCCACGATCGAGATCGCAAGGCCCGAAAAGAAGAACGCCCTCACCGGCGAGATGTACACGGCGATGGCGCAGTCCCTGGCTGACGCACAGGCGGACGCCAGCGTGCGCTGCCTACTGATCACCGGCCAGCCCGGCATCTTCACCTCGGGCAACGACATCGAGGACTTCATGAGCCGGCCGCCCGGCCAGGGCAGTGACTCGGCCGAAGCACCGGTGTTCCGCTTCATGAAGGCGCTGGTGGACTGCGACAAGCCCGTGGTGGCCGCCGTCACGGGGGCAGCCATTGGCGTGGGCACCACCTTGCTGCTGCACTGCGACTTCGTCTACATCAGCGATGAGGCGCGGCTGGCCATGCCTTTCGTCAGCCTGGGCCTCGTGCCCGAGTACGCTTCCAGCCTGCTGGTGCCGCAACTGATGGGCCCGCGGCGGGCGGCCGAGAAGCTGCTGCTGGGCGACCCCTTCACGGGCGAGCAGGCGGTGGAGTGCGGCATCGCCAACGCCGTGCTGCCCGCGGGGGAACTGCTGGCCCACGCCCGACGCGTGGCCGAGCGCTTCAACCAGCTGCCCCCGGGTGCGGTGCGTGATGCCAAGCGCCTGATGCGTGCGCCGCAGCGCGAACTGGTGTTTCAGACCATCAAGACCGAAGGCGATATCTTCGGCCAGCGCTTACGCAGCCCCGAAGCCCGCGAAGCCTTCCAGGCCTTCTTCGAGAAGCGCCGGCCGGATTTCAGCAAGTTCAGCTGAGAGCCACTGGAGCACTGGCCATGAACATCCTCGTCGTCGGCGGCGCCGGCTACATCGGCAGCCACATGGTCCAGATGCTGGGCCGGCAGGGTTGCGAGGTCACCACGCTGGACAACCTCTCCAGCGGTCACCGCGACGCCGTGCTGCACGGCCGCTTCGTCCACGGCGACATCGCGGACACGGCCCTGTTGAGCGGGCTGTTCGCCCATCGCCGGTTCGATGCGGTGATGCACTTCGCCTCCTTCATCCAGGTGGGGGAATCCGTGGCGCAGCCGGCCAGGTACTACCGGAACAACGTGTCGAACACGCTGAACCTGCTGGAGGTGATGCAGGCCTTCGAGGTGCGGCGGTTCATCTTCTCGTCCACCGCGGCCACCTTCGGTGAGCCGCAGTACACGCCCATCGACGAGGCGCACCCGCAATGCCCGCTCAACCCCTACGGCCGCACCAAGCTGATGGTGGAGCAGGCCCTGGCGGATCTGGACGCCGCCTGGGGGCTGAAGTCCGTGTGCCTGCGCTACTTCAACGCCGCTGGCGCCTGCCCTCAGGGCCGGCTGGGCGAGCGGCATGACCCGGAGACGCATCTGATCCCTCTGGTGCTGCAGGCCGCCTCGGGGCGGCGTCCGCACATCGGGGTGTTCGGCCGCGATTACGACACGCCTGACGGCACCTGCATCCGTGATTACATCCACATCGAGGACCTGTGCCAGGCACATGCCCTGGCCCTGCGGCACCTGATGCAGGGCGGCGCCAGCCAGGCCTTCAACCTCGGCAACGGGGCCGGCTTCTCGGTGCAGCAGGTGATCGACACCGCCCGCGACGTGACGGGCCGGGACATTCGCGTGGTGGACGGCATGCGCCGCGCCGGCGACCCCTCCGTGCTGGTGGCTGACAGCCGCCGTGCGCGCGAGCACCTGGGCTGGGTGCCCGCATACCCCGACCTGCGTACCATCGTGGCCCACGCCTGGGCCTGGGAGCAGCAGGCGCGCTGACCCGCCCCCCGGCGCTACAGCCGCGCCGCCAGCCGTGTGCCCTGGTCGATCGCGCGCTTGGCGTCCAGCTCGGTGGCCTCGTGGGCGCCACCGATCAGGTGCACGCTCACGCCTGCGGCCTGCAGCGGCGCCTGCAACTCGCGCAGCGGCTCCTGCCCGGCGCACAGCACCACGGTGTCGCACTCGATCAGGCGCTGCTCCCGGCGTTTCTCGCCAATGGAGACCAGCAGGCCCTGCGGCGTGATGCGCTCGTAGTGCACGCCGCCGATCATCTGCACCTGCTTCATCTGCAGCGCGGCGCGGTGGATCCAGCCCGTGGTCTTGCCCAGGCCGCGGCCGGGCTTGCCTGATCTGCGCTGCAGCAGGGTGACCTGCCGCGCGGGCGGGGAAGGCCGGGGCGGCACCACCCCGCCACGCACCTGCGCCGGGTCGGCCACGCCCCACTCGGCCAGCCACTCGGGCAGGTTCAGCGTGGCCGATTGGCCCGGCGGCGTGACCAGGAACTCCGCCACATCGAAGCCGATGCCGCCGGCGCCGACGATCGCCACGCGTGGTCCCACGGCCGCCCCCTGCAGCACTTGGACGTAGCTGAGCACATGGGCGCCGTCCTGGCCCGGAATGTCGGGGCTGCGCGGCAGCACGCCGGTGGCCAGCAGCACCTCGTCGAAGCCTTGCGCCAGCAAACCCTGCGCGTCGGCGCGCATACCCAGGTGCAGCTGCACCCCCGTGGCCTGCAGTCGGTGGGTGAAATAGCGCAGCGTCTCGCTGAACTCCTCCTTGCCCGGGATACGCCGGGCCAGGTTGAACTGCCCGCCGATCTGCAACGCGGCCTCGAACAGGTGCACCTCGTGCCCGCGCTCGGCCAGCGTGGTGGCCGCGGCCAGCCCGGCCGGGCCGGCGCCCACCACGGCGCAGCGCTTGCGCCGTGAGGCGGGCGTGATGAGCAGCGTGGTCTCGTGCCCGGCGCGCGGGTTGACCAGGCAGCTGGCCAGCTTGTTCTCGAAGGCGTGGTCCAGGCAGGCCTGGTTGCAGGCGATGCAGGTGTTGATGTCCTGCGGCCGGCCGGCGCGCGCCTTGGCCACGAAGAAGGGGTCAGCCAGCAGCGGCCGCGCCATGCTCACCAGGTCGGCGCTGCTGTCGGCCAGCACGGCCTCGGCCACCTCGGGCGTGTTGATGCGGTTGCTGGTCACCAACGGGATCTGCAGCCCCTGCTCGCGCAAGGCCTCGCGCATCTTCTTCGTCACCCAGGCGAAGGCGCCGCGCGGCACGCTGGTGGCAATCGTCGGCACGCGCGCCTCGTGCCAGCCGATGCCGGTGTTCAGGATCGTGGCGCCGGCGTGCGTGATGGCCTGAGCCAGCGTCACGGCTTCGTCCCAGGTGCCGCCGTCGGGCACCAGGTCCAGCATGGACAGGCGGTAGATGATGATGAAGTCAGGCCCCACGGCCTCGCGCATGCGCGAGACGATCTCCACCGGAAAGCGCATGCGGTGCTCGTACGCGCCGCCCCAGGCGTCGCTGCGGTGGTTGGTGCGCGTGGCGAGGAACTGGTTGATGAGGTAGCCCTCACTGCCCATGACCTCCACGCCGTCGTAGCCGGCTTCGCGTGCCAGCTTGGCGCAGCGCACGAAGGCTCGGATCTGGCGTTCGACGCCGGCAGCCGACAGCTCACGCGGCGTGAACACTCCGATCGGGCTCTTGATGCGCGAAGGCGCCACGCAGAACGGGTGGTAGGCGTTGCGCCCGGTGTGCAGGATCTGCAGTGCGATCTTGCCGCCCTCGGCGTGAACGGCGTCGGTGATGACGCGGTGGCGCCGCGCCGCGCCGGAGGTGGCCAGCGTGCCGGCCAGAGGTTTGGCCCAGCCCTCGATGTTGGGTGCAAAGCCACCGGTGACGATGAGCCCCACGCCGCCTCGGGCGCGCTCGGCGAAATACGCCGCCAGGGCCGGCAGGTGCTGGCGGCCATCCTCCAGCCCCGTGTGCATGCTGCCCATGATCACGCGGTTGGCCAGGGTGGTGAAGCCCAGGTCCAGCGGGGCCAGCAGGTGGGGGTAGGCAGAGGAGGTCACGGCAGGGCCCTTACGGCGGGGTGGTCGGCTGAGCGGTCAGCTGAAAGGCCGGGAAGCGCGCTGGAAAGCGGGCCGGAAAGCGGGTCAGCCAGCGGGTCGGCCACAGGGCCGGCGGCATGGTCGGTGTCCGGATGCGGCGCACCGCGCGCCCACCAGGTGGGCCCGAACTGGCCGCGCAGCCACTCGATGAACTGCGTGACCTTGGCCGGCACCATGCGCGGCGACGGGTACACGGCGTGAATTTCCTGGGCGGGCAGGGCCCAGCCGTCCAGCAGGGGGTGCACCGCGCCACTGGCGATGGACGCCTCGGCCACGTAGCGCGGCAGCGCGGCAATGCCCAGGCCCTCGCGCGCAGCCAGCAGCAGGGTGGACAGGTTGTTGGAGCGCAGCGGCCCGCGCACCGCCATGGACACCGCCTGGCCCTGCGGGCCGGTGAATTGCCAGCGCGCATCGCCCTGCACGCTGCTGTAGACCAGCACCTGGTGACTCTGCAACTCCTGCGGTGAGGAGGGCCGTCCCTGCTGGTCCAGGTAGGCGCTTGAGGCCACCACCACCCAGGGGTTCAGGCCCAGGTAGCGCGAGCCCAGCGTGGAATCGGCCAGCCGGCCCATGCGGATGGCCACGTCGATGCCCTGCTCCACCAGGTTGACGTAGCGGTCGTCGCAACTCAGATCCAAATGCAGCTGGGGGTTGAGCTTCATGAAGCGCATGACCATCGGCGCCAGGGCGCGCCGGCCGAAAGCCACCGAGGTGCTGATGCGCAGCCCGCCCTGGAGCTGCGACTGCAGCAGCGCGGCCACTGACTCTGCCTCCTCCACATGGTGGGCTATCAGGCGGCATTTCTCGTAGTACAGCGCGCCAATCTCGGTGGGCGTGACGCCGTGCGTGGTGCGGTGCAGCAGCCGCGCCCCGAGCTGGGCCTCCAGCCGTGCCACCTGCTTGGTGGCGGCGGGTTGGCCGATGCCGAGCTCGGCCGCGGCCTTGCTGAAGGAGCCCAGGTCGACGACACGGACGAACAGGCGCACGGCCTGAATGCGGTCCATCAGGATCAGGGAGCGGACGTCACCCCACTATTCCATCACGGAATATGCGTCATGCGCCAGGGCCGTCTTCCGAATCGCGGTGGTGCAACCGACCATTCGGCCCTGAATTGAGCTGGCACCCATGTTCTTGTAATTCCGTTCGGGTTGAGCCCTTCGACAGGCTCAGGGCGAACGGTAGGGGTCGAATGGTGTCGGCTCCACAGTGTCTGTCAATCCGTCCTTCCCACATTCTCAGGAGTCCACCATGCCCAAGATGAAAGCCGCCCTTGCCGCCGTGCTCGTGATGGAGAAGGAGGGCATCACGCAGGCCTTCGGCGTGCCCGGTGCCGCCATCAACCCGCTGTACGCCGCGCTGCGCGAGCGCCAGTCCATCGCCCATATCCTGGCGCGCCACGTCGAGGGCGCCTCACACATGGCCGAGGGCTACACCCGTGCCGCACCCGGCAACATCGGGGTGTGCATCGGCACCTCCGGCCCGGCCGGCACCGACATGATCACGGGGCTGTACTCGGCCATCGCCGACAGCATTCCCATCCTGTGCATCACTGGCCAGGCGCCGCGCGCACGCCTGTACAAGGAAGATTTCCAGGCCGTGGACATCGAGTCCATCTCCAAGCCGGTGACCAAGTGGTCGGTGACGGTGCGCGAGCCCGCGCAGGTGCCGCGCGCCTTCCAGCAGGCCTTCCACCTGATGCGCTCGGGCCGCCCCGGCCCGGTGCTGATCGATCTGCCGTTCGACGTGCAGATGGCCGAGATCGAGTTCGACATCGACACCTACGAGCCGCTGCCGGTCTACAAGCCCGCAGCCACGCGCAAGCAGATCGACAAGGCGCTGGACATGTTGATGGCGGCAGACAAGCCGCTGATCGTCGCCGGCGGCGGCATCATCAACGCCGACGCGAGCGATCTGCTGGTGGAGTTTGCGGAGCTCACGGGCGTGCCCGTGATCCCCACGCTGATGGGCTGGGGCAGCATCCCTGACGACCACCCGCTGATGGCCGGCATGGTGGGCCTGCAGACCAGCCACCGCTACGGCAACGCCACCATGCTGGCCAGCGACTTCGTGCTCGGCATCGGCAACCGCTGGGCGAACCGCCACACCGGCACGGTGGACGTCTACACCAAGGGCCGCACCTTCGTGCACGTGGACATCGAGCCCACGCAGATCGGGCGCGTGTTCAACCCGCAACTGGGCATCGTCAGCGATGCCAAGGCGGCGCTGGAGCTGTTCGTCCAGGTCGCGCGTGAGCGCAAGGCGGCCGGCACGCTCAAGGGCTTTGAGGACTGGGCCGGGCGCTGCGCCGAGCGCAAGCGCCTGATGCAGCGCAAGACGCACTTCGAGCAGACCCCCATCAAGCCGCAGCGCGTGTACGAGGAGATGAACGCCGCCTTCCCGCGCGACACCATCTATGTCTCCACCATCGGCCTGAGCCAGATCGCCGGCGCGCAGTTCCTGCATGTGCAGGGCCCGCGCCAGTGGATCAACTGCGGCCAGGCCGGCCCGCTGGGCTGGACCATCCCGGCTGCCCTGGGCGTGGTGGCCGCCGACCCCACCCGCACGGTGGTGGGCCTGTCGGGCGACTACGACTTCCAGTTCCTCATCGAAGAGCTGGCCGTGGGCGCGCAGTTCCGCCTGCCTTACGTGCAGGTGCTGGTGAACAACAGCTACCTCGGGCTGATCCGGCAGAGCCAGCGCGGCTTCGACATGGACTTCTGCGTGCAGCTGGCCTTCGACAACCAGAACGTCGACGATCCCACGCTCAAGGGCTATGGCGTGGATCACCAGGCGGTGGTCGAGGGGCTGGGCTGCAAGTCGCTGCGCGTGACTGACCCGGCCAAGATCCAGGCGGCCCTCAAGCAGGCGCAGGTCATGGCGCGTGAGTTCAGCGTGCCGGTAGTGGTGGAGGTGATCCTCGAGAAGGTGACCAACATCGCCATGGGCACCGAGATCGACGCCATCAACGAGTTCGAGGACATCGAGTGCCTGCACCCGCAGGGGCGTGAAGGCCTGGTGGCGGCCGGTTTGCTGGAGTGAGGCCGCGGGCCTCTTCCCACTGATCACCACGACAGGAGACACCACATGCCCCGCTTTGCCGCCAACCTCACCATGCTCTTCACGGAAGTGCCCTTTCTCGACCGTTTCGAGCGGGCGGCGCAGGCGGGTTTCGAGGCTGTGGAGTTCTTGTTCCCCTATGCCTGGAGCGCGGCCGATTTGCGCCAGCGCTTGACGGAGAACCGCCTGCAACTGGTGCTTCACAACCTGCCCGCTGGCGATTGGGACGCGGGTGAGCGTGGTATCGCCTGCCACCCGGACCGCATGGACGAGTTCCGCGCTGGCGTGGAGCGTGCTGTCTCCTATGCCCGCATGCTCGGCGTGGGCCAGCTCAACTGTCTGGCCGGCAAGGTGCCGGAAGGGGTTACCGAGCCGGAGCTGCGCAGCACCTTTGTGGCCAACCTGCGCTACGCCGCCGCCGAGCTGAAGAAGGCCGGCCTGCGCTTGCTGATCGAGCCGGTCAACACCTACGACATCCCCGGCTTCTACCTGAACCGCACCGCCCAGGCAGTGAACATCCTGGACGAGGTGGGTGCCGACAACGCTTTCGTCCAATACGACCTGTACCACGCACAGCGCATGGAAGGCGAGCTGGCCGCCACGCTGACCAAGTACCTGGCCCGCATCGGCCACATCCAGCTGGCCGACAATCCCGGCAGGCACGAGCCGGGCACGGGCGAGATGAACTACGCGTTCTTGTTCGCACACCTGGACCGCATCGGCTACCGCGGCTGGGTGGGCTGCGAATACAAGCCCGCCGCTGCCACCGAAGCCGGCCTGGGGTGGCGGCAGGCCCTGGTGGCCTGACAGACCCCCCGCACCCTACCCCTACAGGAATCTCGATATGACCTCCTCACCGCAGAAGATCGGCTTCATTGGCCTGGGCATCATGGGTGCGCCCATGGCGGGCCACCTCATCGCGGCCGGCCACACGGTGTTCGTCCACACGCGCAGCAAGGTCGCGCCAGCGATCGCCGAGAGCCGCGCCACCCAGTGCACCACGGCGCGCGGCGTGGCCGAGCGCGCCGACATCATCTTCACCATGCTGCCTGACACGCCTGATGTGGAGCGGGTGCTGTTCGGTGACGAGGGCGTGGCCGCCGGCCTGCGCGCGGGCGCGCCAGGCGCCGACGGCCGCACCGGCAAGGTGGTGGTGGACATGAGTTCCATCTCGCCGATCGCCACCAAGGACTTCGCTGCGCGCATCCAGGCCCTTGGCGCCGATTACCTCGACGCTCCGGTTTCGGGTGGCGAGGTTGGTGCAAAGAACGCCGCCTTGACCATCATGGTGGGCGGTGAGGAAGCGGTGTTCGAGCGCGTCAAGCCTTTGTTCGCCCTGATGGGCAAGAACATCACGCTGGTGGGCGGCAACGGCGACGGGCAGACCGCCAAGGTGGCCAATCAGATCATCGTGGCGCTGAACATCGAGGCCGTGGCCGAGGCGCTGCTGTTTGCGGCCAAGGCCGGGGCCGACCCGGCCAAGGTGCGCCAGGCGCTGATGGGCGGGTTTGCCGCGTCGCGCATCCTGGAGGTGCATGGTGAGCGCATGGTCAAGCGCACCTTCGACCCAGGCTTTCGCATCGAGCTTCACCAGAAGGATTTGAGCCTTGCGCTTTCCAGTGCCCGCGCCCTGGGTGTGAGCCTGCCCAACACGGCCACCGCGCAGGAGCTGTTGAATAGTTGCGCTGCCCACGGCGGCAAGGCCTGGGACCATTCGGCCATGGTGCGCGCGCTGGAAAAGCTGGCCAACTTCGAGATCGGGCAGACTCCGGGCTGATCCGGCCTTCACCTGCTTCGGGAGGCCGGCCCGGCAGGCAGCTCCAGATGGCCGCCTGAAAGATGGCCGAGGCGCCGGACCGATGACGATGAATCCCACCCCCCAGCGTGCACTGCTGCACCGCATGTTCGACGCCGCCATCGCCAGCGCACAACCCGCGCTGCGCATCCCTGCCCACCTGCCGGACCCGGCCACGCTTGGGCGCGGCCGCCTGGTGGTGATCGGCGCGGGCAAGGCCTCGGCGGCGATGGCGCAGGCGGTGGAGCAGGCCTGGCGCGGCCCGCTGTCAGGTTTCGTCGTCACGCGCTACGGCTACGCCGTGCCCTGCCAGCGCATCGAGATCGCCGAAGCCGCGCACCCGGTGCCCGATGAAGCCGGCCTGCGCGCGGCGCAGCGCATGCTCCAGGTGGTGCAGGGCCTGACCGCAGACGACCTGGTGCTGTGCCTGATCTCGGGCGGCGGCTCGGCCCTGCTTCCGCTGCCCGCCCCCGGCCTGACGCTGCAGGACAAGCAGGACGTCAACCGTGCGTTGCTGGCCAGTGGCGCCACGATTTCCGAGATGAACTGCGTGCGCCGGCACCTCTCGGCCATCAAGGGCGGGCGCCTGGCCGCGGCCTGCCACCCAGCGCGTGTGCTTACGCTGCTGATCTCTGACGTGCCGGGCGACCGGCCCATCGACATCGCCTCCGGCCCCACTGTTGGTGACCCCACCACCTGCGCCGATGCACTGGCCATCGTGCGCCGCTACGGCATCACGCTGGCGCCCGCGGTACGCGAGGTGCTGGAAAGCGGCCGGGGTGAATCCGTCAAGCCCGGCGACCCGCGGCTGGCGCGCTGCGAGACGCGCATCATTGCCGCACCGCAGGCCTCGCTGGAAGCTGCGGCCGCGGTGGCGCGCGAGGCCGGCTATGCGGCCTACATCCTGGGGGACGCGCTGGAAGGCGAGGCACGTGACGTGGGCCGGGTGCTGGGCGGTATCGCCTTGCAGGTGGCGCAGCGCGGCCAGCCCTTTGCCGCCCCCTGCGTGCTGCTGTCGGGCGGCGAGACCACGGTGACGGTGCGCGGTGGCGGGCGCGGCGGGCGCAACGTGGAATGCCTGCTGTCCGTGGCGCTGACGCTGCGCGGCCACCCTCAAGTGCACGCGCTGGCCGGCGACACCGACGGCGTGGACGGCCAGGAGGAGACGGCCGGCGCGCTGCTTGCGCCCGACACCCTGGAGCGCGCCTTCGCCGCTGGCCTGCGTCCGGTCGACTGTCTGGCCGATAACGACGGCCACGGCTTCTTCAGCACCTTGGGCGACAGCGTGGTCACCGGCCCGACGCTGACCAACGTCAACGATTTCCGCGCCATCCTGATCGACGCAGCGCCTTGAGCATCCTGGGCCTTGCCGGCCCCAGCGCCCGATCTTCCTTCCACCTCACTGCCAGGACCCCACCATGCCCACCATCCGCGTCGAACTCTTCGAGGGCCGCAGCGTCGAGCAAAAGCGCGCCCTGGCCCAGGCCCTGACCGAGGCCACCGTGCGCACCCTGGGGGGCTCGGCCGATGGCGTGGACATCGTGTTCTTCGACATTGCGCGCCACGACTGGGCCACGGGCGGGGAGCTGTGGAGTGACAAGGGCGGGGCACCGGTGCCCCAGCCGCCCGCCGCGTCAACTTGAGCCTCAGTCAGCGGCCCGGGGTGAGGCAGCGTCCTTCACCACCTTGCCTTCTTGGATGATCAGGGTCAGATGTTCGCCTTGGCCCAGCAGCACCGAGATGTCCTGCAGCGGGTTGCCGTCAACCAGCAGCAGGTCGGCCGTCGCCCCTGGGGCAACGACTCCGAGGCGGCCGTCCATGCGCAGCACGTGGGCGGCGTGGATGGTGGCGGCGCGCAACGTCTCGGCCGCGCCCAGCACGGCGGCGCGGAGCTTGAATTCGTCAGACTGCAGGCGGTGCGACTCGCCCAGCAGGTCGGTGCCAAGAGCCATACGAACGCCCGCAGCCGCAAAGATCTCTAGTGAGCGCAGGGCGGCGCTGCGCACGTTCTCGATCTTGGCTACAGACTCTGGTGGCAGGCCCAGCGCCGCACCTTCGCTGGCCAGGGCCTCGTAGGTCACGATCGTGGGTACGGCAATGGCGCCATGGTCGGCCATCACCTGTGCGGACTCGGCATCTATCAGATTGCCGTGTTCGATGGTGCGCACGCCGCAGCGCACGGCGCGCGAGATTGCCTTGGGCGTGTAGGCGTGCGCGAGCACGTAGGTGTCGGCGTTGGACGCCTCCTCCACCGCGGCGCGGATCTCGTCCTCGCTGAAACCCAGGTAGTGGATCGGGTCGGTGGGCGAGGCCACGCCGCCTGAGGCCATGATCTTGATCTGGGTGGCTCCCATCTGGATCTCTTCGCGAACGGCGCGGCGGATCGCATCCACGCCGTCGACCACACGGCCGATGGCGCCGATCTTGGGCGTGCAGGGGCAGGGCTCGATGACGTCACTTCGCTCGCGGAAGTCGCCATGGCCGCCGGTCTGAGACAACGCGCGGCCTGAAGGGAAGATCCTGGGCCCTTGGACCAGCCCGGTGCGCACGGCCTCGGCCAGTGACCAGTCGGCCCCGGCGGCGTCGCGCACTGTGGTGAAGCCGCGCATCAGCATGCCTTGCAGGATGGGCACGGCGCGCAGCACGGTCAGCACGTTGGGCAGTTTGGCCAGGCGCCCGGCGTTCAGCATGGAGGCCAGCACGTGCACATGGCAGTCGATGAGGCCAGGCATCAGCACCATGCCTCGAGCGTCGATGACGCGGGCGCCCGTGGTGTCCACGGGCTTGTCGGACACTGCGGCGATGGTCGTGCCTTCGACGCGGACGAAACGGTCCTTGAGCAGGGTGCCGGCGGCGGCGTCCAGCACGTCGGCGTGTTCGAAAACGATCATGGTCAGGGTCTCCAGGCGGTCAGCGCCTCTCAGTTTTCGGGCTTGGGTATGGGCCGCGGCTTGCCATCCTTGTCGATGGCCACGTAGGTGATGCGCGCCTCGGTCACCTTCACCACCTGCGGGTTCGCCGGGTTGCGCTCGGCAAACACTTCGACGTGCACGGTGATGGAGGTCTTGCCCACGCGCTCGATGCGGGCGTAGAAGCTCAGCAGGTCGCCGATGGACACCGGTTGTTTGAACAGGAACTCGTTGACCGCCACGGTGGCGATGCGGCCGCGTGCGATGCGGTAGGGCAGCACGGCGCCGGCCATGTCCACCTGCGCCATGAGCCAGCCGCCGAAGATGTCGCCGTTGGCGTTGACGTCCGAGGGCAAGGGCATCACGCGCAGCACCAACTCGCGTTGGTCGGGCAGGGTCTCAGGCAACAGCAGCCGGCCGGCAGCCGCGGGTAGCGTGGTGGGGGTGCTCATGCTGCGGATGATAGGGGGCGAGCAGCATCAACGACCGGTCGTCCAGGCGCTGTTCGAGCAGGGGCGGGCACCCCGGTATCCGCGACACTGTACCCATGCGACCCCCCGGCCCTTCCCTCTCCGCCACGGCTCCGTCTGCCCAGCCCGCGGCCCCCCGCTCCGACTGGGCCACGCTCAGCCGTCTGTTCCCCTACCTCTGGCGCTACCGCTGGCGCGTGGGCATCGCGCTGACCTTCTTGATCTCGGCCAAGATGGCCAACGTCGGCGTGCCGCTGCTGCTCAAGGAACTGGTCGACAACCTGGCCCCGGCGCCGGGTTCGGCCGCGGCCCTGCTGGTGGTGCCAGTGGGCCTGCTGGTGGCCTACGGCGCGCTGCGGCTGTCCACCTCGCTGTTCACGGAACTGCGGGAGCTGGTCTTCGCCAAGGCCACGGAGGGCACCACGCGCAGCATCGCGCTGGAGGTCTTCGGCCACCTGCACGCCCTGAGCCTGCGCTTCCACCTGGAGCGCCAGACCGGCGGCATGACGCGCGACATCGAGCGCGGCACGCGCGCCGTGCAGTCGCTGATCTCCTATTCGCTCTACAGCATCTTCCCCACCCTGGTGGAGGTGGTGATGGTGCTGGTGCTCCTGGGCTGGAAGTTCGATGCCGGCTTTGCGCTCATCACCGGGGCCGCGCTGGTGGTCTACATCGCCTTCACCGTGACGGTGACCGAGTGGCGCACGCAGTTCCGGCGCCGCATGAACGAGATGGACTCCACGGCGCACACCAAGGCCATCGACTCGCTGCTGAACTACGAGACGGTGAAGTACTTCGGCAACGAAGCCTTCGAGGCCAAGCGCTACGACGAGAGCCTGGAGCAACTGCGCCGCGCGGCGCTGAAGAGCCAGACCACGCTGAGCGTGCTCAACACCGGCCAGCAGGTCATCATCGCCACCGCGTTGGTGGCCATGCTGTGGCGCGCCACGCAGGGCGTGGTGGACGGGCGCATGACGCTGGGCGACCTGGTGATGGTCAACGCCTTCATGATCCAGCTCTACATCCCGCTGAACTTCCTGGGCGTGATGTACCGCGAGATCAAGCAGGCCCTGACCGACCTGGACAAGATGTTCGGCCTGCTCGGCCGGCACCGCGAGGTGGACGACGTACCCGGCGCGCCGGCGCTGGCCGTGCGCCAGGGCACCGTGCGCTTCGAGCAGGTCGACTTCGCCTACGACCCGGCGCGGCCCATCCTGCACGGCGTCAGCTTCGACATTCCCGCGGGCAAGACGGTGGCGGTGGTGGGCGCCTCGGGCGCGGGCAAGTCCACGCTGGCGCGGCTGATGTTCCGCTTCTACGACGTGACGGGCGGGCGCATCACCATCGACGGGCAGGACATCCGGCAGGTCACGCAGGCCAGCCTGCGTGCCGCCATCGGCATCGTGCCGCAGGACACGGTGCTGTTCAACGACACGGTGGAATACAACATCGCCTACGGCCGCCCCGGCGCCACGCGCGAGCAGGTGGAGGCCGCGGCCCGGGCGGCGCACATCCACGACTTCATCGCCTCAACGCCGAAGGGCTACGGCACCATGGTGGGTGAGCGGGGCCTGAAGCTTTCGGGCGGCGAGAAGCAGCGCGTGGCCATCGCCCGCACGCTGCTCAAGAACCCGCCCATCGTCATCTTCGACGAGGCCACCTCGGCGCTGGATTCCGCCAACGAGCGCGCCATCCAGGCCGAGCTGAAGACCGCCTCCCAGGGCAAGACCGCCCTGGTCATCGCCCACCGCCTGAGCACGGTGGTGGACGCCCACGAGATCGTGGTGCTGGAAGCCGGCCGCGTGGTGGAGCGCGGCCCGCACGCCGAACTGCTGGCGCTGGACGGGCGCTACGCGCGGATGTGGCGGCTGCAGCAGAGCAGGGGGGAAGGGGTGTCGTCTGCCGGTGGGGTGGTGGAGGCGGTGTGACGTTGGTGGACGTCTGAGCGGCTGCACTTCGCGGCCAGGCGGCGGGCAGAAGTCAGGCGGCCAGTTCGATGTACTCGACCTGGCTGGTGGCTGCGGGAACCGGCAACCCGTCTTCCCGCAGGCCTTCAATATGGAAGGCGATGGCCTCTCGTATTTCTCGCTCCACATCCGCGGTGGTGGCGCCCGTGGCCACGCAGCCTGGGAGGTCCGGCACGTAGGCGGAATAGTTGCCCTGGGCTTTCTCGATGACCACGGCGTACCTCATGGGGGACCTCATTTCATGCCGGCTTGCTTCAGGATGCTGTTCAAGGTGCCTGGGGCCAAGTCATCACTGGGTTTGCCCGGGATGGTGACCCGCCCCGGCTTGCTCGGGTGCTTGAACTGCCGATGACTGCCGCGCTGCGCCACCAGTGTCCAGCCTTGCTGCTGGAGGAGGCGAAGGACGTCAGCGACTTTCACGTTGCGAGGATAGCGCGGACGCGCCTGGGCGTCACCCAATGGTGGCCAGACAGGGGCCGGACGCTTGGACGCCGGCCGCCCTGTGTTGTTGCTTTGTGCTTGTGGACACCGCTGCAAGAATGTGGGCATCCGTACCCGGTCACCTGATCCATGGAAACCCGCTGGCTTGAAGACTTCGTGAGTCTGGCCGAGACTCGCAGTTTCTCGCGATCGGCACAGCTGCGGCATGTCACGCAGTCGGCGTTCTCCCGGCGCATCCAGTCGCTGGAGGCCTGGGCGGGCACGGACCTGGTGGACCGTTCGTCCTACCCCACACGTCTGACGCCCGCGGGCGAGGCGCTGCACGCGCAGGCGCTGGAGATCCTGACGGCCGTGCAGGGCGCCCGCAACAGCGCGCGCAGCCACCAGGCCAGCGGGCAGGATGTCATCGACTTTGCGGTGCCGCACACGCTGGCCTTCACCTTCTTTCCCCATTGGCTGATGGACCTGCGGCCGCGCTTTGGCGCGCTGAAGACGCGGCTCATCGCGCTGAACGTGCACGACGCCGCGATGCGGCTGACCGAGGGCGCGTGCGACCTGTTGATCGTGCTGCACCACGCCAGCCAGCCGCTGCAGCTCAACCCGCAGCGCTACGAGATGCTGAGCCTCGGCCATGAAACGCTGGCGCCCTACGCCTGCGCCGATGCTGCGGGCGCCCCGATGTTCCGTCTGCCGGTGCCGCCAGGCCGCACCGTGCCCCTGCTGGCCTACGCCGAAGGTGCCTACATGGCGCGCATGGTGGAGTTGATCCTGCGGCAGGCAGGCGATGCCAGCGGCGGCCTGGAGGCGGTGCACGAAGCCGACATGGCCGAGGGCCTGAAGGCCATGGCGGTGGAAGGGCATGGTCTGGCCTTCCTGCCGGCCAGTGCGGTGCGCAATGAACTGCGCGCGGGCCGCCTGGTGCCCGCCGCTGCGCCGGGCACCTTCGAGGTGACGATGGACATCCGGCTGTACCGCGAGCGGCCCGAGACGGCGCGCCACACCAAGCCGCTGGCGCAGGCCTTGTGGGCGTTCCTGGAGGCGGGCAGCGCTTGACCCTCAGTCGTGCAGCAGCTCGTCCACCAGGGCGCGCAGCTCGGCCATCATCGGCACTTCCGAGCGCCCGGCCAGCGTGGCCAGGCCAAAGCGCGCGGTGGCGTTCATGCTGGGTGACAGCGTGAGCTCCACCAGCGCGGGGGCGGCGGCGCGGATGGACAGCAGCACGGCGTCGGTCTCGCGCACCACTTCCACCAGTCTGGGGATCTCCTCGCAGCGCAGGGTCACGCACTGCCCGGGATGGGCCTGCGGGCCGTAGCGCTCCACCAGCACGCGCGCCACCTCGTCGCTCAGTGGGATGGAGGCCATGGGGTAGGCCAGCAGGTCCTTGAATTTCAGCGGGCTCTTGTGCAGGGTCAGCGGATGGCCGGGCCGGCACATGAAGGCCCCGCGCAGTTCGCCCAGGGGCTCGATCTGCAGGTCGGTGGAGGGCAGCACCGAGCGGGCGTCTATCACCAGCGCGTCCACCCGGCGCTGGCGCAGCGCCTCTTCCAGCACGGCTGAGGGCGCTACCGTGATGTCCAGGCGCACGGCCGGGAAGCGCACCGCCATGCGACGCATCAAGGGCACGGCCAGGATGGCCGCCGGCCCCGAACCCAGACCCAGCTGGAGCTGGCCGGTGGCGCCGGTGCGCAGGCGCTCGGCCACAGCGCGCAGTTCGTCAGCCTCGGCCACCAGACGCCGGGCGCGCGCCAGCACCTCGCGCCCGAAGGCCGTGGGCTCGCTGCGCCAACCGATGCGGTCGAGCAGGGGTTGCCCCAGCTCATCCTCCAGGCTGCGGATGCTGCGGCTGAGCGCGGGCTGGGTGATGAACAGGGCTTCGGCCGAGCGGCTGAAGGAGCCGGTCTCGGCCAGGGAGATCAGGTGTCGAAGCTGTACCAGGGTCATGGAGTGCCCTCATGGCGGCGCAGGCCTGGGGTGCAGGTCGCCGCTGAATCATGCCTTGAATGCATTGAAAAGCAAAAAATAATTCATTGGACTGTGTGCATTGGACTTTCTACGATGCGCCTGCATCAGTTCATCGCCAGCGGTCACGGGGTTCCCCGCACCGCCCAGGCGAACCGGCTGATCGGTCCCGCCCCCATCACCCCATTCTGCGCACAGCCCGCAGTCCAAGGAGACAAGATGAACTGGATGAAGAACGCCACGACAGGCTTGCTGACGGCCCTGTCCCTGTGTGTGGTGCCCACCGTGGCGCTGGCGCAACCATTTCCGAGCAAGCCGGTGAACCTGATGGTGCCGTACCCGGCCGGCGGCCTGTCCGACGTGATCGCCCGCATCGTCGAGCGGCCGCTGGGCAAGGCGCTGAACCAGATGGTCATCGTGGAGAACCTGGGTGGCGTGGGCGGTGCCATCGGCGCGCAGAAGGTGCTGCAGTCGCCCCCTGATGGCCAGTACCTGTACCAAGGCTCGCCCAACGAGTTGATCCTCGCGCCCATGGCTTTGCAGGCCGTGAAGTACAAGGCCGAAGACTTTCGCTTCGTGCAGATGATCGGCAGCTTTCCGATGGCGGTGCTGGCGCGCAAGGGCCTGGCCGCGAACAACATCGACGAGCTGGTGGCGCTGGCCAAGAAGCAGGCCGCGGCCGGCAAGCCGCTGACCTACGGCAGCGTGGGCATCGGTTCGTTCTATCACGTGGTGGGCGCGCACTTCGGGCAGCTCGTTGGCGCGGAGTTGACGCACGTGCCCTACAAGGGCCTGGCCCCGCTGCTGCAGGACATCGGTGGCGACATGGTGGATGTGGCCTTTGTCGTGGTGGGCGAGCAGAGCATCGGCCTGGCCGACCAGGGCCGCCTGAAGGTGCTGGCCACGCTGGCGCCGGCCGGCAAGGTCGAGGCCGAATTCCTGAAGAAGTACCCCACCGTCAGCGACAGCAAGGCGGTGAAGAACTTTGCCTTCAACACCTGGACCGGCTATTTCGTCAAGAAGGACACGCCCGAGCCCGTGGTGCAGGCGTTGAACAAGGCCCTGACGGCCGCGATGAGCGATCCGGCTTCCAAGGCCGCGCTGGAGAAGCTGGGCGGCGCGGTGCCACCCATGCTGTCCCTGGCCGACGCCGCCAAGGAGTACGAGGCCCAGACGACGCGCTTTCGCGCCATCGCCAAGTCCATCAAGCTCGAGGCGCAGTGAGGCCCGTGCGGCCCCGCAGTGTTGCCATCCGTGTTCAGGGCGCGCCAATCCGGCGTGCTGCCCCAGGAGTGTTGCCATGAAAGTCATCGTCCTCGGCGCCGGCCTGCTCGGTGTCACCTCGGCCTACTTCCTGCGCCAGCAGGGCTATGAGGTCACCGTGGTCGACCGCCAGGCCTCGGCCGCGGCCGAGACCAGCTTCGCCAACGGCGGGCAGATCTCGGTCAGCCATGCCGAGCCCTGGGCCAACCCCGGTGCGCCGCTGAAGGTGCTGAAGTGGCTGGGCAAGGAAGACGCGCCGCTGCTGTTCCGCCTGCGCGCCGACGCGCGCCAGTGGCGCTGGGGCCTGCAGTTCCTGCGCGAATGCACGCCGGCGCGCACGCGCCACAACATCGAGCAGATCGTGCGCCTGGGCACGTACAGCCGCGACACGCTGCAGCAGCTGCGCCGCGGCCGTGACATCGCCTACGACGAGCGCACGCAGGGCATCCTGCACTTCTACACCAGCCAGCAGGAGTTCGAAGCGGCCGAGGCGCCCGCCGCGCAGATGCGCGAGCTGGGCTGCGACCGCCGCGTCATCTCGGCCGATGAGGCCGTGAAGGTCGAGCCGGCCCTGGCGCACATCCGCCCGCAGCTGGCCGGCGCCACCTACACCTCGGAAGACGAGTCGGGCGACGCCAACCGCTTCGCCCGTGAGCTGGTCAAGCGCTGCGAACAGGACGGCGTGCAGTTCCTGATGAGCCACACCGTCACGGCGTTGCGCACGGCCGGCGGCGAGATCGACCACGTGGAGGCCACCGACAGCGAGGGCCGCTTCCAGCGCCTGCGCGCTGACGCCTTTGTGCTGGCCATGGGCTCGCTCAGCCCGCTGCTGGCCAAGCCGCTGGGCATCGAGCTGCCGATCTACCCGGCCAAGGGCTATTCGGTCACGATGCCGGTCAAGGACGCGGCCATAGCGCACCAGGTGTCGCTGACCGACGACGAGTTCAAGCTCGTGTTCTCGCGCCTGGGCGACCGCCTGCGCATCGCCGGCACGGCCGAGTTGAACGGTTACGACCGCGACCTGAACCGCGTGCGCTGCGAGGCCATCGTGCGCCGGGTCGAGGAACTGTTCCCGGGCGCGGGCGACGCTGAACGCGCGCAGTTCTGGACTGGCCTGCGCCCGGCCACACCCAGCAACGTGCCCATCATCGGCCGTTCCAAGGTGGGCAAGTTGTTCCTGAACACGGGCCACGGCACGCTGGGCTGGACGCACGCCTGCGGGTCGGGCAAGAGCATCGCCCGCATCGTGGCCGGCCTGGCCCCGGAAGTGGACTTTGTGTTCACGGGCGTGGAGCGCGGGGTTCGCCAGCCCTTCGTGCCGGTGCGCACGGCAGCGGGCGCGCCACACGGCTGAGCGCCACCATTCGCGCAGGCCCGCCACCACCACCACCACCGCCACGCGCGGCGGCAGATCGTCATCGACCCGGCGGCGGCTCGCCCGCCCGCCACGGCGGCAGTTGCCAGCCGGTGGCCAGGGCCAGCACGCGCAGACCGGTGGCGGTGAGGGCGGCCGCGGCCAGCGCCGTCTCGCCCGGCAGGCCGGCCTGCTGAGCGCCCACCAGCACCCAGCCGCCCGCGAAAGAGCACACGGCGTAGGGCCGGTGGTCGCTGAAGGCGCTGGGGATCTCGTTGCAGACGATGTCGCGCAGCACCCCGCCGAACACGGCGGTGACCATGCCCATCAGCACGGCGACGATGGCCGGCATGCCGTTGGCCAGCGCGATCTCGGTGCCGCCGGCGGTGAACAGGCCCAGGCCCAGGGCATCGGGCCACTGCATGGCGCGTTCGGTCACCCCGAAGTGCCGCGCCCGCAGGAAGAGCATGGCTGCCACGCACAGCGCCAGCAGCGCCCACAACCAGTCGGCATGCGTCACCCAGAAGAAGGGCCGGCGGTCCAGCAGGATGTCGCGCAGCGTGCCTCCGCCGAAGGCGGCCAGCCCGGCGACCACCACCACGCCCACCGCATCAAGGCGCTTGCGTGCGGCCGCCAGCAGGCCGGACAGCGCGAAGGCGACGGTCGCCAGCGCCTCGATGAAGGTGATGGCGCCGTCCATCAGCGCAGCCCGGCCCAGGCCCCGGCAGGCAGGAGCAAGGGGTGGGGGTGGACATCCGCTGCGATCACACAGGGAGTATCGAGGACGCCGCAGGCCCGGGCTGCTGCCTTGACGCCCAGCTCGCGGCGCGGGCGAGAATGCCGCCATGATCGATACCCTCAGCCTGATCCGCCCCGACGACTGGCACCTGCACGTGCGCGACGGCGCGCCCATGGCGGCCGTGGTGCCGCACACGGCTCGCCAGTTCGGGCGCGCCATCATCATGCCCAACCTCAAGCCGCCCGTGACCACTGCGGCGCAAGCTGTGGCTTACCGGGAGCGCATCCGGGCCGCCGTGCCGGCCGGGCTGCACTTCGAGCCCTTGATGACCCTTTACCTCACCGACAACACGCCCCCCGACGAGATCCGCCGCGCGCCTCAGGCGGGCGTGGTCGCGCTCAAGCTCTACCCCGCCGGGGCCACCACCAACAGCGATGCCGGTGTCACCGACATCCGCCGCACCTACGCTGCGCTGGAGGCCATGCAGCGCGAAGGGCTGCTGCTGCTGGTGCATGGCGAGGTGACCGATGCCGACATCGACCTGTTCGACCGCGAGGCCGTCTTCATCGACCGCGTGATGCAGCCCCTGCGCCGCGACTTTCCCGAGCTGAAAGTGGTGTTCGAGCACATCACCACGCGCGAGGCGGCGCAATATGTGGCCGGCAGTGACGCGCGCACCGCCGCCACCATCACCGCGCACCACCTGCTGTACAACCGCAACGCGCTGTTCATGGGCGGGATGCGGCCGCATTACTACTGCCTGCCCGTGCTCAAGCGCGAGGTGCACCGCCTGGCCCTGGTGGCAGCAGCCACCTCGGGCAGCCCGCGCTTCTTCCTGGGCACCGACAGCGCGCCGCACGCCGCCGCGCTGAAGGAACAGTCGGTCTGCGGCGCCGGCTGCTTCACAGCGCCCGCGGCCCTGGAGCTGTATGCCGAGGCTTTCGAGGCCGCGGGCGCGCTGCATCAGTTGGAGGGCTTTGCCAGCCTGCACGGCCCGGCCTTCTACGGCCTGCCGCCCAACGCCGGCCACGTCACTCTGAAGCGCGAGCCCTGGGCCCTGCCCGAGGCCCTGCCCTTTGGCGACGCCGTCATCAAGCCGCTGCGTGGTGGCGAAACCCTGAACTGGAAGCTGCAATGACACAGGACAAGGTGATGCTGCTGATCGACGCTGACAACGTGTCGCTGGACGTGGTCGAGCAGGCCGTGGCCTGGGTGGGCAAGCACTTCGGCGGCCCGCACGTGCGCCGCGCTTACTGCACGGCCGAATCGGCCGTCAAGCACCAGGCGGCTTTCAAGCGCTTGTCCATCCGGCCGATGGTCAACCTGGCCGCGGGCAAGAACTCCACTGACATTGCGCTGGCGGTGGACGCCATCGACCTCACCCTGGCCGAGCGCCCGGACGTGGTGGTGATCGCGTCGTCTGACTCTGACTTCGCGCCCTTGGTCAGCCGCTTGCGGGAAAAGGGCTGCCGCGTGATCGGCATCGGCCAGCAGGGCAAGACGGGTGACGAGACCCGTGCGGTGTATGACGACTACGAGGTGATGGAGCACCACCGGGCCAAGCCGCAGGGGCGTGGGCCGGGCCGCGGGGAAGGGCGTAACGAAGGGCGCAACGAAGGGCGCAATGGTGCGCGCCATGATGTGCGCCACGAGGCGCGCGCTGATGGCCGCACCGAAGGTCGGCCAGATGGCCGCGGAGAAGGTCGTGGTGAGGGCCGTGGCGAAGGTCATGGTGAAGGCCGCAGTGAAGGCCGCAGCCGCGGCCGCGCGGGGCGCAAGACGGCGGTGCCGGCGCGGGCCCTGCCCGTCCTGGAGGACGCCGGGCTGGCGCGTTCTCAGCCTTCGCTGGCGCTGGAGGCGCCGAACGAGAAGAACGAGACGAACGAGCCGAACGAGCCGAACGAGCTCAATGCCCCCGCGGGGGCTGCGGTGTCTGAGATGGCCGTTGTTCGCCCGGCCGCGGCCGAGCCGCCCCCGGCTCAGCCTGGGCCGTCCGCCGAGGCGCGGCCCGCCCAGTCACGCTCCCGTGGCGGCAGACGCAAGCCTGCGCCAGAAGGCGCGCCCGCTTCGGTGGCCGCAGCCAAGCCGGTGCGCGAGCGCCCCGCGGCGAAGGCCGCCTCGCCCGCCGTGCGGGCTGCGCCGCAGCCGGCTCTGGCTCCTGCTTCGGCTGAAGCGGCCGGCTTGCCGGCGGCCTTGCCCAGCGCAGAAGGCAAGCCGGCGCGCAAGCCGCGGCGCCGGCGCCCGGCGGCGGCCAAGCGCCCGTCCGACGCGGGCCCAGGCTCGCCTCCATGATGGTGGCGGGGCTTTGCGGGGCCTCCACTTGAATTTTCCGCCCCGGCCCTAACATCTGCTCCTGTTGTCAACCCCTTGCCGCGTCCGGCGCGGCTCGTGCCATGAAACGCATTGTCCTTTTCGTCCTGACCAACCTGGCTGTGATGCTGGTGCTGGGCATCACCGCAAGCCTGCTGGGGGTCAACAAGTTCCTCACCTCCAACGGCCTGAACCTGGGCATGTTGCTGGGGTTTGCGTTGGTCATGGGCTTTGGCGGCGCCATCATCTCCTTGCTGATCAGCAAGCCGATGGCCAAGTGGAGCACAGGTGCGGTCCTCATCAACGACTCGGCCGATCCCACGCACCGCTGGATCGTTGCGACGGTGCGCAACTTCTCGACCAAGGCCGGCATCGGCATGCCCGATGTGGCGCTGTTCGAGGGCGAGCCCAACGCCTTTGCAACCGGCGCATTCAAGAACTCCGCCCTGGTGGCGGTGTCCACCGGCTTGTTGCAGAACATGACCAAGGAGGAGGTCGAAGCGGTCATCGGCCACGAGGTGGCGCACGTGGCCAACGGCGACATGGTGACCATGACGCTGATCCAGGGCGTGATGAACACCTTCGTGGTCTTCATCTCGCGCGTGGTGGGCTACTTCGTCGACAAGGTCATCCTCAAGAACGACCGCGAGGGCGTGGGCATCGGCTACTACGTCACCACCATCGTGATGGACATCGCCCTGGGCCTGGTGGCCGCGGTGATCGTGGCCTGGTTCTCGCGTCAGCGCGAGTACCGTGCCGACGCCGGCGCAGCGCAGCTGATGGGGCGCAAGCAGCCGATGATCAACGCCCTGGCCCGCCTGGGTGGTCTGGAGCCTGGCGCCCTGCCGCAGACGGTGCAGAACATGGGCATCTCCAGCAAGCCCAGCGGGTTGATGGCGCTGTTCTCCAGCCACCCGCCCATCGAAGACCGGATCCGCGCGCTGCAAGAGTCCAAGTGAGTGCATGCTGACGTCAGACGAGGGGCCCCGCGGGGCCCCTCGTCACGTCTGCACGACCGTTGCGCCTGCACGCGCTGGGGATGGGTGGGACAATGCAGCGGTGAAGCAGGCCAGACCGCCGCTGGCGCGATCGGGGAAACCCGGCGCTGGAGGAAGGTCCGGACTGCACAGGGCAGCGCAGGAGTTAACGGCTCTCCACCGCGAGGTGAGGATCAGAGCAACAGAGACGAGTCTGCGCAGGGTGATGGGTTCCGCCACGGTGTTCTGTGGTGCCACGACGCAAGTCGTGCGGGCCGCGAAAGCGGGCCGGAGGTGCGTAAGCACCTTGCGCCACAGCCACCCTGCGCGGGGCTGAAGCCCCGCGCAGGGTGAAACGGGCAATCTCTGCGCGCAGCAACACCAAGTAGGCCAGCGTTGACGTGGCTCCGCGGAGCTGGCGGGTAGGTGGCACCGAGCCGTGGCCGTGAGGTCCGGCCCAGAGGAATGGCGGTCACGCCGGGGTGTCGCAAGATGCACCGGCGCACAGAATCCGGCCTATCGGTCTGCTTCACACTTTATTGGCGCGCACTGTCAACGCAGCACGCCCCCACTCAGGACTCCCCCACCATGCATCCTCAAGCCGCGACCCTGTGGCGGGGCCCTCGCTGGACCTTGGCGCTGCTGCTGGCCGGGCTGAGTTCGCTCGGTCCCTTTGCCATCGACACCTACCTGCCTGCCTTCCCGGGCATGGCGGCAGATCTGTCGGCCTCTGCGGTGCAGATGCAGCAGACGCTGTCGACCTACCTGTTCGGCTTTGCCGTGACGAACCTGCTCCACGGCGCGCTGTCGGACAGCCTGGGGCGGCGCCCGGTGGTGCTGGTGGCGATGGTGGTGTTCACGCTGGCCTCGGTGGGCTGCGCGCTGAGCCCGTCCATTGGCTGGCTGCTGTTCTGGCGCACGGTGCAGGGCCTGTCGGCGGGTGGTGGCATGGTGGTGGGCCGCGCCGTCATCCGCGACCTGTTCCCGCCCGCGCAGGCGCAGCGCGTGATGTCCCAGGTGACCATTTTCTTTGGCGTGGCCCCGGCAGTGGCGCCGCTGGTGGGCGGCTGGCTGTTCGTGGCCCTGGGTTGGCCGTCGGTGTTCTGGTTCCTGGCGCTGGTGGGCCTGGTGCTGTGCGTGGTGATGTGGCGGCAGTTGCCGGAGTCGCTGCACGAAAGCCAGCGCCAGCCGCTGCACCTGGGTCATCTGATGCGCGGTTACTGGCAAATGGGCGCCAGCGCCCGCTTCCTGGCCCTGGCGCTGGCCAGCAGCTTGCCGTTCAACGGGATGTTCCTGTACGTGCTGTCGGCGCCTGTGTGGCTGGGCGAGCTGCTGCAGCTGGCACCCACCGAGTTCTTCTGGTTCTTCAGCCTGAGCGTGGCCGGCATCATGGCTGGGGCTTGGCTCAGCGGGCGTCTGGCTGGGCGCATCCGCCCGGCCGAACAGATCCGTCTGGGTTTCCTCATCATGCTGGGCATCTCCGCCCTGAACGTCCTGCTGAGCGCGGTGCTGCCGCCGCACCCGGGCTGGGCGCTGTGGCCCGTGGCGGTGTACTCGTTGGGCTGGTCGGTGATGACGCCCTCGGTCACACTGCTGCTGCTGGATCTGGTGCCGGAGCGGCGCGGCATGGCATCGTCCGTGCAGTCGTTCATCTCGGCGGTGATGAACGGGCTGGTGGCCGGTGTGCTGGCGCCGCTGGTGATGCACTCGTCGCTCGCCTTGGCCGCGGCTTCGGCGGTGCTGATGCTGGTGGGCCTGGTGGCCTGGGCCTGGGTCAGGCCATGGCTGGCGCCGGGGTTGGCCTGAGGCGGGCCGCCGCACAATGGCGCCTGTGTTCAGCTTTCGCCATCTCATCCGTGCCTTGGCAGCTGCGCTGCGCCAGGCGTTGGCCGGGCTGGGCCTGCTGGCAGCGCTGGCGGGCCTGGGGCTGTGGCTGATGCCCTCCTGGCGCGCCCCGGCGGAGGATCGCCTGCTGGCCTGGCTGGAGCGCCGCTCCTTCGACGATGTGTTGCTGACGCCCGACCCCCAGGCCGCCGACCGCGCCACCGCCGTCGATCCGTCCTCGTTGCCACCGGAGCAGGGCCGCATGGCCCGCTGGCTGGCCGGCACCTACAAGGTGGCGCCCGAGCCTGTGGCCGCTCTGGTGCGCGAGGCCCATCTGGTGGGCCCCAAGCTCAAGCTGCAGCCCACCATGATCCTGGCCGTAATGGCCACGGAATCGAGCCTCCACCCTTTCAGCCAGAGCGCGGCAGGCGCCCAGGGCCTGATGCAGGTGATGCCCAAGGTGCATGCCCGGCGCTTTGATGAGCACGGCGGGCCCATGACGGCTTTCGATCCCCTGACCAACCTGCGCGTGGGCGCACGCGTGTTGCACGACTGCATCAAGCTGACAGGCGGGTCGGTGGAGGACGGGCTGCGCTTCTATCTGGGCGGCAGCCGTTTGGACGATGCCCTGGCGGCCGAGTACATCGCCAAGGTGATGGCGCTGAAGGCCCGCTTGGAGGAGGCGGCGCTCACGGGTGCTCCCTCGGCGCGCCCCTGAGGCCGGCCGTCGCCTGCCTCAAGTTTGCACTGGGGGGGCCGAAATCGTTGCAGGACACCGCCGTGATGACCGACTCTTCTCACCGATTTCCGCTCCATCGATCGGGCCTGATGGCGCTGGCGATGCTGGCGTGCCTGTCCGGCTTGGCGGGTCCGTCCCGGGGTGCCGAACCGGCGTCCAAGGTCGAGAGGATTGCGGCGCCAGTGGTTGCCGCGCCAGTGGCGCCCGCGGGGGCGGATCCAGCCTCTGTGACAGCTTCGGCCGCGCGGGGGTCCACGGCCATGCGTACGCCCTACCGCCCGCGTAAAGGGGTGCCGGCCGAGCGAGCCGAGACGGCCCCCGAGCTCTCGGCGGGCACTGCGGTCCAACTCGGCCCAGGCGACCCCCTGGACCGGTTGCGCGAGCGCCTGGCGAACCGGGCCGTGCCGGGGACGAGCAACAATGGCGCTCTGCGCGGCACGCCGGTGATCAAGGTGGATAACCAGGCGTCAGGGGAGTTCGTCGTCAAAGCGCCAGCCGCCGGGGCGGCGGGGCCGCGTGTCCCGGGTGCCACCCGTGCCCCCCCTGCGGCCCGTGGCGCCACAGGGGCCGGGGCCAGCCCCAAGCACATGGCACAGGGCGCTGCGGCGGCCCACGGGCCGGCCTGGGGTTACGCCGGGGCTCTGGGTGTTGAGTCCTGGCCTGTGTTGCACCCGTCGTTCTCCCTTTGTGGCAGCGGCCAGCGCCAGAGTCCTGTGGACATCCGCGACGGCTTGCCGGTGGACCTGGAGGCTGTGGACTTCCTTTACCGCCCAGGCTTCTTCTCCGTCACCGACAACGGCCACACCGTGCAGGTGCAGGTGGGCGGGGGCAACGCCATCGAGGTGGGAGCGCGCCGCTATGAGCTGACCGGCTTTCACTTCCACCTGCCGGGCGAGGAGCGTGTGGACGGGCGCAGCTTCGCGATGTCCATCCACCTGGTGCACAAGGACGCGCAAGGCCGCCTGGCAGTGGTGGCCCTGGTGGCTGAGGAGGGGACCGAGCATCCTGCCGTGCAGGCGGTTTGGAACCACCTGCCGCTGGAGCGTGGCGAATTCGTGGCCGCGTCCGTGGAGTTCGACCCGATGGCCCTGCTGCCGCCGCGCCGCGGTTACTACACCTACATGGGTTCGCTGACCACCCCGCCCTGCACCGAAGGCGTGCTGTGGATCGTGATGCAGCGGCCCATCCAGGTGTCTCCCCAGCAACTGGCCATCTTTGCCCGATTGCACCCGATGAACGCGCGCCCTGTCCAGCCCTTGAACGGTCGGGTGATCAAGCAGTCGCGCTGAGAGGCCCGGCGCGCCGTACCGGCCCTGGTCAGGTCTGCCGCGGATCAGGCGCCGGGTTTGCCGCCCCGGGCCGCCCACCACAGGGCCGGCCACAACCACAGGCTCAGCACCCAGCGCCCCAGGCGTGCGGCGCTCAGGGGCCGGGTCTCGTGTTGCGCCACTTTGACGAACAGCACCACCGCGCCCACCACCACGTACAGCAGCAGCGCTGCGTAGGAGCCCGCCCGCCAGGCGTACGTCCCGCCCAGCACATCGCCCAGCACGCTGCCGATGAGGGCGGCGATCAGCACCGAGCAGGCCAGCGCCAACCCGATGCCAGCCAGGGCATGGCGCAGGCGCCAGAGGGGGTCGTTCTCGTTCATCGTGGTGCTCCCGAAGGCGGTTTGCCGCTCACCGGCATGCCACCCAGGCCGCGGTGTCTGCCAGCGCTCCACCCTTGACGATGACCAGGGGACCATCCCTCTCCAGTTGGTGCAACTGCGTGCAGGTGTGCAGGTGGTGGCGGCTGTCGGCCAGGGGCGCGGCGGTGAGGGTCATCGGTGGGTGCTCAGGGTGGTGCGTCACGGCGGGTGCCGCCAGCGGTGCCGGCACGGGTGAATTTAGCAGTCCGTCGGGCCGCAGTGGTCCAGCGAGGCCCGCAGTGAGCGTTGAATCACCGGCCCGGGGAGACCATGGGCTTGCTGACAAAGCAGTTTCAGTGGCCGATGCAAGTGCTTGGTTCTGAACGCTTTTCCTCCGAAAAATGCCTCCAATTGACTGTCTAAGTGCTTGATTCCATTGATCTTTTTTCACTTCAGCGCATTGACCCCAGGGGAGGGCGTGAGATAAAGTGCGTAGAAGTGCAGGAAAGTGGGTTTTTGTGTCGGTCTTTGCGTTCAAGGGTGGTCCGGTGCTGACGCTGGACGGGAAGGGGCGGATCACCGTCCCGGCCCGTTGGCGGGATGTCCTTGTGTCCTCTGTGCAAGGCCAGATGATGGTCAGCAAGAGCCACGTGCGCTGCCTGTCGCTGTTTCCGCGCCCGGTGTGGGACCAGTTCGAGACCCGCCTGAACTCCCTGCCGGCCTCGGCTGACGGGCTGCGCCGTTTGTACATAGGCAGCGCCACCGAGGCGGCGATCGACGGCGCCTCGCGCTTGTTGCTACCGCCGGAACTGCGCGTCTGGGCCGGCCTGGAGCGGGAGGTGGTGTTCATGGGCCTGGGCAACCGCTTCGAGCTCTGGGACAAGGCCCGGTACGACGCCCATGAGGCCGCCGTACTGGAGCAGGACATGAGCGGTCAGCTCGATACCCTGTTCATCGGGTGAACGCCTTGAGCGATGCGGGCGCGGCCCGGCAGCACACCACCGTCTTGCTCGCAGAGGCCGTGGAGGCTCTGGTGACGCGCACCGACGGGGCCTACGTGGACGGCACCTTTGGCCGGGGCGGTCACAGCCGTGCCGTGCTGCAGCGCCTGTCGCCCGCTGGGCGCCTGGTGGCCTTCGACAAGGACCCGGAGGCCATCGCCGCCGCGCAGACCCTGGATGACCCGCGCTTTTCCATCGTGCATGATGGCTTTTCCACCATGGTGCAGGCCCTGACCCGGCTGGGCTTGTCTCAGGTGGATGGCGTGTTGCTGGACCTGGGGGTGAGCAGTCCGCAGATCGACAACCCTGCGCGCGGTTTCAGCTTTCGCTTCGATGCGCCGCTGGACATGCGCATGGACACGACCCGCGGCGAGACCGCCGCGGACTTTCTGGCGCGCGCCGACGAGCACCGCATTGCCGAGGTGATCCGAGACTATGGGGAAGAACGGTTTGCTGTTCCGGTTGCAAAGGCGCTTGTCGCTCGCCGCGAGGGTGGGAGTCCCGTTCGCACCACAGGCGAGTTGGCCTCGGTCGTGGCTCGTGCGGTCAAGACCCGAGAGCCGGGCCAGGACCCTGCAACGCGCACGTTTCAAGCTCTTCGGATTCTCGTCAACGCCGAGCTTGAAGAGCTCGAACAGGGGCTGAACGCCGCGTTGCAGCAACTTCGTCCAGGCGGCCGCCTGGTGGTGATCAGCTTCCACTCGCTGGAGGACCGCATCGCCAAGACCTTCATCGCGCGCGAAAGCCGGGAAGAGGTGGACCGCCGTGCGCCGTTTGCGCCAGCGCGGCCGATGCGCCTGCGGGCGCTGGCGCGCCTGCGGCCCAGCGAGGCCGAGGTGGCCTCGAACCCGCGGGCCCGCTCGGCCATCCTGCGCGTGGCCGAGCGCACCGAAGTGCCCTTCGAAGCCGCGCCGCCACGGGCAGAAACCGATGGGCGGCGCGCACGTTCTGGGGGCGGGCGTCGATGAGCCGGGCGGACGTGCTGCTGGTGGTGGGCTTGATCGGCAGTTGCCTGCTGCTGGTGAACACGGCCTACGAGACGCGCCGCCTGTTCTCGGCCATCGAGCGCGCCAAGTTCGAGGAGCGGCAGCTCGACAGCGAGCACAAGCGCCTCGAGGCCGAACGACAGGTGCAGTCCACGCACCTGCGGGTGGAACGCGTGGCACGTGAACGCCTGCAAATGCGCACCGTGACCCCGGCGGTCACGCATTGGGTGAACGAGAGACCGACCGAAGCGGCGACCGCTGCCCAGGCTCTCCCGGCTGCAGGACCGCTCCCGTGAAGCCGACGCTGCACACCGGCGCGAGGGCCGTGAACTACGCCACCAGCCCGCTGCTGGCCAGCAAGACACCGCCCTGGCGCTCGCGTTTCGTGCTCGTGATGGTGGCGCTGGCCTTTTTGGTGCTGGCGGGCCGGGCGGTCTACATCCAGGCCGTGGGCACCGATTTCTATGTGAAGCAAGGAGAGATGCGTTACACCCGTACCCTGGTGCTGCCGGCCAGCCGCGGGCGCATCCTGGACCGGCACGGCGTGGTGTTGGCCACCAGCGTGCCGGCACCTTCGGTGTGGGCCATCCCAAGGGACTTCGAGGCCGATGTCGCCCAGCGCAAGGCGCTGTCCTCGCTGCTGGGCATGACGCATGAAGAACTCAAGGAACGCACCGCAGGCGACGGCGAGTTCGCCTGGTTGCGCCGGCAGGTGGACGATGCGGTGTGGGCCGAGGTCAAGGCGCTGGGCATCAAGGGTGTGCACCGCCACGGCGAGTTCAGGCGCCGCTACCCGGAAGGCGAGGCCGCCGCGCATGTGGTGGGCTTCACCGATGTGGAGGAGTCGGGCCAGGAGGGCATCGAACTGGCGTTCCAGAAGGATTTGCAAGGCAAGCCGGGCTCACGCGGCGTGGTGCGCGACCGCCTGGGTCGCATCGTGGAAGACACGGGCGCACGCCTTGAGCCCGTGAACGGACGCGACGTCACCCTGTCCATCGACAGCAAGGTGCAGTTCTTCGCCTGGCAACGGGTGCGTGATGCCGTGGCCGCGCACGGCGCCAAGGCCGGTAGCGTGGTGGTGCTGGACGCCAAGTCTGGGGAGGTGCTGGCCCTGGCCAACTACCCCAGCTTCAACCCCAACCAGCGTCAGAACCTGAGTGGCGCGCAGCTGCGAAACCGTGCGCTGACCGACATCTTCGAGCCCGGCTCCACGATGAAGCCCTTCATCGCCGCCTGGGCGTTGGAGAGCGGGCGCGTGACGCCGCAGACCCCCATACAGACGGCGCCAGGCTCCATCAACATCACCGGCTCGACCATCAAGGATGCGCACCCGCACGGGGTGCTGACGGTGGCCGAGGTGATCCAGAAGTCCAGCAACGTGGGCACGGTGAAGATGGCGATGCAGATGTCGCCGCGCGAGATGTGGGAGCTGTACGCCGGCGTGGGCTTTGGCCAGAAACCGCAGCTCGATTTTCCCGGTGCCGTGACTGGCAAGCTGCGGCCCTACAAGACCTGGCGCCCCATCGAGCAGGCCACCATGAGTTATGGCTATGGCGTCTCGGCCTCGCTGTTCCAGCTGGCCCGGGCCTACACCGTGTTTGCGCGCGATGGCGAGCTGATCCCCGTGTCCATGCTCAAGCGCCAGGAGCCGGTGGCGGGCCTGCGCGTCATCTCGCCGCAGACGGCGCAGCAGGTGCGCGAGATGCTGCGCATGGCCGCGGGCCCGGGCGGCACCGCGCAGAAGGCGCAGGCCATCGGCTATTCGGTTGGCGGCAAGACCGGCACGGCGCGCAAGCAGGAAGGCAAGGCCTATGTCTCCAACAAGTACCGCGCCTGGTTCGTGGGGCTGGCGCCGGTGAGCGACCCGCGCATCATCGTGGCGGTGATGGTGGACGAACCCAGTAACGGCGTGTTCTATGGTGGCGACGTGGCCGCGCCCGTGTTCAGCCAGGTGGTGCAGCAGACGCTGCGCATGATGGGCGTGCCCACCGACATCGAGGTCAAGCCGCAGATCGTCTTCCAGCCCGGTGCGGCCGAGGTGGAGAGCTTTTGATGCAGCACCTGGGCTCCAGCGCGGCGGCGGCGGCCTGGCTGACGGCCCTGGGCGCGCGCGCCTTGCGCACCGACCACCGCCAGGTGCGTCCCGGCGACGCCTTTATGGCCTGGCCCGGGCGCAGCCATGACGCGCGCCTGCACGCAAGCTCGGCCCTGGCGGCGGGCGCTGCCGCCTGCCTGATGGAGGCACGGGGCCTGGACCAGGTGCTGGCGCAGGCTGAGGACGAGCGGCTGGCCTGCCTGGACGACCTGAAGCGCGAGGCCGGAGCGGTGGCCGACGCCTTCCTCGGCCACCCCAGCCGGGCGTTGGACGTGGTGGCCGTGACCGGTACCAACGGCAAGACCTCCTGCACCTGGTGGGTGGCGCAGGCGCTCGCCACCCTGGGCCGTGGCTGCGGCGTGGTGGGCACGCTGGGGGTGGGCGAACCCCGCACCGCCCTCGAGCCCACGGGGTTGACCACGCCCGACGCCGTGGCCCTGCAAACCGCGTTCCGGCGCTTTGCCGATGGCGGCCTGTCGGCCTGCGCCATCGAGGCGTCCTCCATCGGCATCGTCGAGCACCGCCTGGCCGGCACAGCGCTGGCCGTAGCCGCCTTCACCAACCTCACCCAAGACCACCTGGATTACCACGGCACGATGGCGGCCTATGGCGCGGCCAAGCGGGCGCTGTTCGACACCGTGGGCCTGAAAGCAGCCGTGCTGAACGTGGGCGACGTCCATGGCCAGGCCTGGGCCGGTGGGTTGGCGGGGCACCCGGGGCTGGATCTCTGGACGGTGGCGGTGGCGGCGACGGACGAGCGCGCGCCTGACGGCTCTGCTGCGCACGCCAGGCTGCAGGCCCACGAGGTGCGCCAGACCCCCGAGGGTCTGGCATTCGAGTTGTGCGAGCGCGGTCTCCCGGGCCAGCCCCTGCAAGGTCACGCAGTGCGCACGCCGCTGATCGGTGCCTTCAATGTCGAGAACCTGCTGGTCGTGGCCGGTTGTCTGCGCGCCCTGGGCGTGCCGCTGGCCGACGTGGCCCATGCGCTCGGGCTGCTGACTCCGGTGCCCGGCCGGCTGCAGCGCGTGGACGCCGTGGGGGCGGCCGCGCAGCCGGCGGTGGTGGTGGACTACGCCCACACGCCCGACGCCCTGGACAAGGCGCTGCAGGCCCTGGCCCCGTTGGCCGCCGCGCGGGGGGGGCAGCTGTGGTGTGTGTTCGGCTGCGGGGGCGACCGCGACCCGGGCAAGCGGCCCTTGATGGGCCAGGCCGCCGTGCACGGCGCAGCGCACGTGGTGGTGACCAGCGACAACCCGCGCAGCGAGGCACCCGCCCGAATCCTGGCGCAGGTGATGGCCGGCGCGCGTCAGGCGGCTGCACGGCTGCCTGTACCAGAGGCCAGCCCAGCCGCCGGCCAACCCGCTGCTGAGCGCGCGGACAGCACCAAACAGCGCTGCCTGATCGCCATCGAGGACCGCCGCGCAGCCCTCGTCTACGCCGTGCGGGGGGCGACCCTGGCCGATGTCGTGCTGATCGCCGGCAAGGGCCATGAACAGACGCAGGAGATCGCCGGCGTCAAGCACCCGTTTTCGGATGTGGCCGAGGGGCTGGCCGCCCTGGCGCTGCGGTCTGATGATGCGAACGTGTCTGGGCAGCCTGGCCCGCGCGTGCGCTCGACGGCAGCGGAGTCCCGTCCATGATGACCCTGGCCCAGGCCCATGCCCTGCTGCCGGGTTCGGTGCTGGTGGGCGATGGCGGGGTGGCATTCGACCGGGTCCACTCCGACAGCCGCACCCTCCAGCCCGGGGACCTGTTCGTGGCGCTGCGTGGCGAGCGCTTCGACGCGCACGACTTCCTGCCTGCGGCACGCCCGGCCGGCGCCGTGGCGGCCTTGGCCGAGCGCGGACTGGCCGAGGCAGGCCTGAGCGGCCTGCAAGTGCCCGATGCGCTGGTGGCCTTGCAGGCCCTGGCCGCGGCCTGGCGCCACCGCTTCCACCTGCCGCTGATCGCGGTGGCTGGCAGCAACGGCAAGACCACGGTGACGCAGATGATCGCGTCGATCCTGCGCGCGGGCCATGGCGCCGGGGCCTTTGCCACCGAGGGCAACCTGAACAACCACATCGGCCTGCCGCTGACCTTGCTGAGGATGCGCCAGGACGACGAGGTCTGGCACCGGGTGGGGGTGGTGGAGTTGGGCATGAACCACCCGGGCGAGATCGCCCTGCTGGCCCGGCTGGCGGCGCCCACCATCGCACTGGTCAATAACGCCCAGCGCGAGCATCAGGAGTTCATGGCCAGCGTCGAGGCCGTGGCGCTGGAGAACGGCGCCGTGCTGCAGGCCTTGCCGGCCTCGGGTATGGCGGTGTTTCCGGCCGATGACCCGATGTGCGCCCTGTGGCGCGAGATGGCCGGCACGCGCACGCTGCGCACCTTTGCCCTTGCCGGCAGCCCGGCGGCCGCCGCAGCCCACGCCAGCGCGCAGGCCGCCTGGGATGTCGCGGCGCAGGTCTGGACGATCGAGATGCACCTGGGCGCCGAGCATCTGGTGGTGCGCCTGGCCCAGCCCGGCTTGCACAACGTGCGCAACGCGCTGGCCGCTGCCGTGTGCGCGCAGGCCGCGGGCGAGCCCCTGCAGGCCATCCAGCGCGGCCTGGAAGCCTTCCGGCCGGTGAGGGGCCGCTCCCACGGTCGCGCACTGGCCTGGGCCGGCCGCCCGGTGACGCTGGTGGACGACAGCTACAACGCCAACCCCGACTCGGTGCTGGCCGCCATCGAGGTGCTGCAAGGCCTGCCCGGCCCGCGCTGGCTGGTGCTGGGTGACATGGGCGAGGTGGGCACGCAAGGCCCGGCGTTCCACGCCGAGGTGGGCGCAAGGGCCCGCGAGAGCGGGTTGGAACACCTGTGGTGTGTGGGCCCGCTCGCGGCCGACGCAGCGCAGGCCGCCGGCCTGCCGGGCAGCCGTACCGCGGTGCGGCACTTCGAGACGGTCGAGGCCGCGCTCACGGCCCTGCAGGCGCCGCAACCCGGCCCCGGTCTGCCCGCGGCGGCCAGCATCCTGGTCAAGGGCTCGCGCTTCATGCGCATGGAACGGGTGGTCGATGCCCTGGTGGCGCTGTCCGACAGCGCCGCGGCGGCACCGTCCGCCAACGCCACCACCGCCATCACACAACAGGCGCCCCCTGCGGCGCCGGAGACCCCCCCGTGCTGCTGAGTCTGAGTCAATGGCTGCTGGCGCTGTTCCCGGATGACCTGGGCTTCCTGCGCGTCTTCCAGTACCTGACCTTTCGCGCGGTGATGGCCGCCATGACGGCGCTGCTGATCGGCCTGGCCTTCGGGCCCTGGGTCATCCGCCGGCTGACCGAGATGAAGATCGGCCAGCCCATACGCGCCTACGGCGTGCAGGCTCACCTGGGCAAGCGCGGCACGCCCACCATGGGCGGCGTGCTGGTGCTGATCGGCATCGGCGTGTCCACGCTGCTGTGGTTCGACTGGAGCAACCGCTTCTGCTGGGTGGTGATGCTGGTGACCTTCGGTTTCGGCGCCATTGGCTGGGTGGACGACTACCGCAAGGTGGTGCACAAGGACCCGGAGGGCATGCGCTCGCGCGAGAAGTTCTTCTGGCAGACGCTGATCGGTCTGGTGGCTGCGCTGTACCTGGCCTTCAGTGTGTCCGAAGTGTCCAACCTGCGTGTGCTCGAACTCTTCTTCAACTGGATCGCCAGCGGGTTCTCCAATGAACTGCCGCCCAAGGCCGACCTGATGCTGCCCTTCTTCAAGAGTGTGAGCTATCCGCTGGGGGTGTACGGCTTCATCGCGCTGAGCTGGTTCGTGATCGTGGGGAGCAGCAATGCGGTGAATTTCACCGACGGGCTGGACGGCTTGGCCATCATGCCGGTGGTGATGGTGGGCTCGGCCCTGGGCATCTTTGCCTACCTGACCGGCAACGCGGTGTATGCCAAGTACCTTCTCATTCCCCACATCCCGGGCGCGGGCGAGTTGCTGATCTTCTGCGGCGCCATGGCCGGGGCCGGCCTGGCCTTTCTGTGGTTCAACGCCAATCCGGCGCAGGTGTTCATGGGCGATGTGGGTGCGCTGGCGCTGGGTGGCGCGCTGGGGACGATTGCCGTCATCACGCGCCAGGAGATCGTGCTGGCCATCATGGGCGGTATCTTCGTGGCCGAGGCCTTGAGCGTGATCCTGCAGGTGGGCTGGTTCAAGTACACCAAGCGCCGCTACGGCCAGGGCCGCCGCATCTTCCTGATGGCCCCCTTGCACCACCACTTCGAGAAGAAGGGCTGGACCGAGACGCAGGTCGTGGTGCGCTTCTGGATCATCACCATGCTGCTGTGCCTGGTAGGCCTGGCCAGCCTGAAGCTGCGCTGAAGTTGGACATGCAGCAGCTCGCCGGCCTCCACGTGCTCGTCCTCGGCCTCGGTCAATCCGGGCTGGCGATGGCGCGCTGGTGCGCGCGCTGCGGCGCTGCGGTGACGGTGTGGGACTCGCGCGAGCAGCCCCCGCAGGCACAGGCCCTGGCCGAGACGGTGCCGGCCGCTCAACACCTCACCGGCCCGCTGGACGCTGCGGTGCTGCACGGACCCGACGGTGCGCTGGCCAGCGTGCAATGGGTGCTCAAGAGCCCGGGACTGGCGCCGCAGGACCCGGCCATCGCTGCGCTGCTGGACGCGGCCTGCGCCCGGGGCCTGCGCGTCAGCGGCGAACTCGACCTCTTCGCGCAGGCCCTGGCCGCGCTGAAGCAGGACGCCGCCTATCAGCCGCAGGTGCTGGCCATCACCGGCACCAACGGCAAGACCACCACCACCGCGCTGACGGCGCTGCTGGTGCAGCGTGCCGGGCGCAGCGTCGCGGCGGCCGGCAACATCGGCCCCACCATGCTGGACACGCTGGCTGCGCACCTGGACGCCGGCACCTTGCCTCAGGTGTGGGTGCTGGAGCTGTCGAGCTTTCAGTTGCACGACGCGCAGGGCTTCGAGCCCACCGCCGCCGTGGTGCTGAACGTTACGCAGGACCACCTCGACTGGCACGGCACCCTGGCCGCCTATGCCGCCGACAAGGCGCGCATCTACGGCCAGCAGGCGCTGATGGTGGTGAACGTCGACGACCCGCTGGTGGCGGCCATGGAGCCAGCCCCGGTGATGGGCAAGCTGCCCAAGGGCCAGGTCCGGCCCGAGCCCCGGCCGGTGCTGCGCTTTGGCCTGCAGGCGCCGCAGCGGCCCGGTGACTTCGGTCTGGTCACCGAGAACGGCATGGCCTGGCTGGTGCGTGCCCTGCCGGACGAAGAGACCGCGGTGCGCCGCAGGCGCTCCACGCCAGCCGAACCTGAGGAACTCCATCTGCAGCACCTGATGCCGGCCGATGCCCTGCGCCTGCGCGGTCGCCACAACGCCAGCAACGCCCTGGCGGCGCTGGCCCTGGCCACGGCCATCGGCTGCCCGCTGGCGCCCATGCTGCATGGCCTGCGCGAGTACCGTGGCGAGCCGCACCGGGTGGAACTGGTGGCCCGCATTGGCGATGTCGAGGCCTTCGACGACAGCAAAGGCACCAATGTGGGCGCCACCGTGGCCGCGCTGATGGGCCTGGGGGCAGACCGGGCGCCGGCGCGTGTGGTGGTCATCCTGGGTGGCGATGGCAAGGGGCAGGACTTTTCGCCGCTGGCCCCCGCCGTGGCGCGTCATGCCCGGGCGGTGGCGCTGATCGGCCGCGATGCGCCCGTGATCGAGGCGGCGCTGGTGGCTGACCCCGCCGCTGCCACCATCGAACGCCGCACCCACGACACGCTGGAAGCGGCCGTGGCCTGGTGCTTCGGCCAGGCCCGGCCCGGGGACGCCGTGCTGCTGAGCCCGGCCTGTGCCAGTTGGGACATGTTCAGGAACTACGGCCACCGAGCCGAGGTCTTTGTGCAGGCGGTGCAGGACTGGGCGGCCGAACAGGGCGAGGTGGTGGCATGAACGCGCGCAGCGATGCGATGGCCGGGGCCCGCGCCAGCGCAGGCCCGCTGCGAACCGCCTGGGCTGCCTTGTCGGCCTGGCTGGCACCAGCCCGGCCCAGCCGCGAGCGCAGCGCGGGTGAAGGCGGCAGTACGCAGGCGCTGCCAGTGCGCGACCGATTCGAGCTGCGTTCGCCTGGCGTGGCGCGCATCACCGGCTTCGACCAGGCTTTCGTGGCCCTGGCGCTGGCCCTGGTGGCGCTGGGCATCGTGATGGTCTATTCCGCATCGGTGGCCCTGCCTGACAACCCCAAATTCGCACGCTACGCGGCCACGCACTTTCTCACCCGCCACCTGCTGTCCGTCGGCATCGCCACGGTGATGGCGCTGCTGGTGCTGCAGATTCCGTTGGCCTGGTGGGAAAAGTATGCCGGCCACCTGTTCATCCTGGCCCTGGTGCTGCTGGTGCTGGTGCTGATCCCGGGCATCGGCAAGGTGGTGAACTTCTCGCGGCGCTGGATACCGCTGGGTGTCATGAACTTCCAACCCTCGGAGTTCGCCAAGCTGGCGATGGTGATCTACGCGGCCAGCTACATGGTGCGCAAAATGGACGCGCGCGAGAACTTCATGCGCGCCGTGTGGCCCATGGCGCTGGCGGTGCTGGTGGTGGGCCTGCTGCTGCTGCGCCAGCCCGACATGGGCGCCTTCATCGTGATCGCCACCATTTCCATGGGGGTGTTGTTCCTGGGTGGCGTCAACGCCCGCATGTTCTTTCTGATTGCCTTGATGGCCATTGCAGCGCTGGGCATGATCATCGCCTTCGACGAGTTGCGCCGCGGCCGCATCCTGGCCTACCTGGACCCGTGGGATCCTGCCAACGCCCAGGGCAAGGCCTACCAGCTGACGCATTCGCTGATCGCCTTCGGCCGCGGCGGCCTGTTCGGCCAGGGGCTGGGTTCGTCGGTGGAAAAGCTGCACTACCTGCCCGAGGCGCATACCGACTTCCTGCTGGCCGTGATCGGCGAGGAACTGGGTCTGGTGGGGGTGATGGCGGTGATCGTCGGCTTCTTCTGGCTGGTGCGGCGTACCGTCAACATCGGTCGCCAGGCCATCGCGCTGGACCGTGTGTTTGCCGGCCTGGTCGCCCAGGGCGTTGCCATCTGGTTTGCCGGCCAGGCCTTCATCAACATGGGTGTGAACCTGGGCGTGCTGCCCACCAAGGGCCTGACGCTGCCGCTGATGAGTTTTGGTGGCTCCGGCATCCTCATGAACCTGATCGCGCTGGCGCTGGTGCTGCGGGTGGATATTGAGAACAGAGCCCTCATGCGAGGAGGCCGAGCATGAGGACGACGCCGAGCCTTATGAGGCGTCGTGCGGCGAC
>JBAXYD010000027.1:0-56694 GCA_037127635.1 Betaproteobacteria bacterium | reverse complement strand
GTTCGGGCTGAGCCCTTCGACTCCGCTCAGGACAGGCTTGTCGAAGCCCTTCGACAGGCTCAGAGCTTGTGAAGTATTCCGGCGCGCCCGAGCGGGCGTTCCAAAGGGTGCCGATCAAGGCGCAAAGCACAGCCGTAGCTCGGGCTACGGCGAGCATTTGCAACGCCAAGCGGCGCCCTTTGGGGCGAACGAGCGGGTGTGCGGGGGTATTTCACAAGCTCTCAGGGCGAACGGTGCGAGTGCGGAGAAAGCGGTGCGAGTTCAGGGTGAGCGGGGAGCCGTCTGATCGAACTAACGCAAGTCCGTACCAAGGCACCTCTCAGGCAGGCTCCTCCCGCCCGAGCCCTTCCACCGTGTCCATCGCCAGGCACAGGTCGTCCCAGGCCTTGGCCTTGTCCAGCAGGTTGCGCAGCAGGTAGGCAGGGTGGTAGGTGACGATCAGCGGTACGCCCTGGTAGCGGTGCACGCGGCCGCGCAGGCGGCCGATGGGCTCGTCGGTGCGCAGCAGCGCCTGCACCGCAAAGCGCCCCATGGCCAGGATCACCCGGGGCTGCACCAGCTCGATCTGCCGCACCAGGAAGGGCTCGCAGCGGGCGAGCTCCGCAGGCTCGGGGTTGCGGTTGCCTGGCGGGCGGCACTTCAAGGTGTTGACGATGTAGACCTGTTGCTCGGGCGTCAGCGGCGGCGCGCCCTCGACAGCGGCCTCGGCGCGCGTCAAGCCCAGGGCGCGCAGCATCTGGTCGAGCAACTGGCCAGCGGCCCCCACAAAGGGCTCGCCGCGCAGGTCCTCCTGCTCGCCAGGGGCCTCGCCGACTACCATCCAGTGCGCCCGCGTATGGCCCACGCCGAAGACCGTCTGACGACGCTTTTCGCACAGGCCGCAGGCCCGGCAACCTGCCACCGCCTCGCGCAGGGCCGGCCAGTCCAGGGCGCCGACGTCCTGGCCGGGGGAAGGGGCTGGGGCGGCCTGCGCAGGCAGCGGCGAATCGCCCTCCCGCTGGTCTGGAGCAGGCTTCAGGGCGTCAGCTCGGGCCTCAGCCTCAGGCACACCAGGTCCAGCGGACAGAGCAGAGGCCGAAGAGATGCCTGCGCCGGCAGGGGCACCAGGGCCCCGGACGCCAGCGGGGCCCGGGGCCGGGTCTGATCCGGGTTCCTCGGCTGGCAGCCTCGCCCCCAGCGGTCGCCAGAACGGCACGCCCATCTCGTGCAGCATGGCCAGGCGGCGCTCATCCAGCGGCATCGGGGGGCTCCTGCGCCAGGTTCAGTTGCATGACCACGGCGTCCTCGCGCCGCGAGCCGCCAGAAGGGTAGTAGCCACGTCGCACCCCCTGCTCGACGAATCCGCGGGCGCCGTAGAGGTAGCGCGCCCGAGTGTTGCTGGCACGCACCTCCAGCCAGATGTTGTCAAAGCCGCGCCCCTGGGCCTGGGCTTCCACCCGGTCCAGCAGCACCCGCCCCAGGCCAAAGCGCTGAAAGTCCGGGGCCACGGTGATGTTGAGCAGGTGCAGTTCATCCACCCCCGGCATGGCCACGTAGTAGCCCAGCAAGGCGGCCGTGGCCGACTCCATCAGCTCGGCCACATAGCCCGAGGCCAGCGAGTCCTGGAAGTTGCCGCGCGACCAGGGAAAGCTGTAGGCGTGCACCTCCACCTCCATCACACGGTCCAGGTCTTCCTGCACCATGGGCCGGAAGGCGCGAGGGCCAGCGGCGCCCGGGGGCAGCGCGCTCACAGCGCGAACCTTCCCGCTGCGCGGGCCGTGATGAGCGCCCGAGGGCAGCCTGACATGCTCATGTCCCCTCCTTCAGCGCCAGTCGCTCGGCCGTGGTCAGCGCGACCTTGTCGCGCAGGTACACCGGCAGGGCCTGCTCGGCGGGCACGGCCTGCCCTGCATGCCAGGCCTGGTCAGCCAGGCGCAACAGGGCGGCGGCGCGATCGGTGCAGGCACTGCGGACCTGTGCGAGGTCACGGGCCAGGTCACGGGCGCGGGCCAGCGCCACCTCAGCCACCATGACCATGCCGCTGCCACCCCAGGCCAGGGCCGGCGTGCCGCCCGGCTCGGCCTGGCCAGCGGCCTCCTGAAGGTCTTGCCACCAGGTCGCAGGCGCCCAAAGCCCGGGGAGCTGCAGGGCCTCCCAGCGGCCACCCCTCCAGCGGTAGCGCGCCGCATAGAGCTCACCCATGCGGGCGTCCATGGCCACGGCCACGTCCAGCGCTGCAGGGTCGCCGCGGCGGGCCCGCTCGTCTTCGGCCACGATCAGCAGACTGTCGATGGCCAGCACAGGCTTGTCGGCCCCAAAGGCCAGGCCCTGGGCGACCGAGCAGGCCGTACGCAAGCCCGTGAAAGCCCCAGGCCCGCAGCCAAAGGCGATAGCGTCGACCTGAGCCAGTGCCAGTCCGGCATCACCGAGCAAACGCTGCACCGTGGGCAACAGGCTGGCCGAGGCCTGTGCGCCGCCCTCGCCGTTCCAGATCCGCCGGCCGCCTGGCCACTGCAAGCCCACGGCCAGGGCCTCAGTGGAGGTGTCGAAAGCCAGCAGCACCGGGGTCATTCAACGAGTGTAGCCATGCGATCATCATCGGCATGTACATCGGCCTGTCCTTAGGAAGCCGCCTTGGGTGGGGCCCTGAGGTGCCCTCGACAAGGCCCTCGACAAGCCCCTTGATCGGACACCTCGCGGCGCAGGTCCTGCAGCGCGCACAGCGGCGCCACCCTGGGCGGGAGCGCTGCGCGTCCGGCGTCCCCCTCCTGGTGTGGGCCTGGGCCAGATTGAAGCAAGCAAGTCTCGCCATGACCCTGGCCGCCGCTGCGGCCAGCCTACCGGTGCGCGCAAGCGACCTCCCACCCGAGGTCCGCAATGCACTGCAGCGCGCCCGCGTGCCCGAGTCCGCCCTGTCGGTGGTGCTGCAGGAGGCGGGCAGCGGCCACACCGTGCTCAGCCACCAGTCCCGCCAGGCTGTCAATCCGGCCTCACTCGTGAAGTTGGTGACCACTTATGCCGCACTCGACCTGCTGGGGCCGGCCTGGACCTGGAGCACCGCAGTGGGCTGGGGGGGCACGCTGCGCGACGGCGTGCTCGAGGGTGACCTCTTTCTCAAGGGAAGCGGCGACCCCAAGCTGGTTCCCGAGCGCTTGTGGCAGGGCCTGCGCCGCCTGCAGCAGGCGGGGGTGCGTGAGATCCGTGGTGACATCGTGCTGGACCGCAGCGCCTTCGCCCCCGCGGAAAGCTCGCCCGCCGATTTCGACGGGGAGGCCTTTCGGGCCTACAACGTGCAGCCCGATGCGCTGCTGATCAACTTCCACGCCCTCACCTGGACCGTGACACCGGACCCAGCCCGCGGCATGGCCCGCATCGTGGCAGAGACCGAGCCGCTGGGCACGCCCGCACGGACCGTACCGCTGACCCCAGGCCCGTGTGAAGACTGGCGCGGCGGACTCAAGGCCGTGGTGGCCGACGGGACGGTTCGCTTCACCGGCGGCTACCCGACGGCCTGCGGTGAGCAGACCTGGCCCATGGCCGACCCGGATCCGGCCGGCCACGGCGCGCGGCTGATCGTCACGCTGTGGAAAGACCTCGGCGGGACCCTGTCGGGCCGGGTGCGCGACGGCCGTTGGCCCACCGGGCTGCGGGTGCAACAGGATTGGCGTTCACCACCGCTGGCCGAGGTCGTGCGCGACATCAACAAGTTCAGCAACAACGTCATGGCTCAGCAGCTGTTCCTCACGCTGGCGGCGCAGCGCCTGCCGGGGCAGCCCGCCACGCCCGAGGCCGCGCGCGAGACCCTGCGCCGCTGGGTGGCCGAGCGCATCGGCGAAGGTGCGGCCGGCGAACTGGTGCTGGACAACGGCTCCGGGCTGTCACGCCAGACGCGGCTGACGGCGCAGTGGCTGGCCCACCTGCTGCAGCACGCCTGGTCCAGCCCCGTGATGCCCGAACTGATGTCCTCGCTGCCCGTCAACGGCCTGGACGGCACCATGCGACGCTCTCGCGCCCCAACCGGCCGGGCGCACCTGAAGACCGGCTCGCTGCGCGACGTCGCGGGCCTGGCGGGCTACGTGCTGGACGACACCGGCCGCCGCCGCGTGCTGGTGGCCATCATTCAGCACCCGAACGCCAACGCCGCAAGGCCCGCACTCGACGCCATCGTGCAATGGGCGCTGAAGGCACCGCACCCCCCCAGCGGGCGTTGAAGGCGCCGACCGCGCTGAGGCCGCGAGCGCTCAACAAGCGGAGCGCCCCATGTTTTCCGTGCCCCCGCGGGGGGCCGGGCCGGGCACCGCCCGGACCTTGGGGGGGCTCAGAACCGGTAGGAGGTACCAAGCGTGTAGACGATCGGCCGGAAGTCGATGGTGGTGGTCAGCACTGTGTTACCGGTGGCCACCAGCTTGCTGCTGACGTCAATGGCCGAGATACTGCCGAACAGGCCCCACTGCTTGGACAGCGAGTAGTTCACCCCGGCCTGCAACGCCAGGCCGAAGGAGTCGCTCATCTCCACCTTGGGCGCCAGGCTTGACTGGATGTCGCTGAAGCGGGTGAAGTTCGCGCCGATGCCCACATAGGGCCGCCATGTCGCACCGGCGTCTCCAAACGAGTAATTCAGCATCAGCGTTGGGGCCAGGTTCCGGGCGGTCAGCACCTTGTCGCCCAAAAACGCTACCGAACCAGTGGCGCGGGCGCTGATCTTGGGCGGTACGCCAACCACCATCTCGAAACCGAAGTTCGGATTGAGCCGGCGCTCGACAGCAAAGATCACCGTGGAGGCATCTCCCACGCTGGCGTCAGCCCCAGGTGGTGCGCCAATGCCCTGGATGCCCGTGGTGGCCGAATGGCTGGTGTAGCGCGTGAGGCCGACCTTGAGGCCATAGTCCTGCGCATGCGCCAGGACGGCACAGCACAGCGAGGCGGCCGCGATGGTGAATCGCTTGATCATCATGTTCGTTCTCCCGGTTCGCCGGTGTCAGTTGATCCAGCCGAAGCCCCGCAGGGTCTTGGCGGCCTCGGTGGCCAGTACGCGATGCCCCCCCGTGGTGGGGTGCACGCCGTCGGCGAACTGCCAGGTGTTGACGTCTGCCCCGTCACGCATGCCGTTGAAGGGCACGCCGGCCGTGCTGTTGCAGAACAGCGAGGAGCCGTCGGTGACCGCACCACCAGTGATCAAGGCGATCTTGGCGGCATCACAGGCTGGCACCTTGTTGTTGGTGAGGCCGTACTTGGTGGGGTTGAGGTAGACGTCCTTGAACGAGGCGTTGGCGTCCACAAGCTGCACCGGCTGATTGGTGAGCCCCTCGCGCAGCCAGAGGTTGAAGGTGTCCACCAGCGTGGTGAGCACCTGGCGCGAGCTCACCGGCAGGGACTGGCCATACGGTGTGAGCGATGAGTCCGGCAGGTTCCACACCGCAACGTACTTGCCGCCCTTGGCCAGGATCTGGTTCTTCACCAGGTCCGCCAGTTCGGTGGCCGCCTTCTTCATCTCGCCCTGCGCCTCGGTCTGCGCATCCAGGAGCCGCTTGCTGGCCTCGTCCGGGCTGATCTTGCCAGTGGCAGCGTCGGTCTGGATGGCTGTCGCCTTGGCGCCCAGCACACCCGACTGCACGAAGACATCGTTGTTGCCACCGAAGACCACGATCAGGTCGCTGGCTTTGAAGCTGCCAAAGCGCGCCAGATGGTTAGCCACCTGGGTGACCATGGGCACGGTCAGGGCGCCTCCAGCCTTGCCGATGCCGTTGGGGTCGGTCACGCGCGCGCCGCCCTGCCCCCAGCCAGTGCAGGTGGGTGCATAGGCCGGGTTGGCCAGCGCCGCCGGGCACTTGACCGACTGGCCCGCAAAGCCCATCTCTCCCGCAGTCACGGCCAGCCCCAGGCTCGTGGCCAGGGCCTCCACCCATACCGCCGAGGTGGCACCGTTGGTGGTGAACTTGCCTCCGAAGAACGGTGCCTGACCGTTGCCTGCCAGCGAGGTGGCGGGCGAATAGGCGCCCAGATCACTCAGGCTGTCCCCAAAGGACACCAGCGCAGTGAAGCTGCCCTTTGTGCTGGGCGCACCGGCGGGCGCGCCCGTGCCGGGGACAGGGGGCTCTCCGCCGCCGCAGGCGGCGATCAACAGGGCGACCAACGGGGCCCAGGCACGGATCATTGGCATCTTCATGGGAAGTCCTTCCAGATCAAGTGGGCAGCACATCCGGCAGCACCGAAAACCCTCACAGACGTAGGGGCACTGTAGGGCGGTGGGGCCGCAGAGGGCATAGGGTTATCCCGAGCGCTCCTGGCGCGTGCACAGGCAAACCGCCGATGCGGCGAATCCCGCCCCTTCATTCCTTCGTCCCTTCGCCCTCGTCAACTGACCTGCCAGCGGTCTGCGCTGAACGCTGGCCAGGAGGAGGTGGATGTGTCGCCCTCAAGAAAACGCCGGGCCGCCCCAAGTTTTCTTGCGCGCCAGCGGGGGGCCGGTCCGGGCACCGCCCAGACCTTGGGGGTACTCAGAACGGGTTCAAGCGCGCGCGGGCCTGCGCCAGGGCACCCAGCTGGCGATGCCCGCCCGCGGCCAACCAGGTGGTGTCGGCCCACAGCCAGCCATCGGCCGTGGCGCCGCTGGCCAAGGTGGCCGTGGTGCAGGCAGGCGGCGCCACCGCACAGGCAGCGGTGGACGCATTGGTCAGGGAGTAGGCGGCCGGCACCCGGGCAGCGGTCTGGGAAAGCTCGTCGCCCAGCACCAAGCCCACAAAGCGCCCGTCGTTCAGGATGTTGACGCGGATGCGGCCATTCAGTGACGCCGTCAGTTCCGTCAGCAAGGCCGCCCCCGTGGCGCCCTGCCCGATGCCCCAGGGCGACAAGCCCACGTCGGGGATGGTGGCCACGATCACCTTGGCGCCCAGGTCCACCATCGCGTTCACCTGGCGCGCCACCTCCAACCCACGCTCCCGGGCCGCCGTGAGCAAGGCGTCCTTGGAAGGCGCCGACGGGGCCAGGGACTGCAGGTACAGGTCCCGGATGTCATTGGTGCCAATCATCACCGTGACCAGGTCCTTGTCGGCAAAACCTCCAGCGGCCACCTGCGCCTGCACTTGAGCTTTCAAGTCCGTGGCGCGCGCTCCGGCCTTGGCACGGGCGAACGCCTTCTGCGCGCCCGAGCCCACCGGGCACTCGGCAAAACCGAAGGAGTAGGTGCTGGCCACCACCTGGGTCCAGAGCGGCAATGCGTTGCAATCGGGCGTGGTGCCATCGGCGGCGAAACCGTTGACGGCGTACTTCTTCCCATCAGCCGTGAATGCGCTGGTCTCGTCACCAAAGGTGATGAGGCGCAACGGGACAAAAGCCTCCACCTGGGAGGTGCCCCCCCCGCAGGAAGCCAGGCCCAGGGCCAGGGCGCAGGTGGCGGCGGTCACGCCCAAGGCGCGGCGCATGGTGGGCAGGGTGGCAAAGCGGGGCAGAAGGCTCATTGCAGTGGATTCCGAATCGGGCATCAGCGGGTGGCGGCACGCAGCAGACGGTCGCGCACACCGTCCCATTCTGGGCCCTCGGGCGGCGCCTGCACCCAGATCTGGCGCACCCCCTGGGCATCGAACAGGCGCAGCACCGCAAACAGCTCGTGCGCCGCCTGGGCGGGGTCTGCAGGCATGGCCCGGTAGATGACACCCCGCACCTCGGGCAGCACGGTGCGGGAATATACGCCGACGTCCGCGCCTGAGGGCTCGCGCTTGTGCGCAGGCGGTGGTGCGCCGCCTTCGGCCAAGGCCTGCACGCGTTGCCGCAATGCACCAGCCGGCAGCAGGCTCACCAGCGCCTCGGGCGCATAGTGCGAAGCCAGCGTGCCGGAGGCCCTGGGCGAGGCCTGGTCAGGAGCAGCGAGCGGCAGGCCCAGCGCCTGCGCCAGCACGGCCTCTATCGCGGCACGCGGCGTGGTGCCGGGGCGCAGCAGCGCGGGATGCGCTCGCGTGCAATCCACGATGGTGGACTCAATGCCCTCCCGGCAGGCGCCGCCGTCCAGCACTACCAGTTCAGGCCCGAACTCGTCCACCACATGGGCCGCGGCGGTGGGGCTCACGCGGCCAAAGCGGTTGGCACTCGGCCCGGCCACACCCGTTACGCCCAGAGCCCGTGCGTGTGTCAGCAGGTCCAGCGCCACCGGGTGGTCCGGGCAGCGCAAGCCAATGCTGTCCTGACCGCCAGCCGCCGCCGTGGCCACACCCGGCCGACGCGGCACGATCAGCGTCATCGGGCCAGGCCAGAAATGCTGCGCCAGCACCTGCGCCGCGGGCGGCCACGCGGCGGCAAAGGCTTGCGCTGCTGACACATCGGTCACGTGCACGATCAGGGGGTGGCCCGCCGGCCGGCCTTTGGCGGCAAAGATCTGCGACACCGCGGCGTCGTTGTCCGCGCGCGCGCCCAGGCCGTAGACGGTCTCGGTCGGAAAGGCCAGCAGCACACCGTCGGCCAGCAGTTGGGCCGCTTGCTGGACGTCATTCGGGTCGTCTGCGTGCAGCAAGGGCATGGCAACCACCAAGCCGCTCAGAAGGGATCCAGGCCCAGCAGGGCCGCCGCCTGCAGCGCCACGCTGCGGGCGTCCTCCGCGCGGGCGGCCGTCACCGTCAGGTGGCCCATCTTGCGTCCGCGCCGCGCTTCGATCTTGCCGTAGAGATGCAAGTGGGTGCCAGGCAGGGCCAGCACGGGGCTCCAGGATGGCGGCTCGGGCGTGTCACTGCCTTGGGCAAACCACAGGTCGCCCAGCAGGTTCAGCATCACCGCAGGGGAATGCAAGCGCGGCACCACCAGCGGCAGGCCGGCCAGCGCCCGCACCTGCAGGTCGAACTGCGACACGTCGCAGGCGTCGATGCTGTGGTGGCCCGAGTTGTGCGGACGCGGGGCCATCTCGTTGGCCAGCAACGTGCCGTCCTCCAGCAGGAAGAACTCCACGCACAGCACTCCCACGTACCGCAGCGATTGCGCCACCGCCGTGGCGTGCGCCACAGCCTGCGCGGCCACGGCCGCGGGCACGTCGGGTGCGGGCACCCAGGTCACCGCCAGGATGCCATCGCGGTGCAGGTTCTGCTGCACCGGCAGGTGCACCACCTGCCCTGACACGTCGCGCGCCACCACCACGCTCAGCTCAGCAGTCAGCGGCACGCGCTTCTCCAGCACGCAGGGCGCCTCGCGCAGGCGGGCCCAGGCTTGCGCCAGCTCATCCCGGCGCTCCACCCGCACCTGTCCCTTGCCGTCGTAGCCCAGGGTGGAGGTCTTGAGGATGGCGGGGAACAACTCGTCGCCTTCCTGTCTCCCAAGAAAACGCCGGGCCGCCCCAAGTTTTCTTGCGCCCTCGCGGGGGGCCGGGCCGGGCACCGACCGGACCTTGGGGAGGCTCAGAAGGGATGCCAGATCGGCCGCCGACTCCAGCCGGGCATGGGGCACGCAGGGCACACCGCAGGCCGTGAAGTGCGCCTTCTCCAGTCCCCGGTGCTGGCACACGGCCACGGCCTCAGCCGAGGGCGCCACCGGCCGGTGCCGGGCCAGCACGCGCAGCGCCTGCGCCGGCACGTTCTCGAACTCCGTGGTCACCGCGTCACAGGCCTGCACCAGCGCCGCCAGGGCAGGCTCATCGCCATATTCCGCCTTCAGGTGCAGGTGCGACACCCGGCCCGCAGGGCTGTCAGGGTCCGGGTCTAGAACCGCCGTGCGAAACCCCAGCGTCTGCGCCGCGTGCACGAACATGCGGCCCAACTGCCCGCCGCCCAGCACGCCCAGCGTCACGGGCTGGCCGTCGGGCCGCAAGCTGGAGGGTTGCAGGGTCACGGTCTCACCAGCGCACAGGGCCGGGGGCTTGCAAGGCCACCGCGCAGCATGCCCCGCGTGTCGGCATCAGGGACTGGCCCTGCATCACAGCGGCAGCGAGGCCGTCATGGCCGTAGCGGCTGCCGTCTGGTCGGCGCGGAAGGCGGCGAGCTTGGCGCGCAGCGCCGGGTCCTCGGGAGCCAGCATCGCCACCGCAAACAAGGCCGCGTTGGCCGCCCCAGCCGGCCCGATGGCAAACGTGGCCACGGGTACACCCTTGGGCATCTGCACGATGGAGTAAAGCGAGTCCAGCCCTTGCAGGTGCTTGCTGGCCACGGGCACGCCCAGCACCGGCACGGTGGTCTTGGCCGCCAGCATGCCCGGCAGGTGCGCCGCGCCCCCGGCCCCAGCGATGATGGCTCGCACGCCGCGCCCGGCGGCCATCTCGGCAAAGCGGAACATCGCGTCCGGCATCCGGTGTGCCGACACGATCTGCACCTCGTGCTGGACGCCAAAGTCCTGCAGTACCGTCACCGCGTGCTGCAGGGTCTCCCAGTCGCTGGAAGAACCCATGAGGATGCTGATCAGCGGGACGCGGACGGGGTTCTCAACACTTGTTTTCATGCAGTGATTGTCACCGCGGCCCGAACGGGCTCCCAGCCTTGTTGCTCCGGCACGGCTCAACTTGATCCAGTCACCCTGAACTCGTCCAAGGGCTTGGCCAGGCTCGGCCCGAACGGAGTTCCAAGGTCAATGATGGCGCATCAACAAGCCCATCCGGCGCAGCCGAATCAACCTCTGGGAGTTCGGCCTGCCGGGCTGAGCCTCGCGTTCAGTGCACCACCTGGGACAGCTCGCCACGGGCGTACTTGGCGGCCACCACCTGCAGGCTCTCGCCAGCGATCTTGCCGGCCTGGCCCTCGCAGCCGAACTCCACATAGCGCTGGCGGCAAACCGCCTTGGCAGCTTCGCGCGCGGGCTTGAGCCACTCGCGGGCGTCGAACTTGTCGGGGTTCTCGGCCAGAAACTTGCGCACCGCCCCCGTCATCGCCAGGCGGATGTCAGTGTCGATGTTGATCTTGCGCACGCCGTGCTTGATGGCCTCCTGGACTTCGGCAATGGGCACACCGTAGGTCTGCTTCATCTTGCCGCCGTACTGGTTGATGATGTCCAGCAGCGCCTGGGGCACGGAGGACGAACCATGCATCACCAGGTGCGTGTTGGGGATGCGGGCGTGGATCTCCTTGACGCGCGAGATGGCCAGGATGTCACCCGTGGGCGGGCGGCTGAACTTGTAGGCGCCGTGGCTGGTGCCAATGGCAATGGCCAGGGCGTCGAGCTGCGTGGCCTTGACAAACTGGGCGGCTTCTTCCGGGTCGGTCAGCATCTGGCTGTGGTCGAGCTTGCCCTCGGCGCCTACGCCGTCTTCCTCGCCGGCCTCGCCCGTCTCCAGGTTGCCCAGGCAGCCGAGCTCGCCCTCCACCGTCACGCCCACGCGGTGCGCCATGTCCACCACGCGGCGTGTCACATCCACGTTGTAGTCAAAGCTGGCCGGCGTCTTGCCGTCTTCCATGAGTGAGCCGTCCATCATCACGGAGCCGAACCCCAGGCCGATGGCGCCCTCACAGATCTTGGGCGAGGTGCCGTGGTCCTGGTGCATCACCAGCGGAATGTGGGGGTAGGCCTCGGCTGCGGCCGCGATCAGGTGCTTGATGAAGTCTTCACCCGCGTACTTGCGCGCACCGGCGCTGGCCTGCAGGATCACTGGGGCATTGACCTCATGTGCTGCGGCCATCACGGCCTGCACCTGTTCCAGGTTGTTGACATTGAACGCGGGAATGCCGTAGCTGTTCTCGGCGGCGTGGTCGAGCAACTGGCGCATGGAGACGAGTGGCATGGGTGTGTCCTTTGGGTCTGTCCAGAGATCGAATGAAACCGGTTTGTAACTGCCCTCATTCTAGAAAGTGAAACGCCCGGGTCACTGAAAAGAAAACGCCCGGCTGCCCCAAGTTCTTTGCGCCCCCGCAGCGGGCCGGGCCGGGCCGGGCACCGCCGGGACCTTGGGGAGCTTACAAGAAACGGAACCCACTGCAGCGGATCATGCGGCCGCTGCGATGGGGTTGATCTGGCAGCCCAAGGCTGAGGCGCGGCGCTTCAAGGCTGCGACGCTTCGCTGGCGCTGCTGCTCTTCGTAGCGCTGCTGGCCCTGGTCTACGCCCTCAGATCTCCACCTTCGACCCCAGCTCCACGATGCGGTTGGCCGGCAGGTAGAGAAAGTCTGCCGCCGCCGCCGCGTTGCGGTGCATGCTGGCAAACAGCTTCTCGCGCCACAGCCACATGCCCTTGGCGAACGTGGGCACCACCGAGTCGCGGCTGAGGAAGTAGCTGGTCTCCATCGCGTCGAGCGCGATGCCGCGGCCCGCCAGCAGTTCCAGCGCCTCCGGCACGTCCGGGTCGTTCTTGAAGCCGAAGTGGAGCACCACGCGCCAGCAGTCGTGGCCCAGCGGCTCCACCTCCACCCGCCGGTCAAAACCGATCCAGGGGACCTCATGGTGGCGCACGGTCACGAAGACGTTCTGCGCGTGCAGCACCTTGTTGTGCTTCAGGTTGTGCAGCAGCGCAAAGGGCGTGGCGCCTGTCTCGGCGCCTAGAAACACGGCCGTGCCGGGAACACGCAGTGGCGGATGGATGAACAAGGACTCGATGAAGACCGCCAGGTCGATGGCCTCGTCGCGCAGGCGCTCGCTCATCAGGTGGCGACCCTGCTGCCAGGTGGTCATCAGCGTGAACATGGCCAGGCCAATGAGGATGGGGAACCAGCCCCCTTCCAGGATCTTCACCGCGTTCGCGGCGAAGAACACGATGTCGATGACGAAGAAGGAGCCGGTGGCTGCCAGGCAAAGCCACAGCGGCAGCTTCCAGCCGTAGCGGATGACGAAGAAGGTCATCACGGTGGTGATGGTCATGTCGATCGTCACCGCGATCCCGTAGGCCGAAGCCAGCGCGCTGCTGGAACCGAAGGCCAGCACCGCGATGACGATGCAGACGTAGAGGGACCAGTTCACGAAGGGCACATAGATCTGCCCGGTCTCGCGCACGGAGGTGTGCAGCAGGCGCAGGCGCGGCAAATAGCCCAGCTGAATGGCCTGCTTGGTGACGGAAAAGGCCGCGGTGATCAGCGCCTGCGAAGCGATCACCGCCGCCAGCGTGGCCAGCACGATCAGCGGGTACAGCGCCCAAGCCGGCGCCATCTCGTAGAACGGGTTGCCCACGTTCTCGGGGTGCTGCAGCAGCATCGCGCCCTGGCCGAAGTAGTTCAGCACCAGGGCGGGCATCACCACCGCGAACCAGGCCAGGCGGATGGGCTTCTTGCCGAAGTGGCCCAAGTCGGCATACAGCGCCTCCGCCCCCGTGACGCACAGCACCAGCGCGGCCAGTGCCACGAAGGCCACGCCCGGCTGGGCCAGGAGAAAGCCCACGGCGTAGTGCGGCGACAAGGCCACCAACACCGCAGGGTGGTCCGCAATGTGAACCAGGCCCAGCATCGCGAGGACTGCGAACCACAGCAGCGTGATCGGGCCGAAGAAGCGCCCGACCACCGCCGTGCCGAAGCGCTGAGCGGCAAACAACACGGTCAGGACCACCAGCGTCAGGGGAACGACGAAGCGGTGCAAGCCGGGCGCAGCCACCTCCAGCCCCTCCACGGCCGACAACACCGAGATGGCCGGCGTGATCACCCCATCGCCAAAGAAGATGGCCGTGCCAAAGATGCCCAGCAGCAGCAGCTGCGAGCGCAACACCGGACGGTCCTTCACCGCCTGCGAGGCCAGCGCCAGCATGGCGATCAGCCCGCCTTCGCCGTTGTTGTCGGCGCGCAGGATCAGGCCCACGTACTTCAGCGACACCACCACCGTCAGCGTCCAGAACACCAGCGACAGGACGCCCAGGATGTTGTCGGCGTTCAGCGGCACGCGGCCGTGCGCGAAGACTTCCTTGAGCGCATACAGCGGGCTGGTCCCGATGTCGCCGTACACCACACCGATGGCGGCCAGCGTGAGGGTGGCCAGGGCCGCCTGGGGGCGGTGGGCGTTGGGGACGGTCATCGGGGAGAAGAACGTTTCAGTGCCGCATTGGAGCGCCGATGCTGCAATGCAGCAAGCGCCTTCCGTCGCGACTGTGGGGCCCTTGCCACGCTGGGAGCGGCGGACCGCTGAGCATCCTCACCGGGGGTCCGGCCGCCACCTACTCGTAGACCTCGGCTTCGGGGTCCGTGGCCTCCAACTCGTAGCTGGCTGCCAGCATGGCCAGGCGCCCCACCACGCCGTACATGTAGAAACGGTTGGGCGCGCTCGCCCCGGGCTTCTCGCCCGGCCGCGGCAGTTGGTGGCTGTGATCGAAGGCGAGCGGCACGAAGCTGGAGCCCGGGGCATTCAAGTTCTCGTCCACGCCGCGCTCGGCGTGCACACGGTAGAAGCCGCCGACCACGTAACGGTCGATCATGTAGACCACGGGCTCGGCCACGGCATCGTTGATGCGCTCGTAGGTGGGCACGCCTTCCTGGATGATGACCTCGGAGACCGCCTGGCCGTCCTTGATGATGCTCATCTTGTTGCGCGTGCGCCGGTTGATCTCGGAAAGCTCCTTGGAGTCGCGTACGGTCATGATGCCCATGCCATAGGTGCCGTTGTCGGCCTTCACCACGACAAACGGCTTCTCGTTGATGCCGTACTCCTTGTACTTGCGGCGGATCTTGGACAGCAACGTGTCCACGTTGCTCTGCACGCAGTCCAGGCCCGTGCTCTCAGCGAAGTTCACCTCGCCGCACTGGCCATACATGGGGTTGATCAGCCAGGGGTCCATGCCCAGGAGCTTGGCAAACTTCTTGGCCACCTCCTCGTAGCTCTGGAAGTGGTGGGTCTTGCGGCGCACAGCCCAGCCGGCATGCAGCGGCGGCAGCAGGTACTGCTCGTGCAGGTTCTCCAGCACCTTGGGGATTCCGGCCGACAGGTCGTTGTTCAGCAAGATGGTGCAGGGATCGAAGTTCTTCAGCCCCAGGCGGCCGCGCGTGCGCACCAGCGGCTCCACCACCAGCTCACTGCCGTCGGGCAGCGCCAGGGTGGTGGGCGTCTTGACTTCCTCGTCCAGCGTGCCCAGGCGCACGTTCAGCCCCGCCTGGTGGAAGATCTGCATCAAGCGCTTCACGTTCGTCAGGTAGAACGTGTTGCGGGTGTGCTTTTCGGGGATCAGCAGCAGGTTCTTGGCCTCGGGACAGATCTTCTCGATGGCCGCCATGGCCGCCTGCACCGCCAGCGGCAGCATCTCGGCCGTGAGGTTGTTGAAGCCACCGGGGAACAGGTTGGTGTCCACCGGCGCGAGCTTGAACCCGGCGTTGCGTATGTCCACCGAGGTGTAGAACGGCGGCGTGTGCTCCATCCACTCCAGCCGGAACCAGCGCTCGATGGCGGGCATCGACTCCAGGATGCGCTGCTCGAGCTCGTTGATGGGCCCGGTCAGGGCGGTGATGAGGTGAGGAACCATGCGCTGATTCTAGGGACGGGCCGTGACAGCCGCTTGAAGCTCGTCAAGCGGGCGCGGCATGGACGGAAAAGGGCCGCCCGAAGGCGGCCCTTTGCACAAGGCCGTGATCGCGAAACGCGACTACTTGTTGTAGGCCGTCTCGCCGTGCGACGAGATGTCAAGACCTTCGCGCTCTTCCTCCTCGGTCACGCGCAGGCCGATGACCATGTCGACGATCTTGAAGGCGATGAAGGCCACCACGGCGGAGATCACGATGGTGTAGAAAACGCCTTGGAGTTGGATCCACACCTGGGCGCCGATGCCACCCCATTCTCCGCACTTGTTGTCGACATAGTTGCAGATGCCGGTGCCGCCCAGGCTGGGGCTGGCAAACACGCCCGTCAGCACTGCACCCAGGGTGCCGCCCACACCGTGAACACCGAACACGTCCAGCGAGTCGTCAGCGCCCAGCAGCCGCTTCAGGCCGGACACGCCCCACAGACAGATCACACCCGCCAGCGCACCGATCACCAGCGCACCGCCCACGCCCACGAAGCCGCAGGCCGGGGTGATGGCCACCAGGCCGGCCACCGCACCCGAGGCGGCGCCCAGCATGGAAGCCTTGCCCTTCATCAGCGCTTCCGCGCCGGCCCAGGCCAGCGTCGCCGCCGCCGTGGCCACCACGGTGTTGATGAAGGCCAGCGCAGCCACGCCATTGGCTTCAAGGTTGGAGCCGGCATTGAAGCCGAACCAGCCCACCCACAGCATGGAAGCACCCACCATCGTCAGCGTCAGGTTGTGCGGCGCCATGGACTCACGGCCATAACCCACGCGCTTGCCGAGCATGTACGCTCCCACCAGACCCGCCACGGCGGCGTTGATGTGCACCACAGTGCCGCCCGCGAAGTCCAGCGCGCCCTTGGCCCACATGAAGCCTGCGGCAGCGGTGACCGTTTCCAGGGACTTGGCGTCAGTGATGGCATCCGGGCCGTCCCAGTACCACACCATGTGGGCCACCGGCAGGTAGCTGAAGGTGAACCACAGCACCGAGAACAGCAGCACAGCCGAGAACTTGATGCGCTCAGCGAAGGCACCCACGATCAGCGCGGTGGTGATGGCGGCAAACGTGCCCTGGAAGGCGATGAACGTCAGTTCCGGTATGACGACGCCCTTGCTGAAGGTGGCCGCCACGGAGTCCGGCGTCACGCCCTTCAGGAACAGCTTGTCCAGCGTGCCGAAGAACGGGTTGCCCGCCGTGAAGGCCGCCGAGTAGCCGTACACGACCCACAGCACCGAGATCAACGAAAAGATCATGAAGACCTGCATCAACACGGACAGCATGTTCTTGCTGCGCACCAGGCCGCCGTAGAACAGGGCCAGGCCGGGGATGGTCATCATGATGACGAGCGCGGTGGCTATCGTCATGAAAGCGGTGTCGCCCTTGTTGGGGACGGGTGCTGAGGCAGCGGCGGCCGGCGCCGCAGCCGAGGCGGCCGCGGCAGGCGCAGCGGCGTCCGAAGCCGCAGGGGCTGCAGCCGTGGCTGCGGGAGCAGGAGCCGGCGCGCTTTGAGCGAGCACGGCTCCCGAAAAGCCCAGGACCGCAAGGCCCAGGGCGCAGGTGGCGATGAATTTCTTGAACATGGTCATCTCTCGGGTGATGGGGCCGTTGGGGTTCAGAGGGCGTCCTTGCCGGTCTCGCCGGTTCGGATGCGCACAACCTGCTCGAGAGCCGAGACGAAGATCTTGCCGTCACCGATCTTGCCGGTGCGGGCCGAACCTTCGATGGCCTCGATCACGCGCTCGACCAGCGCGTCATCGACGGCGGCCTCGATCTTCACCTTGGGCAGGAAGTCAACGACGTACTCCGCACCGCGGTACAGCTCGGTGTGGCCCTTCTGCCGGCCGAAGCCCTTGACTTCGGTCACCGTGATGCCCTGCACGCCAATGGCGCTGAGAGCTTCACGCACTTCGTCCAGCTTGAAGGGCTTGACGATTGCGGTCACCATCTTCATGAGAGTCTCCGTGGGTCTGAGGTTGTGGAATCAGAAGGCCATCTTGGCGCCGAGCACGATCCCGGACTTGCCCAGGTCCTTGCCGGCACCGGTATAGGCCGAGGTGCTGGTGTCCACCAGGGTGGCGCTCCAGGTGATGCCGGAGATCTCCTTGCTGATGGCCAGCGAGTAGTCCGTGTACGAGGAAGCGCCGTTGTTCTTCACTGTCTGGCGGCCGATGTGCGGCGTGACGGCAAAGCCAGCCACGTCGAACGTGGCGCTGATGTCGAGGTAGCCGCTGCCCTTGCTATTGGCAAAGCCGAACAGGTTGCTCGTGCTGTGTGAGTACTTGGCCGTGATGGGGCCGGCGGTGACAGCGCCGTAGACCTCCAGCGTGTTGGCTGACGGATTCAGGCCGTTGCTGGGGTATTGATAGGTGAGCAGGCCGATGTCGTAGCCCACGTCCTTGGCGATCTCGCCCTTGTAGCCGCCGTAGATGTCGATCTCGACATCCGCGCCGCCGCCGCCATCCTTGATCCACTTGATCGTCGAGGCCCAGGCGCCGAGGTAGAAAGCACCGGCGGTGTAGTCCACCCCGCCCTGCACAGCCGGCTTCAGGCGGGTTTGGGAAATCCCGCGGTACCGGTAGTCGGTGACCACACCGGCATTGAAGGCCACGGCAGTATCTGCCGCCAGGCTGACAGACGGAGTGACCACGGCAGACAAGGCCGCAGCGGCAACGGCAAGGGAGGCAAGGGTGAGTGACTTCATGAAAACTCCTGTGTGGAAAACGTCTGAGCCCACCTTTGCACCTTCCGTGCCAGCTTTGTGACAGGCCCGAGCCTCGAAAGCAGCCCCTGCCCCACCGCAACCCGGCCCGCACACGGCCCCGCCCAGCAGGGGGCCCGCAGCCACGGCCCGCACCAAGGCGCCACCATTCGCAGCGCCGCAGCGGCACGGCGGGCTCCACCGCCCGCCGGGGTCCGATCCGTCCAGGCCACCAAACGCAACACCCCCTTTTGAGTGCCCCGAACAGGTGCGCACCAACGGGGTGCATACAAGCGCAGCCTGGCTTTGCAGAATCAACCCCGCCGCCCATGGGCCGGTCCGTGCGGCCGGCGCGCCCGAGAAGGAACCTGAGATGACTCTTGCCGTGGTGATGAGCCGTGCCCTGGACGGCCTGGACGCGCCCGCCGTGCGCGTGGAGGTGCATCTGGCCAACGGCCTGCCCAGTTTCACGCTGGTAGGTCTGGCAGATACAGAAGTGAAGGAAGCGCGCGAGCGGGTGCGGGCAGCCCTGGCCGAGAGCGGCTTCGCCTTCCCACACAACCAGCGCGTCACCGTCAACCTGGCGCCAGCCGACCTGCCCAAGGAATCAGGCCGCTTTGACCTCCCCATCGCCCTGGGCATCCTGGCGGCGGCAGGGACGATCGACCCGGCCCGGCTGCACGGAATGGAGGTCGCCGGAGAACTCTCGCTGGCAGGCGCGCTGCAGCCAGTGCGCGGCGCGTTGGCACTGGCGCTGGCCGCACGGCGCGAGCAGACCACCCGCACCCTGGTGCTGCCGGCGGCCAGCGCCGCCGAGGCAGCCTTGGTCCAAGGTCTGGACGTGCGGCAGGCCAACCACCTGCTGGAAGTGACCCAGGCCCTGCTGCCGCAGCAGGGGGACACGCAGCCCACCGAGCTGCCGCGGGCCGCGCCTGCACGCCTCCTGGCGCCTGACCCGAGGGGCCCGGACCTGGTTGATGTGAAGGGCCAGGCCGGTGCACGCAGAGCCCTGGAGATTGCCGCCGCCGGCCAGCACAGCCTGCTGCTGATCGGCCCGCCAGGCACCGGCAAGTCCATGCTGGCGCAACGCCTGCCCCGCCTGCTGCCGCCCATGACCGATGAGGAGGCCCTGCACAGCGCCGCGCTGCGCGGGCTGTCGCGCAGCGGGGTGGACGCTGCCAGCTTCGGCCAGCGGCCGTTTCGCAGCCCGCACCACTCGGCCAGCGCCGTGGCCCTGGTCGGTGGCGGCTCGCCACCAAGACCCGGCGAGATCTCGCTGGCCCACCACGGCGTGCTGTTCCTGGACGAATTGCCCGAGTTCCCCCGCAGCGCGCTGGAAGCCCTGCGTGAGCCGCTGGAGACCGGGCGCATCACCATCTCGCGCGCCGCGCGCCAGGCCACGTTTCCGGCCGGCTTCCAGTTGGTGGCCGCCATGAACCCCTGCCCCTGCGGCTGGCTGGGCGCCTATGCCGCCACCGGCAAGGCCTGCCGCTGCACGCCCGACGCCATCGCGCGCTACCAGGCGCGGATCTCTGGTCCGCTGCTGGACCGGATCGACCTGATCGTGGAAGTAGCGGCCTTGCCGCCCTCGGAGCTGCTCGGCGCAGGGCAAGGCGAGCCCTCGGCCGCGGTACGCCCGCGGGTGGTGGCAGCCCGCCAGCGCCAGGAGCAGCGGCAAGGCGGGCCGAATGGCGTGCAGGACGCGGCGCGTCTGGCCGAGCAGACGCCCATCGCGGCTGCGGCCCGCACCTTCTTGCTCCGGGCCGCCGAGCGCCTGGGCTGGTCAGGCCGCGCCGTTCATCGCGTGCTCAAGGTGGCCCGCACCATCGCCGACCTCGCGGGAACGGACGAAATCGGTGTCGAGCAGGTGGCCGAGGCGGTGCAGTACCGACGGGGCTTGGGGGGTTGAGGCCACCGCAAGTCCGACCAGCGTCCGCAGCCAGAGCGTCCACCGCGGGCGGGCGGGCGAGACGAGCCTACGGACAAACCCTTTAGTGTCAACAATACTGTTGACAATTTTGTGCACTCATCGCTACGCTGCGCTGGACGCCTGCCTGGCGCCATCCGCCCATGCCGACGCAACGCTCCGCGCCTCCCCGGTCCGACGCCCCCTCCCGGGCCCGATCTGCTCCGCGCACCACCGCCCGTCGCGACGAGGACGAGGCCGCCGCCCCGGCTGGGAGCAAACAGGCAGGGCGCCCCGACATCGCCGGGACCTTGCGCTCGCGCATTGCCACGCACGAGCTGCCGCCCGGGTCCAAGCTGGCCGAGAGCGAACTGGCGCTGGAGTTCAGCGTGCCCCGCAGCCGCGTGCGCGAAGCGCTCGCCGTGCTCGAGCAGCGTGGCCTGGTCGAGCGCATCCCCAACCGCGGCGCCGTGGTGATGCGGCTGGAGCCATCGCTGGTGGCGAGCCTCTACGACATCCGCGAGGTGCTGGAGGGGCTCTGCGCCCGCCTGGCCACCCTCCACGGCCAGCGCGAGCGGTGGCAACAGGCGCTCACCCATTTCAAGGGTCCGATGGTCGGGCATGTCGCCGCCGGCCGGTTGGACGACTACATCCGCGACTACGAAGCCTTCCGCGCCGAGATGGTCGAGGCGAGCGCAAACCCTGTGCTGCGCGAAATGCTCGACAGCATCCTGGAGCGCACGCAGATGCTGATCCGCCGCATCATCATCCTGCCCGGCCGCGCCGAGTTGGGGCTGGCCGAGCACACGGCCGTGCTCGAGGCGATGGTGGCCGGTGACGCCGACCGGGCCGAGGCCCTGCGGCGCCAGAACATGCGCAGTGCCCGCACCTTCTTTGAGCGTTACCAGAAGTACATCCTGTGACGACCACAACTTCGCCCAACCCTGCCGAAGGCCCGCTGGCCGGCCTGCGCGTGCTCGAGATGGGCTCCACCGTGGCCGGCCCTTTTTGCGGCCGACTGCTGGCGGACTTCGGTGCCGAGGTGGTGAAGATCGAGGATCCCGCCGGGGACCCGGTGCGCACCATGGGCAAGCGCTTCCACGGCAAGTCGCTCTACGCCGCGAGCATCTTCCGCAACAAGGCTCTGCTCGCCCTGGACCTGCGGCAGACGCGCGGCCGGGAGATCGCGCGCGACATGGCGCAGCGGGCCGACGTGCTGATCGAGAACTTCCGCCCAGGCTCGCTGGAGAGCTGGGGCCTGGGCTATGAGCAGCTGAGTGCGGTCAACCCCGGGCTGGTGATGGTGCGCATCAGTGGCTTTGGCCAGGACGGGCCTTACAGCCAGCGCGCCGGCTACGGCGTGATCGGCGAAGCCTTGAGCGGGCTGCGACACCTCACCGGCGACCCCGACCGACCGCCCGCGCGCGTGGCAGTGTCGATGACCGACTACATCACGGGTCTGTACGCCGCCTTTGGGGCGACGATGGCGCTGTTGGCCCGCGGACGCAGCGGGCGCGGCCAGGTGGTGGACGCAGCGCTGTACGAGAGCGCCTTCAGCTTCATGGAGCCCTGGATCCCGGCCTACGACAAGACCGGCTTCGTCGCCAACCGCTGCGGTTCGCGCCTGCCGGAATCGACGCCCAACAACCTCTACCCTACGGGTGACGGCCAGTTCATCCATGTCACCGCGATGGGCGACGCGGTGTTCCGCCGCCTGGCCGAGGCCATGGGCCAGCCCGCGCTGGCCCAGGACGCGCGCTTTGCAACCGCCACGGCCCGGTCAGCGCACGTCGACGAAATCGACGACCTGATCGCGCACTGGACGAGCGCGCGCCCGCTGGCCGAACTGGAGCAGGTGCTGGAGCAGGCTGCCGTGCCGGCGATGCGCATCTTCACAATCGCCGACATCTTTGCCGACCCGCACTACCGCGCGCGCGGAGCGATCGTGCGCGCGCCAGACCCGGAGCTCGGCACGGTGGCGATGGCGCAGGCCGTGCCGCGCCTGTCGCAGACCCCAGGCGCCGTGCGCCATGCCGGCCACCGCCTGGGCGAGGACTCGCGCACCGTGCTGCGCGACTGGCTCGGCCTGGACAGTGCCGCCCTCGACGCCCTGCAGGCCAGCCGCGTCATCCTCGACAGCAGCACCCCACCCGACACGCCGCAAGCGGCAGGACCGTCCCGATGAGCCCCACCCCATCCGCCCCAGCAGACCTTGCCGCGGCGCCTGAAACCCCCGCACCGTCTCCTTCTGACAGCCGGCAAGGCCGGCTCGATGCCGAGTTCGAGCACCGGCGCGAGCGCGCGCTGGCGATGGGCGGAGTGGCCAAACTCGAGCGCCGCCGCGCCCAGGGTGTGCTGAACGCCCGCGAACGGATCGGCCACCTGTTCGATGCCGGCAGCTTCATCGAGTCGGGCCTGTTCGCCACCTCGGCCGTGCCGCAGGACAGCGAGCGCTCCCCAGGCGACGGCAAGATCGCGGGCTTCGGACGAATAGACGGCCGGGAGGCGGCTGCGGTGGCCAATGACTTCACCGTGATGGGCGCCTCCAGTGGGGCGACCAACGGGCGCAAGATCGGCCACGTCAAGCGCGTGGCCACCCAGCGCGGGTTGCCGCTGATCTTCCTGGGTGAGTCGTCGGGCGCGCGCATGCCCGACCACATGGGCTCGCGCGGCATGGGCCTGCTGCTGGGCAACGACGGCGCGCAGTACCAACGCCTGCGTGAGACGCCTTGGGCGTCAGCCACGCTGGGGCTGTCCTACGGCTCATCGTCGTGGTACTCGGTGATGTCGGACTTCCACGTCATGCGAAAGGGCGCGGTGCTGGCGGTGTCGAGCTCGCTGCTGGCTTCGATGGCGATCAAGGAGGAGGTCGATCCGCAGGAACTCGGCGGCTGGAAGCTGCACGCCGAGGTGACCGGCTTTGCCGACCTCGTGGTCGACACCGACGAGGAGGCGCTTGACGCCATCAAGCGCTTCCTGTCCTACCTGCCTAGCCACCATCAGGAGGCGCCGCCAGTGGCAGCCGTGCCGAGTGGCTCAGGCCAGGACATGGGTGACATCCTCGGCCTGCTGCCGACCAGCCGCACCCAGGTCTACGACGTGCGCAAGGTCATCCGTACCATCGTCGACCGCGACAGCCTCTTCGAGCTCAAGGCCCGCTTCGGCAAAGTCGCAGTCACCGGCCTGGCGCGTCTGGGCGGCCGCACGGTGGGGATCATCGCGAACAACCCGCTGTACAAAGGCGGCGCCCTCGACACCGACGCCTGCGAGAAGATCACCAGCTTTCTCGTGCTGTGCGACGCCTTCAACATCCCGATCGTGATGCTGGCAGACACGCCCGGGTTCGTCATCGGCACCGAAGCCGAGCGCCGGCGCGCCCCCGGCAAGATCATGAACTTCATGAACGCGCTGTCGCTGATGACAGTGCCCAAGTTGTCACTCGTGCTGCGCAAAAGCTACGGCCAGGCCTACCTGAACATGGGCGGCGGGCGCAACAGCGACGAGTTCGCGGGCTGGCCCACGGCCGAGATCAGCTTCATGGACCCGCAGTTCGCGGTCAAGGTCGTGCACGGGCTGGAGCCCGGGGCACCGGGCTTCGACGAGGCGCAGGCGCAGATGGACCGCGCCAGTGCCGTGTGGGACATCGCCTCGGTCTACGCCATGCAGTCGGTGGTGCGACCACAAGACACACGCGACTACCTGATCCGCATGCTCGATGTGCATGAACTGCGCCTGACGCGCGGCGTGGGCCGGCACCTGATGCAGGCCTGGCCGACGAGCTTCTGACACCCCGCACCCGCCCCACTCCCAACAAAGGACTCCTCGATGCCCACCACACAACTGCTCTCGGAGGTCACCGGTTCGGTCTGGGAGATCAGCGCCCAGCCCGGGCAGCAACTCGCACCGGGCGACACGGTCATGGTGCTCGAGTCGATGAAGATGGAGATACCGGTGTTGTGTGAGGACGGCGGCACCGTGATCGAGATCCTCGTCGCGCAGGGGGAAGCGGTCGCGGAGGGCCAGCCGCTGGCCATGGTGTCTTCATGAGTGACGGCGCCGGAACGGGCACGGGCGACCTCGCCAGCACCCCCGGCCCATGGGCCGACGCGCTGGACGAACTCGCACGCCGCCGCGCCTTCGCCCACGGGCTTGGCGGTGCGGCTGCCGTCGAGAAACATCATGCCCAGGGCCGGCTCACCATCCGTGAGCGAATCGATGCACTGGCCGATGCAGGCTCGTTCAGCGAAGTGGGCTCGCTCACCGGACAGGGCCGCTACGAAGGCGATCGCCTGGTCGGCGTCACGCCGGCGCCCTACGTGATGGGTCTGGCCCAGGTCGATGGCCGCCCGGTGGCCATTGGCGGTGAGGACTTCACCGTGCGCGGCGGCACCAGCTGGAGCGGCGACCGCAAGAAGGGCGGCCAGGGTGGATTTGTTGAGGACCTGGCGCACCAGTACCGCATTCCACTCGTCAATCTCATCGACGGGGCCGGCGGCAGCGTCACCTCGATCACGCGCCGCGGCCATTCGGTGTTTCCGGGCGTGCACGGCTTCGAGCGCTCAGTGCAGCTGCTCGGTGAGGTGCCGGTGGTCTGCGCGGTGATGGGCACTGCCGCAGGCGGGCCCGCCGGACGCGCGATCCTGTCGCACTGGTCGGTCATGGTGAAGGACACCAGCCACGTCTTCGCCGCGGGCCCGCCCGTGGTGGAGCGATCACTAGGACAGAAGATCACCAAGGAGGAGCTGGGCGGTCCGGCGATGGCCGTGGCCACCGCCGGCACGATCGACAACGTGGCAACCGACGAGCGGCAGTGCTTCGAGATGATCCGCCGCTATCTCTCCTACATGCCGCGCAACGTCTGGGAACTGCCACCGCTGGGCGAGCGCAGCGACCCCCCCGCGCGGGCCGAGGAAGAACTGCGCCGCATCGTGCCCGAGAACCGCCGCCGTCCCTACGACATGCGCCGGGTGATCCGGTTGATTGCCGACGCTGAGTCGACCTTCGAGATCCAGCCCACCTTCGGCAAGGCCGTGATCACCTGTCTGGCGCGCATGCACGGCCATGTCGTGGGGTTCATCGCCAACAACCCCATGGTCAACGGCGGGGCGATGGATGTGAAGGCCGCGCGCAAGCATACCCACTTCATCGAGCTGTGCGACACCTTCCACATCCCTTTGGTGTTCCTGGTCGACGTCCCGGGCTTTCTCGTCGGGCGCGAGGCCGAAGCCGCGGCCACGCTGCGCGAGGGCATGCGCAGCGTCTACGTCGGCCTGCAGGCGACGGTGCCGATCTTCACTGTGGTCATCCGCAAGTGCTACGGCATGGCCGGCATGGGCACCACCGACAAGAACGGGCTGGACCTGAAGATTGCCTGGCCCTCGGCGGAATGGGGCTCGCTACCCATAGAGGGCGGTGTGGTAGCAGCCTTTCGGCGCGAGATCGAGGCCGCGCCAGACCCGAAGGCGCGCGAAGCCGAGATCGAAGCCGGGCTGCGCGCGAACGCATCGCCCTTTCGCACCGCCGAAGCCTTCGGCGTGGAAGAGATCATCGACCCCCGCGAGACCCGGCCCATCCTGTGCCGGTTCATCGAGGCTGCCCGGGGGCGGATGCAGACGACCCTGGGGCCCAAGCCCAAGGCCGGCGTACGGCCCTGACCACCAATTCATCAACCGAGGAGACGAAGCATGAAGATGCTGAAGTGGAAATGCTGGCTGGCCGGCATTGCGCTGGCCGCTGGCGGCGCATCGGCGCAGACCGAAGTGGCCGAAGTCAAGCTGATGAGCCAGTACGGCATCGGCTACATGCAGCTCACGGTGATGAAGGCCGAGAAGCTGGTGGAAAAGCACCTGGCGCGCAACGGGCTGCCCGCCAGCAAGGTCAGCTGGGCCACGCTCGGCGCCGGTGCCGCCGCCAACGACGCGCTGTTGTCGGGCCAGCTGCACATGGCCGCCGGTGGCACGGGGCCAGCCCTCATCCTGTGGGACCGCACACGGGCCAACGTCGATGTGCGAGGCGTGGCGGCGTTGTCGTCCATGCCCAACATGCTGGTGACGCGCAACCCGAACATCAAGACGGTCAAGGACTTCACCGAGAAGGACCGCATCGCCATGGCCGGGGCGGGCTCCTCGGTGCAGACCACCTACTTGCAGATGGCCGCGGCACGCGAGTTCGGCATCGACAACTTCAAGAAGCTCAACCCGCTGATGGTCAACCTGGCGCACCCCGAGGGGCTGCGCGCCATGCTCTCGGGCGGCGCCGAAATCCAGTCGCAGTTCACCTCGCCGCCGTTCCAGAACTCGGCCATCGAAGCCGGCGCGCGGGTGGTACTGAACTCGTACGACATCATGGGCGGGCCCAACACCTTCCTGATGGTGTGGTCAACGAACAAGTTCCGCACCGAGAACCCCCGCAGCTACAAGGCCGTGCTCGACGCACTGCGTGAGGCCACCGAGATGATCAACGCCAACAAGCGCAAGGCCGCCGAGCAGTACGTGGCCGAGGGTGGCGGCAAGGAGAACGTGGACCGGATCCTGGCGCTGATGAGCGACCCACAGGTGCGCTACACGCTGGCACCCGAGCGCATCCTGCCGTTTGCGCAGTTCATGCAACAGGTCGGCACGCTCAAGACGCGCGCGGCGTCGTGGAAAGACCTGTTCTTCCCCGACATCCACGACCTGCCGGGCAGCTGACGGGCCACGCGCGATGCAGGCTTCCTCCGCCCCGCTGCTGCAGGCCGATGGCGTCACGCTGCAGTACAAGACGCGGGACCACCGCGTCACCGCGACCTACCGCGTCAGCTTCGAGGTGCGGCAGGGCGATCGCTTCGTGCTGCTGGGCCCTTCGGGCTGCGGCAAGTCCACGCTGCTGAAGGCGGCCGGCGGCTACCTGAAGCCGGTCGAGGGACACATGCGTCTGAAGGGCGAGCCGATCACCCGCCCCGGGCCCGACCGGGTCATGGTGTTCCAGGAGTTCGATCAGCTGCTGCCCTGGAAGACAGTGCTCGGCAATGTCGTCTTCGCGCTCGAGGCCTCGGGAAGGCTACGAGGCGCAGCCGCGCTCGAGCGGGCCCGCCACTGCATCGACAAGGTCAAGCTCGGGCGGTTTGCCGATGCCTATCCGCACACGCTCTCGGGGGGCATGAAGCAGCGCGTGGCCATCGCCCGCGGCATGGCGATGGAGCCCGACATCCTGCTGATGGACGAGCCCTTTGCGGCGCTCGATGCCCTGACGCGGCGTCAGATGCAGGACGAACTGCTCCAACTGTGGGAGGACACGCGCTTCACGGTGCTGTTCGTCACCCACTCCATCCCTGAGGCGGTGCGCGTGGGCAACCGCATCCTGCTGTTGTCGCCGCACCCGGGGCGGGTGCGCGCCGAACTCAACAGTGACGGCTCCGACCCCCTGGACGCCGCGACCGGGCTGCGTCTGTCAGAGCACATCCACCAGATGCTGTTTGCCGAGCCCACGGACCCACACCTGGAGATCGCTCATGGATAAGTCCCCACGGGATCCGAGCACGCACGCACCGGCGGGCGCGCCTGTGGACGCCGCAGCCTGGGGCGTCGTGGAGCAGCCGCTGTCGCGCTGGGAGCGCCTGACGGGCATCGCTGCGCTGCGCAAGCTCGCTCTGCTGCTCGTGCTGGCCCTGATCTGGGAAGCCTATGCGCGCTGGCTGAACAATCCGCTGGTACTGCCCACCTGCGGGGCCACGCTGCAGGCCTTTGCCGACAAGCTGGTCAGCGGTGAATTGCTGCTCAAGGCGGGCGTTTCGTTGAAGGTGCTGCTACAGGGCTACGCCATCGGCCTGGCGCTGGCGCTCGCTCTCAGCGTCCTGGCCATGACCACGCGCCTCGGCCAAGACCTGCTGGAGTTGCTGACCGCGATGTTGAACCCGCTGCCGGCCATCGCCCTGCTGCCGCTGGCGCTGGTGTGGCTGGGCCTGGGCAATCCGAGCATCGTGTTCGTGCTGGTGCACTCGGTGATGTGGCCGGTGGCACTGAACACGCACGCGGGGTTCCAGGCGGTGTCGCCCACGCTGCGCATGGTGGGGCGCAACGTCGGGCTGACCGGTCCGGCTTACGTGCTGCGCATCCTGGTACCTGCCGCGTTTCCGAGCATCCTGGCCGGGCTGAAAGTGGGTTGGGCCTTTGCGTGGCGCACGCTGATCGCAGCCGAGCTGGTCTTCGGCACTACCTCGGGCTCCGGCGGCCTGGGCTGGTTCATTTACGAAAACAAGAACGTGCTGGACATCCCCGCGGTCTTTGCTGGTCTTTTCGCGGTGATCGTGATTGGACTGCTTGTGGAGGGGCTGATCTTTCGCAACCTGGAGCGTGCGACGGTGCGCAAGTGGGGTATGCAGGCCTGAGGCTCTGCGAGCGAAGCCGCACACCCGCTGATATCCCCAAAGGGCAGGGCATTCAGGCCCAGACCCCAGCCTTGGCCACCAGCGACAACCCCGACAGCAGAAGCAACCACTCGATCACCCGCCGGGTGGCCACCGCCGACAGACGGTGGCGCACCCGTTCGGCCAGCAACAGGCTGCCCAGGCTGGCCGGCAGCGCCACCGCGGTGGTCAGCCATACCGCAGGATCGGACAGCAGCCCGGCCGCGGCAAAGGCCAGCGTGCGCCCCCCCATGCTGACAAGACCCGTGGCCGCCATCGTGGCGCGCAGCGCGGCCGGTTCGAGCCCGCGGCGCACCAGGTAGATCACGTAAGGCGGGCCACCGATGCCGAACATCGAGGAGGTCAGGCCCGAACTGAAACCCGCCGGCACAGCCCAGCGCAAGCCCAAGGCCGACAGCGTGCCCGAGGCCCGCAGCGACCAAGCCGCGTAGGCCAGCACGAACACCCCCAGCAGCAGCATCAGCGGGCGAGGGGCGATCAGCAGCAGGAGCAATGAGCCCACCACCAGCCCGGCAACACAGGCCGGCACCAGCCGCACGACCTCCTGGCGTACAGCCAGACGTGGCTGCGACGACAACACCCGCACGACGTTGACGCAGTCCAGCAGCGCAAAGACCGCCAGTACCAGCCGCGCCTCGTGGAAGTGCAGCGCCAGCGGTATGCCGATCAACCCGGAGCCAAAGCCGGCGATACCGTAGACGAAGGCACCGAGTGCGGCCAGCCCAACGAGGATCAAGAAGCCTGCGGGCAGCGCATCCAAGGACATGCCCTCGATCATCGCACCCGCTCCGGGCTGCGGCGACCACGCGTCCGACCTTGTGCCGCGGCACTCAGCCAGGACCGCGAAGCCGAAGGGAAGGCCACAGGAGCACCAAGTTCCCCTTGCCCAGTGCACGACGCTGTGGCATCGTGAGTTTATGGACAGACGTACCGCACTTGGGATGTTGTCGGCCTGCGGGCCGTGGGGGCTGGGTTCGCCCGCGCACGCCAGCGCGGACGCCGCGGCGCTGATCCGTCAGGGCGGGGTCGCGGTGGTGTTTCGCCACGCCGATGCACCCGGCACCTTTGACCCGCCGGAGTTCCGCCTGGACGACTGCAGCACCCAACGCAACCTCGGGCCGCAGGGGCGCGAGCAGGCCGGGCGCATCGGCCGCTGGTTTGCGCAGCGCGGCCTGAAACCCCTGGCCGTGCGCTCCAGCCCCTGGTGCCGCTGCCAGGACACCGCTCGGCTGGCCTTCGGCGCGGCCGAGATCTGGCCGGCGCTGGGCTCTCCCGTGGGGGTGGCGCCGGAAGAAACCGCCTCCCGCAGCGCCCAGTGGCGCCAGGCGTTGCAGGCTGTGTCACGCCGGCGGCCCGGCTTTGAGGTCTGGGTCACGCACCAGTTCGTGATGTCCGCGCTGGCGGGCCGCTCAGCCGCTTCGGGCGAGGGCTGGGTCATCGGCCCGGGTGCAGACGGCAACGCCCGCATCCTGGCCACCTTGCCGGCAGACTTGGCTTGACGGGCAAAGCCTGAAGCGCCGCGCGGGCGGCAGCGGCGCCGTCTTTCAAGCCCCCTTGGTATCCAACGACGTGCCCGTCGTCGCCCTGGCAAACCGAAACACGCCAAAGCCCAACACCATGGCCAGCGGGGCGTCAATGAAGGTGGTGTAAAACAGCCAGGCGTCCTTGCTCAGCCAGTTCGTGGCCAGCAGGTTGAACCCGGCCATGGTCAGGCCCAACACCGCCATGCCCAGGGCCAGGCGACGCGCGTCCACCGGCATGCCGATGAGGTAGCGCGCCAAGCGCGCGCCGAAGTAGCGCCCGCGGTTGAACAGGGCGTCCGTCAGGATCAGACTGGCGATCAGCACCCCCAGGATGCTGCCTTTGAGCTGCACCATGCGCTCGTCCTGGAACCACAGCGAGAAGCCCGCTGACAGCAGCAGGGTGAACACGCCAAACATCGCCAGGCCCCCCAGCAGATCGGCCTTGACGAAGCGCTGCACCACCACCACGGCCAATCCCGCACCCGCACCCACCAAGGCGGCAGTGGTGAGGTTGCCCGTGACCTTGCCCACCACAAAGAACAGCACGCCCAGCGCGATGTCCACCAGCAGCGAGGGTTTGTTGCGAGCCCATTGCGCCACGTCGCGCTTCTGTTGCTCCTGCATCTGCTGCCCGCGCTGCGCATCCATGGGGCCCTGGCCCTTGAGCATCGGCCACATGAGCGTTCGGCCCGGGTGGCTTTCGTAGACCAGCACGCCATTGACGCGCACCGCAATGCCCGTGTTCCACCAGTTGATGTAGCCGGTTTCCACCTCCAGCTCCACGCCGTCGGGCAGCACCTGTCTCAAACGGTGATTGCGGTAGTCCAAGGAGGCGCCGATGACGATGGTCTCGTCGCGGGCCAGCTCTTGCGGCCCGCGCATCAGTCGGCTGCGCCAGCTTTTGAAACCCGTCTCGATGAGCACGGTAAAGGCCTGTCCCTGGACGGCGAAGGGGCGGCGGTAGGTCCAGACGTTCATACCACGATTCTGGCCGGGCGCAAGCGCTGGGGCGTGCGTGGGGCTAAACCCTCAGGTTCTGGGGCCAGGATCCCCATGGCGCGTGAACGGCTCAAGGCTGCAGACCGAGCAACTGCGCCGACTGGCGCGGATGAGCCAGATTCACCCGCCCCTTGCGGTCGGCACCGTCCAGGATGGCCTGGCGCACCTGCGCCACCGTCAACTCGGGCTTGAGGGCGAAGAGCTTGGCCGCGAGGTTGGCCACCTGGGGACTGGCCATGCTGGTGCCGCTGAATTTCACGCGGTCGCCCCCGGGCAGAAAGCTCTCCACCTCGAAGCCGTTGGCGTGCACCACCACCGTTTTGCCAAAGGTGGAGAAGCTGGTTTCCTCGCCCGCCTTGTCCACCGCACCCACCGTCAGCAGGTTGGGCAGGTTCAGGCCGGCGGGGATGTACTCCTCGAAGTCGGCGCTGTTGTCCTCGTTGCCCGAGCCGGCCACAAACAGGATCTCCGGCGCCGAGGCGATGGCCTCGCGCAAGGCGTCGCGCTCGATGGCGAACAGCCGACGGGCGAGCTGCTTGCGCTCCTCCGGCGTGGCGCCCACGTTGTGCCAGGCCAGCATGCCCTCGTAGGCCGAGGCGCCGTAGCGCCAGCTCATGTTCACCACGCGCAGCTTCTGGTCCTTGAAGGTCTGCACGATCTGCTTGTAGGCCGCCGCCGTGCGGCGCGTCATCTCCTCGGTGGGCTTGACCGGCTCACTGCGGTGCTCCCACAGCATGGTGGCGGTGTAGACCCGGGCGAAGGGATTGCCTTCCACCGCAATGCCGGCCACATGCGTGCCATGGGTATAGACACTGGCCAGGCTCAGCTCCTCCTGGAACGCCTTGACCCGGGACGGATCCAGCGTGGCCACGGCTTGCTTGAGCACCCGCGCGTCCTCGGTGTCCAGCGCCGCCTGCAGATCCATGGCGCCCTTGACCAGCTTCTTCAATTCCGGCCAGCGGGCCTGCGAGTCGCCCAGGGGGCGCAGCAGGTCCTTTGCCGGCCGCGATTCGCGGTCGAAGGCGATACCGCGGCCCGCGGTGGGCTTGAAGAGGCTGAGGTCCACGCCCGAGTCCCAGATGCCTACGCCCACCTCGGTGGCACGGGCGTTCGGGGCGATGGCGAATTGCCGCGGGGTCCAGACGTCGGGCTTGACCGGCGCGGCACGGGACTGCGCATCGATCACCGCCTGCAGGCCCGCGACGATGGACGACTTCAAGGGTGCGATCAGTTCGATCTGCAGACGCGCCCCGACGACGGAGCCCACCAAGCCCTCGGGCACGCTCATGTTCATGTTGCGCGCCATCACGTCGACCTGCTGCTCGAAACTGCCCTTGACCAGGGCCGGGTTGAGCAGCTCCATCTGACCCTTGAAGGCCTTGACGCCGTCGGCCACGTCGGCCCAGTTCATGGCGCTGTAGCGCTTGCGCACCTCTTCCTGCACCCAGGCCGCATCGCGCCGGCTGGTCTGCTGCTCGGCCAGCATCGTGGCCATGGTGCCGGTGGTGGCGCGCGGGCCGGGCTTGTCCTGCAGGCTCTTCAGCCGCTCCACCAGGGCCGGCACGGCCGTCCAGTCACCACGGAACTGCGCCAGGGTGAGCAGGGAACCCACATAGGCCCGCATCGTGGCCGCGTCCTGGATGTCGAAGCGTGCCAGGTCGTCTCGCAGGTTCTTCTCCAGGGCCTCGGCCAGGGCCATCACCTCGGCGCGTGGCGCCTCCAGGTACTGGCTAGGCAGCTTGTCGAGCTTGACCACGCGCCGCGGCAGCTGCTCGGCCGAGGTGATGACCTGGCGGGCGCTGGCGGTGGCCGCGGGTGTGCCCGGGCTGGGCGGGTTGCCTTGGGCATGGGCGATGGGGGCAGCCGCCAACAAGCTGACAGCGAAGCAGAGGGTGGTCATGCGCAATCTGGACATGGGAGTCTTCAAAGATGGGTGGATGGGACGGATGCACATGCTGCCCAGCGCACCTTGTGGAGGCCACGGCCATGCGATGAAGGGTGGATTCAGGAGGATGAACTGCCGCAGGTCGGGGCGCGGCTGCACGGCCGGTCAGACCGCTTCGTCGGGCGGCTCGCTGGGCAATTGCCAGGCCAGCACCATGGCCGGCAGGCTCCCACAGCACAGCATGAAGGACCAAGCGACACCTGTCCAGAAGCCGTCGCCAACCTGCGCATGCAACACGCCACCCGGCGTGACCGCGAACACGATCACGCCGTAGGCGATGCTCAGCGTGCCCAGGATTCGATAGGCCACGGTGTAGGCGGCATTGCGCAGGGCAATCTGCCGCTCGTCCAGCAGTTCATCGGGGGCATCCGAGACCAGCCGCACCGCCTTGCGTAGCTGGAAGTGCAGTACCAGCCCGAGGACTATCAACAACACTTCGGAATAGGTCTTCAGTTTGTTCTGGGTGATGAAAACCGTAAGCAGCAGCGCTGCCATCACCAACGCAGACGTCAGCACCAGCCAGCGCCTGGTGCCCTGATCGCGCAAGCGCGACGGCCGCCGGTCAGACAGGGACTTCTCCACCTCGCTGCGGCTGACGCCTTCGAACCAGAAAAAACGCTTCTTCGGGGTCGGTTTCGCCTCGGGCATGTCATCGCTCCAGATCAAGAGGACGAGCGGAACCATGTCAACGCTCCGCCTCAAAAGGACGCACGGAAAACAGGGCCTGGACACTCAGCCCCAGCACCTCGGCCAGGCGCAGCGCGAGCGTGAGGCTCGGGCTGTACTCGCCGCGCTCGAGGTAGCCGATGGTCTGGTAGTGCACCCCCACCGCATCGGCCAGCGCCTGGCGCGACAGGCCCTGCGCTGTGCGCGCCGCCTCGATGCGGTTGAACAGCGGTTCTTCCTTGTTGCGGCCCATGGCATGTAGCATACATACTATGTAACATTCATGCTATCAAACCCCTGTCCCGACATCAACTATTGCGGCGTGACGGCATCGGTACGTCGCCTCCTCACGAAGCCCGCCCGCCGTTAAGCTCGCGGCCATGGACCCCCGTACCGAACTCACCGCACGCAACTTCCCCACGGCCGAGGAAGAGGCTCTCACCGCGCCGCCGCCGTCCCGCTATGAGGGTCCGGACAGCAGCTACAAGCTCGCTTTCACCGACACCGAGTTCCTGCTGCGCGAGGAGCTGCGCCCGGTGCGCATGCAGCTGGAACTGCTCAAGCCCGAGTTGATCCAGCAGGAGCACGGCATCACCTCGACGGTGGTGATCTTCGGCAGTGCGCGCATCCTGTCGCCGCAGGCGGCCCAGGAGCTCCTGTCGCATGCCCGAGCTCAAGGCGAACCCCAGGTCCTCAAGCGTGCCGAGATGGCCCTGGAGATGAGCCGCTTCTACGGCGAGGCCCAGCGCTTCGCCGCCCTGGTCACGGAACGATCACGGGCCCACGACACCCCCATCGTCGTGGCCACCGGCGGTGGCCCCGGCATCATGGAGGCGGGCAACCGGGGGGCGTACGAGGTGGGCGGCAAGAGCATCGGGCTGAACATCGTGTTGCCGCATGAGCAGGCCCCCAACCCCTACATCACCCCCGAGCTGTGCTTCCAGTTCCACTATTTCGCGTTGCGCAAGATGCACTTCCTGATCCGCAGCATCGCGCTGGTGTGCTTTCCCGGTGGGTTTGGCACGCTGGACGAGTTGTTCGAGGTGATGACGCTGCAGCAGACCGGCAAGATCCGGCGCCGCCCCATCCTGCTGTTCGGCCGCGCGTTCTGGGAACGGCTGGTCGACTTTGATCACCTGGTGGATACCGGCATGATCAGCGAAGCCGACAAGGGCTTGTTCCACTTCGTCGAGACGGCCGAGGAGGCCTGGACGGCACTCGCGACGCACTACGGGTTCACATGACACTGACTTGAGCGGCCTCTCGCCCAACGGGCGCCTTCCGCCGGAAACCGCGCGGTCGCACCCCGTCACCGCAAGACCCCAGCACCACTTACCTTTTGCCCAATATCCATCATCCAAGAGCTTCCCCAATGCTGATTCGCCACGCCACCCTGCCCGACGGGCGCACCGACGTCGACCTGCTGGTGCAGGACGGCCGTATTGCCGCAGTCGGCCCTGGACTGCCGGCCCCCGAGGGCGTGGAGGTGGTCGACGCGCAGGGTTTCCTGCTGTCGCCGCCCTTCGTGGACGCGCACTTCCACATGGACGCCACGCTCAGCTACGGCCTGCCGCGCGTGAACCGCAGCGGTACGCTGCTGGAGGGCATTGCGCTGTGGGGGGAACTGAAGCCGCTGCTCACGCAGGAGGCTCTGGTGGAGCGGGCCCTGGCCTACTGCGACTGGGCCGTGGCCAAGGGGCTGCTGGCCATTCGCTCCCATGTGGACGTGTGTGATGACCGGTTGCTGGCGGTGGAAGCACTGCTGCACGTGAGGGAGCGGGTTCGGCCGTATCTGGACCTGCAACTCGTGGCCTTCCCGCAGGACGGCGTGCTGCGCAGCCCGAACGCCCTGGGCAACCTGAAGCGCGCGCTGGACATGGGCGTGGAGGTGGTGGGCGGCATCCCGCACTTCGAGCGCACGATGGCCGACGGTGCCGAGAGCGTGCGCGTCCTGTGCGAGATCGCTGCCGCGCGCGGCCTGCGGGTGGACATGCACTGCGACGAGACTGACGACCCGCTGTCACGCCACATCGAGACCCTGGCTTTCCATGCCCAGCGCCTGAAGCTGCACGGCCGCGTCAACGGCTCGCATCTCACGTCCATGCACTCCATGGACAACTACTACGTCAGCAAGCTGATCCCGCTGATCGCTGAGGCAGGCGTGAGCGCGGTGGCCAACCCGCTGATCAACATCACCATCCAGGGCCGGCACGACTCCTACCCCAAGCGCCGCGGCATGACGCGTGTGCCGGAGCTGATGGCCGCCGGGATCGACGTCGCGTTCGGCCACGATTGCGTGATGGACCCCTGGTACTCGCTGGGCTCGGGCGACATGCTGGAAGTCGCCTCCATGGGCCTGCACGTGGCGCAGATGACCTCGCAGGAAGCCATGCGCGCCTGCTTCGATGCCGTGACCGAGAACCCCGCGCGCATCCTCGGCCTGCAGGGCTATGGGCTGAAGGTAGGCTGCCGCGCTGACTTCGTGCTGCTGCAGGCACGCTCACCCGTGGAGGCGCTGCGCCTGCGGGCCCATCGCCTGCTGGTGGTGCGCGAGGGGCGCGTGCTGGCGCGCTCCCAGCCCGTGCGCACCGAACTGCAGCTGCCCGGACGGCCGGCGGCGCTGGACTTCACGCGGCAGATTCCACACTGAACCTTGTGCCAGTCGGCACCGAGGCCGTGGGCAGCGCCCTCGCCACCCTAAAATCATTTGGTTAGCAGGGAAACACACCAAACACACACCCCATGTCGATGAAACTGATCGGTTCGATGACCAGCCCCTATGTGCGCAAGGTGCGCATCGTGATGGCGGAGAAGAAGCTCGAGTGCCCGATGGTGGTGGAGGACGTCTGGAACAAGGACGACATCCTGGCCTCCAACCCGCTGGGCAAGGTGCCCTGCCTGGTGATGGAAGGTGGTGAGGCGGTCTTCGATTCGCGTGTGATCGTCGAATACCTGGACACCCTCTCGCCCGTGGGCAAGCTCATCCCGCCCTCAGGGCGTGAACGCGCCGAGGTGCGCACCTGGGAAGCGCTGGCCGATGGCATTCTGGACGCGAGCATCCTGGCGCGGCTGGAGGCCACGTGGGCCGGACGCAGCGCAGGCGAGCGTTCACAGGCCTGGATCGACCGCCAGCTGAGCCGTGTGGATGCCGCGCTGGCAGCGATGTCCCGCGGTCTCGGAGACCAGCCCTGGTGCACCGGCAACCACTTCAGCCTGGCCGACATCGCGGCGGGCTGCGCCCTGGGCTATCTGGACTTCCGCTTCGCCCACATCGACTGGCGTACGCGCCACGACAACCTGGCGCGTCTGGCCGAGAAGCTGTTCGCCCGGCCGTCGTTCGCTGACACCGCGCCAGCCTGAATCGGCCCGGCCTGCGGCGAGCGCCCCTCAGGCAGCCGCAGCGCCGAACGAATCGGCCCGCGCCATCGGCCAGTACAGGCTGAACACCGCCGCGGGCCGGGCGGCGCGGCCCTCCATGGCCTCCAGCAACGCCCCCGGTGCGACGAAGCTGAGCTCGTTGGCCAGCAGCCTCACCTGGTGCTGGCTGGTGCGGCGCACGATGTGCAGCGGGCTGATCTCGCGCGGGTGCTGCAGGCCCGTGGCCTGCAGCAGGTCCTCGAGCGCGTAGAGCGTGTTCTGGTGGAAGCGGAAGACGCGCTCGGCCTTGTCGGGCACCACCAGGGCCTGCTGGCGCTGCGGGTCCTGGGTCGTCACCCCCGTGGGGCACTGGCCGGTGTGGCAGGCCTGGGCCTGGATGCAACCCAGCGCGAACATGAAGCCGCGCGCCGAGTTGCACCCGTCGGCCCCCAGCGCCATGGCGCGCGCGATGTCGAAGGCAGCGATGGCCTTGCACAGCGCGAACCACTCCCAAGGGTGGCCGATGCACCGCTTGAGGCCCACCGGCTTGCCCCCTGACAACTGGCGCACGGGCGTACCCTGAGGTTCTGGCTGTCTGGCCTGGTCTCAGCGCAGAAAGTCCAGCAACTCGCTGGCCGTTTCGTCCGGCAGTTCCTCCGGAATGAAGTGCCCGCAGGGCAGGGCATGGCCCTGCACCGCAGCACTGCATTGCGCCCGCCACAGCGCCAGGGGGTCGAACAGGCGCTGCACCACGCCACGCTCACCCCACAGCACCAGCAGCTCGCAAGCGATGCGCTGGCCGGCCGCCCGCGAGACGCGGTCGTGTTCCAGGTCGATGCCGGCAGCAGCCCGGTAGTCCTCGCAGGCAGCGTGGATGGCCTCTGGCTTGCAGAAGCAGCGCTCGTAGTCGTCCAGTGCCTGGGGCTCCACATGCGCGAGCCCGCCGCTGCCCCAGCGACCGAGCTTGGCGTGCAGGTACTCACGCGCGCAGCCGCCGATCATGCGCTCGGGCAGCGGTGCGGGCTGGATCAGGTGGAACCAGTGGTAGTAGGCGCGGGCAAAGGCCATGTCGGAGGCGCCGTACATGTCGAAGGTGGGCGCGATGTCCAGCAGGCACAGGCGGCTGACGGCTTGCGGGTGGTCCAGCGCCAGGCGGTGCGCAACGCGGCCGCCGCGGTCGTGGCCGCACACCGCGTAGCGCGCGTGGCCGAGTTGCGCCATGAGAGCAGTCACGTCGGCAGCCATGGCACGCTTGCTGTAGCCGGCGTGGTCCGGCCCGCCGTCAGGCTTGTCGGCATCGCCATAGCCGCGCAGGTCGGGCAGCACCAGACGGAAGTGGGGTGCCAGGCGCTGCGCGACGCGGTGCCACATCACATGCGTCTGCGGAAAGCCATGCAGGAGCAGCAGAGGCGGAGCATCGGGCCGCCCGCCCGTGCGTACGCGCAACGTCACCGCTCCAACGTTCAGGCGCTGCTCTTCAAAGCCTTCGAACCAGGGGGGGGTGGCGGCCGTCATCAGCTGCTCCGTACGGGACGCAACCTTGGTCTCGGCGGGACTTGTGGTTCGGACGGTGGCGGGCGCACGCCGGGCTTGCTCAATCCGCCGCAGGCCGCTCCGAGCGCATCCAGGTCCACTGCAGACCCACACCAGCGCTGACCCCGGTGGTGCGCGAGACCAGCGGGCTGTCGGCATTGGCGGCGCCGGCCACGCTGTCCAGGCGGCCGAAGCCAAAGACGCGCCAGTCGCGCGTGAGCCGGTGCGAGGCCGTCAGGCCCAAGCGCCAGGCGATCAGACCGGCCTTGGCCTCGTAGACCGGGCGCAGGGCCGTGGCGTAGGCGGGGGCCACATCGTAGAAGGTGCCAGCAAGTTGGCGGTCGCCCAGCAGGGCGCCGGCGCTGGCAGTCAGGCGCCAGCCGGACAGACCGGGGTGGTTCCATTGGATCTCAGGCTCAAGTGCCAAGCCCCGAGAGGAGAAGCGGTCACTCACATCGAAAACGCCGCGCAGGGGCAACTCCAGGCGCCATTGGCCGCCACCCGGGGCGGCGCCCAGGTCCCAGCGGCCGCGCGGGCCGAACTCAATCAAGGTCCCCAGATCGGACATGCCCAGCCGGGCCCGGGTGTCCTTGGCGTTGGAACCCAGCGACCCGGAAAAGCCGATGTCCAGTTCGAAGTCGGACTTCTTCACCGCCCGCACGCCGAAGGCGCCGCGGTCGATGCGCAGCCAGGGGCCCCGGTAGAGCACATAGGGCAGCGCGATGGCGCGCCGCACGTCCTCGGACGCCCCGGGCCAGGCTTGCTGCGTGAGGCCGAAAGCCACGCCACCCACCTCCCACAACGGGTCGCTGGGGGCAGAAGACGTGTTCTGCGCCGGCGGGTTGGACTGAGCTGCTGCGCTGCCGACAGCGACCAAGCCTGCGACGAGCGCGGCGGTGCACGCCACGGCCCGCATCGAAACGGGCAAGCAAGCCAGGGCAGCGGGCCTTTGGGGTATGGAGGGTCTTTTCATGGGCCGATTGTGCAGCCGGGCGTACGGCCTGCACACCTTCCGAGTCCAACTCGGGCCCGCCCCTCAGCCCTTCAACCGAACTCCGCGCGGATCGCTGCGCCGTCAGCGTCCAGGCCAGGGGCTTCGTCGAAGGTGTCGCCGTCCCACTCCATGCCCCAGGGCGGGGCGGGTACGTCCACGGGCTTGCCGCGTACCTGCATGCGCCGGGTGCGCAGTTGCGGGTGCTCGATCAGGTCGTGCACCGAGTTGACGCTGCCGAAGGCGGTCTGTGCATCGGTCAGGCGGTCGACCACGGCGCCGCTGGGCAGACTGGCGAATACCTCGGCCACCACCCCGTCGACGAACGCACGATGCGTCACGCGGGCGGCGTTGCCGGCGCAGCGTGGGTCTTGCAGCAACTCGGGGCGCTGCAGCACGGTGCGACAGAAGTCGGCCCACTCGCGCTCGTTCTGGATCGAGATCACGATGTCGCGCCCGTCAGCGCAGGTGAAGGCGCCGTAGGGCGCGATGCTGGGGTGCTTCAGGCCCACGCGCTCGGGCGCCTTGCCGCCATAGCGCGTCTGCAGATATGGCACGCTCATCAACTCTGCGGCCGAACCGAACAGCGACACCTTCACCGCCGAGCCCTGCCCCGTGCGCTCGCGCTGCAGCAGCGCCTGCTGAATACCCACCAGGGCGTTGAGGCCGGCATTGATGTCGCACAGCGACACGCCAATGCGGCCCAACGTCTCCACGCCCTCGCCCGGCGCACCGCTGACCGAAACCAGACCGCTCTCGGCCTGCACCAGCAGGTCATAAGCCTTCAGACCGTAGAGTTCACCGTCCTCGCCGTAGCCGCTGATGTCGCAGGTGACCAGGCGCGGGTGCTGCTGACGCAGCGTGGCCGAGCCGATGCCCAGGCGGTCCGCCGCGCCAGGGGCCAGGTTCTGTATGAAAACGTCGGCACGGGCCAGCATGCGTTGCAGCAGTGCGAGGTCTTCGCCAGACTTCAGGTCCAGGGCCACCGATTCCTTGCCGCGGTTGATCCACACCCAGTAAGAGGACTCGCCGTGCACGGCACGGTCGTAGCCGCGGGCGAAGTCGCCCTCGCGGCGCTCGATCTTGATCACGCGCGCCCCGGCGTCGGCCAGGCGGCTGCTGCAGTAAGGCGCCGCCACCGCCTGCTCCAGCGCCACCACCAGCAGGCCTTGCAGCGGGCGTGGCGAAGGCGCGGCGTGTCGGTCGTCGGGGCGGGGCATGAGGTCTCCAGGAAACAGGACTGAGGACAATTGTGGAAAGCCACAGGCCCAGGTTGGAATTGCTTTTGCGCGAATCCAGCATTCACCGCATTGCAAGAGGTGGCTCGCCAAGGAGGCATTCATCCTGCGGCGCGAGCGGCGCGGCACGTCAGCAGGGTGCTTTCTTGCAGCGACGGCAAGGCAGCCTGAACCACTTTGAAATTGTCTTGGCCGAGGCGCGAGCACACAGTGCAGGTCACCAATACCCACTGCCGGAGACTAACCATGCTGCCCTCCCTGCTGCGCCCTCACATCCTCAGCCGCGCCCTGGCCGCCCTGCCGGCCGCTGCCGCGCTCGCGCTGGCCACCGGTGCGCAGGCGCAGGACAAGACCTTCAAGATCTATGGCTTTGGCGCCAAGAGCGGCGTGGTCGGCATCTTTGGCCAGCAAAGCGAGGCGGCCATGCAGGCCGCAGCCGCCATCATCAACAGGGCCGGTGGCGTGACCCTCGGCGACGGCACCAAGGCCCGTCTGGTCATCGAGTACCTGGACGACCGCTGCACCGCAGAGGAAGGCATCAACGCGCTGCGCCGCATCGCCTCGAACAACGATGCCGTCGTGGCCATCGGCCCGACCTGTTCCAACGTGGCCGAGCCGGTATTCGGCATCCTGCAGAAGAAGGCGGGCGACGCCTCCGATTCGGGCATCCAGTTCCCCCTGTACACCGACGTGGCGGCCAAAGGGGGCCTGGCCTCGCTGTCGCAGTGGGCCTTTCGCAACGTGCCCAGCGAAGCCAACATGTACAAGTCCATCTTCGAATGGATAAAGGCCACCCGTCCGGAGCTCAAGACCTTCTGGGGCGGTGTGGAGAAGGACTTCGCCCACAGCAACGCCACCTTTGGCGTGATCAAGGCCCAAGCCGAAGGCAACTCGCTGCAGGTGCTGGGGCAATCCGAGTGGCTGCTCAACGACACCAATTTCTCCAACCAGGTGCGAGAAATGAAGCGCGCCAGTGCCGACGTGGTGGCCATCTCGGCCCACCCCTTCACCACCTGTGGCGTGCTCAAGGAAATGGCGCGTCAGAACGTCAAGCCCAAGCTGCTGGTGGGCCTGACCTCCTCGTCCAGCATGGAAACCCTGCAGGGCTGCGCAGCGCAGGCCGAGGGCCTGATCATCCCCACCAGCTTCGCACCTGTGACCGAAGAGGCCAGGAATGCGGCCGCTGCCGTGCAGGCCGTCAACGCCAAGTACAACATGGACCTGCACAACGCGGCTGCCTTCGAGAACGTCTTCACGCTCAAGGAGCTGGTCGAGAAGCAGAAGATCATGGGCCGCCCGGACACGGTGCAGGCCGATCGCCAGAAGATGCGAGAGGCGCTGGCCTCGATGAAGGAGACCAAGGGCCTGCTGGGCAGGGTCGGCCGCACGGATGACCGCGAGGCCATCAAGCCCTTCCTCTTCGTGCAGGCCAAGGCGGGCAACTGGATCGTGGCCCACACCCCCAAGCAGTAACCGTCTGCGGCCCGTGCAGCGCGCCCCCGGCCACCGGGCTGGAGGCGCGCTTCCGCAAGTTCGTTGCCAGAAACCTCCGCCCACCCCATGGACCTGCTGGACCTCATCGACCTTTCGCAGTCGTTGATCGACGGCGTGCTGTTCGGCACCATCTATTCGCTGATCGGCATCGGCTTCACGCTCATCTTCGGCGTGATGCACAAGATCAACCTGTCGTATGCCGCAGCTTCCATCGGTGCGGCCTACTTGAGCCTGATGCTGGTGGCGCTGGCCCCCGCGCCCGTGGTCTACGCGGGGGCGGCGCTGCTGGGCGGCGTGCTGGGCTGGCTGATCTACCTGATCTGCTTTCGCTTCCTGCCCATCAACAACCCGCTGGCCACGTTGATGTCCACCGTGGGCATGCTGCTGGCCATCGAGGAGCTGATCTCGCACCTCACCCTGGGCATGCCGCAGAACTACCCGGCCTTGTTTGCCAGCACCAACATCGAGATCGGCGCCTTCTTCCTGCGCGGCGACCTGCTGTTTGTGTTCCTGCTGGGGTGCCTGGCGATGGTGACGCTGACGCTGCTGCTCAAGCGCACCCGGCTGGGACTGGCCACGCGGGCGGTGGCGCAGCAACCTGTGGCCGCTCAGCTGTGCGGCATGAGCGTCAACGCCACCAACGCCGGCACCTTTGTCATCGCCGGGCTGCTGGGCGGCACCGCCGGGGCCATGGCCGGCGCGGCCATCGGCGTGCTGTCGCCGCTGATGACGCTGCCGCTGACCGTCAAGGGGCTGGTCGTCACGGTCATCGGTGGGTTGGGCAGCATTCCTGGCGCCATCGTCGCCGGCCTGATCGTGGGCGGCATGGAGAACCTGTTCCAGTTCATGCGTGGTGTCAGCGAGCGCGACATCTACGTGATGCTCATGTTGTTTGCCTTCCTCGTGTTCCGCCCGGGAGGCCTGTTCGCAGCCCCGGGTGGGCGGGACTGAATCCGGCAGGAGACCAGCCCATGGACTTCTACCTCGGACTCGCGCAGGTCATCGGCATCCACACGCTGCTGGGCCTGTCGGCCTGGTGTGTGCTGCACACCGGGCAGGTCAGCCTGGCGCAGGGCGGGTTCTTTGCCATCGGTGCCTATGTGGCGGGCATGCTCACTTCCATGTGGGCCTGGCCGTTGGCGCTGGCACTGGCCGTCGGTGCGTTGATCGCCGGCGTGGTGGCCGTGGCCGTGGGCTTTCCGGCGCTGCGCGTCAAGGGCCTGATGCTGGTGGTGGCCACCACCGCCTTTGCCGAGATCGTGCGCCTGTTCTTCTTCAACTTGAAGTGGCGTGTGCAGACGCCCGCAGGCCCGGCCGGCCCTGACGGCAGCCTGGGCTTTGGCGGCATCCGCTACTTCCCGAGCAACGGCTGGTCCACGCTGGAGGTGGGCCTGCTGATCTGGGCACTGGTGGCCGCGGTCATGCTGCTGCTGTGGTGGCTGGACCGCTCGCGCGTGGGCACCCTGTGGCGCGCCGTGGGCGAGGACGAACTCGCCGCCCAGAGCGCGGGCATCAACCTCACCTCGGCCAAGGTCTCGGCCTTCGGCATCGGCGGGGCCATCGCCGGCCTAGCCGGTGGCGTTTTCGCCCACTACGCCACCCACATCGAGCACAACAACTTCGGCATCCTGCTGGCCACCTTTGCCATCGCTTATCCCATCATCGGTGGCCTGTCCAGCCTGGCGGGCACCTTGCTGGCGGTGATCTTCATCCAGGGCTTCCTGCTCGAAGGCCTGCGCTTCATCGGCGACTGGCGCAGCCTGATGTTCGGCGTGCTGATCGTCGTGGTGATGCTGGTGCGCCCGGGTGGGTTCCTCAACCGCTCGCTCGGCTTGGGGGTGGGCTTCAGGCGCACCCCTGCCCCCACCCCCACCCCGACCCCTGAGACCGGCGACGCCAAGTCCAGCACCACCCAGGAGGCTGCCCGCAATGCTTGAGCTGCACCAACTCAGCCGCCATTTCGGGGGCGTCAAGGCCGTCGACCAGCTGGAGCTGTCGGTGCGCCCTGGCGAGATCCTGGGTCTGATCGGGCCCAACGGCTCTGGCAAGAGCACCACTGTGAACCTCATCACCGGCGTCTACCAACCCACGGCAGGCAGCGTACGCTACAAGGGCCAGGACATTTCGGCGCTACCGCCGCACCGGCGCACCGCGCTGGGCCTGGCGCGCACCTTCCAGAACATCCGTCTGTTCAGCCACCTGACGGTATGGCAGAACCTCTGGGCCGCGCGCGTGGTGCGCGAGAGCGGCTGGGCTGGGTTCAGGCAGCGCTGGCTGTCGGGCGCGGCGGCCGCGCGCGAGCAGGCCGAGGAGCTGCTGGTCTTCGGTGGCCTGGCGCACAAGCGCGACATGCTGGCGGGCAACCTCGCCTTTGGCGAGCAACGACGCCTGGAGCTCATCCGCGCGGCGGCCTCGGGGGCTGAACTGCTGCTGCTGGACGAACCCGCCGCCGGCATGAACGCCGAGGAGATCCAGGATCTGGACCACCGCATCCGCAGCCTGCGCGAGCAGGGCCACACCATCTTGCTGATCGAGCACCACATGGAGCTGGTGATGGAGGTCTGCGACCGGGTGGCGGTGCTCAACTTCGGCCGCAAGATCGCCGAAGGCACGCCAGCCGAGGTGCAGCAGGACGCCCAGGTGCGTGCCGCTTACCTTGGCACCGAGGAGCCCGCCGCGGCTTGAGCGCCGCGCGACCGTCCAACGCAGCGCTGAACACACACCATGCTCCAGATCACCGACCTCGCCACTGCCTACGGAAAGATCGAGGCCTTGAAGGGCGTGTCCCTGTCGGCGAAGGCCGGTGAGGTCACCTGCCTGCTGGGCCCCAACGGCGCGGGCAAGTCCACCCTGATGCTCACGCTGGCGGGCATCCTCAAGCCCCAGCGTGGCTCGGTGAAGTTCGAAGGCGAGGAGCTGGTGGGCAAGTCCCCAGCCGACATCGTGGCGCGGGGCCTGGCCCTGGTGCCGGAAAACCGTCTGGTGTTTCCCGCGCTGACCGTGCGCGAGAACCTGATGGCCGGCGCCTACAAGCGCCGCGACACGGCCGCCATCCGCAGCGACATCGATGCGATGTTCGGGCGTTTTCCGCGTCTGCAGGAGCGAGTCGACCAGCTGGCGGGCACGCTGTCGGGCGGTGAGCAGCAGATGCTGGCCGTGGCACGCGCACTGATGTCACGCCCGCGCCTGCTGCTGATGGACGAGCCCTCGGTGGGCCTGGCGCCCCTGGTGGTGGCCGAGATCTTCGCCATCATCCGGCAGCTGCATGCTGAAGGCGTGAGCCTGTTCGTGGTGGAGCAGAACGCGCACATGGCGCTGAAGGTGGCGCAGCACTTCTACCTGATGGAGCAGGGTCGGGTGAGCTTCTCCGGCAGCCCCGGCGAGCTGGCCGACGACGACGTGATCCAGCGCGCCTACCTCGGGCAAAAGCGCGCAGCCTGACAGCCATCAGGGCGGGCACCCATGACCGGGTTGTTGCAGACCACGATCGATGGCCTGCTGGAGGGTGGCTCTTATGCCATCGTCGGTCTGGGCCTGTCCTTGACCTTCGGCAGCCTGCGGCGCCTGAACTTGGCCTATGGCGCCACCGCCATGCTGGCCGCCTACCTCGGTGCCTGGTTGCACATTCGACACCAGGCGCCGGTGTGGCTGGTGGCCGTGTCGGTGGTGGTGGCGGCCACCGCCATCGGCTGGTATGTCGAGCGGCTGTGCTTCGCCGGCGCGCGCGATGACACCGCGCCGTCTCGCGGCGCACCCATCGCCGGCGCCGACGGACGCGAGGTGGTGGCGCTGGCCTCGAGCTTCGCGATCTGGATGCAGCTGGAGCAGCTGGCGGTGAACCTGCTGCCCCGCCACCTCAATGCCTTTCCCTCGCTGGCAGCCTCAGGCGACTGGGCCCTGGGTGCCTTGCTGATCCGCCCCGACCGGCTGATGGTGGCGCTGCTGGCGGCAGCGCTCATCCTCGGCCTGGCGGCCTGGCTCGAACGCTCGCGCGCAGGGCTGGCCTGGCGCGCCACGGCCGATCAGCGCACCGCCGCCCACCTGGTGGGCATGCCCGTGGCCCGGTTGCAGACGCTGGCTTTTGCCGTCGCCTGTGCGCTGTCGGGCGTGGCGGCTTTTGCGGTGCTGGCCATTGACGGGCAGGTGACGCCGATGTTCGGCATGTGGGTGCTGCTCAAGGGGCTGGTGGCCGCCATGCTGGGTGGGTTGGGCTCGGTACGCGGGGTGCTGTGGGGCGGGCTGCTGCTGGGTGTCGTGGAGGCGCACGCGCAGTCGCTGCTGGGTGCCCAGGGCCGCGAGTTCGCCACTTATGCGCTGCTGTTTTTGGTGCTGGTGGCGCCCTGGCGACGCGGCGATCGCGGCGCGCCGCTCGGGGGGCTGAGGGCTTGAACGCGCGCAGCCGCTTCGATGGGCTCACGGTGCCTGGCCTGGCGGGGAGGGGCGGTCGATGAGCGACCGCATCCACTCGTCCACGGGCGCGGCCACGGGAGCGGACGGCGCTTTCGCGCAGGCCGTGCGCGACGCCCTGTGCCACCTGCCGGGCCTGGGCGGCGCGGCAGGCGCCCACGCCGTGGGGCTGGCCAGTGACATGGCCATCATGTCGCTGCTGGCGCTGTCGGCCTATCTGATGCTGCTGGTGGGGCGCGTCTCCTTTGGTCAGCAGGCCTTCTTCGGGCTGGGTGCTTACGCCTCGGGCGTGCTGTCGGCCATGTTCCAGGTGCCGCTGGGGCTGGCCCTGGCCGCGGGCGCGGCCTTTGGCGCGCTGTGCTCCTGGCTGCTCGCGCTGCCCACGATGCGCCTGTCGGGGCTGCACTACGCCGTGGCCACCTTGGCCTTTGGCGAGATGGCGCGCATTGCGCTGGGCTGGTGGCACTGGCAGCGCCCGGGCGAAGACGGGCCGGTCGGGCCCGCGGGCATCGAGGGCTTTCGCGATATCCGCTGGCTGCTGGAGAACGACGTGTCGCCGGCGCAGTATCTGGGCCTGACTCTACTGGTGCTGCTGGGGGTGCTGGGCCTGCTGATGCGCGCCGAGCGGCTGCGCCTGGGTGTGGGCTTGCGCATGTTGGGCCAGGATGACACGCTGGCGGCCGCGCAGGGCATTGCGGTAGACCGTCTGCGGCTGTTTGCCGCCGCCTTGGCGGGCGGGTTGGCGGCCCTGGGGGGCGGCCTGTACGCGCACCGCACCACTTACATCGAGCCTGCGGTGTTCGACCCCATGCTGGGTGTGCATGCGGTCGGCTACGCCCTGCTGGGGGGCCTGGGCACGGCGCTCGGCCCCTTGCTGGGTGTGATCCTGGACCTGGGCCTGCTCGACGCGTCGCGTCTGCTGCCCGGCTGGCGCATGGTGATCTTTGGCGGCCTGGTCGCGCTGTTCCTGCGGTGGCGCCCGCGCGGCCTGCTTGACGAGACGCTGGTGCACCGCATCGCCACCGCCTGGCGCCTGCGCCGCGGCACGGCCGGCACGCCAGACCTGTCACCCCTGCCATCGCCGCCCAACCTGTCCGGGAGGAAAACCCCATGACCTTGTTCCTTCGCCAGCCTCCCTTTTGCAGTTTGCTGGCGCTGGGCGTCTGGTGGGCGATGACCCCGCTGGCGAATGCGCAGAACCCAGCGCCGGCCAGCGCCCGGCCGCAGCTTGAGTTGCAGTGCGTGTCCTACGGCACGGGCCCCATGCTGGAGTGCCTGGTCGACTTGAAGCGCCGGGACGGTGCGCCCCTGGAGGGCGCCACCGTCACGCTGGGCGGGCTGATGCCGTCCATGCCCATGGCCCACACCATCCGGCCGGTGAAGGCGGCTGCCACCGGCCGGCCTGGGCAGTACAAGGCCACGCTGGAGCTCGAGATGCTGGGCGTGTGGGCGGTGGACGTCGACATCACCGGCCCGGTGCGCGACAAGCGCTCGCGCAACCTGGTGGTCCATGAGTGCGAGGGCAACGCCCGTTGCCCAGCCACCCCTGCGCGACCCGCTGACATGGCGCCCGCCCGGCCTGGGGCCGGGCACCGGCATTGAGCACGCAGCCCCTGCCTGAGCAGCCCGGTCACGTGGGTCTTCACCGCACACCTTCTCCGCTCCAGTTTCCTCTTGATGTCTTCGCTCTTGAGTTCTCCGTTCTTGCCTTGTCACCCGTCACTCTTTTTCCACACCTATGAGCGCACAAAACCTGCTTCCTGACCACACCATCATCGTCACCGGCGCGGCCACCGGCATCGGCCAGGCCTTCGCGCTGGGCGCGGCCGCCCAGGGCGCCCACGTGGTGGTGGCCGACATGCACGCGGCCGACGAGACCCTGGACCTCATCGCTCAGGCGGGCGGCCGCGCCACCTACGCCCGCGTGGACGTGAGCGACGAGACCTCGGTGCAGGCCATGGCCGAGACGGCGCTGCAGGCCACGGGCCGCATCGACGGACTCATCAACAACGCGGCCTACTTCCGCGAGGTCAAGCTCACCCCTTTCGAGGAGCTGGACCCGGCGCAGTGGGACCGCATCTTCCAGGTCAACGTCAAGGGCGTGTGGCTGTGCTGCAAGGCAGTGATGCCGGCCATGCGCGCGCGCGGCAGCGGCAGCATCGTCAACATCTCCTCGGTGGTGGCCGTGGCCGGCCAGCCCGGCTACCTGCACTACGTGGCCACCAAGGGTGCCGTGCTGTCCATGACCAAGGGCCTGGCCAAGGAGTGCGGCAAGGACGGTGTGCGCTGCAACGTCATCGCGCCGGGCTTCGTGATCACCGACGCCACCAGAAACCGCCCCATCGAGTGGCAGCAGAGCTTTCTCAAGGCCCGCGCGCTGTCTCGCGAGCAACGCCCCACTGATCTGGTGGGCACGGCGATGTACCTCTTGTCCGACCTGGCCGGCTTTGTCAGCGGCCAAACGATCGTGGTCGATGGTGGCCACATCATGTACTAGACGTGCCCCAGAACGCTTGCCCCCAAGCTCGCTCCCGCTCGCTACCCCCCGGGGGGGCCGCCCGCTGGCGGACTGGCGGAGCCAGATCCGCGGCGGGGGCTTGATCGACCAGCACACACATCACCACAACCTCAGAGAACGGACACCCACATGCCTGAAATCATCCTGCACCACTACGGCCTGTCGCCCTTCGCGGAGAAGGTGCGCACGGCACTCGGCCTGAAGGGCCTGGCCTGGCGGTCGGTGGACGTGGCGCCGCTGCCGCCGCGGCCGCTGCTGAACGCGCTGACGGGGGGCTACCGCCGCATTCCCGTGCTGCAGGTGGGCGCCGACATCTACTGCGACACCAACCTCATCCTGCCCACCCTGGAGCGTTTGCGTCCCACGCCCACGCTGTATCCGGCTGGCAGCGACGGCTTGGCGCAGGGCCTGGCCTTTGCCTGGGAGCGTGCCATGTGGGTGCCCACCATCGGCGTGCTGTCGCACTACATCGGTGACCAGCTTCCCGCGGAGTTCATCAAGGACCGCAAGGAAGGCTACCTGGGCTTTGACATGAGCAAGGCCGCGATGGCGCCAGAGCTGCCCCGGCACCTGCAGGCCGTGCATGCGCACTACGGCTGGCTGAAGGCGGCACTGGCCTCGGGCCGCCCCTTCCTGTTTGGCGAGGCGCCCAGCGCGCTGGATCTGGCCTGCTGGCAGACCACCTTCCTGCTGCGCAAGAACTGCCCCGCGGCGGTGGACGAGTTGCTCGGTTTCGCGCCCTTGGTGCCCTGGTACGAGCGTATCGCCGCTATTGGCCATGGCACGTCGACCGCCATGACGGCAGAAGAGGCGGTGGCTGCCGCACAGGCCGCAAGCCCGGCCCCAGTGACTCACCTGCAGCCCGATGGTGACCCCGCTGGCCTGAAGGCCGGCACGGCCGTTGTCGTAACCCCCGACGACAACGCCCGCGTGCCCGTGACCGGCACGCTGGTGGCGGCCAGTGCGAGCGAGGTCGTCATCCACCGCCGCGACGAGCAGGCCGGCGACCTGCACCTGCACTTCCCCCGCCTGGGCTTTGACGTCCTCGCCGCGTGACTGCGCCTGGGGAGCAGACAAGCGCGCTTCCCGCGCAAGCCCACTTCCGATCCTTGACTCAAGTCCTCTCACACCCACCGATCAGCATTCCAACCCCAAGGAGATTTCCATGAGCGTCCAAGAAGCCAACAAGCAGATCTGCCGCGACTATTTCAAGGCCTTCCTCGCCCGCGACACGGCCTGGATGGCCAAACACATCGCCCCGGACTTCGTACGCCACGACCCCGGCCTACCCTTCGAAGTACGCGGCCCGCAGGGCGTGGCGCAGCTGCACGACGCGCTGCTGCCCGCCTTCCCCGACATGGAGCTGCCGCTGGAGGACTTTGTGGCCGAGGGCGAGAAGGTGCTGGTGCGCCTGCGCGTGAAGGCCACGCACACCAGCGCCTTTGGCGACATGGCGGCCACCGGCCGCAAGATCGACATCGGCGTGCTGGACCTGTTCCAGATCCGCGACGGCGTGCTCGTGGAACACTGGGCCTTGCTGGACAACCTGGGCATGATGAAGCAGCTCGGCGCGATCCAGTAGATCCGCAAGATCCGCACTCAAGAAACGCTGCTGCTTGACCCATAAAGCCGTTCGCACTGAGCCTGTCGAAGTGCGCGCGAAAAGGACCCCACCCATGCAACTGTTGGCCAACACCACCTCGCCCTTCGTGCGCATCGCCCGCGTGGTGATGATCGAGAAGGGGCTCGATGTCGAGCCGACCATCGTCGACCCCTGGGCCGATGACGGCCGGCTGCGCGCGGCCAATGCCGCCACCCGCGTGCCCACGCTGGTGCTGGATGACGGCACGGCGCTGTCGGAGTGCCTGCTCATCGTGCAGTGGCTGGAGGCCACGCGGCCCGCGCCGGCCTGGCCCAGCGCGCTGGGGGCCAGCCCGGCCCAGTCCGCGGGCGTGCTGTCGCGCGCAGGCATTGCCATCGGCGCGATCGAGGCCTCCACCATCACCATCATCACGCGCAAGGTCACCGCGCCCGTGCTCTTCGACGAGACCCCCGTGGGCCTGCGACGCCGGCGCACCATGGTCGAAGGCCTGCAGCGCCTGGAGGCGCTGGCCGACGACCTGGCACTGCCTGCAGGCGACGCCGCCCCGCCGCTGGACGTCATTGCCGCCGTGACGCTTTTCGACTACCAGCAGATGCGCTACGGCGACCAGCCCTGGCTGCCGGCCACACCGCGCCTGCGGGCGCTGGCCGAAGCCTGGCGTGCCCGACCGTCGATGGCGAAGACCATGCCGTACATGGCTTGAGACCTCGCCTGGGTGCCCGGCCGACGGTGCACCAAGTCTGAGAGCGCGGGCGATCGCGCAACTGGCTCAGCCGGCCGCGTCTTGCCCAGCGCAGGCCTCCAGGTGCGACACCAAGGTGCCCAGTGGCGTCTGCAGCGGTGGCTGGCTGCGCGTGCACAGTTGCATGCGCCGCAGCGCCCAGGCGTCCGACAGCGGCAGCACCTTGAGCTTCATGTCGTGGACGAAGCTGCTGGCCGCGGCCAGCGGCAGGATGCCGATGCCCAGGCCGGCTTCGATGGCGCGGCACACCGACTCGAAGCTGCGCACCTGCACCCGCAGGGCCATGGGTTTCACGTGCTGCGCGGCCCGTGCGGTGATCAGGCGTGTAAGGGTGCTGCTGCCCTCCAGCCCCACCAGGTCGCGCTCCAGCAGGTCGACAAAGGCCACGTCAGTGCCGTCCAGCGGGTCGTCGGCGGGCATCACGGCCGACAGCCGGTCGGTGCGGTAAGGCCGGCACCACAGGCCGGCGACATCGCAGCCTTCCACCACGACGCCCAGGTCCGCCTCGCCACTGCGCACGCGCTTGACGGCCTCTTCGCTCCAGCACTCCTCCAGCACGATGCGCACGTGTTCGTGCCCGGCCTGGAAGGCTGCCACGTCACCGGGCAGGAACTGCGTCATGGCCGAGGTGTTGCCGTGCACGCGCAGCACGGCATGGCGGCCCGAGGCGTAGTTGGCCATTTCGGCGCGCATGTGGTGCACCCCGGCGATGACCTCGCGCGTGAGCTGCAGCAGGTGTTCGCCGGCCGGCGTGAGCTGCAGCCCCCGCGAGTGGCGCTCGAAGAGCTGGGCCTTGAACTGGTGCTCCAACAGCGACAAGCGCCGGCTGGCCGCCGGCACCGTGATGTGGCTGGCCTCGGCCGCGCGCGTGAGGTTGCGCAGCTCGGCGGCCTGCACGAAGAGAGCCAGGGAATCGAGGTCCGGCAGCATGGGTTGGATTTTGGAGCGATGCCGCGCCGGCGAACTCCCGGAAAACCCGCAGCCGGGGTGTCCGTTCGTACGTCGCCAGAACGGCGTGCCACGGCCGCTCTGCCGCCGCGCGGCTTGCCCATGGCGCAAGGCGCCCTTGACGACATTCCAATTCTCTGCGAGGCCCCGGCTACCTACAGTGGCTTCCATCACAGCGCCACGATGGCGAGAGGAATGACGACATGAAGCAGATGTTCATCGGCGGGCGCTGGTTGCCCGCGCACGACGGCCGCAGCCTCCCGGTGGTGGACCCGGCCGACGGCCAGGCCTTTGACGAGATCGCGCGCGGCACGGCGCACGAGGTGGGCCTGGCGGTGGCCGCCGCCCGCGCCTCGCTGTCCGGCCCCTGGGGCCGGCTCAATGCCACCGAGCGCGGGCGCGTGCTCATCAAGATAGGCCAGGCCGTGCTGGACCATGCACCGGAACTGGCCGAGCTGGAAGCCCGCGACACCGGCAAGCCCATGACCACGGCGCGCAACGACATCCAGGTGCTGGCGCGCTACTTTGAGTTCTACGGCACCGCCGCCGACAAGGTGCATGGGCAGACGATCCCCTTCCTGGCGGGCCACCAGGTGAGCCTGCTGCGCGAGCCGCTGGGTGTCACCGCCCACATCATTCCGTGGAACTACCCGGCCCAGATGCTGGGCCGCACCGTGGCCCCCGCGCTGGCCATGGGCAACGGCGTGGTGCTCAAGCCGGCCGAGGACACGAGCCTCTCCGCCCTGCGCTTCGCCGAGATCGCCACCGCTGCCGGGCTGCCCGAGGGTGCGCTCAACATCGTTACCGGTTTGGGCGAGGAGGCCGGCGCGGCGCTGGCCGCCCACCCCGGCATTGACTTCATCTCGTTCACCGGCTCCAACGAAGTGGGCACGCTGGTGCAGCAGGCCGCGGCCAGGAACGCGGTGAAGTGCGTGCTGGAGCTGGGCGGCAAGTCGCCGCAGATCGTGTTCGAAGACGTGGACGCCGACCGGGCCGTGCCCATCATCGTGCGCGCCATCGTGCAGAACGCCGGCCAGACCTGCACCGCCGGCAGCCGGCTGCTGGTGCAGCGCTCCATCCAGGAAAGCTTCGTCGCCCGCGTGGCCGAAGCCTTTGCCAAGGTACGCGTGGGCACGTCAGCCATGGACCTGGACTGCGGCCCGGTGATGAACCCGGCGCAGCTCCGGCGTGTGCAGCGCTACATCGACCAGGCGCGCGCTGAAGGAATCCCGGTGATCGCCGAAGGCAGCATCGCGCCGGACGTGCCGGCCGGCGGCTACTTCGTCAAGCCCACCGTCTTCGGCCCCGTGCCGCGCCAGGCGTCGCTCGCCTGCGAGGAAGTCTTCGGCCCTGTGCTGGCCGTGCTGCCCTTCGAGGACGAGGCCGACGCCATCGCCCTGGCCAACGGCACCGACTACGGCCTGCTGGCCGCCGTGTGGACCGAGAACGCCGGGCGCCTGCAGCGCGTGGCCAAGGCTGTCAAGGCCGGGCAGGTGTTCATGAACTGCTACGGCGCCGGCGGCGGCGTGGAGCTGCCCTTCGGCGGCACCAAGCGCAGCGGCCACGGCCGAGAAAAGGGCCTGCTGGCCCTGGAAGAGATGAGCACCACCAAGACCCTGGTGCACTGGCACGGGTGAGAGCAGGCCGGGGCCGCGTGCCCGGGGGGTGTGCGGCATGATCTGGTGACTTCAGATGGAGCCCAGCGCATGAACAACACGGCCGACACCTTCAGCGCGCTGCTGCGCGCACACCGCTCGATCCGCGCCTTCGAGCCCCGCGAGATCGACCCGTCCTGCTGGACCGCGTGCTGGAGGAGTCGCTGGCGGGGTCATCCTCCAGCGGCAACCTGAACATGGTCTCGGTCGTGCGCACACGCGACCCCGAGCGCAAACGCAGGCTGCACGAACTGCACTTTGCGCAGCCCATGGTGTTGCAGGCCCCGCTGGTGCTGACCTTCTGTGCCGACAGCTTCCGCACGCGAGCCTGGCTTGCACAGCGCGGGGCCCGGCTCGGCTTTGCCGACCTCATCAGCTATCACGTGGCGGCCTTCGATGCGATCATCCTCGCGCAGACCACCGCACTGGCCCTGGAAAGCCACGGCCTGGGCATCTGCTACTTGGGTACGACGCTCCACTCGGGTCCGAGTGGCACAGATGCTCGCAGGCTGAAGTTGGCGTTATGAACACGAAAGCAGAAAAGGTTGTCCAGATCGTCCCGCTCCAAGCACACCACCGGCCCGCGTGGCAGCCCCTGGTCGAGGGCTACAAGTCCTTCTACCGGACACCGACAACGAAGCTCGAGAACGACCTCGCGTGGGCCCGCATCTTGGCGGCGGACCACGTCAATGGGCTCGGTGCCGTCTTGAATGGCCGCCTGGTGGGGATTGCCCACTTCCTGTACCAGGCCAGCACCTGGGCCGATCGGGTCTGCTACCTGCAGGACCTGTACACCGACGAGTCGGCACGTGGTCAGGGTGTGGCCAGCGCCTTGATCCAGGCTGTGGCAGTCCGTGCGGGACAGGCCGGCGCGGCGCGCTACTACTGGCTCACGCGAGAGAACAACGCAGTGGCACGGTCCTTGTACGACAAGGTGGCCAGGTTCAACGGCTTCATCCGTTACGACGGTCAGCTTGCCGCGGACGGCTGACCACCGTCAGTGAGTCGGCTCAGTATGGGAGCAGCCCATCAAGTCTGCGATCCGACGCAACCTCGTGTCCCGAGTCCAGAGTCTTGCCCCAGCGGTCAACGCAACGGATGCGAGGAGGTGAACATCGACATAGCCAATTCCCTTGCCATGCAGGGCCTGGTCCTTGATGAACTTCAGCACCTCTTCGGGGCTGGCCACCACAGCGGCGGGCAGGTCCTGAAGCAGTTCGAGAATCGACTCCCGGTCGCGAAGACTGCCGCAAGCCATCTCTCCCACCACGAACGGGTGCATCAAGACATCTGCTCGCTCGAGCAGCGCGACCAACCCGGCGTCGCCTCGCCGCAGGTGATCGACCCACACCGAGGTGTCGACCAGGATCAAGCTGGATTCCCGGTCCGCCTGCGCGGCGCAGCCTTGAGGGAAGGCTGGGTTCCGCCCAGCCGGGCCAGGCGCCTCGCGCTCTCACGCTCGATGAGCGCCCTCAAGCCCTCGCTCAAGATGGCAGTCCTGTCCATGGGGCCCACCAGCTTGGCGGCCCTCGCCAGCAGTTCGTCATCGACATTGATGGTCGTGCGCATCGTCTGAATCCTCAAGGACAAGGACACGAAATCTAGCATCACTTGATGCCCAGATGCGCGCCGACGCCATCGCCGTGTTGCTTACCCTCGCTCGGCCCGCTCCAGCAGGGCGCGTGCCCTCAGCAGTACAGGCGCGTCCACCATCTTGCCGTCCACGGCCACGGCGCTGCCGCCGGCGGCTTGTGCGGCAGCCAGAACGCGCTTTGCCCAGTCCAGCTGATCGGCGCTGGGCATGAAGGCCTCGTGCACCGCCTGCACCTGGCGCGGGTGGATGCACAACTTGGCGCCGAAGCCCAGTGCGCGCGCGCGTCGCGCATCGGCCGCCGTGGCCGCGGGGTCTTGCAGGTTCGTCGTCACGCCGTCCACTGGCGCGGCAACACCACCCAGACGCGACATCCACACCAGGTGGGAGCGGAACAGCAGCAGCCCGTCGCGGTCGTCCTCAATGTCCAGGTCGGCCTGGAAGTCCAGGCTGCCGAAGATCAAGCGCTGTACGCCGGGCGCCCCGGCCAGTGCGCGCGCGCCATCCATGCCCGCAGCCGTCTCCACCAGCGGCAGCAGGGCCCTACCGGGCAGGGCCGCGGTCACGCGGGCGAGTTCATCAACGCGCTCGGCCTTGGGCAGCACGAGGCCTTGGACCGAAGGGTGTATACAGGCCTGCAGGTCGTCTTCGAACCATACGGTGGAGGTGGCATTCACGCGCACCAGCAGTGCCGGCTGGCGTGCAGGTTCGCTCTGGGGTTGGGTCACATCGGTTGCCGCTGGCCCACCGCCCCGCTGCTCAAGCCAACTGACCAGCGCCTCGCGCGCCGTGCTCTTGGCCCCCGGCGCCACCGCGTCCTCCAGGTCCACGATCACCGCATCGGCCCCGCTGGCCAGCGCCTTGTCGATGCGCTCCGGCCGGTCGGCCGGCACGAAGAGGTAGGAGCGGGGCAGGCGGGGTTCAGATGCGGGCATGCCCGCAAGCATCCGACAGATCGTGGCTGGGCGCCATTGCCCATTGGCGAAGTCGGCGTTGCCGGCGGGGCAAGCGGGTGGAAGTTGGGCGGAGGGTATGCGAACTGCGCCCCAGTGCCTCACAAGAAAACGTTGCTGCCGGACCCAAGCCGTTCGCACTGAGCCCGTCGAAGTGCGCGCGAGGGCTTCGACGGGCCTGTC
>JBAXYD010000026.1:0-58212 GCA_037127635.1 Betaproteobacteria bacterium | reverse complement strand
CACGGCTGGGCACCAGGTAGTCACGCGCGCCCTCGGGCGTGCTCTTGGTGAGCATCGGCGTCTCGATGTCGACGAAGCCCTGTTCATCCAGGAACTTGCGCACTTCGATGGCCACGCGGTAGCGCAGCATCATGTTCTTCTGCATCGCCGGGCGGCGCAGGTCCAGCACCCGGTGCGTGAGGCGCACGGTCTCGGACAGGTTGTCGTCGTCCAGCTGGAACGGCGGCGTGACGCTGGCGTTCAGCACCTCCAGCTCATGGCACAGGATCTCCACCCTGCCGCTGGTGAGGTTGGCGTTCTCGGTGCCGGCCGGGCGCGGGCGCACCAGGCCCACGATCTTCAGGCAGAACTCGTTGCGCACGCCTTCGGCGGTACGGAACATCTCGGCTCGGTCCGGGTCGCAGACGACCTGCACCAGGCCCTCGCGGTCGCGCAGGTCGATGAAGATGACGCCGCCATGGTCGCGGCGGCGGTGGGCCCAGCCCATCAAGGTGACGGTCTGGCCCATCAGCGTCTCGCTGACCAGGCCGCAGTAGGTGGTTCTCATGGAAGGATCTCCGGATGTCTTGTAGGGTGTCTTGAACCGCGCGCAGACCCCGCAAGCAGGCGCTGGAAGCGCGGGGGCCGCTGGGGCCGTGGCGATATGGCGGCGGGGCGGGGCCGCAACGGCCCTCAGGGCTGAACGCAGGCCGGCGCGTTCAACCCTGCGGATTGGGGTCAGCCCCCCCCGGCCGGGCCGGTGGAAGCGACGATGGGGGCGGCACCACCACACCCATGGAGATGATGTACTTCAGCGCCTGGTCCACGCTCATGTTCAAGGGCACCACATCGGAGCGGGGCACCATCAGGAAGAAGCCCGAAGTGGGGTTGGGCGTGGTGGGCACGTAGATGCTGACGTGCTCGACGCTCAAGTGGGCCGCCACTTCGCCACCAGGCTTGCCCGTAACGAAAGCCACCGTCCAGGCCCCGGCGCGCGGGTACTGCACCAGCACCGCCTCGCGAAACGCATTGCCATTGCTGGAAAAAAGGGTGTCCGAGACCTGCTTGACCGAGCTGTAGATCGACTTGACGATCGGGATGTTGTGCAGCACCCGGTTCCACTGCCGGCCCACCCACTGGCCGACCACGTTGGTGACGAACATGCCCGTCAACAACAGCAGCGTGGCCAGCACGATGACGCTGAGCCCTGGCACATGGCGCAACTGCTCGATCGCCGCATGCGTGGTGGGCGGCAGCACCGCCTGGGTGGCCGCCAGCAACAGCGAGAACAGACTGTCCATGGAACCCAACAGCCAGGTCAGCACCCACAGGGTGATGCCGATGGGCGCCCAGGCCAGCAGCCCGGCCAACAGGTACTTCTTCATGAGGATGCCGGTGGGGGCGGCCCGGCGGCGGGCGTCGGAGCGGGCGCGGCGGTGGTGCCTGAGGATGAGTCGGCAGCGGCTGGCCCTGCTGCGGCAGCCTTGTCGGCCCCTGCCTCGGCGGGCCTGTCGGCCGGCTTGTCGGCGCCCTGGTCACCGTCCTTGTCTGCCGCAGCACCGCCCTTTTTCGAGCCGTTGTCGCGGAAATCGGTAACGTACCAGCCCGAGCCCTTGAGCTGGAAGCCGGCGGCGGTCACTTGCTTGGCGAAGGTCGAGGCCCCACAGGCGGGGCACACGGTCAGAAGCGGATCAGAGATCTTCTGCAGGACGTCCTGACGGTGTCCGCAGGACTCGCACTTGTAGGCGTAGATCGGCATGGGGGCACAGGTGGACGAAACCTAGCGATTATAGGATTTCGTCCGGGCTCGACCCCGCAAAAATGGCGATCAACGCCACACTGTCATCAATGCCCGTGCTTGCCCGTGCCAGCAACGCCCGAAGCACCCTCGTGGGCGTCATGAGCGTGGTGCGTCAGCACATGCTGGATGGAGTGGCCGCGGTTGGCCACGATGGAGGGCGCCAACGAGCCCATCAGCATTCCAATGAGAGAGGCAAACAGTCCCAGCAGATTGGCAGGGACCATGGCCTCGGGCGCCACCTGGGTGGCCGCCAGCCAGGTGCCGATGCCCATCACCACTGACAGCAGGGCGCCCTGGGTGTTGGCCCGCTTCCAGTAGGCGCCGGCCACCAGCGGCACGAAGGCGCCGCACAGAGTGACGTTGTAGGCGTTCTGCACCATCTCGTACATGGTGCTCTTGCTGTTGAGTGCGAACAGCAGCGCACCCGCGGTGAAGGTCACGAGGATGATGCGAAGCGTCAGCAGCATTTGCCGGTCGCTCATGCGCGGCACGAAGGGCTTCAGCACGTTCTCGGTGAAGGTGGCTGTGGGAGCCAACAGGGCGCCGCTGGCAGTGGACAGGATGGCCGACAGCAGCGCGCCGAAGAACATGATCTGCGCCCACAGCGGCATCTTGCCCAGCACCAGATCCGGCAGGATGCGCTGTATCTCCCGCGCGTCCTCGCTTTCAAAGAGCTTGGCCACGGCCGGATCGGAAGTCAGGGCCGAGTAGGCGATGAACATGGGCACGAAGGCGAACACGAAGTACACCAGGCCGCCGATCACAGTGCCGCGCACGGCCGTGTTCTCGTCCTTGGCGCTGGTCATGCGTTGGAAAACGTCTTGTTGCGGAATGGACCCGAAGGCAAACGCGAAGAAAGCCCCCGCCATGGCCCACCAACCGGCGGCGTCCTTACCGGTGTCAAACAAGATGAGCTTGCCTTCGGCCGCGGCCTGGGAAATGACCTTGGCCGGACCGCCGGCCATGTCACCCACGAGCCATGCCACAGCTGTCAGGCCGATCAGGATGATGACAGTCTGGAACAGGTCGGTGAAGGCCACCGACCACATGCCGCCAAAGATGGTGTAGACCACCACGATGCCGGCACCGAGCAGGATGGCGGAATTCAGATCGACGGCGCCGCCGCTGAGCACATGGATGACAAGCCCCAGCGCGGTGAGTTGCGCCGAGGTCCAGCCCAGATAAGACAGCACGATGGCCACGCTGGTCAGCACCTCCACACCCCTGCCGTAGCGGTGCTTGTAGAAGTCGCCGATGGTCAACAGGTTCATGCGGTAGAACAAGCGGGCGAACAGGAAGGCCGCCAGCATCAGACACACCGAGGCTCCAAATGGGTCGCCTGCCACACCCGACAGCCCGTCCTTGGAGAAGGTTGCAGACACCGACAACACCGTCTCGGCACCGAACCATGTGGCGAACACGGTGGCCACGTTCATGTACAGCGGCAGGCTGCGCCCGGCCACGAGATAGTCCTTGGCACCGTGGACGCGGCGCGCAGCCAGCAGGCCGATCGCGATGGTCACGGCCATGTACAGGACGACGAAGGTGATCAGCATGGGCGGGCTCCAGGTTGATGCGCAGTCGGGTCAAACGCTGCCAGCCTATGGCGGGCACAGCCAGAAATATGGGCGGCCGGAGTGTATCGGCGCCCCAATGGCCTGACCCTCACGGGGTCAGCAAGGCTCTTGCAAGCACCATGCCCAGGATGAAGCCGAGCGCGCCCCAGACCAGGGCCTGCAGCAGCCGGTTGGTGCGTCGCTGCTCGGCCAGCAGCGCCAGCAGCACCGTCGGATCGCGCTCGGCGGGGCGTTGCAGGGCCCGGTGCAACAGCCGGGGCAACTCCGGCAACAGGTGCGCGTAGCGCGGCGCCTCGGCCTTGAATCGGTCTGCAAAAGCCCGCCAGCCCACCTGCTCGGTCATCCAGCGCTCCAGGAAGGGCTTGGCCGTGGTCCACAGGTCGAGGTCTGGGTCCAGTTCGCGGCCCAGCCCCTCGATGTTCAGCAGCGTCTTCTGCAGCAGCACCAGTTGCGGCTGGATCTCCACGTTGAAGCGGCGCGAGGTCTGGAACAGGCGCAACAGCACCTGGCCCAGCGAGATGTCCTTCAGCGGCCGCTCGAACTGCGGCTCACACACGGCGCGGATGGCGCTCTCCAGCGCGTCGATGCGGGTATCGGCGGGCACCCAGCCCGACTCCACGTGCAACTCGGCCACGCGCTTGTAGTCGCGCCGGAAGAAGGCGATGAAGTTCTGCGCGAGGTAGTCCTTGTCGAGCTCTGTGAGCGTGCCGATGATCCCGAAATCAAGCGCGATGTAGCGGCCGAAGGTGGCGGGGTCCAGGCTCACCTGGATGTTGCCCGGGTGCATGTCGGCGTGGAAGAAGCCGTCGCGGAATACCTGGGTGAAGAAGATGGTCACGCCGTCGCGGGCGAGCTTCTTGAAGTCCACCTGGGCCTCGCGCAGGCGCGCCACCTGCCCGATGGGCACCCCGTACATGCGCTCCATCACGATGACGGTGGGGGTGCACAGGTCCCACACCATCTCGGGCACCATCACCAGGCCCAGGTCCTGCATGTTGCGGCGCAGTTGGGTGGCATTGGCCGCCTCGCGCACAAGATCAAGTTCGTCGTGCAGGTGGGTGTCGAACTCTGCCACCACCTCACGCGGCTTCAGGCGCCGGCCATCGGCACTGAAGCGCTCCACCCAGCGCGCCAGCGTGTGCAGCAATTCCAGATCGCGTTCGATCGCCAGGCGCATGCCCGGGCGCAGCACCTTGACCGCCACTTCCCGGCCCGCATACGCGCCACCAGAGCGCCCGGGCAGATCCGTGCGCAGCCGCGCGAAGTGCACCTGCGCAATGGAGGCGCTGGCCACGGGCTCGGCGTCAAAGCGCTCGAAGATCGCATCCAGCGGCCGGCCCAGCGCGCGCTCCACCAGCGCAGCCGACTGCGCGGCCGGGAATGGCGGTACGCGGTCCTGCAAGCGTGCGAGTTCGTCGGCCAGGTCCTGCGGCACCAGGTCGCGCCGCGTGGACAGCACCTGCCCGAACTTGACGAAGATGGGGCCCAGGCGCTCCAGTGCCTGGCGCAAGCGCACACCGCGCGGGGCTTCCAGGTCGCGGCCGACGGTGACGATGCGCACCAGCAGCCGCACCCAGGGCTGACGGAAGCTCTGCAGCGCCACCTCGTCCAGGCCGAAGCGCAGGACGGTGAACGCGATGAACCATAAACGGGCCAGTCGCCTCATGGGATCTTCAGACGACCCTCACGGGGACCTCATGGGCCACCGGGCGGTGCGGGGGGCGAAGGCGTGGACGGGCTCATGGGCAAGGTTGTGGGCGCAGCAGCCGACGCGGTCAAGGACGGGGTTGCGGGCGCGACGGCGCGAAACCACTGCCATCGCCCGCACCGGATGGGCTGCCGCCAAAGGCCGCAGCACAGCGGTTGAACAAGTCGGCAGCCTTCGGCCCCCACTGCGCCAGCGCCTGACGGATGGCAGGCCCCACTTGGGCCAGCAACTGCGCCGGCCCCGGGCCCAGCAGGCGGTGCAGGTCATCGGCCAGGTCCCACCGAAGGTTCTCAAGCAGCCAGTTGGCGTCGGCCGCCAGCCTGGCATCGCCCTCCACGTGGACCGCTGGTGCGCGTCCAGACAGGGCACTCATCACCAGTCTCCCAGGGTTGGAAGCATCCACGCGCACCTGCAGGTCGGGCGCAGTGCCCGTTACCTCCTGGCCGCACCACTCCAGCAAGCCTGCAGGGGTGACGCGAAACACCAGCGCCGGCCAGGGCGGAAGCACCGCAGGCCAGCCCTCGGCCTGCAGGGCGACCACCCGCCCGGCATGCGGCCGCAGCCGCTCCATGGCCACCGGTTCGCGACCCAGAACATGGTTGATGAGCAACGTCAATCGCTCGATCGCCGCCGGAACGAACATGTCGGGTAGGGGATTTCTCATGCCCGGATTGTAGGGAGGCCGGTGCCGCTGACCAGGCGGCAAGGGCCACAGAGACACGCCGGACACCCGGGCCGGGTAGGCAGCAGATCGAAACGGATGTCAGGCAGGAGGGCGGGTGGCAGCGCACAGCGGGGTGACCAGACAGGCAGATCCGGGAATCGACCTCGCCCGTGAGTCAGGTGCTTCGGTGCGCCACGCGTCCCGAGAGGTGCCAGGCCAGCCCAGTGCAAGGCTGCATCAGAACGCTCAGGCCGGGTCGAACGCCCTGCTGGAGGTGGTGACGCAGCAGACGAGGCCAAAGGCCAAGCCGCAGACCGCGCCAGGTCATGATCAGGCCTCTCGGGGTCTGACGCCGAGCGTTGAGGGGCCCAACGACTTGCCGGTGCCGCAGCCCAGTGCGGCCCAAGGGGGTTCTGCAGCGGGCGCTCTGCGTCGGTTCGGGCCATTGAGCGCTTCCCCCCTGAATCGCAGCTTCTTCTCTGAACCCCCTTCCGTCTCCACCCTTGTGGCCGCAGTGACGGAGCCGGCCCTGGCGGTGGGCAGCCTGTTGACGTGGGTCTGGGCGCTGCACGGCCATGTCTCCAGGGCTGATCTCGTGCTGACGATCGTCGTGCTGGCGCTGAGCTTTCCCGCCCGCAACCGCTCCAGCATGCCCGCCACCGCGGCCTGGGCGGAACTCACCGCCGCATGGGTGGCTCGTGCGGGCGTGATAGGACTGGGCCTGTGGGCCACCCGCAGTCTGGACCAGGTGGATCCCCGGGTGCTGGTCGGGGCCTGGGCCTGCACGGTGGTGCTGACGGGTCTTTGCACGCAGGCTGCAGGCCGCTTCACTGTCTGGTGGCAGTCCCAGCCGCACGGGCGCCGGCGCGCCATCGTCATCGGCGCCGGTAGCTTGGCCGCCCGCGTGGGACAGGCGTTGCGGGACCAGGCCGGACGGGGCATCGACCTGATCGGCTGCTTCGACGACAGGCTCGACAGCCGTCTGGACCCCGGTGCCCGCGGGATGCGCCAGGGCGATCTGGCAGACGTCGTGAATTTCATCAACCACCATGACATCCAGGACGTATACATCACCCTGCCGCTGGGCGCACGCGAGTTGGGCGCCCCGCATTCGGCCGAGCCTGCCGCCAGCAGCCAGGGATCCCGCATCCAGCGGTTGTTGCACGCACTGCAGGACACCACCGTCTCCGTGCACTACGTGCCAGATCTGCTCGGCATCACCATCATCCAGGGGCGCCTGCGCGACGTGAACGGCGTGCCCGTGGTGGGCCTGTGCGAGACGCCCTTCACGGGCGTGAACCAACTGGTCAAACGGGCGGAGGATCTGCTGCTGGCCAGCCTCATCCTGGTGCTGATCTCGCCCCTGTTGCTGGGCGTGGCCCTGGGCGTGAAGCTGAGCTCACCAGGGCCGGTGCTGTTCCGCCAGCGCCGCAACGGGCTGGACGGGCGCGAGATCATGGTGTGGAAGTTCCGCTCCATGCGCACACTGGACAACGGCCCGATCGTCAAGCAGGCCACGCGGGGCGACCCGCGCATCACCCCGTTCGGTGCCTTCATCCGTCGCACGTCGCTGGACGAACTGCCGCAGTTCTTCAACGTGCTGCAAGGGCGCATGAGCATCGTGGGCCCACGACCACACGCCGTGGCCCACAACGACGAGTACCGCGAACTGATCCGCGCCTACATGGTGCGGCACAAAGTCAAGCCCGGCATCACCGGCTGGGCTCAGGTCAACGGCCACCGCGGCGAGACCGACACCTTGGACAAGATGCGCGCCCGCGTGGAGTACGACCTGGAGTACCTGCACCACTGGTCACTGAGCCTCGACCTGCGGATCATCGCCCGCACGGTGGGGGTGGTGCTGGGGGATCGGCATGCGTACTAGACCCTTTTGCGTCACCACGCGGCCCTGCAAGCCTACCGTTGCCGGCGCCACCCCCTCCCCCCCACCCCTGAAAGGATCCCCCATGCCCTTGAAGAACCGCCGTGCGTTCAGCGGCGTCCTGTGCGCCTGCTCGCTGGCCCTGCCAGTCAGTGCCTGGGCCCAAAGCCCCGGCTGGGGCTGGAGCGTGACCCAGCAGTTCAGCCATGACTCCAACCTGTTCAGGCTGCCAGACGGCACCTTGCCGGGGCTCACCTCCTCGCGGTCGGACACGGCATCAACCACCTCGCTGGACCTGACGCTGGATCAGCCCTTCGGGCGCCAGCGCCTGCTAGGCCGTGCGGGCGTCGAGGCGCTGCGTTACCGCTTCCACGACGAACTGAACCACGACGCGCACAAGGCGGACCTGCGGCTGGACTGGGAGACAGCCGGGCGCCTGTCCGGGCAGTTGCGCGCCGCTTCAGCGCGCTCGCTGCGGCCGCTGGATGCGCGCGCGGCCGCCGGCACCCAGGCGCGCAACCTGGAGACCACCGACGAAGCGGCGGCAGTGGTGCGCTTGGGCGGCGCGGGACGTCTGAGCATGGAAGGCTTGCTGGGCGGTCGAGGCGTGCACTACAGCGACCCCGCCTTCGACGGCTCCGAACTGCGCACGAATTCGGCCGGCCTGGGCCTGCGCTGGCGTCCGGGCGGGGCCACCACCTTCGGCACCGCCTGGCGGGAAACCCGCGGCCACTACGTCAGCAACAGCGACGACCGATACCGCAGCCAGGCGCTGGACCTGTGGATGACGTGGTCGGCCGCACCCATGCAGCGCCTTTACCTGCGCGCCAGCCCTCTGCGGGCACGCTACGACCTGCGCAGCGAACGCGATTTCACGGGGCTCACGGGCGCGCTGGCCTGGCAGTGGCAGCCACGCGGGCCTTGGCGGGTGACGGCCAGGGCCGTGCGGGACCTGGGGCAGGACGCCTACCTGGAGCGCTACGGCCTGGACGACGCCGCAGCGCAGGCGCTGCCTGGCGGCCATGTGGACGACGGTGTGGTGCTCAACCGGCTGACGCTGGTCGCGGAGCAGGCCGTGACGGCCAAGGTGCAGGCCTTTGTGTCCGCGGGCTGGACGCAACGCAAGCTGACCAGCGTGCTGCCGACGGCGGCACCGGCGACTGCCACCACTGCACATGACAGCACCTCGCAACTGGCCCTGGGGCTGCGCTGGGCGCCGCGCCGCGGCACGCAACTGGGCTGCGACGCCAGCGCAGAGCGCCGGCATGCGGACGGCCCGCTGAGCACGCCCTATTCGGCGCGCGTGATCGGCTGTTTCGGGCGCCTGGCATGGTGAGGAGTGCCGACCCGGTCAGGGCCTCTCGACCGGTCTCGCAGGCGGCTGCGGAGGGCCCTGCGGTCCCCACGCCTGGCGCGGTCGCTACCGTGCTGCTCACCGGTGCATGCGGCTACATCGGTTCACACACCTGGGTGGCCCTGGCTGCGGCCGGTTACCAGGTGGTGGGGGTGGACGACTTCTCCAACAGCTCGCCCGCAGTGCTGCCGCGGCTTCAGTACCTGACCGGCCAGGTGCCGGCGTTCGAACGCGCCGACGTCTGCGACCCTGCCGCCCTGGACGCGATCTTTGCCCGTCACCGCATCGACGCCGTGGTGCACTTTGCAGCGCTGAAAGCCGTGGGCGAATCGACCGCCAAACCCCTGGCCTACTACGCCAACAACCTGGGCGGCCTGCTGACCACCTGCCGCGCGATGCAGGCGCACGCCTGCCAGCGCCTGGTGTTCAGTTCCAGCGCCACGGTGTACGGCGCGCCGCAGCGCCTGCCCATTGCCGAGGACGCGCCCCTGTCGGCCACCAACCCCTACGGCCAGACCAAACTGGTGGGAGAGACCATCCTGCAAGACCTGGCGCGCGCCGACGCCGCATGGCGCCACGTGAGCCTGCGCTACTTCAACCCTGTGGGCGCCCACGAGAGCGGCTTGATCGGCGAAGAGCCGCGTGGCACCCCCAACAACCTCATGCCCTACGTGGCCCAGGTGGCCGCCGGCCAACGGCCCTACCTGCAGGTCTTCGGCAACGACTACGCCACGCCGGACGGCACGGGCGTGCGCGACTACCTGCACGTGGTGGACCTGGCGCAGGGCCATGTGACCGCAGTGCGGCACCTGCTGGACGGCGCCGGATCGCTTACGGTCAACCTGGGCACCGGGCGCGGCAGCAGCGTGCTGGAGGTGGTGGAGGCCTACGCGAAGGCCAGCGGCCGGGAGATTCCCCTGCGCATCGCGCCTCGCCGCCCCGGTGACATCGCCGCCTGCTGGGCCGACCCGGCCCGTGCCTGGCAGGCCCTGGGCTGGCAGGCCACACGGGACCTGCAGCGCATGTGCGAGGACAGTTGGCACTGGCAGTCCCTGAACCCTCAGGGCTACGGTGCGGGGCCCGGCACGCCGTAGCACCACGCGGCCGCGGTGGCGGCTGCAGATTCAGCCGGGCGGTGCCCCCGCGCCCGTCATCCGGGCAGGCCGCAGAATAGGGCCTCCAGCCCACCCCGACGGCGCACCCGGGCGCCCTCCTGCAATGCCTCTGACCTTGCAACCCGTCATCATGGCCGGCGGCTCCGGCACGCGGCTGTGGCCGCTGTCGCGCGCCGGTTACCCCAAGCAGTTTCTGGTGCTTCAAGGCAACAGCAGCTTGCTGCAGCAGGCGGCCCAGCGGCTGATGGCGCTTAAGGGCGCGGCCGCGCCCATCGTGGTGGGCAACGAGGAGCACCGCTTCCTGATCCTGGACCAGCTGCGCGAGGCGCAGTGCACGCCTGCAGCCCTGGTGCTGGAGCCGGCCGGGCGCAACACCGCACCGGCCGTGACCCTGGCCGCCCTGCAGGCCACGCAAGGCGGGGCCGACCCCGTGCTGGTGGTCACCCCGGCCGACCAGACGGTGACGAACCCGGCCGCCTTCACCGCGGCACTGGAACTCGCCGCGCAGGAGGCGGCGCAGGGCGCGGTGGTGATCCTGGGCATCACGCCGGACCGGCCGGAGACGGGCTACGGCTACATCCAGGCGGGCCCCTCGGGCCCAGAGCCCTCGGGCCACGGCGTGACCGGTCTGGGCGAAGCCGCAGAGGCACTTTCCAGCGCCCGCCCCGTGCAGCGCTTCGTCGAAAAGCCCGACGCCGCCACCGCGGCCGCCTATCTCGCCGAAGGCGGCTACTTCTGGAACGGCGGCATCTTCGTGCTGCGCGCCAGCACCTGGCTCGAGGCGCTGGAACGTTTTCGCCCCGACATCCTGGCCGCCACGAGTGCGGCCTTCGACGCCCGCAGCACCGATGCCCTGTTCGTGCGCCCCGGCCAGGCGGCGTTCGAGCAGGTGCCGGCGGAATCGGTGGACTACGCCGTGCTGGAGCAGTGCCCGGGCAGCGGCATCGACATCCGCATGGTGCCGCTGGACGCGGGCTGGAACGACCTGGGCGCCTGGGACGCCGTGTGGCAGGTGGCCCCGCAGGACGCGCAGGGCAACGCCACGACCGGCGACGTGCTGCTGCACGACAGCCAGGGCACCCTGGTGCACGCCACGCACCGGCTGGTGGGCGTGATCGGGCTGCAGGACGTGGTGGTGGTGGAAACAGCCGACGCCGTGCTGGTGAGCGACCGCGCGCGCAGCCAGGAGGTCAAGGCCATCGTGGGCACGCTCAGCCGCCAGCAGCGCGACGAGCACACAGCCCACCGCAAGGTGCACCGCCCGTGGGGCTGGTACGACAGCGTGGACGCCGGCGAGCGCTTCCAGGTCAAGCGCATCCTGGTCAAGCCAGGCGCATCCTTGAGCCTGCAAAAACACCACCACCGTGCCGAACACTGGATCGTGGTCAGGGGCACGGCCGAGGTGACCTGCGGCGACAAGAAACTCCTGCTGACCGAGAACCAGAGCACCTACATCCCTCTGGGCGAGGTGCACCGCCTGGCCAACCCGGGCAAGGTGCCGCTCGAGATCATCGAGGTGCAGTCGGGCAGCTACCTGGGTGAGGACGACATCGTCAGGTTCGAGGACACCTACGGACGCTGAGCCCGCGCAATCACCGCGGGCTGGGCCATCGGGACACTCGCAAAGTCCTGACCCAGTCCAGCCTCGTGACGCTCCAGCCCGACTTGGCCGACCACGGCCCCGACCCCCGCACTTCCACAGTCTTCCTGCCCTACCCCCCGGGCACCAGACTGCCCACCCAGTGGCCTTGCTGGCTGAACAGCGCCTGCACACAACTGGCGCCTGAAACGCAGGTGCTGCGCTTCAGCACCGATGCGACCGGCAAGCGGCAGGACAGGGAAAAACTCGCCCAAGTTGGACATGCCCGGGACGGTCTGGTGACGGCTACCGAGCGCAGCACGCCTTTGGTCGCGCCCATGGTGGTGCGGGGAAGGTACGGAGACCTGACCTTGCCCGGTGTCCACGAAACGGGCGAGCCGGGCGACTTGGCATGGCCCGACGCGGCCTCGGCCCACGCGCTGGCACGCACGCTGTCGCAACAGAACCGTCCGCTGGACCTGCCTCGTGTGCCCCTGGGATCGCCCAGCCTGGAGGCGCTTGCAAGAGCCTTCCGCGGCCGGGGCTGGGTACGTGTGCGGTCGGCCCACGGTTCGCCCTGCATCGAACTTGACGCGGGCTGGGCCCAGCCACTTCGCCAGTTCAATGCCGGCCGACAGTCAGACTTCCGGCGGGCACAACGTCGCGCCGAACAGACCGGGGAGTTGCAGTTCGAAGTCCACACGCCCGTTCCAGGGCCCGCACTGGATCGCCTGATGGACGAGGCCTATGAGGTCGAGTCACGCGGCTGGAAAGGCAGTGGTGGCACCGCCTTGGCGGTGGACCCGTTGCTGGGTCCGTTCTACCGCCGGCTTGCGCGGGCAGCGGCGCAGTCCGGGCAACTGCGCTTGTGCTTCCTGCGCATCGCGGGACAGGCTGCTGCCATGCAACTGGCGTTGCAGGGCGAGGGCCGCTTCTGGCTGATGAAGATGGGCTACGACGCGGCCTACGCGCGTTGCAGCCCGGGGCAATTGCTGATGTTGCACACCATCGGCCACGCGGCAAGCCAGGGCCTGGTGTCCTATGAGATGCTGGGCAACGCGGCAGCCTGGACGGCGGGCTGGACCCGGACGCTGCGGCCCTTCGTGCGGGTGCGGGCCTATCCTGCGTCCTGCGTCCTGGTCCGGCGCACGTGCGCTTTGCGCCGACGCCTCTCGCGCGGTCTGGGCACGCTGGCAGTCCCGGCCCAGCCCGCGGCAACTCCAGGCAGCACCCGCATGAACATGCCAACCCAAGCCACCTACGCCACCTTGAAGCGCTGGGCCTATGCCTGGGGCGAGCCGGTGCTGCAAAGGGCAAGCCGTGCCTACGTGCCCGGCCCGCGACTGGACGATGCCGTGCACTGGGCCCGCCAACGGGCCCCGACAGGTTGTCGCTTCACCTTCGGGTACTTCAATGCCGAGCAGGAGTCGCCCGACCAGGTGGAGCGGGCCTGTCAGGAGTCCATCCTGGCGCTGGCCACGCTGAACCCAGGCAACGCTGACATGGCGGGGTACTGCTCCCTGAAGGTGCCGCCGCTGGGCTATGCAGCGGGCGCTCTGCAACGCCTGGCGCAGCAGGCTGCTGCGCATGGCCAGCGGTTGCACTTCGACAGCCACGGCCCCGAAACTGCTCAGCCCACGCTGGCAGCCTTGGACGCCCTGCGGCCTCACCATGCCTGCCTGGGCCTCACGGTACCGGGCCGTTGGGCCCGCAGCCTGGAAGACGCCGAGTGGGCCGCGCAGCGCGGCCTGCGGGTTCGGGTCGTGAAGGGCCAGTGGCCCTGCCTTGACCAACCCGACGCCGACCCCCGCCAGGGTTTCCTGGCGGTGATCGACCGGCTGGCTGGCCGGGTCAGCGAGGTGGCCGTGGCCACCCACGACGCCGCTCTGGCACGCGAAGCGGCGCGCCGGCTCGAAACCAGGGGCACGGCCTGCGAGCTGGAACTGCTCTGCGGGCTGCCACGCCGCGGCGTGATGGACCTGGCTCGTTCACAAGCACTGCCCATGCGGTTGTACGTGCCCTTCGGTCAGGCCTGGTTGCCCTATGCCTTCAGCCAGGTGCTCAGGCAGCCGGGCCTGTGGCCCCGGCTGCTCAAGGACAGCCTGGCCGAGGCTTGGCAGCCCGCTGCCCGATAGGCCAGACGCTGCCAAGCCCCGCGCAGGCATGCGCTCAGTTCACCCGCACGTTGGTGCCGAGCTTGAAGCGCGCACCCGCCGTGTCCCAGGTCTGCCCGGCGCCGCTGTTGTCGGCGTTGGCAAAGCGCACCGAGAACCTCGGGTCTCCCGCCGTGGCCGGGAAGACGTCCGGGGCCGACAGGAACACGTCGTAGTCACCCGTGGCCGCGTCGGCAGGGATGGTCACGCTCACAGCCACCGCGGTGGGGGCCGTGGCCTGTGAAGCCAGGGTGGCCAGGTTGCCCGCCTTCCCGGTGATCACGGCCCCCGTGGTCTTGTGGCGCAGCTGCACCACAAGCGGCCGCTCCGAGAACATGCGCGCCCAGCCCACGTTGCGCAGGTTCACGGTGATCGGCATGGCCCCACCACGCGCCACCTGGGTGTCATGCGTTGCACCATCGAGTTGCAGACGGTAGCCCATGAAGCCCGAGACTTGGCTGTAGCAGCCGGCCGACTTCCAGGCGTTGAGCATGGCCGGTGCATAGCTGCTGTTCAGCCAGGCCAGGTGGTACTGACGGCCTTCGGTGAGGATGTCGTTACAGGTCGTGCGCAAGGGGGTCTCGCCCTGGCAGGTCTCGCCGCCGAAGGCGGTGTTCGCCGACAAGGCCTGCACGTAGGGACGCTGGGTGCTGTTCTGGTAGGTGCCGGTATCGCTGGGGCCGGACAGGAAGCAATCGTTGTTCGCGCCGGCACGCTTTTGCTGCGTCGGCGACGGGTACCACTTCATCAGGTCGGCCGGGTAGCGAAAGCCGATCTGAGTGGTGGCCGGCACGTTGGCGAACAGGGCATCGCGCACGATGGCGCGGTTGATGTCGGCCGTGGTGCAGGTGGTGCTGCCGGAGTTGTAGCCGCAGGAGTTGCCGGACGTGGACGAATGCCACTCGCCCCAGGCGCCGATGAAACCCGCGCGCATGTAGGGGATGACGTCGGCGTTGGCCGCCAGTACGGGCCGCAGTTGCTCGAGGTGGCGCTTGATCTGCGCGGCAGTGGCGTCTTTGCCGGAAGCGCTGAAGTCGTAGTTGAACCAGACGGTGGCCTTCATGCCCATGGAGCGCAGGCTGGCGAACCGGGTGTTCAGCGTATTCAGCAGCGAGGCCGGCAGATCACTGGTGCGGTAGCTGTCGAGCTGCACCTTGGCCAGCACCAGGCGCATGCCGGCGTTGTAGGCCGCCTGGGCGCTTCCGGCATCAAAGCCATTGACGAAGTCATTGCCCGCCCAGCCATAGAAGCCGCGGTCCGGGTTGGGGATGTCCACGCTGGTGGAGCCGAAGTTCACGCTCACGGGTGTGCCGGAGGGTGCAGGGGCTGGCGCAGGAACGGGGGCAGGTGCGGGCGCCGGAGCAGGCGTGCCCGGTATGTAGCAGGCCTTGACCACGCCGAACACGGGGTCGCCGAAGACGGAATTGCCCGAGCTGCAGTTGAACGGCCCAGTGACCGACTTGTAGTAATACGAACTGGCGGCGCCGTAGTACATCACCACCGAGCCGGTGAAGTTGCAGGTGGTCTGGCCCGACTCGTTGGCGCACTTGACGTAGCCGGCAGGCAAGGTGGTGGCCTTCCCCACCGTGGGCCCGCTCACCGCCAGCGTGGTGCGCAACCCATCGACCTGCTGGGTCGCGACGGCAGGGTCCTGCGCCGAGCCCCCACCGCCGCAGGCAGAGAGCAGCGCCGCTGCGGCCATCATCTCGGCCAGGACGGTCATGCGTGAAATGCGGACTTCGTTCATCATCATTGCGATCCCTTGATTGGAAGTTGAGCCGCGTTGCCGGACATCGGTCAGTGCGGTCGGTAGATCCTAGGAATTCACCTGGGGTCGCAGGTAAGAGGATTCCGATGGATGCAACAGGATGTAAGGGCCGCTGCCTTCCCCATCCAGGGTGCGCCGCCGTTGCGCACCAGCGATTGGTTACAGAAGCCCAGCGGCACAGCCCGCAGAACCGCTGAGCCTGGTCAACGCGTCCTGCGCCTCAGCGTCCATGATGGCTTGATGATCGGTTCCGCGGACACTGCCACTCGGGGGAACCGCCCCGCCGCGCGCGCATGCGACACGCTGTTCATCGTCGACTGGGATGCCGGGGCCGCCGAACAGTTGCAGCAGCAGTTGAACAGCCTGGCGGGCCCGCAGGCACCGGAGAGTGCGTCTGCGGTGTGGCAGGTGCTGAACTGCCCGAGCAGCGAAGTACAGGCCGGACAAGGGCACGGCAGCCTGGCTCAGGGTCTGCAGACCCTGCGCTACCTGGGCACTGCAGCGCGCGCCGCGTGGCGCAGCCGTCATCATGCCCAGGTGGTGGTGTGGCGGCAGGCCATCGGATACCTCTTGTGTGTCCTGCCCAAGTGGCCGGGCTGGCTGTGTGCCTCGGGCCGCCGCCCACGCCTGATCATGACCACCGTGTTGTTGTCGCCCTCTTCCACGGCACCGTGGTCCTGGAAAAGGCTGCTGCTGGAGTTGGCACTGCGGCGTGCCGATGCACTGGTGTACTTCTCCCGGGACACGGCCCTGGACACGGCCCGTCGAAGGCCAGCGCAGGCGCACAAGGTGTTCTGGATGCCCCTGCCGCAATTCGGTGAACCCGCAGGACAGGACTTGAGGGCGGCGGCGCCGCAGGGCGAGCCCGCCAACTGGGCAATTGACCAGCCAGATGCGTTGCATGGGCCACTTGCCCGGGCGAGCTTCAACCTGCCTGCAAGGGCGCCGGCCCCGCTGAGCGTGTTTGCCGGCGGCACCAGTGACCGCGACTTCGACGTTGTCGTCGAGGCCTTCCGTGACCGCAACGTGCCGGTCACCATCGTCTGCAGGGAAGACCAGCGATTCCGCCCGCCAGGGCCCGTGGGCGCGCACTTCAGCGTACGGCGGGGCGTCAGCGAGACCGAATTCCACGCCCTGGCCGCTGCCGCCGGGGTGGTGGTGGTGGCGCTGAAGTCCTCCGCCTCAGCGTGCGGCCAGTTGCTGTTCGGCTTCTGCATGCGACACGGCATCCCGGTGATCGCCACCGACTGCTACGGCACCCGCGATGAAGTCATCCACGGGCACACCGGATGGCTGATACCGGCTGGCGACGCCCGGGCCCTGACACAGGCGTACGACTGTCTGGCAGCCGACGCCGCCTTGCGGCAGCAGCTGGTGCGCAACGCACGGGCACAGGCGCTGGCACGGGCCCACGCCAGCGGTCTGGCCGGCTTCGTCCAGACCATGCAAGCCCTGGGGGAAACCCTGGAAGGGCGCCCCACTGCGGCTGCGCCCGCTTCAGCCTTGGCATTGCTCAAGCCTGCCGCGCTGGAGTCCACCGAGGATCAGCTCACCCGGCCCCAGCCGGACGTCCACGCCCCAAGGGGGGCATGCTCCGCCGGAGGCGCTACTTGATCGTTATCTTCTACCCGGAATTCGGCGGCGTGCACGGCATCGCGCGCTACCTGGACAGTTTTCTGGCTCATTTGCCGAGGCATGCACCACCGATCGTCCTGTTCACCGCCGGCACCCCCGCAGGCTTCAGATTGCCACCGGGGGTCGAGCTGATCGAGATTCCTCTGCGGCCGCACCGACTGAGCCTGGTATGGTGGACATTGCGCGCACGATGGGCCTTGCGCAGGCTGGTGCGCGAGCGCGGACCGGTCAGCGCCATCAACCTGCACATCCCGCCACTGATCCCGGCGTTGCTGTTCAGCCGCCACCACCGCATCGTTCTCACCGCCCACACCACTTACCTGGGCATGTCCGGCCGCTTCGACCAGCCCCGCCACTTCGACAGCCCCTGGAACCGCCTGTCCGTGGCGATCAAGATGGCGATGGAGCGGCACATCCTGGACCGTGCAGCTCAGGTCATCACGCTCACCGAGCAGGGTCGGCAGGAACTGGCGCGATACGGCCGCCACGGAGGCGTGGTGGTGATTCCCAACGGGGTGGACACCACCACCTTCTGCGCTGACGCAAGCGTGGACCAGGACATCGATGTGCTGTTTTGCGGGCGCATCGAGCGCCGCAAGGGCAGCCGCCCGCTGGTGGAGGTGTGCCAGCGCCTGCTGGCTCAGCGCCCTGGGTTGCGCATCTGCATCGTCGGCTACGGCGACGACGAGGCCTACGTGAGGCAGGCCTTGGCCCCCTTCAGTGGGCCGGGCGGTGCAGTCCGTCTTGAAGGCCGGGTGCCGCTGTCACAGATGCCGATGTACTACAGGCGCAGCCACGTGTACGCCTCGACCTCCTACTACGAGGGGCTGCCGGGTACCTGCCTGGAGGCCATGGCCACGGGCTTGCCCGCCGTGGTGTGGGACCTGCCCTTCTACGGCGGGGTGGTGGTCGACGGTTGCACGGGCTCGCTAGCGCACACAAACGACCTGGACAGCTTCACGCAACGCGTGCTGGCGCTCACCGACCAGCCCGACCTTGCTTCGAATCTGGGCCGTCAGGCCGCGCAGCTGGTGCGTCGCCGGCACGCCTGGCATCGGCTGGCGCAACAGGTCATTGACGCCTGCGCGCCTCCAGGACAGCACTCTTCTGTGCCGGTGCTCAGTTCGTGAAGCGGGGCTCCGTGTCGCTGAAAGTGGCCTGGGTGGGGCTGCGCGGCTTGCCTGGCGTGCAGGGCGGGGTGGAAACCCATGCCGAGCAGCTGTGCCCCAGGCTGCACACGCTGGGCTGCGACATGACGGTGCTGGGCCGCTTGCCCTACCAGCGAGCTCAGGCGGGCACCATCTGGCGGGGCGTGCACCTGCGACCGCTTTGGGCCCCTCGACACAAGCACCTGGAGGCCGTGGTCCACACCTTTCTGGCCATCCTGCATGCCGGTCTGGTCAGCCGCCCGGACGTGCTGCACATCCAGGCCATAGGGCCGGGCCTGTGGACCCCCCTGGCGCGACTGCTGGGCCTGCGCGTGGTGGTGACTCACCACGGGGCGGACTACGAGCGCCAGAAGTGGGGACCGCTGGCGCGCTGGGTGCTTCGGCAGGGTGAAGCGTTGGCCACGCACTGGGCGCACGAACTGATCGTGATCTCCCGAACCATCCAGGCGGACGTGGCCATGCGCCATGGCCGCCAGGGCGCCTGCATCCCCAACGGCATGACGCCTCCCTCAGCACCGGCAGATCCAGCCCTGCTGGCGGAATTCGGATTGCGGCCGCAGCGCTACTTGCTGCTGGTGAGCCGCCTGGTGCCTGAGAAGCGTCATCTGGACCTCATCAACGCCTTTGGGCGTGCGCGCAGTCAGGGCCTGCTGCAGGGCTGGAACCTGGCCCTGGTGGGTGCGGCCGACCATGCCGACGCCTATGCCCGTCAGGTGGCCGACGCGGCGGCTCGCACGCCAGGCGTGGTGATGACGGGGTTCCAGACCGGGGCGGCCCTGCAGGCCTTGCTGGCGCATGCCGGCGTCTTCGTACTTCCCTCCTCGCACGAGGGACTGCCCATCGCCCTGCTTGAAGCCCTGGCCTGGGGGATCACGCCTCTGGCCAGCGACATCCCGCCACACCGCGAACTGCGGTTGACCCAGGACAGCTACTTTGCGCTGGGTGACGTGGCCGCGCTGTCGGCCAGCCTGGTGCGACTGGCCGATCGCGTGGAACACCACGAGGGACCTGCCGAGCGCCTGGAACGCATGCAGGAAGCGGCCCGGCGTTTCGACTGGGACGACAGTGCGCGGCAGACCAGAGCGGTCTACGAGCGGGTGGGGGGCTTGGCGAGCACCAAGGGGGGATGCCCCACCGTGATATCAATCCGCCCTCATGAATCAGAGCGGGCTCCTGACCACGGCGCAGGACTTGACGCAAGCCCCCAGCCGACCAGGCGCGCATCAGATGCCGTGACGTCAGCGCCAGCGCCGAGACTGCGGCGGCACATGCCACGAGGGGGCGTGGACGGGACAGTCGGTGGCGGAAAGGACAGATTGCGCATGCTCCAGGCCGATCTGGACCACCTCGCCGAAGCGCCGCCACTCCAGCATCCCTACCCGTGAGACATCGGGCGTGAATCCCAGGTCCACGGCATCGCGCATGCGGCGCTGGTGGGACTGGCTGGACATGGCCGCCACGTTGAAGACAGTGGCGGCGAAGTTGGGCAGCCGCCCGTAGCGACGGCGGGAACGCGGCCGGAACAGCCGGTCGAACAACATCTGACCGGAGGTGGGTATCTGTTCAAGCTCAAGCGGGCGGTAGCGGTCGCGGCTGAGGTCCATGCCGATCACCCGGCCAGCGCCCGACTGCCGCCTGGTGCCCCCTGCAAGATCCCAGTCCACGCCCTGCGCTTGCAGCGCCTGCATGACGCCCAGGTGGGCAAATCCACGGGCCCCGCCACCGGCCAGCACCAGGCCGGTGGCCTGCCCGGAGAGGATGCGCGCCAGCCGGCCCCAGTCGGCCGCCCGGCCACGGCGGGTGGAAGTCGGAGGAATCAGGGATCATCGTCTGGAGGACATGAGGTCTTCGCGAACTGCAACAACATGCAACAACAGCACAGCGTAGAAGAGTTTATCGAACAGCCCCTGCTCACCCCTGCGCCCCAGGAACGCGCTGGACGGCAAGGACGGGTGTCCTCGACCTTCCTATACTGCAGCAGGCCCTTCAACGTGTGCCGCGGCTTACCCGATGAATCTTCCCTCGGCTCTACCACCCGCGCAGCGCTCGGGACGCGCATTTGGCTGGCAAATGGACCTGCGCGGCGGGCTCGAGGCCACGATCCAGACCTTCCCGAACGCCATCGGGCCGCTGCTGCTGTTCGCAGCTGTGCTGGGCCCAGCCGGTGCGATGCCGGGCCTGTGGGCCACGCTCATCACGGCAACGGCAGCGCCCGTGGCCGCGCTGATGCTGGGCAGCAATCGCAGCATCATCTCCTGCTCGCGAACGGCCTCGCTGGTCACGTTCACCGCTCTGGTGCTGCAGCTCTCCAGGGCCGCCACCGGGCCTGACTTGCCAGGCGCCGAGGCTTTCCGGCTCGGGCTGCTGGCGACCAGCCTGCTTTTCCTTTTCGCCTCGGCCCTGGTGCTGGTGGCCGGCCTGCTGCGGTGGGGGCTGCTGTTCAAGATGATCCCCACCCCCGTGTTCGCTGGCATCGGCATCGGCACGGCCTTGTTGCTGGTCTGGCAGGCGTTCCTGCAGTCAGGCGGCGTCTGGCAGCACGCGGCCGTGGCGGTGGGCATGCTCTTGACTTTTCTGGCCTGGCCCCTGTGGAGGCGGCGCCCGTCGTGGTTACTCGCTCTTGGCCCGTCAGTGGCAGCACCGCTCCTGGGCCTGGGGCTGGTGGGCTGGCTGTTGCCTTGGCCGTCAGCGCAACCGGTGGCAGCACTGGCCACGCAGGCGTTCTCGATTCCCCTGGCCGAGGCGGACATGCTCCTGCGCGCGGATTTGCCCCGTCTGCTGCTGATCGGCCTTCCCGGCGCGCTCACGCTGGCGCTGGTGATGGTGCTGGAAACCTTTTCCACCGCCGGGATGCTGGAGCTTCGATACGGCGTCAAGGTCGATGCCCACCGGGAACTGGTGGCGCTTGGCGGCGCCAACATGTTCAGCGCACTGCTGGGTGGCGTGCCGAGCACAGGCACCGGGATAGGCAGTGCAGCCAACTGGGAAGCTGGCGGGCGCGGCAAGATGGCCGTTGTGACCTGCATGCTGCTGACTGCGGGCTCGCTGATGGTGCTGTGTCCCTGGCTGCCTGCCGTGCCGGCCGGCCTGGTGGCAGGCTTCCTGCTGATGCAGGCCGTCATCATGGCCGACCGCCGCTGGCTGGGCCAGGCGATGCACAAGATCCGGCAGCCCCGGCAGGTCCGGCTGGACCAGGCCTTCTGGCTGACAACCGCCATCGCCATCGTGGCCTGCGCCGGCGGGTTGACCTGGGCCACTTTCCTGGGCATCGGCCTGTCCACGCTGATCGTGCTGCGCCGTCTGGCGCATCGCTTGACCGCTCGATGGGAAAGTTTGCGACACCATCGGTCGCGGCGCATACGCAGCGCTGCTGAAGAGCACGTGCTTGACAGGGCTCCGGATGCGGTGGCCGTGCTGAAGCTCACCGGCCACCTCTTCTTCGGCAACAGCGTGCGCCTGAGCCAACTCGCCGACGAGGTCCACCAAAAGGCGCTGGCCACCGTGGTCGATGTCAGCGGCGTCGTCGACGTGGACACCAGCGGATGCGATGCGATGCGAGGGCTGGTGACGGAGTTGCGGCGACGCGGCTTGGAGGTCGTGGTCTGCGGGCTGCAGGACTGCCGATCACAAGAGCTGCGACATGCCCTGGCTGGTCTGCCGGGACAGCCAGGCCTTCGGGACGCTCCGGACGTGGACCGGGGCCTGGAGCATTGCGAAGGCCTGATCTTGAGCGCTGCAGGTTCGCCCGCCACGCCCACCTCGTCGCCCCTGGAGTCGAATCGTCTGCTCCAAGGTCTGACCCCGGACCAGACGCGCGCGGTGCTGGGAGAAGGCTGTGCTCGGGAGGTCGCACCAGGTCAACCCCTCTTCCGGCGCGACGAGCCCGCTGATGACGTCTGGCTGATCGAAACGGGACAGGTCAGCGTCCTGACACAGCAACAGCACGACGGCCTGCGCCTGGCGACTTTCGGTCCCGGGCAGTTCGTCGGCGAAATGGCCTTTCTCGATGGCCACCCGCGCTCGGCCACCGCACTGGCCGACACCGTCGTGCGGGCGCTGCAAATCGACAGCGCAGCCTTTGCGCGCCTGCGCTCGACCCATCCCGAGGCTGCACTCGAAGTGGCACTGAACATCGCGCGCGAACTCTCGTTGCGCGTGCGCGCCGCCAACCTGCAGCTGCAGGCCGACGAGAATCCGTAAGCGAGCCGGCCCGCCTCGATGCTGGGCAACCGCTTGCAGCGACGACGTCAGAGCGGGCAAAGCAGGTAATCCACCCAGAGTTGCGCAAGGGCGGCGCAAGGCCCCCCAGGCAGATTGCAGCCTTGACCAGCGATGCGCCCGCGGCGCGATCCTGTGCCGGCCTTGCCAGACCTCAGGCGCGCGGGGCCAGCACCGGATGGGACGGCTGCATCAGCGCGCCGAAGTGGCGCTCGAAGCCGCGCACCATGGTGGCGAGGTCAAACGACGCCCTCACGTCGGCCTGGGCTTGACGCCCCATGGCCAGCCGCAGGGCAGAGTCCTGCCACTGCGCCAGACCATCGGCAAGGGCTGGCACGTCACCCACAGGCACCAGCCAGCCGTTGTGGCCATGGCGCACCTGTTCCCGCGCCCCGCCCACATCGGTCATCAGCAAGGGCTTGCCCAGCGCCATGGCCTCCAGCGCGGCGAGCGAGAAGGTCTCGGTGGTGGAGGTGATGGCCATGGCGTCGCAGGCGGCCACCAGCGGCCGCACGTCCTGAACGAACCCGCTGATGCGGACGCGTTCGCGCAGGCCCAGGGCATCGATGTCACGTTCCAGCGCGGCCCGCAGCGGGCCATCGCCGATCAACCAGCCGCACACGCGCTGCCCGTTTCGCGCCGTTTCAGGCTCCTGCAGAACCTGCGCCAGAGCCCGCAGGAAGTCACCGTGTGCCTTCTCCGGCCGCATCACCCCGCACAGGCCCACCACCAGGTCGGTCTCGGCAAAACCCTGCTCGGCACGCAGCCGGCGCTTGTCTTCGGGGCTCCAGCTGTCGCTGAATCGCGCGGTGTCGATGCCGTTGTGGATGACCACGTCCTGGCGGGCCCGCAGGCCGTGCACGTGCCAATGGTCGGCCTGGGCCTGGCAGACGAACACGAGCATGTCCGCACGGCGCACCAGGTGGCGGTACAGCACCATGTGGCGGGCTTCCTTGCGCGACTCGGGCAGCGTGCTGTGGAACACCTCCACCAGCCGCACCCGCGTGCCGCGGTGCGACAGGGTGCGCGCCAGCCAGCCGTACAGCAAGGCAAACATGTTGGTGCACACCAGCACGTCGGTGCGCTGCTCATCGAGCTGATGGGCCAGACGCCGGACGGCAGCCCAGGACAGCCCCCGCTCCACTTCCAGGCACACCAAGCCGTCAGCCAGCCGATGCGGTCCGATCTGCGGCAGCAGCGCCTCGTCGCGCTTCAGGGCCGTGAGCGCCAGGCGGTGGCGCCCGGCATTCAGCCCGTTGACCAGCGACACCACATGTTTCTCTGCGCCCCCCACGCACAGCGAGTTCACCAGGAACAGCACACGCAAGGTCATGGCAGCCGGGATCGGGCCGGCGCCGCGGCCTGGCCCCAGTACGCAAACAGTACGCCCAGGCAGAACCACCAGGGCGCCTGGGCGGGATTGGGCATGTAGAAGGCCGTGGTCGCCGCCATGGCCAGCCCCCCAAAAAGCGACCAGCGTGCACCCAGGAAGAAGCTGCGCAGCACCGGGCTCAGCGCTTCATCACCCGCCAGGCGACGCAGCCGGCGCAGGTACTGCGCGTGCAGCAGCACCATGGCCGCCAGGCCCAGCAGCCCCAGGTCCATCAACACCTCCAGGTAGATGTTGTGCGGGTGGTTGGCCTTGTAGCGGCCGGAGGCCACGGCGGACGACCATTGCGTGGAGCCCAGACCGCGGCCGATCCAGGGGCTGTCCAGCACCTCGGGCGCCAGCAGCTTCCAGCCGTTCACCCGACCGGCCGTGAGGTCGTCGCGATCCACCCGCTGCGTGTCGGCCAGGGCACCCGCGCGCAGGCCGGTGGCAAAACGTTCCTGCAATTCCCCGGGCGATGCCAGCAGCACCAGCCCGGCCAGCGCCGCGCTCAGCAGCAGCGTCTTCAGGCGGCGCTGGTGCCAAAGGAAGCCGACGAACGCGATCAGCGCCGCCAGCAGTCCGCCGCGCGAAAAGGTCAGCAGCAGTGCCGGGACCACCAGGGCCAGGGTGCACAGCGCCAGCACGCGCCAGCGCCCGCGGTCTGCGCCGCCGGCCACGAACAGCAAAGGCCCGCACAGCAGGGCCAGCAGGAGCCCGAACTCATTGGCGTGCATGCCCCGCGCGGACATGAATTCGCGGTCGCGTGCCAGATCAGCAAGGCTGCCGGGGTACTGGACGACGGTCCAGAACACGGCCAGCGCCGGCGCCACGGCGGACATGGCCAGCACGGCCATGAAACGCTCTGGGTGGCGGCTGTCTCGCACGGCGTTGGCCAGCAAGAACGCAAAGGAAAAGAAGTACAGCAACGGCTTGATGAATCGATCCACGAGGTAGGTCGGCGGATGGAACTCGCGAACGGCATCCACCACCGCCGGGTAGTTGCGCACCCCCTCGCCGATGTGCGGCCAGGCCACCACCATGCCGATGGCCGCGGGAAGCGCGAAACACAGCCACAGCGCAGCAGGCAGAGGCACCACCGGCACTGCGGCCACGCCCGGTCCGGGCGGGCCCAGCCGCCACCGCCGGGCCGCAAACCCCAGCCAGGTGGCCAGCACCAGGTAGTTGGCGGGGTTCAGCCCGCGCACCGAGGGCAGCATGGGCAGCACCGGCAGCACCAGGGCCAGCAGCACCACCCCCACCCGGTAGTCACGCAAGATGAAAGGCAGCGGCCCCAGTACCGCCAGGCCCAGCACCACCAGCGCAGGCGGCGCCAGTCCAAGCGCGGCCCCGGCCACCAGGGCCACTGTGGCCATCAGCAGGCTCCAGCCCGCAGCCTGCTTGCCACTGTTCAGCTCTTGCATCCCGGTCATCACGCACTCACCTTTCGGTCAGCCTGCGGCGCCGCAGGGTCATACACCGCACGCGCCTGAACATGCCACAACACATCGCGCAGAGCCCAGGCCGCCAACAGCCCCTGCACCGTGGCAGCCGCCACGTATCCCCACTGCACCGCGGCCGTGCCCAGCGCCGGCAGCAATTGCCATGACAAGCCGATGAACACCACCGCATAGGCGCCCAGCGACGTGATGAACCAGCGCGTGCGCATCGTGCCTACCAGAGCCATGGAGAGAATCCAGGCCGCTGTCTTCAGCACATCGCCCAGCAACTGCAGGGGCAGCAGGTCGACGACCGCCTCGAACCCGGCGCTGAAGACCAGGCGAACGGCAGGACCGCGGCTGACCCACAGCGCCGCAGCCAGCAACGCAGACACCGCACAGGCGCCGCCCAGGCTGCGCAGGACGTGCCGGCGACGGCCCGAGGGGTCGTGGGCCCGCTCACCCATGCCGGGCATGAAGTGCAGTGCCACCGAAGCCACCACCAGGGCCTGGCAGGCCTCAGACAGCCGCCAGGTGGCGTGCCACAGGCCCGCAGCCTCCAGGCCGAGGTGGTTGGACAGGAGATCGCGCACGACGATGAGCGTCAACGCCGGCAGTACGCCATTGACCAAGAGCATGGGGAAGAAGCCCAGCACCTGGCGCGCAATCGTGAAATCGAACCGGCCCTTGACATCGTTCCAGTGCAGCCCGACCGACCGCCAGCGCACCAGCATGATGCTCAAGGCCAGCCCGGCGACATAGACGGCCAGCGAAGCCCACAGCGCACCGTGCAGGCCCCACCCCCACGCGGCAGGCGCGAAGATGAGCAGGCCCAGCAGCGCCGAAGCGATCGAGACACGGCCGATCTGGCCCACCTCCTTGGCCACGCCCAAGGCGCCGAAGATCAGGTCGTTGAAGATGGCTGCGGCCACCGACAGGCCGGCCACCGCGATCAGGGGCGCCAGACGGCGGTCGTGCAACAGGATCTCTGCCAGCCAGGGCGCTGCCAGCGCCAGCACCAGGGCCCAGGCCCCGACCAGCACCGCCCCCATGCGCAGCACCGTGGCGTACACCTGCCCACGCCGGGAGCCGTCCGCACCGTGCTCGGCCCCCAGCCGCACGCCGCCAGCCACCAGGCCCTGCCCCAGCATGCTCTGGCACAGGCTGATGAAGCCCGTCAACTGCGCCACGAGCACCAGCCCGCCGGGCCCCAGGGCCAAGGCCGTGACCTTGATGCTCAGAAAGCTGGTGAGCAGGCGCACCCCCGACATGGCACTGCCCCAGCCCAGGGACTTCAGGATCATGCGGACCGTCCCCCTGGAGCGGGAACGGCCCTGGCGGTACGCCGGCCCTGCAACACCCGGTCGAACACCTCCAGGTAGCGCGACACGGCCACATCCATGGTGTGGTGATCGTCGAAATGGCGGCGGCAGGCCCGGCTGGCGGCAGCCCAGGCCGCGCGGTCGCGGGTCAGCCGGTCCAGCCGCAGCGCCATGTGGTCCAGGTCGTCGCAGGCCAGCGTGCCCGTCACGCCGGGTGCCGACTCCGGCCGCACGAAGGACAGGGTGGGGATGCCGCGCAGCCAGGCCTGCATGAAGGTGTTGGGCAGGCCCTCGTAGTCCGAGGTATTCAGGCAGACGCCAGCCCCGTCGAAGGCTGCACCCACGTCGCGAAAGGGCACATGCCCGCTCATCGTCAGGTTGGACAGCCCCCGCGCGCTGCGGACGATGTCGTCGAAGTAAGCCTGCGCGCCTCGGTCCACGCCCGGCCCTCCCACCATCAGAAAGCGCAGGTGATGCAGGCGCCGGGCCAGTGCCACGACATGATCGGGCCGTTTCAAGGGCTTGACGGTCGCGGCCCACAGCACCGGACCTTGGAAGCCACCGGGCCGCGCCTGCGGTTCCTCGTAGCCGTTCTGGATCAGGTGGCCGTCGCGGTGGAAGTGCCTCTTGAGCAGCTCCAGCTGCGCCACGTTCTGCACCACCACCGCCTGGGCCGCGCGCAAACCCCAGCGGTACATCGCCGTGTGCTGCGCCGGCATGCCCGGCAGCGGGCCCATGACGAAGTCCTTGTCGCTGGCGCCGGCAAAGACGAAGGGCCGTCCCGTCAGGCGCGAGAACACAGCGGCAGAGGCCACCTGTTCGCCGGCCGTCTGCACGAACACGATATCGGGGCTGACGCGCCGCAGAAGGCCGACCAGATCCGACATGCGGGGATGGAAGAAGCGCAGCCCCGGCCAGCCGCGGTGGTCGCTGTCAGGAATCTTGTGCACCGTGATGCCGTCGCAGTCCACCACATCGGGTTGCCCGTGGTCCTTGGTCAGCACGGAGATTCGACAACCGGCGCGCAACAAGGCGCGCATCTGCACGCTTTGCTGTACCTCGGCACCGCCCACGAAGGCGATGCCGCTCTGGCCCGACAGCACCGGATAGATGTGCACGGCAATGAAGCAGATATGCGGCAGCCTCAAGCTTCCACCCCCTGGGCAGCCGGGCGGGGCGCGGCAGCGTCCAGGGGCCCCGCCAGTGAGGCCGGGGCCCGCCACTGCTGCGCGAACTCCGCCAGCGTCATGCCCCGGAAGTGCGCCGACACGGAACGGAACAACACCCGCAGATCACGGTACAAGGCCTCGATGGACCGCCCATCGGCAAAGCTCGGGCTGCCCCCGGGCATCAGTTCAGAGGAATGCAGCACCATCTCCAGGTGCGGCCATCGCTGCGCCACCGCCCGCCTGACGATGCCCAGCATGGCCTGCAGGTTTCCGCCGTCTGGGTAAAGCCAGTGGTGCGTGGGCTGCAGGGCCCAACTCCAGCGCCGGACCAAGGGCACGGCGTAGGCGCGGGGCAGCAGCCGGTAAAGGGTGGAAGGCACGACTGTCATGGGCACTTCCAGCAGGCTCGACTCTCCAGCCCGGTGGGGCTGGCTCAAGTCCACGACATAGGGCCGGGTGGGAAAGCCGCGGTAGTCCACGACCGCCGGCCGCCCCGGGGCCTCGGCCCCAATGGGCGTGCGCACCCAGCGCACGTCGGGCGTCACCGAACAGTCCACCCGAATGCCGTGACGCACCAGCGACCGGGCACAGGTGGCGTCGAAGGCCCAACGGCCGCCTCGGTGGCTGACGATCTCGCACTCGAAGCGGTCGCGTAACAGGCGCGCCATGTAACTGATCTTGGCCTCGACCACTTCGGCGGGGTACTCGGTCAAGAAGGGCTGCGCCGTCAAGTCATCGGGCGTCAATGGCTGCAGGGGCGGGCTGTTCCAGGCGTGCAGGTGCATGCCGATCTCGCCGGCGCCGCGCCGCACGAGATCGCGCCCAAAGGCCAGGAAGTCCGGGCATCGGGCCATCTCGTAGTTGGTCAGCCACGTCGGCCGAAGACCAAAGGACTCGCACAGCCGCTGAAAGCGCTGCACATGACGGGCGTTGCGGGTGGTGATGGCGCGCGGCCGGCCCCAGAGGTCATCGCCTTCGGTGTCGATGGTGACGAGAAAGGCCGGCGCACGCCAAGGAGACGCCACAGCGCGCAGTTCAGCCATGAAAGGCCTCCAGATACGGCTTCAGCACGGTGTCCTCGCCATAGCGCTGATCCATGAAGTGACGGCAACGTGCGCTGGCGGCCTGCCAGTCCTCGGGACTGTGCGTCAGGCGCTGCACGGCCACGGCCATGTCGTCCAGCGAACCGGCCGCATGGCCCAGGCCGAAGCGGCGGATCAAGCCATCGGGGTCGAAGAAGGAGACCGTGGGCACGCCGCGCCGCCAGGCCTGCAGGTAGGAGTTGGGAAAGCCCTCGGAATCGGAGGTATTGACGAACACACGCGCACGCTCGTAGTAATCGTTCACGTCGTGGTAAGCCACACGCCCGTGGAAAAGCAGGTTGGGCAGGTCGGCAGACTGCCGACGCGTGGAGGCGAACAAATCCTCATGTCCGTCCTGCGGGCCCCCGATCATGTGCAGGCGCAAGCGCGGCAGCCGGCGCGCCAGGTCCAGCGCCAGATCAGGGCGCTTGAAGGGCCGCAGGTTGTTGACCCATAGCACCGGCACGTCGCGGGAATCGAAGTCCAGCGCACGTGCGGCGGGCTCCACCAGCATGGCCGCCACGTGGCTGTCCAGGCCGTAGTTGCGTCGCAGGACAAGGCGCTGCTGCTGGCTCTGCGCCAGCACCGCGTTGGCACGGCGCAGCCCCCACTCGTAGAGCTTGCGGTCGCGCCAGAAGCGGATGAGCAGGCGCTGCGGATCGCAGTCAAGGTCGTGCGCGATGCGAAAGACCACGCGCCGACCGTGGCGCCGCGCAAAGGCTGCCACCACCCCCAACTGCGCGCTGGCCGTACTGACGTAGTACACCTGCGCATCAGCGCGGCCCAGAGCCCGCCACAGGCCGGTCAGCCGGGGGTGCACGAAGCGCAATACGGGCATGCCCTCGTCAAGGCCGTGGGCGCGGTGTAGCCGCACGCCGTCAATCTCCAGTCCATCAGGCTGCCCGTAATCGGCCACCACCATCGAGACCTCGAATCCACGCCGGACCAGGGCGCGCGCCAGCAGCGTGTGCTGGACCTGCTCACCCCCGATGCCATGGCGGTTGTGCTCGCGCGAGATCACAGGCAGGTTGTCCAGACCGACGAAACAGATCTTCGCCATGCAGCGGACCGGAATCAGTGGCTGTTCATGACCACACCGGCCAGGCGCGCCGGCCCCTGCGACAGCCGCCCTGTGAGCGCCGCCAGCGCCGCCAGACGGCTCGCGTCACGCCGGGCCACCACCAGCGCTGCGCTGCAACGGTCGGCGATCGCCAGAGCGTCGGCACCGTAGGCACAGGCAGGGGTGTCCACCACGATCTGGTCGAAGCGGCTGCTCAACTCACCCATGAGGTCACGGAAGACCGGGCCGTCCACGAGTTCCAGAGGGTTGGGCGGCAGCGGCCCGGCAGGCAGTACGTACAGACCGGGCACGTCCTGGATCTGGGCGATGACCTCGATGCCGGCACGTCCGCTCAGCAGGCTGGACAGGCCCGCGCCGGTGCCGATGCCGAAGATCTGGTGCTGACGGGGCCCTCGCAGGTCCGCATCCACAAGCAGCGTGCGGCGCCCGGCCTGCGACCAAGCCACGGCCAGATTGGCGCTGATGAAAGACTTGCCGTCCTGCGTTTGTGGGCTCAACACGGCCAGCGACGCCGTCGGTTCACCATCACGAAACACCTGACGCGAGAGCTCGCTGCGCAGCGCTCGCACGGCCTCTGCCTGGGCCGAGCGGGGCCGGTGCAGCATCACCTGCTCGGCACGGTCACGTCCGGGTGCCTGGGACGCGCAGGCATAGCGGAACTGCGATGCCAGGGCCTGGAACACGTCGTGTGCCGAGGCCAGCCCCAGGGCCACGGCCGCATCCCCGAAGCGCACGCGCCGCACCCGCGCCACCGTGGCAATGCGCTCCACGTCCTGGGGCGTGAGCTGCAGACGGCGCGCAAGGATCTCGCCCAGACGCCCATCGTGCAAGGGCAAGGTGCCGGGCACGGCAGGCTGCGCGTCAATCGCAGCGGGCCAGTCCACCCGGACAACTGGCCCCTGAACCTCTGCCATCAAAGTTATCGGTACAGCATCCTCTTCAACAGTCGAAGAGGCCAGCGCATCACGAAGTCTCGCCATTAAGCTTCACTCCTTGGAGGGTGTGGTGGGGGCCGGCAACTGGCCCATTCGCCAAGGCTGGACCAGGGCCGCCTTGTTGGGCGCGAAACTGCCGCGCTCCTTGGGGCCGGGCAGCACGCCCAGCAAGGGCACGCCCAGCCACTGCGCCGTAGATGCCGGCAGCCGGGCCCGCGCGTCTACACGTTCGACCATGGCCACCGCACCAAGAGCCAACAGCAGCCCCAGAACGAGCGCCAGACCGGCGCGCACCGTCCAGCCCGGTGCGGCCACCGTCACTGGCACGGGGGCGGACGACAGGAGGTGCGCCTGACCCTGCGTGGCCTGGCCTTCCAGGCTGGTCTGCTGCAGCCGTGTCAACAGGCCGTCGTGGGCGCGCTGCGCGTTGTCCACATCACGCGCCAGCACCAGCGCCTCGTCACGCACCGCCTTCATGTTCATCACGCGCTGCCGCTGGACTTCCAACGACGATCGCATGTCGCTCTCGCGTTGCCGGTTGATCGTGTTGGATACGGCAGCCCCCCCGGCGACCCGCCGAGTCTCGGACTCCAGACGCGCCTTGAGCAGGCCGACCTGGCCTCGCGCCTCGAGCACCTGCGGGTGGTTGTCCCCCAGCCGGTCGTTGAGCTCCTGAACACGCGCCTCGGCACGGGTGAGGTCGGCTCGCATGGTCATGAGGGCCGGATGCGACAGCACCTCCTGCATGCGGTCGGCCCCCGCACCCTGGGACTGCACCTGACGACTGCCGGACTCCGCCACCACAGCCTGCAACAGCGTGAACTGTGACGACAACTCGTTCAGGCGTGAAGTCTCCACGTCCAGCCGCTCGTCGCCCACCACCACCCCCCGCGCACGTTGGAAGGTGGACAGCCGCGCCTGCGCCTGCTCCAACTGCAGGCGGGCCTCGCGCGCCCGGTTCTCAAAGAAACCCGCATATCGACGGGCCTGGTCGGCCCGCAGGCTCACGCTGGTTTCCAAGTAGGCCTGCACGAAGGCGTTGGCCAACGCCGCTGCCTGCTCCGGGGTGGACCATCTCACGCTGATGGACAACACGTCGGAGTCACGCGCCGGCTTGACTTCCAAAGCAGCCAAAAGCCGCTCCACCAACCATGCCTGCGGAACGACAGACGGGGCCGCCGGCCGGGCGACATTGCTGCCACCCAGGTCGCTCACGGTGGGGACGCTGCTCCGCCCTTCATTCCAGGCTTGCCGAAGGGCAGGATCGGTGGTCAGGGACAGGCGGCGCACCACTTCTGCGGCCACGCGCTCACTGCGGATGATGTCCATCTGCGTGGACAGGGCGGCCATGACAGGCGGCTGCCAGCCCGTGGACATCGACATCGGATCGGGCCGCCCCTGGTCGATGATGACCGTGGCTGTGGCCACGTAGGTGCGGGGCAACAGCAGGCTGGCGCCCAGCGTCGCAGCCACCGTCAGCAGCAGCACACCCAAGGCCAAGCCTGCGCGGGAGCGCAGGGCGGCCAGGAAGGAAGCAGTGTTCATCGTGAAGATCCCAGAAAGTTCAGAACAGGCTTTCGCGCACGTGCACCACGTCACCATCGCGAACGGTGTCCTCCATGGTGGGCTGCATCACCTGCAGGCGCCCGTCAACTCCGCGGCGGTGCACACGGATGCCCTTGTCGGTGCCCCGCGGCGTCAAGCCACCGCCCGTGGCCAGCACCTGCATCAGCGTCATGCCGCGCTCAAGGCGCAGGGGGCCGGGTCGCTGCACCTCGCCGTAGATGTAGACTTGCGGCTGCCGGTCCACCCAGACGGTGTCGCCATGCACGATGTCCACATCGCGCGCCTGCCCGCCGGGGCTGAAGAGTGCGGGCAGGTCCACCTCCGCCCGCCAAGCCTGGCCCTGGCGGGTACCGGTGACCACAGCGACGTCAGAGGCCCCGGATGCGGTGCCGCCGGCCATGGCAAGCAAATCCGTCAGACGCAGACCGGTGGCCTCCAGCGGAAAGCGCCCCGGGCGGTTCACCAGCCCCAGCACGCTGGCCTGGTGACCGCGAACCTGCACCACCGAAACGTTGACCTGAGGCTGCCGTACGAACTGCCCCTCGCGCAATCCCTTCGCGATCAGCTGCTCGGCCGCGCCCACCGTCAAGCCGCCCAGTCGCACCGGACCGAGCAGGGGAAAGTTCAACACCCCCGCCTCGCTCAGCCGAGACTCCAGCGCCAGATCCGGGTTCTGGTACACGGCAATTCGCAGCACATCGCCAGCGCCGATTCGGTACTCCTGGGGCGCGCGCAACTCCGCCACAGGCCGCTGGCCTGAAGCCGCACGCTCATCGGCAGCGGCAACCAGCCCAAGCTGGCCGCAAAGCGCCAGCCCGACCGCCCAGGCCACTGTCCCTGTCGGGGCCGTCAACGACATGCGCAACCGGCGCAGCCCAGGGACGCAGGTGAGATTCATAGGCTTCGGCACTTTGGGGCATCTCCTGAAATCCATCTGTCTATTGCGCCACGGTGTGCCCAAGTGGCAGCTGCGTATGCTCAAGAAGCTGAGGAAGGAGTGGCGGACGTGGAGGATGCGACCACGGGAACCGTGAACCGACCGCGCACGCGGCGCCAGGTTTGCTCCAGCCACAGCCCCAGGCTGGGGCGGTGCAGCGTGAACGTCGCCATGGCGTAGGTCTGGTGGGACAGCTGCTGCTTGTAGCGAGCCTGCCCCGCCAGGAAGTCATAGCCGTCCAGGCCGGCATCCAGCGCTTGCTGCACGGCCAGGGCATGCGTCACCAGGCCCGGGTGGTGGTTGCGCTCGGTCAGGCCGAAGTGGAACCCGCTCTGGTAGGCCAGCATCTGACCGGCTTCAACGAAGTTGTAGAGGTAGCCCACCTCCGCGCTGCCGGCCGTGACACGCAGCAACTGCACCTGCCCCGCCGGCCATGCGGCGGCGATCAGGCGCTGGTGAAAGCGCTCGAACAGCGGGTTGGCAAAAGCACCCGGCTGGCCTCGTGCCGACCATCCCAACTGGTGAAAGTACTTCAGACGGTCCAGGAACTGCAGTGCCTGCGGCACGTCACGGGCGAGGCTGATGAGAACCTGGCCCCAGTCCTGATACAGACGCAGGCTGCGCCGCACCGTGGCGCGGGTCTGGGCTCCCACGGTGTCCAGGAAAGTCCGGCCTGAGGCCCGCACGGACGACAGGTCCACACGGTAGGCGGGCTCACTCGTTTCACGCACGCACGCCACGGGCGGTGGGGCGTCACGCCAACGTTCATGGCCCGCCGCGACGCCGGGCATACACACCTGATCCACCGACGGCGCGAGCGCCCACAACTGCGAGGTCACAGCACCCTGTACCTGCTCTTCCAGGCCACGGCGCACCAACCATCCGTTGTGCTCCACGGTGATGTCATCCCACTCGCGCTGTCCGGTGGCGTGCAGGTGCAAAGCCTGGGAGGGCCAAACGCGCAGACGCCGTGCCCGCTGCGGCACCATCACCGCCAGGCCCACCAGTTCAGCGCCTCGATGCACCCGCACCAACACCGGCTGCTGGGCGGGGCCCAGGTGCTGCAACCAACACCCGATCCAGGTCCAACCCGTGAAGAAGTTCGGCTCGGCCTGGGCCTGCAACGCGCGCCACTCTGGAGCCAGATCCTGCGGGACCGGGCAGGGCGTCAGCGACACTTGCAACCCCAGGTCTTCGTGGACCTCGGATCCCCTGCTCACGCGGCGAGTCCCTGCGGCGGGGCGGGGTCGGGGGCAGGCGCCGGCGCGGGGCCCTTGAGAAAGATCGTGCCGTAGCGCCGCAAGGCGGACCTTCGAAGCCACATCCAAGGCTCGGCCCCGTAATAGAAGCGCCACCACCGGGCTGGGATGTGACGGCGGCTCTCCTCGTAGATCTCCCGGCTGTGCCAGTCCAGCGGCTGAAGACCGTGCGCCTGTGTGAGCGACACCCGCAGTTCCTGGTCCATGCCCTCGATGAACAACGCACCAGTGGGTGCCAGTGTGCTCACCACGTTGTCGAAGGCGCGGCGTGCCAGGGAGGGCGGCAGGTGGAAAAGGACGTTCTGCGCCACCACCACGTCGGCCTGACCGTAGCGCTCGCGAAGGTCGTCTCGCACGATGTCGGTGCAGCCAAACCGCACGCGTGAGCGGGTGCGCTGGTTGACGATGAAGTCCCCGCCGTCACGGTCGAAGACTTGGGCTACGAACCAGGCCGGCACCTCGTGGCCCTGCGTCAACTCGGCCCAGGTGTAGCGGCCCGCCCGGGCGCGCTCAACCACCTCGGGGTGCAGGTCCGAGGCTTCGATCACCACATCCAGATCCGGCCGCTGCAGCGCGAGCCATGCCGACCAGGTGTAGGCCTCAGCGCCGTTGGAGCAAGCGTACAGGAGCACCCGCAGGGGCCGGCTGGCAACAGTGGCCGTCGCTTGGTCCAGCCCCAGATGGGCCAGTACCGGACCGGTAAGGGCGGCCATCTGCGTCGGTGCGCGGTGGAAGCAGGTGTAGGTATGGTGATCGCAGCGCCGCGCCTGTTGACACTGCAGGCGGTGCAGCCAGGGGCCCAGGGTGTGCGACACCAAGCCCACCCAGGCCCGCTGCCCCTGGCGCTTGAACAGGTCCAGGACACGCACGCCCAGGCCTGCAGACTCACCCAGCCGGCTTACGCCGTGGCGCCGCAGCTCTGGCGACAGCCACGCGAAGAAGCGCCGACGCGAGCCCATCAGCACTACCGAACCTATCTTTCGGTAGCCGCTGCGCGCCTGACCTTGGCGGGAGGCGAAGTTGGTGGCACTCACATACCCCAGCATGCGGCCCAGGCCGGCCCAGGCGGGCTGGGCCCACACGGCCTGGTGGCGGCGGGACTGGAGCCTGGCTCCGCGGAAGTTCTGATGTGTGAAGCCGGCGAAGTTGTAAAGGACACCTGGGGGCAGTTGCAGGCGCAGGCCGGGCATGATCTCGGGGCGTCCGCCCGTGTGCACCCAGGTATAGCCTGCGATGCAGCCGTCGACCAGACTCAGCAGACAGGTGTCGCCCGCATGCAGCAGGGCCAGCTTGGTGTCGTCAATGCCCCAGCCGCCTTCGCGTTGCAAGCCGCGCAGTGTGGCCTCGTCGGCAACGCGGGTGTCTGGCGCGGCAACTCCGGCCTCACCGTCCAATGAGGTGCCTGAACCTGCTGCCGTGGAGCCATCGGCAAGCGGGCGCTGCACCTCGACGAGGTGCAGCCGCTCGAAGAAGAACAGCCCGTTCAGGATCTGTTCCAGTCCCAGCTGACACGCGGCCCACGGGCCGTGGCGACGCCAGGTTGCGGCCACCGTCCTCAAAAAGTAGCGTGGATGCACAAGACCCCCTCTGCCAAAGCCACTTCACGTCCGTCCTCGGCCATCAGCCAGCCCTGGTAGCGCAGGGGGACCGATGCGGGCGCCAGGTCCGAGGGCTCGAAACGCCCGTCAAGCCGCTCCTGTATCACCCCGTGGCAGCACAGCCCCTGGTTCGGCACAGCGGAGCCTGTCACACGCCAGGACAGGCGAGCGACGCGGCCAGCCGCCCCCAGCCACGCACCTGCATGGCGGGCGAAGTAGTTGCCGATCAGCGAGCGCTGCACCACCACGTCCGGGTGGCCCTCGGCCCGGGCCGCTTCCGGGTTGTAGTGGATATGGTGGCGGTTCCAGGTGACGGCGCTGAACATGAAGATCTGCATCGCGGTGGGCCGCAACCGCAGTTCGGGCAGCACCAGCGGCAGGTCGAAGGACGCATGAACGGTGACCGACAGCGGCTCGGTGTCCGCGACCAGGTCCTGCAGTGCGGGCAAAGGCAAGGTTCTCATGCCGGCCTGCGCAGATAGGTCGCCAACTCGCGGGCCACCTCGACCCCCGCGGCATCGGTGAAAGTGGTCTGCCTCGTGACCAGGTGCAGGGGCCCGTGACGACCCTGACGGCTGTGCACGCCCAGCAGGCTGGAGCAGACGCTGATCGTCTCGCCAACCCGCGCGGCGCGATGCACCGTGAACTCGCTGGCGCCGCCCATGCTGCGGGCGTTGGGCGGCCCGCCCAGGATCTCTGCGGGCGCCCCGTCTGGTGAAAGCTGCTCGGGCCCCACGTCTTGCCACGCCATGGCCTGGAAGAACAGCGGGGGAACCGCAGCGGAGGGCGGCTCGCCAATGGCCTGCTGGAAGTGGCGGATGTCGCGCTCGGTGACCTGAAAGGTCCAGAACGTGCTGGCACCGCAGGAGCCGGTGATGCCAGGAACAGAGGTCGCGCCAAGCTGCATGAGGAAAGGCCCGTGAGTCAGGCCTTGCATTGCGCCACGCCCTTGGGCACGGCCTGCTGCGCAAACGCAGGAACGGCGCGCGGGCCGGGACACACCCGGCAAGCCAGAGGCCGAAGGGGCGCAGCCCCGCGGCGCTACTCTAAGCTGTGATGGCGGTAAGTCTCAGCAACGGATGCCCACGTGCAAGGCCACCAGACCACCTGTCAGGTTGTGCACGTCCACATGGCCGAAGCCCGCATCCTTCATCATCGCCTTGAGCGTGGCCTGGTCCGGGTGCATGCGGATGGACTCGGCCAGGTAGCGGTAGCTGTCGGCATCACCCGCCACCCACTGCCCGATGCGCGGCAGCACCTTGAAGGAGTACCAGTCGTAGGCGCCCTGCAGTGCCGGCGCCACCTTGCTGAACTCCAGCACCAGCAGCCGCCCTCCAGGGCGCAGCACCCGGCACATCTCCTTGAGCGCCGCCTCCTTGTGCGTCATGTTGCGCAACCCGAAGGAGACGCTGACGAGGTCGAAGGTTTCGTCACGGAAAGGCAGGTGCTCGGCGTCGCAGGCCGTGGAGCGCAGGACCAGGCCTTCGTCCACGAGGCGGTCACGCCCCTCGCGCAGCATGGCCTCGTTGATGTCGGTGTGCACCACCACGCCGCGCTCGCCAGCGCGGCGGGCGAAGGCCCGCGTGAGGTCGCCCGTGCCGGCGGCGATGTCCAGCACCTTCTGGCCTTCGCGCACATCGGCCACCGCCACCGTGTAGGCCTTCCAGGCCCGGTGCAGCCCGGCCGACATGAGGTCGTTCATCAGGTCGTAGCGCTGGGCCACGGAGTCGAACACGCCGCGCACGCGCGCAGCCTTCTCGGCCTCGTCGACCGTCTGGAAACCGAAGTGGGTGCCTGCCATAGGGCGGATTGTCGCGCGTGCGGCAATCTCCCCCCAGGAAGGCCTGTCCGGCCCTGCCGGTGGGATCAGGGGCGCACGGCGATCTCGTTCTTGACGGCCTTCACGCCGCTGACATTGCGTGCGATGCCTTCGGCCGTCGTCCTTTCCGTGGCGTTCTTGGCAAACCCGGACAGCATCACCGTGCCATTCAGCGTCTCGACGCTGATCGATGAAGCGTCCACCTGCTGGTTATCGACAAAGCGGGCCTTGATCTGCGCCGTGATGGCCGAATCGTCGACATAGGCGCCGATGGTCTCCTGGCCACGCGTGACGGCGCAGCCTGTCACAGTGACCAAAGACAGTGCCGTAACGGTCGTGGCGAGAAGGGAGCGAACGTTCATGGTGAATCTCCAGTGAGGTTGATACGTTCCTTGTAAGAGACGGCGCCGGCCGGCCATTGCGTTCAGGCAACGCGGCTCAAGACCATGTTCTGAGCCGGTGGCAGCACGAGCTGGGGGAGCGTGAAACATCGCCCGCGCCGTCAGCTTCGCGCTCCAGCGCTCACATGCGCGACCTCGTCGCCTACGGCTTGAGCTGCTGCGCGACGACACGCCCTCTGCTGTCAATGAAAACGCGATAACGCTTGCCATCCCGGCAGGTCGCAATGTGGTCGTCATCCTTCAATGGCGACGCGCTGATCACCTGGCCACAAGGCAGGCCCAGCAGCGCAATGACTGACGTCAGGTCCTTGAGGAGTTCTGCGTCATCTGCCGCTGCGGCTGGCCCAGCAACGAGCCCGGCCCACAAGGCGATGCAGGGCCAGCTCGGGATGTGAACATTCACCAGCATGGTTTGTCGAGGGCAAGAGGCCGCCAGCTAAAGGGCGTTGAGCTTCACCGGATCCGACAGAACACTCCAGATGGACTCTCTTGACGCGGCGAGAGCGCCGGCCAGCGGAGGGTCGGCGTCCTGCAGCAGCACGAGCGTCTTCATGACCAGCAGATCGAACGCCCGCCGGAGTTCGGCCAGAGAAGTCTGGACTCGGCCTTGGTAGAACGCCCTGAACCGCTCGAGCAGGTCTTCCATCTGGTTCTTGAGCGCGATCTTGCTGAATGCACTGATGGCCTTCGTCTCCCTCAGCCGGATCTCGAGTGACTTGAGATCCAGCGGCGGCAGTGCTTCAGGCTTCACAACGGTCGGCGCGGGCTGGAGCGTCCTCGCTGGCGGCGTGGCATGAGGTGGCGGTGCAGCAGGCTTTGCGGTGGCGCGAGGAACCGCCGCCTCGGGCTTGGCAAGGCGTACGTCCGTCGAGCGTCGTGGGATGGACTTTGGCGGTGGAACAGCGTCCTCGACAGAGGCTTTACTGGGCATCTCCTGCTGCCGCCTGGGTTCGAGCCCCACGCACCCTGCAGTCAAGACGAGGCACAGGGCCAGCAGGGCCAGGCAACGGGGCACCTGCTCGATTGGGCGAGACATCCGTCAACAGGGCGAACAGCAACCGCGCGAAGCGCGTGGGCCAGGATATCCGGCCAAACGCAGGACGCACGCAACCGAAGGATCACTTCCTGGCGTGCCGCACATCACTGACGACTTCTTTCAGGTCACCAACCCCCTTCTGGATCTTGCCCTCGGCCTGCTTCATCAAGCCCTTGGCTTGCTGCTTCTTGCTGCCCACCAGTTTGCCGGCCTCTTCCTGAATCTTGCCCGCCATGTCTTTCAGCGTGCCCTTCACTTGATCCTTGTTCATGCTCATGATCGACTCCTTCGTTGCCTGATTGAAGAGGCCGGGCGCCCTGGGTGGCCGCGATCCGACCCCACTGCGGAGACTTCAACGCTGCGGTTTGCTACAGCCTTCCCATCAGCACCAACACGAGCAACACCACCAAGATGACGCCAACGATGCCGCTAGGGCCATAACCCCACCCTCTGCTGTGAGGCCACGCGGGAATGACACCCACCAATGCCAAGATCAGGAGAATGAGCAGCTTGGTTCCCAAGCTCATGTCGTGCTCCTTTGCGTTCATTGATTCATCGAGCGGCCACCCCTTGCGTGCGCCGGACAGTCGTAACCGACATCGATACCGCCGCGTGACCCGGCCTCGAGCATGCGCTGGGGACGATGCGCCACTGATGAGTGCAATCAACGTGAGGAATCACCGCTTACGGGTCCCGACCAGCTCCTGTCAGTGGCACACATCCCATCTTGCTGGCACCCGGGCTCGCTTGGACACGGCGTGTGCAGCAAGCGGGCGTACTCCTTGCTGACCAAGGCGTGGCACTCGCAAGATCGACGCTCAATACCCGTCCGGTCGAGCACCTCAATGCATCCCCTCCTGCATCGAATCAGCCCAGCGGCCCGCAGGTGGCCAGCGATCAGCGTCACGCTCTCGCGACGCACACCCAGCAAGTTGGCCAGCACGTCGTGCGTCACCGCGATTTCGTTGCCCGCCAGGCGATCCTGGCAGCTCAGCAGCCAAGCGCACACCTGTTGATCGGCGTTGTGATGTCGGCAGCAGACGGCTGCCTGCGTGATCTGCGTGATCAGTGCCTGGGTGTAGCGCAGCAACAGCTGCCGCACTGACTCGAAGCGGTTGAACTCCTCTTGGATGGCCAGCGCCGGGATTCGAAAAGACTGACCTGGGATCAACACCGAGCCACCGCTGGTCGTGGTGTCCGCTCCAAGGAGGAGCGAGACGCCGATGGCCCCTTCGTTACCGGCCATGGCGAACCCGGTAGACCCGCCCGCCTCAGTCACTTGGAGCAAACAGATGATGGCGCTGGTGGGAAAGTACGCGTGGAACTGGGGCTGCCCCCCCGCGTACAGGACCTCACCACGCTTGAGGTTCACAAGCTCCAAGTGCGGCTTCCAGCGCTGCCAATCGGCGGCTTCGAGCGTGGCCAGCAGGTGGTTGGCATGGGGATCTGTTGCACGGTTCATGTCTCAGCTGGCAACGCCCGAGTGGCCTGCCACCCCCGTTGTAGGACCCCTTATCGGCGCTGGGTTGAGGCGAGTCAACCGCGCTGAAGCGCTGCGTTAGGTGCCGCACGGAAGTCACGCGGCATTGCGCGCAAATTTCTCCTGGTCATGAATTGAAGGAGAACCCACATGAACAAGCTGCAAACTTCCAAGGTCTGGTGGGCCTGCGCCTGCTTGGTGACGCTGCCCGTGGCGCATGCCGCCAACATCAGCAACGCCGACTACACGGCCGGCAAAGCCCGTATCAGTACAGGCTACAAGACAGACAGAGCCACCTGTGACTCGCAATCCGGCAACGCCAAGGACATCTGCGTGCAGGAGGCCAAGGCCAAGGAGAAGGTGGCGCTGGCCGAGCTTGAGTACAGCCACACCGGCAAGCCCGGGGATCGCAACAAGGTATTCGTAGCGAGGGCCGAATCAGCCTACGCAGTGGCCAAGGAGCGGTGCGATGACCTGGCGGGCAATGCCAAGGACGTCTGCGTCAAGGAAGCCAAGGCGGTCGAGATCAAGGCGTTGGCCGACGCGAAGATGGGCAAGGAGATAGGCGATGCCCGGCAAGACGCAGCCGCCGAGAAGCTTGACGCCGACTACAAGGTGGCGATCGAGAAGTGTGATGCCCTTGCAGGCGACGCCAAGAACGGCTGTGTGGCGGCTGCCAAAGCCCGGTTTGGCAGGAACTGACCGTCAGCTCGACGAGTTCGCGGGTGGTGTCGTGTTGATCATCAACACCTGATCGAAGAACTGATTTTCCTTGCCGCCAATCTCTGAGCGCGCGGAAAAAAAGGGGGGGTCACTTCGGGTTGGCCAGTGTTCCAGCAACAACGAAGGAGTCTTGAAATGAAATGGGAACAGATTGAAAGAGATTGGAAGGCCTACAAACCGCAGATGGTCAAGCAGTGGACCAAGCTGACCGACGAGCACCTGAACGCAATGGGGGGCAAGTGGGACAAGCTCGCCACCAGGATTCAGGAGGTGTATGCAGTCAGCAAGGAAGAGGCCGAAAAGCAGATCAAGGCCTTTGAAGAGCACGCCAAGCAACCGCAGGCTGCATCAGTGGCCGCCGACTAAGAAGCGGCTCCACGCCCTCGCTAGCGACTTTTCCAGACGGTCGCAATCGAGGGCCCTTTTGTTCTCCAGCCTACGGTTTCAATCTGGGCCCTCTACGGACGCCTCGGCTTGTCGTGCAGTCAGGACCAGATGCCAGACCGCAAAGAACATCGCCGCGATGACAGGACCCAGGACGAAGCCGTTGATGCCGAAGACCACCATGCCCCCCAGCGTCGTGATCATCACCACGTAGTCGGGCATGAGGGTGGCCTTGCCCACGAGCATGGGCCGCAGCAGGTTGTCGACCAGACCGATGACCAGCACACCCCAGGCCGCCAGGGCCACACCCTGCCAGGTTGCACCCGTGGCCAGGAACCACAGTGCAACGGGCAACCACACCAGCGCCGCACCAATGGCCGGCAGCAGCGAGAGAAAGGCCATCACGGCGGCCCACAGCAACGCACCTCGCACGCCCAAGAACCAGAACGCAAGCCCACCGAGCGCGCCCTGCAGGGCTGCCACCACCAGGTTGCCCCTGACGGTGGACCGGATCACATGGCTGAACATGTGCAGCAACTCCTGCTTGTGAGAGGGTGTGAGCGGAATTGCATGCCGCATGGCGTGCACGATGTGGTCGCCATCGCGGATCAGGAAGAACGCCAGGTAGGGTGTGATGAGCAGGCTGGCCGCGAACTCGATGGTGTTCTGCCCGAGAGTCAAGGCCTTGCCGGCCATGAAGCCGCTGGCCTGCTGCAGCCCGGTGTTCAGATGGCGCTGCAAGGTCTCGAAGTCCGCCAGCCCCAGGCGCTTGAGCAGCCCGATCGCCCAGCTTGGCAGCGCATCAAACACCCCGCGCAGGTAAGGCAATGCGCGAGACTCGATGGACGGAAGGCCTGCCAGCAGCCCCACCGCCTCATCGACCAGCATGACGCTCAGGAGCGTCAGCGGGACCACCACGATCACCGCAGCGATCAGGATCGTGAGCAGCGCCGACAGGGTGCGCCGGTGCCGGAGCCGCAACAGCAGACGACGGTGCAGCGGGGCGAAGAGCAACGCGATGATCGTGCTCCACAGCAGCGTGCTGAAAAACGGCAGCAGGATCCAGACCAGCGCGAGGGAGACCACCCCCAACAGCCACAGCAAGGGCCGGTGCTCCAAGACCGCAGGTGCGCCTTCAGCAGGGCTCTTCATCAAGGCACCAGGTGGCAGACCGCAGAAACGATCAGCCATCGTAGAGGCCTCCAAGCCCCTGGCGACGCATCAGCCGCGTCCTGGCCTGCCGCTGCTCAACGAAGGCGGCGAAACCGCGCAGTGCCTCAGTGGGACTCGCTCAAGGGGTCTTGCCAGCGCCGGGCGCACCGCGCTCCAACGGGCTGCACCAAGCCCCGGGGCGTTTCAGTGGTGGTGCCCGCAGGCGCCACCCGCACCCCCCGCAGCAGCGGTCATCGGTGCGTCGCGGTGGGTGCCCGCCGCCTCGATGCGCTGCGCGTACTGGGCCCACAAGGCCTCCTGGTCAGCACCCAAGTGGTAGAGGTAGTCCCAGGAAAAGATGCCGGTGTCGTGGCCATCGCTGAAGGTGGGTTGCACGGCGTAATGGCCCACGGATTGCAGGTCGGTAATGCCCACCTCGCGCTTGCCAGTCTGCAGCACCTCCTGCCCGGGCCCATGGCCCTGCACCTCGGCTGAGGGTGAATACACACGCATCAACTCGAAGGGGATGCGGAAGGTCTTGCCGTCATCGAAGCCGATCTCCAGCACGCGCGAGGTCTGATGCAGCGTGAGGGCCGTGGGCATCGGGGTGGCAGTGGTCAGGCCGGCCATGGGCATCTCCAGTGTTTTGCTTACGGGTCAGGGTCAGGTTCTGGGCATGGCCGCGCTCACACCAGCACGCGCTCGATGCCGCCGGCATTCGCACTGGCCACGTAGTTCTCCAGCCAGGCCGGCCCGAGGATCTGGCGCGCCATCTCCACCACGATGTAGTCCGCCTCCAAAAGGCCGTTCTGCAGGTCGCCTTCGTACCGCTTGAGGCCTTGCAGGCAGCTGGGGCAGCTGGTGAGGATCTTCACCTCGCCCTGCGCGTCCACCGCGCCGCTGGCACGCAGGGCGGCCTCATCACGGCGCAGCTCTTCTTCCTTGCGGAAACGTACCTGCGTGCTCACGTCCGGCCGTGTCACACCCAGGGTGCCACTCTCGCCGCAGCAGCGCTCGCTCTTGAGCACCTGGGGCCCGACCAGAGCCTTGACTGTCTTCATCGGGTCTTGCTGCTTGAGCGGGCTGTGGCAGGGGTCGTGGTACAGGTAGGCGCCCTGCGACGCAGGCCCGAGGGTGATGCCCTTCTCGAGCAGGTACTCGTGGATGTCGATGATGCGGCAGCCCGGGAAGATGTCCTCGAAGCGGTAGCCCTGAAGCTGGTCGTAGCAGGTGCCGCAGGACACCACCACCGTCTTGATGTCCAGGTAGTTCAGCGTGTTGGCCACGCGGTGGAACAGCACCCGGTTGTCGGTGATGATCTTCTCGGCCTTGTCGAACTGCCCGGAGCCGCGCTGCGGGTAGCCGCAGCACAGGTAGCCCGGAGGCAGCACCGTCTGCACGCCCGCATGCCACAGCATGGCCTGGGTGGCCAGGCCCACCTGGCTGAACAGGCGCTCACTGCCGCAGCCGGGGAAGTAGAAGACAGCCTCGGTTTCCGCGGTGGTGTCCTTCGGGTTGCGGATGATCGGGACATAGTCCCGGTCCTCGATGTCCAGCAGCGCACGCGCCGTCTTCTTGGGCAGGCCGCCCGGCATCTTCTTGTTGATGAAGTGGATCACCTGCTCGCGCAATGGTGCAGCGCCCAGGGTGGCTGGTGGGGAAGCGGTCTGCTTCTTGGCTGCGGGCTTGAGCAGGTCATGCAGGAAGCGTTGCGCCTTGAAGCCCACGTCCACCATGGCGCTGCGCATGAGCTTGATGGTCTGCGGGTTCGTCGCGTTCAGAAAGGCCATGGCCGCCACGTTGCCCGGGCGGATGCTCTTCTTGCCCATCTTGCGCAACAGGTTGCGCATGTTCATCGACACATCGCCGAAGTCGATGTCCACCGGGCAAGGGCTCAAGCACTTGTGGCACACCGTGCAGTGGTCGGCCACGTCCTCGAACTCTTCCCAGTGCTTGACGCTGATTCCGCGCCGCGTCTGCTCTTCATACAGGAAGGCCTCGATCAGCAGCGAGGTGGCCAGGATCTTGTTGCGCGGGCTGTACAGCAGGTTGGCGCGCGGCACGTGGGTTGAACACACCGGCTTGCACTTGCCGCAGCGCAGACAGTCCTTCACGCTGTCGGCAATGGCGCCGATCTCGCTGCGCTGCATGATCAAGGACTCGTGCCCCATCAATCCGAAACTGGGGGTGTAGGCCGCGCTCAGATCGGCTGCAAAGACGCCGTCATCCGGTTGCGCCGTGCGCCCCGGCTGGCGCAGCAGCTTGCCGCGATTGAAGCGGCCCTCGGGGTCGATACGGGCCTTGTAATCGGCAAAGCCCCGGAGCTCCTGGTCCGACAAGAACTCCAGCTTGGTGATGCCGATGCCATGCTCACCGCTGATCACCCCGCCCAGGCGACGCGACAGCGCCATGATCCGTCCCACCACCTCGTGCGCCGTCTGCAGCATGGGGTAGTGGTCGCTGTTGACGGGGATGTTGGTGTGAACATTGCCGTCCCCGGCATGCGCGTGCAGGGCCACCCAGGTACGGCCCCGCAGCACCTCCTTGTGGATGCGCCGGCACTCGTCCAGGATAGGCGCAAACGCCCCGCCAGAGAACACCCCCTGCAGCGGCTTGAGCACCTGCGTCTTCCAGCTCGCACGCCAGCGCCAATCCTGCAGCAGGGCAAAGCAGGTTTGACCGGCGCCGGGCTGGCCCTCGGGCTGCGCCACGTCGAGCTCATCCAGCCAGTGGCGCCACAGCGCGCGCACCTCGTGCAGCAGGGCGATGGCCTGCTGCACGCGGTCTTCCAGCAGCTCCGCACTCGGGATCTCGCCAGCATCATCACTCTTGCCCAACGGCAGTTGCCCCTTGGCGAAGAAGGCCTCCAGCGCGTCCAGCAGCTCGAGCTTGTTGCGCAGCGACAGCTCGACGTTGATGCGCTCCACGCCTTCGGTGTACTCGCCCAGGCGCTCCAGCGGGATGACCACGTCCTCGTTGATCTTGAAAGCGTTGGTGTGGCGGGCAATCGCCGCCGTGCGCTTGCGGTCGAGCCAGAACTTCTTGCGCGCGTCGGCGCTCACGGCCACGAAGCCCTCGCCGCCGCGGGCGTTGGCCAGGCGCACCACTTCGCTGGTGGCACGCGCCACGGCGTCGGCATCGTCACCGACGATGTCGCCGACCAGCACCATCTTGGGCAGGCCGCTACCCCCCGCGGTCTGGGGGCGCTTGCTCTTGGTGGCGTAGCCCACGGCCTTGAGGTAGCGGTCGTCCAGGTGCTCCAGGCCCGCCAGCACGGCGCCACCGGGGCGGCGTGCCTCGGCGAACATGAAGTCCTTGATGTCGACGATGCTGGGCACCGCGTCCTTGGCATTGCCGAAGAACTCCAGGCACACCGTGCGGATGTGCGCCGGCATGCGGTGCACGATCCAGCGCGCGCTGGTGATCAGGCCGTCGCAGCCTTCCTTCTGCACCCCGGGCAGGCCGGCCAGGAACTTGTCGGTGACGTCCTTGCCCAGGCCCTCCTTGCGGAACAGACGGCCGGGGATGTCCAGCCGCTCGGTTCGCTGCAGTTTCTTGCCGCTGGCGTCGAAGTGGCGCAGCTCGAAGCTGGCCACCTCCACGTCGTGGATCTTGCCCAGGTTGTGGTTCAGGCGCACCACTTCAAGCCAGGTGGCCTGCGGCGTGACCATGCGCCAGGAGGCCAGGTTATCCAGCGCCGTACCCCACAGCACCGCCTTCTTGCCCCCGGCATTCATGGCGATGTTCCCGCCGATGCAGCTGGCCTCGGCCGAGGTGGGGTCCACCGCGAAGATGAAGCCCGCGCGCTCGGCGGCGTCGGCCACACGCTGCGTCACCACGCCCGCCTCGCTGCTGATGGTGGCCACCGGGCGGTCCAGCCCGGGCAGCTGCACCATCTCCACCTCGCCCAGAGCCTCGAGCTTCTCGGTATTGATGACCGCGCTCTTCCACGTCAGCGGCACCACCCCGCCGGTGTAGCCGGTGCCGCCACCGCGCGGAATGATGGTCAGGCCCAGTTCGATGCAGCCCTGCACCAGGCCCGCCATCTCGGCCTCGGTATCGGGCGTGAGCACGATGAAAGGCACTTCCACGCGCCAGTCGGTGGCATCTGTCACGTGCGAGACGCGGCTCAGTCCGTCGAACTTCAGGTTGTCGCGGGCGGTATGGCGACCCAGCAGGCGGCGCGCAGTGCGGCGCAGGTCCCACACGGCGCGGAAGTGGGCGGCAAAACGGTCCACCGCCGCACGCGCGGCCACCAGCAACTGCGCCACCAGCGCGTCACGCGCGGCGTCCAGTTCGGGCGTGCGGCGCTTTTCCACCTCCGACAAGCGGTGGTGCAGCGCGTCGATCAGCATCTGACGCCGCTTGGGGTTGTCCAGCAGGTCGTCTTCAAGGTAGGGATTGCGCTGCACCACCCAGATGTCGCCCAGCACCTCGTACAGCATGCGCGCGGAGCGGCCGGTGCGGCGCTCACCGCGCAGCTGCTGCAGCAACTCCCAGGCGTGCGCGCCCAGCAGCCGCATCACGATCTCCCGGTCGGAGAACGAGGTGTAGTTGTAGGGAATCTCGCGCAAGCGCGGCGCGGGGTCAGTGTCCACGAGGGTGGACAGGCCGGCGCCACCGGCAACCTGCAGCGGCAAAGGAGCGTTCATCGTCGGTTCAGAACCCTGGCAGGCAGCTCGGCGAGCGCCGGCTTGGGCAGGTGTCCCTGTGAATTGGTCGGGAATGCTACCGCAGTGCAACAAGTCCAGGCAGACGTGGGGGCGCAACCCCATCGACCCCCCCAAAAGCCCGGGGAAACCACCGTTGCGCAAGAGGCCTCGGGCATGGGAGAAACGGAGCTGTCATAAATTGTTCAGAAAATACGGTTCGGGCTTATCCGCCTTGCAATGGAGCGCACATGAAAATCAAGCAAATCGTCCTGGCCGCCAGCACTTTAGCTGCCCTCGCTACCACCCCCGCGCAGGCCCAGGCCCCTGTTGAGATCCAATGGTGGCACTCGATGAGCGGCCAGCTCGGCGAGTGGATTGGCGGTCTGGCCAAAGGCTTCAACGACAGCCAGAAGTCCTACAAAGTGACGCCCGTCTTCAAGGGCACCTACCCCGAGAGCTTTGCTGCCACCGTGGCCGCGTACCGCGCCGGCAACGCGCCGCATATCGTGCAAATCTTCGAGGTGGGCACCGCCAGCATGATGGCCGCCAAGGGCGTGATCGTCCCGGTAGACCAGGTCATGAAGACCGCCGGCATCAAGTTCGACCCCAGCGTGTACGTGCCGGCCGTGTCGGGTTACTACACCGCGCCCAACGGCCAGATGCTGAGCTTCCCGTTCAACAGCTCCACCACGGTCCTGCACTACAACAAGGACGCCTTCAAGGCCGCCGGCCTGGACCCGAACACCGCCCCCAAGACCTGGCCCGAGGTGGCGCTGGCCGCGGCCAAGCTCAAGGCCAGCGGCCACAAGTGCCCTTTCACCACCGCCTGGCAGAGCTGGACCCAGTTGGAGAGCTTCTCGGCCTGGCACAACGTGGAGTTCGCCACCCAGCGCAACGGCTTCACCGGGCTGAACGCACGGCTGAACGTCACCACGCCGCTGCATGTGCGCCACATCGAGAACCTGGCCAACATGGCGCAGCAGGGCTTGTTCGTCTACAAAGGCCGCAACAACGCCGCTGACGCCCCTTTCCAGTCAGGCGAGTGCGCCATGTACACGGGCTCGTCAGCGGCCTACGGCGGCATCAAGCGCAACCTGAAGGCAGAGGCCGGCATCGGCGCCCTGCCCTACTACCCGGATGTGCCCGGCTCACCACAGAACACGGTGATCGGCGGGGCCAGCCTATGGGCCATCTCCGGCAAGAAGCCCGAGGAGTACAAGGCCGTGGCGGCCTTCTACCAGTACCTGTCTGATGCCCAGGTGCAGGCCAAGAGCCACCAGGAGACCGGGTATCTGCCCATCACCTCGGCGGCATTCAAGATCACCGAGGACTCGGGCTTCTACAAGAAGAACCCCGGCACTGACGTCAGCGTGACGCAGATGATCCGCAAGACCACCGACAAGTCACGCGGCATCCGTCTGGGCAACTTCGTGCAGATCCGCGCCATCATCGACGAGGAGCTCGAACAAGTGTGGGCTGGCAAGAAGAGCGCCAAGGACGGCCTGGAGGCCATCAAGAAGCGCGGTGACGTCGAGCTGGAGAAGTTCGAGAAGGCGAACAAGGGCTGACGCCCTTGTTCGCCCCGTGAGCTGCGTGCGCATCTCACGGTCGGCCGTCATGGTGCACCCCTCCCAGCCCTCCCCGCCTGGCGGGGAGGGTCTTGTAACTTCAGGCGTTGAGCCCTACCGCACTTGACCGTCGAAAAGCGCGTCCTCTTCCGAAGCTGGTGGTTGCCATGGGCCCTGGTGGCCCCGCAATTGGCCATCGTGCTGGTGTTCTTCTTCTGGCCGGCTGGGCAGGCGCTTTTCCAGAGCGTGCTGCGCGAGGACGCCTTCGGCACCAGCAGCGAGTTCGTCGGCCTGGAAAACTTCCGCGCGCTGTTCGCCGACGAGACCTACGTCGCGTCGTTCCGCACCACGGCCGTGTTCTCGGTGCTGGTGGCGGTCATCGGGCTGTCCACCTCCTTGCTGCTGGCGGTCATGGCCGACCGCGTGGTGCGGGGGGCCACCGCCTACAAGACCTTGATGATCTGGCCCTACGCCGTGGCGCCGGCCATTGCCGGGGTGTTGTGGCTGTTCATGTTCGCGCCGTCGGTGGGCGTGCTGAGCTACGGGCTGCGTGCCATGGGGTTCGACTGGAACCACCTGCTGGACGGCAACGACGCGATGATCCTGATCGTGCTGGCCGCCGTGTGGAAGCAGATCGCCTACAACTTCCTGTTCTTCCTGGCGGGGCTCCAGTCCATCCCCAAGAGCCTGGTGGAGGCCGCGGCCATCGACGGCGCAGGTCCCTGGCGGCGCTTCTGGACGGTGCAGTTTCCGTTGCTCACGCCCACCACCTTCTTCCTCCTCGTCATCAACATCATCTACGTGTTCATCGACACCTTTGCCATCGTGGATGCGGCCACCTCCGGCGGCCCCGGCAAGGACACGGCCATCCTGGTCTACAAGGTCTACCACGACGGCTTCAAGGCCATGGACCTGGGCGGCTCGGCGGCGCAGTCGGTGGTGCTGATGGGCATCCTGATCGCGCTGACGGTGGTGCAGTTCCGCTACGTCGAGCGGCGCGTGCACTACTGATGATTAGCGCATCACCATGCATCAAGGGCTGCACCTGAATGGTTGAGAACCGTCCCGTCGCCACGGTGCTGTCGCACCTCGTGCTCGTGCTCGGGGTCATCATCGTCGCGTTTCCCGTTTACATCACCTTCGTGGCGAGCACGCAGACGGCTGAACAGATCGTGCAGAACGTCCCCATGTCGCTGTGGCCAGGAGACAACTTCCTCAACAGCTACCGCTTCGCGCTGTTCGGCGGTGTCACGGAGTACGGCACACGGGTGCCAGCGGCCGCGCCGATGCTGATGGTCAGCCTGGTCAGCGCCCTCACCATTGCGCTGGGCAAGATCGCCATCTCGCTGCTGTCGGCCTTCGCGGTGGTGTACTTCCGCTTTCCCGGGCGCAGCCTGGTGTTCTGGATGATCTTCATCACCCTGATGCTGCCGGTGGAGGTGCGCATCCTGCCCACTTACAAGGTGGTGTCGGACCTCGGGCTGCTGAACACCTATGCCGGCCTGACGCTGCCGCTCATCGCCTCGGCCACGGCCACGTTCCTGTTCCGGCAGTTCTTCCTGACCATCCCCGACGAACTGGTCGAGGCCGCCCGCATCGACGGCGCCGGGCCCATGAAGTTCTTCAAGGACGTGCTGCTGCCGCTGTCCACCACCTCGATCGCCGCGCTGTTCGTCATCCAGTTCATCTACGGCTGGAACCAGTACCTCTGGCCGCTGCTGATGACCACGGACGAGAACATGTACCCCGTAGTCATGGGCATCAAGCGCATGATTTCCGGGGGTGACGCCGCCACCGAATGGAATGCGGTGATGGCCACCGCGATGCTCGCGATGATCCCGCCCGCCCTGGTCGTGTTGCTGATGCAGCGGTGGTTCGTCAAGGGTCTGGTCGACAGCGAGAAGTGAACGGCCAGCTCCCCACCGCCCCCTGACTGAACACCACACCACGACACCCATGGGCTCCATCGCACTGCGCCGCGTCGAAAAGACCTACGGCTTCGGCCCCAAGGCTTTCAAAGCCATCCACGGCGTGGACGCCGAGATCGCTGACGGCGAGTTCGTCGTCATCGTCGGCCCGTCGGGCTGCGGCAAGAGCACGCTGCTGCGCATGGTGGCAGGGCTGGAGGAGATCAGCGGCGGCGAGATCGACATCGGCGGGCGCGTGGTCAACCGGCTGGAGCCGGCTGAGCGCGACATCGCCATGGTGTTCCAGAACTACGCGCTGTACCCGCACATGACGGTGTACGACAACATGGCCTACGGCCTGCGCAACGCCAAAGTGCCCAAGGACGAGATCGAGCGCCGCGTGCAGAAGGCCGCCGGCATCCTGGAGCTGGGCGGGCTGCTGGAGCGCAAGCCCAGGCAACTGTCAGGCGGGCAGCGCCAGCGCGTGGCCATGGGCCGGGCCATCGTGCGCCAGCCGCAGGTGTTCCTCTTCGACGAACCGCTGTCCAACCTGGACGCCAAGCTGCGGGCGCAGACCCGCCTGGAGATCCAGAAGCTGCACCGCGAGCTCGGCATCACCTCGCTGTTCGTCACGCACGACCAGGTCGAGGCCATGACGCTGGCCCAGCGCATGATCGTGATGAACGCCGGGCGCATCGAGCAGATCGGCACGCCCGAGCAGGTGTACGGCGCCCCGGCCACCATCTTCGTGGCGGCTTTCATCGGCTCGCCACCCATGAACCTGCTCACCGGACAGGCCAGCGCTGCCGGCTTCGACGTTGGCGGCCAGGTGCTGCCGTTGCCCGGCCCAGCGCCGCGCCCAGGCCCGCTGATCATGGGACTGCGCCCGGAGCATGCGCAGACGGATGCGGCCGAGGGCGAACCCGTCTGGCCCCTGCAGGTGGAGGTGGTGGAGATGCTGGGCGCGGAACGCCTGGTGCACGGCCACCTTGCCGGCTCGTCCTTCACGCTGCGCATCGACGGCACGGTCAAGCCGCCCGCGCCAGGGCAGACCCTGCTGCTGCGGGTGGACGCCCAGCGCCTGCACTGGTTCAACCCGGCCGATGGCCGGCGTGTGGAGCCCGCTTGAACCTCAAGGCCTGGTCGTTTCCGTTCTGGATCGCCCACCGCGGCGCCGGCAAGCTGGCGCCCGAGAACACGCTGGCCGCCTTCCGCCTGGGGGCGACGCAGGGTTACCGGGCCTTCGAGTGCGACGTCAAGCTCAGCGCCGACGACGTGCCCTTCCTGCTGCACGACGCCACCTTGCAGCGCACCACCGCCGCGCGCGGCCTGGCCGGCGAGCTGCCCTGGTCCACGTTGTCGCGCATCGATGCCGGCAGCTGGCACAGCCGGGCCCATGCCGGCGAGCCCCTGCCCAGCTTGGAGGCGCTGGCCGCATTCATGCGCGCCAACGCCTTCGCCCTGGACCTGGAGATCAAGCCCACGCCCGGCACCGAGCGCCATACCGGCCAGGTGGTGGGGCGTGAAGCTGTCCGCCTGTGGGCCGGTGCGGATGCCCCGCCGCTGCTGCTCAGCTCCTTCCGCCCCGAGGCGCTGGCCGGCGCCCGCGAGACCGCGCCCGCGGTGCCGCGCGCGCTGCTGGTGGACACCCTGTGGCCCGGATGGCTGGAGATGGCGCAGCAACTGGACTGCGTGGCCGTCATCGCCAACTACAACGTCATGTCGGCACCGGCGCTGGCGCAGATCCACGGCGCCGGCCTGCGCGGCCTTGTCTACACGGTCAACGACCCCGCCCCGGCCGCCTGGCTGCAATCCATCGGCATCGACGGCATCATCACCGACGCGGTAGACCGCTTTGCACCAGCCGCCTGAGCGGGCCTAGCGGCTGAATCAGCGCGAGACGGCATCCACTTCCAGCGGTGGCTCGACGCTGCGGGCGGCCCCGTGGTCAGCGGGTGCAGGCAGCACCTTGACGCCCCGGATCAGCGGCACACGCCACATGACGAGTGCCAGCAGCAGCGAGCCCACACCCGCCATCGCCAGGGGCACCCGCAGATCGGCATGCTCGCCCAGCCAGCCTCCTAGCAAGGCACCCGGTCCGGCCGGGAGCAGCATGAGCCAGCGCATGGTGCTGGTCATGCGGCCCAAAAGGGGCGTGGGCGTGATGGCCTGACGCAGCGACAGGAAGTTGATGAAGATCATCACCGCGCCCAGCCCAAAGCAGGTCAGCATGAAGGCAAACGCCCAGAAGCCACCGGGGCCTTGAGGTGCAAGGCTGTAGGCCACCCAACCCACGCCCGTGATCGCAATGCCCAGCAGCAGGCAGGGCCCGGGTCCGATGCGCTGGGACAGGCGCTTGCCCACAAGGCTGGCAGCCACCGTGCCCACACCCAGGCCGACAAAGCTCAGGCCCACGTCCTGCTCGGACAGACCCAGCGTGCGCGTGGCCAGCAAGATCTGCACCACCACCGCGGCATGGTGAAAGAACTGCCACACCCCCAACGTGGCGGCCATGCCCCAGAGCAGCGGGGTACGCGCCACAAAACGCAGGCCTTCCTTGAGCTGGGGCCAGAAGCCTTCACGCGAAGGGGGGGCCAGGGTTTCCTGCACACGCAGGCCGCGCAGGATGATCACCGAGCCCAGCAGCATCACCGCGTCCAGCAGCAGCGCCACCGGCGCTCCCACGCCCTTGATTAGCGCGCCGGCCAGGCCCGGACCCACCACCTCGGCGCCTGAGCTGGCCAGTGCGTTCTTGGAGTGCGCTTCGACCAGGCGCTCTCGCCCCACCACCTGGGTCAGCACGATCTGCGAGGCCGAACCCGCCACCACATGCACCGAGCCCAGCACGAAGCCCACGGCATACATCCACGGCATGCCCAGCCAACCGAACCACCAGGCCAGCGGCACGCTGGCCAGCACCAGCGCCAGCATGGCCTCGCCGGCCACGTAGATGGGCAGCTTGCGCACGCGGTCCAGCCACACGCCGCAAGGCAGCGACAGCAGCAGGAAGGGCGCCAGCTCCGCAGCGGTCAGCAGCCCCATCTGCGTGGGCGTGGCCTGCAGAAGCACGGCCGCGGTCAGCGGCAGGGCGAGCATGCTGATCTGCCCGCCCAGGGAGCTCATCAGGATGGAGATGAACATGCGCCTGTAGGTGGCCTGGCGCAACAGGTCGTTGGGCGGCAAGGTGAAGTGCTCGCGCACCGCCTGCCAACGCGCCCGGTGGCCCGGAGCCCGGGCCGCAGGCGGGGGGGGCTGGCCGGTCGGGGCGGGCAGTGCGGTCGGGGCCTGCGGCCCCAGGTCCTCAGGCGCGGGCATCAGCTCCGGTAGTCGGCATTGATGCTCACGTAGTCGTGCGAGAGATCGCAGGTCCAGACCGTGGCGTGAGCCGGGCCGCGGTGCAGGTCCACACGCACCGTGATCTCGCTTTGCTTCATCACCCGTTGGCCGTGCTCTTCACGGTAGTCGGGGCGGCGCCCACCCTCGTGCACCACGTGCACGTCGTCGAGGAAGAGGTCGATCAAGCCCTGGTCCAGGTCGTCGATGCCGGCATAGCCCACCGCGGCCAGGATGCGACCGAGGTTGGGGTCGCTGGCGAAGAAGGCCGTCTTGACCAGGGGCGAATGGGCGATGGCGTAAGCCGCCTGCCGGCACTCGGCCTTGGTGCGCCCGCCGTCCACCCGAACGGTGATGAACTTGGTGGCGCCCTCGCCGTCGCGCACGATGGCCTGCGCCAGGCGCTGCGCAACCTCGATCACGGCCTGGCGCAGCGTGCGGCCGTCCGGGCTGTCCAGCGCGGTAATGGGCGCATGGCCCGCCGCCTGCGTGGCCATCAGCACGAAGCTGTCGTTGGTGGAGGTGTCGCCGTCGATGGTGATGCGGTTGAAGCTGGCATCCGCCGCCTCGGTCACCAGGTGCTCGAGCGCCGCCTGCGCGATCACCGCGTCGGTGGCCACGTAGCCCAGCATGGTGGCCATGTTGGGCTTGATCATGCCCGCGCCCTTGGAGATGCCGGTGACCGTGACCGTGCGCCCGCCGATCTGCACCTGCGTGGAGCAGGCCTTGGGCAGGGTGTCGGTGGTCATGATGCCCTGCGCCGCCTCCGCCCAGCGCACGCCGTCGGCCGGCGCAGGCGCAGCGGCGTTGGCCAGCGCGGCAGGCAGGCCCGCCTCGATGCGCTCCACCGGCAGCGTCTCCATGATCACGCCGGTGGAAAACGGCAGCACCTGCTGCGGCGCAAGGCCCAGCTGCGCGGCCAGAGCCTCGCAGGTGCGGCGGGCCCGCGCCATGCCATCAGCCCCGGTGCCGGCGTTGGCGTTGCCGGTGTTGACCAGCAGGGCGCGAACGCCCCGGCCCGGCACCGCCGCGGCCAAATGCGCGCGGCACAGCTGCACCGGCGCGGCGCAGAAACGGTTCTTCGTGAACACACCCGCCACCGCCGCGCCCTCGTCCAGCAGGAACAGCACGAGATCGCGACGCTGGGCCTTGCGGATGCCGGCCATGGCGGTGCCGATGCGCAAGCCCGCCACGGGGTGCAGATCAGCCGGGTTCGGGGCTTGCAGGTTGACGGGCATAGCGGCGTCCGCGGTTCAGGAACGGGTCGGAAACGGGTCAGGAGGGCCATCCACAGGCGCTCAAGCCAGCCGGCCGTGGCACTGCTTGTACTTCTTGCCGCTGCCGCAGGGGCAGGGGTCGTTGCGGCCAACCTTGGGCATCTCGGCCACCTGCGTGGCCGGATCGGTCTCTTGCGAAACGCTGCCGTCCTCGTTGGGGTGGGTGTAAGTGACGTTGCTGAGCTGGCTGGCGCGCTCCTCGATCGCCTCAGCGGCCTGGGCCACCTCGTCCTGGCTCTGGATGCGCACAGCCATCAGGATGCGCGTCACCTCGGCCTTGACCAGGTCGAGCATCTGCGCAAAGAGTTCGAAGGCCTCGCGCTTGTATTCCTGCTTGGGATTCTTCTGCGCATAGCCCCGCAGGTGGATGCCCTGGCGCAGATAGTCCAAGGCCGCCAGGTGCTCACGCCAATGCGAGTCGATGGACTGCAGCAGCACCATGCGCATGAAGGGGCTGAACTGCTCCACGCCCACCACCTCCAGTTTGGCCTGGAAGAGTTCGTCGCTCGCCGCCAGCACCTTCTCGAGGATGTCTTCGTCCGTGATGGACTCGCTGCCCTCCAACGCGGCCTGCAGCGGCACCTCGAGCTTCCACTCCTCGGCCAGTGTCTTCTCCAGGCCCGGCAGGTCCCACTGCTCCTCCACGCTTTCGGCGGGCACGTGGGCCCGCACCACGTCGGTCAAGGTGCTGCGGCGCAGGTTACCGATGCGGTCGTCCAGACGCTGCGCCTCCAGGATCTCGTTGCGCTGCTGGTAGATGACCTTGCGCTGGTCATTGGAGACGTCATCGTACTCCAGCAACTGCTTGCGCATGTCGAAGTTGCGCGCCTCGACCTTGCGCTGGGCGCCCTCGATGCTGCGTGTGACGATACCCGCCTCGATGGCCTCGCCCTCGGGCATCTTCAGGCGGTCCATGATGGCACGCACCCGGTCACCCGCGAAGATGCGCATCAGCGAATCATCCAGGCTCAGGTAGAAGCGGCTGGAGCCCGGGTCTCCCTGGCGACCCGAGCGGCCACGCAGCTGGTTGTCGATTCGCCGGCTCTCGTGGCGCTCGGTGGCGATGATGCGCAGGCCGCCCTGGGCCTTGACCTGCTCGTGCAGACCCTGCCATTCGTCGTGCAACTGCTGCGCGCGGGCCCGCTTATCGGCTTCGGACAGGCTCTCGTCGGCTTCCAGGAACTGCACCTGCTTCTCGACATTGCCGCCCAGCACGATGTCGGTGCCGCGACCGGCCATGTTGGTGGCGATGGTGATCACGCCGGGCCGTCCGGCCTGCGCGACGATCTCAGCCTCTCGCGCATGCTGCTTGGCGTTGAGCACCTGGTGCGGCAAGCCCACCTTGGTGAGCAAGGCCGAGACCAGTTCGGAGTTCTCGATGGAGGTGGTACCCACCAGCACCGGCTGCCCGCGCTCATGGCACTCGCGGATGTCACCGGTCACTGCGTCGTACTTCTCCTTGGTGGTCTTGTAGATGAGATCGAGCTCGTCCTTGCGGATGGTGGGCCGGTTGGGCGGAATCACCACCGTCTCCAGGCCGTAGATCTCCTGGAACTCGTAGGCCTCGGTGTCTGCCGTGCCCGTCATGCCCGACAACTTGGTGTACAGGCGGAAATAGTTCTGGAACGTCACCGAGGCCAGGGTCTGGTTCTCGTTCTGGATGGCCACGCGCTCCTTGGCCTCCACGGCCTGGTGCAGGCCGTCGCTCCAGCGCCGCCCCGTCATGAGGCGGCCGGTGAACTCGTCGACGATGATGACCTCGCCGTCCTGCACCACGTAGTGCTGGTCGCGGTGGTAGAGGATTCGCGCGCGCAGGGCGGCGTACACGTGGTGCATCAGCGTGATGTTGGCCGGGTCGTACAGGCTCGCACCCTCGGTCAACAGGCCAGTTGCAGCCAGCAGCCGCTCGGCGTTCTCGTGGCCGTCCTCCGTCAGGAATATCTGGTGCTGCTTCTCGTCGACGGTGAAGTCGCCGGGCTCGATCACGCCTTCGCCTGTCCGCGGATCGGCCTCGCCGATCTGCCTTTTCAGCTGCGGCACCACTGCATCGATCTTGACGTACAGCTCGGTGTGGTCTTCGGCCTGGCCGCTGATGATCAGCGGCGTGCGCGCCTCGTCGAT
>JBAXYD010000025.1:0-61874 GCA_037127635.1 Betaproteobacteria bacterium | reverse complement strand
GGTGTTGGTTCTGTAACTGACCGTAAGGCCTGAACAGGGCCAACATCTACCAATGGCCGACGACATCTCCAGCCTGCGCCGCATCCTGAAAGACTGCCGCACCATCGCGGTGGTGGGCCTGTCGGCCGAGTGGCACCGGCCCAGCTACTTCGCTGCCAAGTACATGCAGCAGCAAGGCTACCGCATCGCGCCGGTCAACCCCAAGTACGCCGAGATCCTCGGCGAGAAGAGCTACGCCCGGCTGGAGGACATCCCGTTTCCGGTGGACATGGTGGACGTGTTCCGGCGCGAGGCTGACGTGCCGCCCATCGCCCGCTCGGCCGTGGCCATCGGCGCCAAGTGCCTGTGGCAGCAACTGGGGGTGAAGAACCAGGAGGCCGACGGCATTGCGCGTGCCGCCGGGATGGACTCGGTGATGGACCGCTGCGTGAAGATCGAGCACGCGCGTCTGTTCGGCGGCCTGCACTGGGCGGGCGTGAATACCCGCGTGATCTCGGCCCGGCGCCCGGTGTGAGCCCATGAACCTGCGCTGACGCTTGAGGACCACCCCCCATGCCCGACCGCCGCTTTCGCCCCGAAACCCTGGCCATCCACGCTGGCCAGATCCCGGACGCCGCCACCGGTGCCCGTGCGCTGCCCATCTACCAGACCACCAGTTTCGTCTTCGATTCGGCCGACCACGCCGCCAGCCTCTTCAACCTGCAGACCTTCGGCAACGTCTATTCCCGCCTGAGCAACCCCACGGTGGCTGCGCTGGAGGAACGCGTGGCGGCGCTGGAGGGCGGCCGCGCCGCGGTGGCTGCAGCCAGCGGCATGGCCGCCGAGGCGCTGGCGCTGATGACGCTGCTGCAGGCAGGCGACCATGTGGTGGCCGCGGGGGCGCTGTATGGCGGCACCGTCACCATGCTGGCGGTGAACCTGCGCAAGTTCGGCATCGAGACCACGTTCGTCGACGCCACCGACCCCGCCGCCTTCGCCGCGGCCATCCGTCCGAACACGCGGGCTGTCTACGCCGAGACCCTGGGCAACCCGAGCCTGGTGGTGCTGGACATCGCGGCGATAGCCGAGGTGGCCCACGCCCACGGTCTGCCGCTGGTGGTGGACAACACGGTGCCCAGCCCGGCGCTGTGCAACCCGCTGGCGCATGGCGCCGACATCGTGGTGCATTCCGCCACCAAGTACCTGGCCGGCCACGGCACCACGCTGGGGGGTGTGGTGGTGGAGGGCGGGCGCTTCCCCTGGGACAACGGCAAGTTCCCGGGCATGACGGAACCGTCGCCGGGTTACCACGGGGTGAAGTTCTACGAGACCTTCGGCGACTTCGGCTTTTCCATGCGATGCCGCATGGAGAGCTTGCGCGTGTTTGGCGCGGCGCTCAGCCCCATGAGCGCCTGGCAGATCCTGCAGGGCGTGGAGACGCTGCCGCTGCGCATGGAGCGGCACTGCGCCAACGCGCTGGCGGTGGCGAAGTTCCTGCAAGATGACGCCCGCGTGGCCTGGGTGAACTACCCCGGCCTGGAAGATCATCCACAGCACGCGCTGTTGACGCGCCAGATGTCTGGGGCCTCGGGGCTGCTGGCCTTTGGCGTGGCGGCCGCCTCCGGCGCCCCGGCCGATCAAGCCCTGCAGCGCGGCATCGGCTTCATCGAGAGCGCGCAGTTCATGAGCCACCTCGTCAATATCGGCGACACGCGCACCCTCATCAGCCACCCGGCCAGCACCACGCACCGTCAGCTCGACGCCGCGCAGCAGCTCGCCGCCGGCGTGCGGCCCGACATGATCCGCATCTCCGTGGGGCTGGAGCACATCGACGACATCCTCTGGGACATCGACCAGGCGCTGGCCGCGGCAGTGGCCTGAAGCCTCCCCAAAGCCGTCCGGCATGAAAACCTGAGCCTGCGCCAGCAACCACGACCATTCCACCTTCTCGACCATCTCGACACCTTCTGACCCACCGAGAGACACCCTCATGAGCACCTGGACCAGCGACTCCGAACTCTTCGCCCTGATGCGCGAGAAGCTCTTCCCCGCCGTCATTGGCGACATCCTGGACACCATGGGGCTGTTGCACCAGTTCTTGCCGCCCCACATCCGGCCGTTGCGGCCCGAGATGGTGATCGTGGGGCGGGCCATGCCGGTGCTGGAGTCCAATGCCTTTGCCGCCAGCGAGCCCAGCGGCCTGGGGCCCTTGAGCCGCCAGCCCTTCGGCCTGTTGTTCCAGGCCCTGGACGACCTGCGCGAGCACGAGGTCTACCTGGCCACGGGCTGCACGCCCACCTTCGCCTTGTGGGGCGGGTTGATGACCACCCGGGCGCGCCATCTCAAGGCCGCGGGTGCGGTGCTGGACGGCTACCACCGCGACACGCCCGAGGTGCTGGCCTCCGGCATGCCTGTGTTCTCCATGGGGGGCTACGCGCAAGACCAGGGCGCCCGCGGCAAGGTGGTGGACTGGCGGGTGCCGCTGGAACTGGGGGGCGTGCGCGTGCAGCCCGGGGACATCGTCTTCGGTGACATGGACGGCGTGCTCATCGTGCCCAAGGCGGCGGAAGAGGAGGCCATCCGCCGGGCCCTGGAGAAGGTGAGCGCCGAGAACACCGTGCGCCAGGCCATCGAGCGCGGCATGAGCACGCAGGAAGCCTTCAGGACTTACGGGGTGATGTGACCCCCAAGGTCCGGGCGCCGCCCGTCCCGGCCCCCGAGATGACGCAAGAATGGGGCACCAGAAAACTCGGGGCGGCCCGGCGTCTTCTTGAGAGAACCAGACCATGACCATCTACGACCAGCACCTGGACAAGAACCCGGCCAACTTCGTGGCATTGTCGCCCGTGAGCTTCGTGGAGCGCAGCTCCGAGGTGTTTGGCGACCTGCCGTCCGTGGTGCACGGCCGGCGCCGCTACACCTGGGCCCAGACGCGCGAGCGCTCGGCGCGCCTGGCGGCGGCCCTGCGCGCCCTGGGTGTGGGCCGCAGCAGCACGGTGAGCGCCATGCTGCCCAACACGCCGGAGATGGTGGAGGCGCACTACGCCGTGCCGGCCTTGAATGCCGTGCTGAACACCCTCAACACCCGACTGGACGCACCGCTGCTGGCCTGGCAGATGAACCACTGCGAGGCCCAGGTGCTGCTCACCGACCGCGAGTTCGCGCCCGTGATCGCGCAGGCTCTGCGCATCCTGAAAGAAGAGCACGGCCGCGAGCCCATCGTCATCGACGTCTGCGACAGCGAATACACCGGTCCCGGCGAGCGTCTGGGCGTACACGAGTACGAGGCCCTCCTGGCCGCCCACGCGCCGCTGCCCGTGCTGCCCGGCCCGGCGGACGAGTGGGACGCGATTGCCGTCAGCTACACAAGCGGTACCACCGGCGACCCCAAGGGCGTGGTCACGCACCACCGCGGCGCCTACCTCAACGCGGTGTCCAACGTGGCCACCTGGACCATGCCGCACTTCCCGCGCTACCTGTGGACGCTGCCGATGTTCCACTGCAACGGCTGGTGCTTCCCCTGGACGGTGGCGATGCTGGGGGGCACCCACGTGTGCCTGCGCCGCGTGGATGCCCAGGCCATCCTGCAGGCCATGCGCGAGCATGCGGTGGACCACTACTGCGCCGCGCCCATCGTGCACAACCTCATCATCAACGCGCCGGCCGAGTGGAGGCAGGGCGTGCAGGGCGTGCGCGGCATGGTGGCGGGTGCCGCACCGCCCGCGGCCATGATCGAGGGCATGGCCAAGATCGGCTTCGACATCACGCACGTGTACGGCCTGACCGAGGTGTACGGCCCGGCGGCGGTGGCCGTCAAGCGGGCCTCCTGGGCTGCGGGGTCGCTGTCGGAGCAAACGCGCCTGAACGGCCGCCAAGGCGTGCGCTACGCCCTGCAGGAAGGCATGACGGTGCTGGACGCCGAGAGCATGGCCCTCACGCCTGCCGACGGCCAGACCATGGGCGAGATCATGTTCCGCGGCAACATCGTGATGAAGGGCTACCTGAAGAACCCCGCCGCCACGGACAAGGCCTTTGCCGGCGGCTGGTTCCACACCGGGGACCTGGCGGTGATGGAGAGCGACCGCTACGTCAAGATCAAGGACCGCAGCAAGGACATCATCATCTCGGGCGGCGAGAACATCAGCTCGCTCGAGGTGGAAGACGCGCTATACCGCCACCCCGCAGTGATGGCCTGCGCCGTGGTGGCCAAGCCCGACCCCAAGTGGGGCGAGACGCCTCTGGCCTATGTAGAGACCAAGCCCGAAGCCACCGTGAGCGCTGAGGAACTGGTCGCCCACTGCAAGAACTTGCTGGCAGGCTACAAGGTGCCGCGCGAGATCCGCTTTGAGCCCATCCCCAAGACCAGCACGGGCAAGATCCAGAAGTTCCAACTGCGCGAGCGCGCCAGGAGCGCCGCGGCCATCGAGTAAGGAACCTGCAGAGCGCTTTCCTGCCAATGCCCAGCTCACCAACCATTTCCCCGCTCACCACCCATTTCCCAGCCCACAACCTGTTTCCCAGCCCACAACCTGTTTCCCAGCCCACAACCCGTTCGGGCTGAGCTTGTCGAAGCCCTGTGACGCAGATAGCCCTCGAGAGGAAAGAACATGAGTGCCCCCAGCAACAGCCCCCTCGTCCTGCGCGAACGCGACGCCCGCGGCATCGTGCGCCTGACACTGAACCGGCCCAACGCCTTCAACTCACTGTCCGAAGCCACGCTCAGCGCCCTGCAGGCCGAGCTGGACGCCGTGCAGTCGGACGAGACGGTTCGTGCGGTGGTGATTGGCGCGGCCGGCAAGGCCTTCTGCGCGGGGCACGACTTGAAGGAGATGCGCGCCGAGCCCTCGCAGGCCTACTACGAGCGCCTGTTCGCTCAGTGCGGCCGGATGATGATGGCCATTCAGAATCTGCCGATGCCGGTCATCGCCCGTGTCCAGGGCATTGCCACCGCTGCGGGCTGCCAACTGGTGGCCATGTGCGACCTTGCGGTGGCCGCGCGTGATGCGCGATTTGCCGTCAGCGGCGTGAACCTGGGCCTGTTCTGCTCCACGCCCAGCGTGGCCTTGAGCCGCAACCTGCCGCGCAAGGCCGCCTTCGAGATGTTGGTGACCGGCGCCTTCATTTCGGCCGATGAGGCGCGGGAAAAGGGCCTGGTCAATCGCGTGGTGGACGCCCAGCGGCTGGATGAGGAGGTCGAGTCGCTGGTGGCCAGCATCGTGGCCAAGCCGCGCGTGGCGCTGGCCATGGGCAAGAGCTTGTTCTACCGCCAGCTGGAGGTGGGCATCGAGGCGGCCTACGCCGATGCAGGGGAGACCATGGCCTGCAACATGATGGACGCCGCCGCAATGGAGGGCGTGCAGGCCTTCATCGACAAGCGCGCGCCCGACTGGCGCGGCGCACGATGACCTTGCCGATGGCCGATACGGCCACACACTTCGACGTCATCGTGCTGGGCGCCGGCATGGCCGGGGCTTCCATCGCGGCCGAGCTGGCGCCGCAGCGTCGCGTGCTGCTGCTGGAACTGGAGGACCAGCCCGGGCGCCACACCACCGGGCGCTCAGCGGCCATGTTCTTCGAGAGCTATGGCAATGCCATGGTGCGCGGCCTCACGCGGGCCAGCCGTGCCTTTCTGGAGCAGCCGCCTGAAGGGTTTGCCGATGTTCCCTTGATGAGCCCACGCGCGGCGCTCTTCGTGGCGGGGCCGGACGCGGTGCCGCGCCTGCAGGACATGCTCGGCTCCTTCCAGGAGGGCACGGGCCTCAAACCCCTGCCGCGCGAGGAGGCCCTGCGCCAGGTGCCCATCCTGCGGCCAGAGGCCGTGGCCGCGGCGGCGCTGGACGACAGCGGCCGCGACATGGAGGTGGCCGCCATCCTGCAGGGCTACCTGCGCCTGCTGCGCCGCGCCGCGGCGCAGGTGGTGCTGGGGGCCGGCGAGGTGGCTTTGCACAGGCAAGCGGGGCAGTGGACGGTGGACAGCCGCGCCGGCCGCTTTCAGGCGCCCGTGCTGGTCAATGCCACCGGCGCCTGGGCCGATGTGGTGGCGCGCCAGGCCGGCGCGCGCCCGGTGGGCCTGCAACCCATGCGCCGCACGGCGATGACCATCGCCGCGCCCGAGGGCCACGACACCCGCCACTGGCCCATGGTGATCGACGTCGACGAAACGGTGTACTTCAAGCCCGACGCCGGCCAGTTGCTGCTGTCGCCCGCCAACGAGGACCCGATGGACCCCTGCGACGTGGTGCCTGAAGAGCTCGACATCGCCATCGCGGTGGACCGCTTTGAGACCTTCACCACCCATCCGGTCAGACGCATCGCCCACCGCTGGGCAGGCCTGCGCAGCTTCGTGGCCGACCGTTCCCCAGTGGCCGGTTGGGACACGCAGGCCGAGGGCTTCTTCTGGCTCGCGGGGCAGGGCGGCTACGGCATCCAGATGGCCCCGGCCCTGGCCCGAGCTGCAGCGGCCCTGGTGTTGGGGCAGGCTCTGCCGGCCGACATTGCGGCGCAGGGCGTGACGGCGCAGGCGCTCTCTGCGCAAAGGCTTTACTGAGACCTCGCGCCATCTCCGCCCACTTGGCCGCAGCCGCTTGGCGCCACGGCTGCAAACTTCCGAAGCTTCTCGCACCATGAAGATCCACATCGCCGGCATCGCCACTGAGACCAACACCTTCGCCATGGCGCCCACTGGCCTGTCCGCCTGGGAGGTGGACCACGGAGAAGGCCGTACCGCGGAGGCGCAGCGCTGGCACGAGGCCGGCCTTCGGCTGGCTGCGCGCGACGGGCACGAGGTGCACTTCGGTCTGCTGGCGGCTGCCCAACCCGCGGGCACCACGGTGCAGGCGGTCTACGAAACCCTGCGGGACCAACTCCTGGAGCGCCTTCAGGCCGACCTGCCGGTGAACGCCGTGCTGCTGGTGCTTCACGGCGCCATGGTGGCAGAGGCCTGCGCTGACTGCGAGGGGGACCTCATCGAGCACGTTCGCGCGCTGGTGGGGCCTGCAGTGCCCATCGGGGTGGAACTGGACCTCCACTGCCACTTCACCGAGCGCATGCGCAGGCACGCCGACACCCTCATCGCCTACAAGGAGTACCCGCACACCGACATCGTGGAGCGCTTTGAGGAGCTGTGGGCGCTGACCATCGCCACCGCGCAAGGCCGGGTTCGGCCCAGCACCGCTGTGCATGACTGCCGCATGGTCGGCTTCTGGCACACCACGCGCGAGCCCATGAAGAGTTTCGTGGCCCGCATGAAGGCACTGGAGGCCCGCCCCGGCGTGCTCAGCGTCAGCTTCGGCCACGGATTTCCTTGGGGTGATGTGCCCGAGGCGGGCGCCAAGGTCTGGGTGGTGACCGACAGCGACGAGGCCCTGGGCGCACAACTGGCGCGGGAACTGGGCCAGGAGATCTGGGACATGCGGCACCAGACTGCGGCGCGCCAGTCGAGCATCGACCAGGCGATGGGCCGCCTGGCCTCTCATGAGGGCGACCACCCGCTGGTGCTGGCCGACATCGCCGACAACGCCGGTGGCGGCGCGGGCAGCGATGCCACCTTTATCCTGCGGGCGCTCGTGCAGCGGGGCATCGGCCAAGTGGCCCTTGCGCCGTTCTGGGACCTGGGCGCCATTCAGATGTGCTGCGAGGCCGGTGTCGGGGCGAAGCTGGACCTGAGGGTGGGCGGCAAGCTCGGTCCACTCTCGGGTGATCCCGTGGACCTGCACGTGACCGTGCGCGCCATAGTGCCCGATCACTGGCAAAGCGGCCTGGGCGGGCACCCCTCGCCCTGCGGACGCTCTGTCTGGGTGAGCACGCAGGAGGGCCTGGACCTGGTGCTCGTTTCTATCCGCCAGCAGGCCTTTGGCACCGAGCTCTTCACCGGGCTGGGCATCAACCTGAGCGCTCAACGCGCCATCGTGGTCAAGAGTTCCCAGCACTTCCATGCCGCCTTCGCCCCGCTGGCCAGCGAGGTGCTCTACGTCGAGACCCCCGGGCTGTTGCGTACCGACTTCGCGGGCATCCCCTACCGCCACCGCAGCCTGAATTACTGGCCGCGGGTGGAGCTGCCGCGGGAAGCGGCCATCACCCAGCCAGGGACTGGGATGTGATGGGGGATCGTTGGCGACCACTCAAAGACAAGGCCATGAGACAAGCTCCGTACCCACTCCCTGGTGAGATCCTGATCCAAGTGCTGGCCAAGATGAATCCATTGCAGGTGGCCTGATCCATGGATCGCGCGTTCTGCTGCACAAGCTGAGCGCGAGTACACCTGCCGGCAGCGCACTCAGGATGCCGGCAGCCGGGCGGCGCAGTAGTCGGCCAGCTTGGCCAGCGTGTCAAGCCGCCCCGCCTGCGCGTCTTCGACGGCCACGCCGATGCTGCGCTCGATCTCGATCAGGAAGTTCAGCCAGTCTGCCGAGTCGATGTCCACCTGCCGGCGCAGCAGCCGGCCGCTGTCCAGCGTGGCGGCGTCGGCTTCGGGGGCCACGCGCATGAGGGCTTGGCGCAGGGCCTGGTCGAGTTGATCGTGGGTCATGACGTGGGGGCCGCTGAACGGCCTGGGTCAGCCGAAGAGGGGGCATGGGCCTCTTCGGCTGCTTCCAAGGCTGCGGAGGCCGAGGATGCTGAGCGGCCCAGGGGCAGGATAGGGCGGTCGAGGGCGGCCGGATCCTGCAGTTGCTCCAGGATCTCGGCCAACAGCAGCGCGCCCTGGTGGCCGTCGGTGGCGCGGTGGTCGGCGCTCAGCGTGGCGCCCACCACGGGCACGGCCTGGACGCCGTCGTCGGTGACCCAGGCGCGCGGCGCCACGCGCCCAAACCCTACCAGCGCCACCTGGGGAGGGTGGATGATGCCGAACACTTGGTCGACGCCTTGCTCGCCCAGCGCGGTCACGGTGAGCGTGGGGTCGGCGAGCTCGGAGCTGCGCAGCTGGCCTGCGCGGGTGCGCCTGACCAGGTCGACCAGCGCCAGGCTCACGGTCTCGAGGTCGAGCGCCGGGACGTCGTGCAGCGCCGGCGCCACCAGCCCACCTGCCCGCAGCGATATCGCCACCCCCAGGTGGATGCCCTCAGCCGGTTCATAACGGTGCTCACGCCAGTAGCCGTTGAATCCCGGCACCCGCGTGAGCGCGGCGGCCACGGCCTTGAGCAGCAGCGCCGCCATCAGCAGGCGCTGCGCCGGCGGGCGCGACAGGTTCTTCTGCTGCAGCCAGGCGGTGGCGTGTAGCAGCGGCACGTCCTGCGCCAGGTAGTAGTGCGGAATCTCGCGCTTGGAGCGGCTCATCGCGGCGGCGATCACGCCCCGCATCTCCTGCGCCCGGCGCCGGGCGTAGGGCGACAAGCGCGGGTGCGGTGCTCCTGCAGGGCCCTGTGGGCCGAGCTGTGGCGAGACAGGCGGCGGCGCGGCTGGCGGCGGCACGAGGCGTCTGGCCGTTGCCGACTCGATGGGGCCCGCGTCTGCGCCGGCGGTACGCTGCAGGGCCGCAGAAGCCGTTTTGGCCACCCAGGCCGCCTCCACCGCGGCGGCCGATTCCCCGGCTTCGCGCAGCACCGCCAGCGGCGCCCCCACCGGCAGCAGGGCACCCGGCTCGGCCAGCAACGCGTGGACGGTGCCGTCGTGCCAGCACTCCACGTCGATGGCGGCCTTGACGGTGTCCACCACCGCCACCACCTGCCCGCGCCGGACCGCATCGCCCGGGCGCACGCGCCATTCCAGCAGCGTGCCGCGCTCCATGTCGGCGCCCAGGGCGGGCATGCTGAACTCGATCATGACCGGGCACCGTGCCCGCACAGCGCGCGTGCTGCAGCCACGATGCGCGGCGGCAGCGGCAGGGCAGCATCTTCCAGGTGCTTGGCGTAGGGAATGGGCACCTCCTGCGTGCAGACCCGCGCCGGTGGCGCGTCCAGATCGAAGAAGGCCGATTCGCTCACCTGCGCCAGCAGTTCGGCCGCCAGGCTGCCACTGCGCCAGCCCTCGTCCACCGCCAGCACGCGGTGCGTGCGGGCCACCGAGGCCAGCACCGTGGCCATGTCCAGCGGGCGCAGCACGCGCAGGTCGATGACCTCGGCCTCGATGCCCTCGCCCGCCAGGATCTCGGCCGCTGCCAGCGCGCGCGGCAGGCAGCCCCCATGCGTCACCAGCGTCAGGTCGCGTCCAGGGCGGCGCACCGCGGCGCGCTCGATATCCACCGCCTGGGGCGTATCGGGCAGCTCGTCCTCCAGGTTGTAGAGCTGCACATGCTCGACCATGACCACGGGGTCAGGCTCCTGCAGCGCCTGCCAGAGCATGCCGCGCGCGTCGGCCACCGTGGCCGGGGCCAGCACCTTCAGGCCGGGCACATGCGCGTACCAGCCCTCCAGGCTGTGGGAGTGCTGGGCCGCCAGCTGCCGCCCGGCGCCCGTGGCCATGCGCAGCAACAGCGGCACGTGGAACTGCCCGCCCGACATGTGGCGCAGCGGAGCCGCACCGTTGACGATGGCGTCCAGCGCCAGCAGGCTGAAGTTGACCGTCATCACCTCCACGATCGGGCGCATGCCGCCCAGGGCGGCGCCCACCCCGGCGCCGACGAAGCCCAGCTCCGACAGCGGCGTGTCGCGGATGCGGGCCTCGCCGAATTCTTCGAGCAGGCCCTTGCTCACCGCGTAGCTGCCGCCATAGCGGCCCACGTCCTCGCCCATGAGGAACACGCGCGGGTCGCGCAGCAGCGCCTCACGGTGCGCCAGGTGCAGGGCTTCGCGGTAGCTCACGGTCGCCATGGGTCGACGGGGTGGGTTGCCCAGCGGTGGCGCTCAGTGCAGGGCGGCCGAGGCTGCAGGCGCCCGCACATCGCGCAGCAGCTCGGCCTCGGGCTCCCAATGGCCGGCCTCGGCATAGGCCACGGCGGCGTCCACCTCGGTGCGTACTTGCTGCTCCAGAGTGGCCAGGGTGTCGGCGTCCATCCGCTGCGCGGCCTGCAACTGGCCGATGAACGCGGCGATCGGGTCATGGTGCTTCCAGCGCTCGACCTCGGCCTTGTCGCGGTAGAGCTCGGGGTCGAACATGGAATGCGCCCGGAAGCGGTAGGTGTGCAGCTCCAGGAAGAAGGGCAACCCCGACCCGCGCACCCGCTCCACGGCTTGCTGGGCGGCCACATGCACGGCCAGCACGTTCATGCCGTTGATCTGCACGCCGTCCACGCCCAGCGCCTGGGCCTTGCGTGTGAGCTCGATCTGCGCTTGGCTCCGCGCCAGGGCGGTGCCCATGGCATAGAGGTTGTTCTCGCAGATGAACAGCACCGGCAGCCGCCACAGCGCGGCCAGGTTCATCGACTCGTGAAACGCGCCTTCGGCCACCGCCCCCTCCCCAAAGAAGCAGGCGGTGATGCAGGCCGGACGCGGTGTCAGTCGGTCGGCAAGCGCCAGTCCCACGGCGATGGGCAACCCCCCGCCCACGATGGCCTGTCCCCCGAAGAAACGGGTGGCGCGGTCGAACAGGTGCATTGAGCCGCCACGCCCGCGCGAGCACCCCTCCTGCTTGCCGTACATCTCGGCCATGATGGCGTTCATGCCCACGCCGCGCAGCAGCGCGTGGCCGTGCTCGCGATAGGTGGCCACCACGTTGTCTTCTGAGCGCAAGTGCGGCATGACGCCGGCCGTCACGGCTTCCTCACCGATCAGCAGGTGCAAAAAGCCGCGAATACGGCCCTCGCCGTAGAGCTGGGCGCAGCGCTCCTCCAGCCTCCGGACGCGCAGCATGGCCGTCAGGCGCTCGAGGCAGAAGGCCGGGTCGTGGTCTCGCACATCGATGCTGCGCAGCGGCGGCGCCACCCGGGTGATCGGGGCGCCGGCCGCGTTCAACTGGCCTCCAGCGTGGAGAGGTCGCCCTCGGGCAGGCCGCACTCGCGAGCCTTCAGCAGACGGCGCATGATTTTGCCGCTGCGGGTGTGGGGTAGGGCGGGGCGGAACTCGAGTTCGCGGGGGGCCACGGCCGGGCCCAGCCGCACCCGGGCGTGCGCCAGCAGTTCGCGGTGCAGCGTCTCGGTCGGCTCCACGCCGGGGCGCAGCGTGACGAAGGCCTTGACGATCTCGCCCAGCAGCGGATCGGGCTTGCCGATCACGGCGGCCTCCACCACGCCAGGGTGACCCATCAGCGTGCTCTCCACCTCGAAGGGTCCGATCAGGTGGCCGGCTGATTTGATGACGTCGTCGGCGCGGCCAACGAACCAGTAGTCGCCCTCGGCGTCACAGCGCACAACGTCGCCGCTGAGGTAGATCGGCACCCCGTCCAGCTCGGCGAAGCACTTGCGGTAGCGCGCCTCGTCGCCCAGGTAGCCGCGGAACATCGAAGGCCAGCCTGCGCGCAGGGCCAGTTCGCCCTGTTCGCCGGGTGCGGCGCGGGTGATGGCGCCGCCTTCCTGGCGCTGTACCACCAAGGCTTCCACCCCCGGCAGCGGCCGGCCCATCGAGCCCGGCTTGATGGGCTGGGCCACGGTGTTGGCGATCATGATGCCGCCAGTTTCCGTCTGCCACCAGTTGTCGTGGATCGGCAACCCCAGCACCTGCTGGCCCCAGCGCACGGCCTGCGGGTTGAGGGGCTCGCCCACGCTGGCGATGAAGCGCAGCGCCGGGAAGCGAAAGCGCGCCGCCGCCTGCGCGCCGGCCTTCATCAGCATGCGCACTGCCGTGGGCGCGGTGTACCAGACGCTTACGCCCTCGTCCTGCAGGATGGTGTACCAGCGCAGCGGGTCGAAGTCGGCCTCGTCCACCACCATCGTCACCCCATGCAGCAGCGGGGTGATCACGCCGTAGGACATGCCGGTGACCCAGCCAGGGTCGGCGGTGCACCAGAAGATGTCGTCCTCGTGCAGGTCCAGCGCGTGGCGGCCGGTGGCCCAGTGCGTCAACACCGCCTCGTGAACGTGAACGGCGCCCTTGGGCCGGCCGGTGGTGCCGCTGGTGAAGTGCAGCAGCGCCATGTCCTGCGGACGGGTGGCCACCGTTTTGAAGACGGGCGAGGCCTGGTCCATCAGGTGTTGCAGGTCGAGCGTTCCGTCGGGCGATTCCTCCCCCTGGGCGTCGCGGGCATTGCTGACGAACACCTGCGTCAGCGTGACCAGGCGCGAGCGCACCGGCGCCACCTTCTTGCGGTACAGCTCAGGCGTGGTGACCAGGGCCCGCCCGCCCGCGATCTCGATGCGCGCAGCCACGGGTTCGGGGCCGAAGGCGGGGTACAGCGGCGCCACCGCCAGGCCGGCCTTGAGTGCGCCCAGCACCGCCACGTACAGCTCGGGCACGCGCGGCATGAGCACGAAGAGCAAATCCCCTTGCCGCAAGCCCTGGGCGACAAGAACGTGGGCAAAGCGGCTGGACTGGGCATCGAGCTCGCGGTAGGTCAGCGTCTGCCTCGTACCGTCCGCGCCCAGCCAGCGGATCGCTACATGGCCCGCTCGGGAGCCCAGCGCGTGGCGGCCCACGGCCTCGTGCGCGATGTTCAGAGCTCCGCCCGTCAACCCCGCGAGGGCCTGGCGGGCATGGGCCCAGCGAAAGTCCCTGCACACCGCCTCGCGGTCCAGCAAGTGCGGCGCCACCTTGAACGTGCGGGGGTCCTTGCTGATCAGGTCGGCAGCGGGTGTTGGCGTGTCGACTTCAGTGCCCGCATCGATGCCGGCGTTGGAAGCCTTGGCAGTGGCGTGCGAGGGCGGTGCAGACATCAGGTCATCAGGGTATGGGCGCTCGCGTGTTCAAAGATTGACATATGCCAACCCGCGTGTGTCTTGGCGTTACGGGCCTGCGTACCCGCTTGCTTGGCGCACCCCTGGGCAAGGCAGGCTGTGGAGCGTCGAACATGCCGTGAGTGCTGGACGATCACAGGGCGGGCGCGCGCCGAAACTTGGGTCCTGAGCAAGGAAGTTCGTCCCGGCCACGAGATTCGTAAACTCCCCCTTATGACCGAACCTACTGAATACACGCCACCCCGGGTCTGGACCTGGAACCAGCCCAGCGGCGGCAACTTCGCCAGCATTAACCGGCCCATCGCAGGTCCCACCCGCGAACGGGATCTGCCGGTGGGAAGGCACCCACTTCAGCTGTACTCGCTGGCCACGCCCAACGGAGTGAAGGTGACGGTGATGCTGGAGGAGTTGCTCGCGTGCGGGCATGCAGGCGCCGAGTACGACGCGTGGCTGATCCGCATCCTCGATGGCGAGCAGTTCGGCAGCGGCTTCGTGGAGGTCAACCCGAACTCCAAGATTCCGGCGCTGATGGACCGGAGCGGTCCCGAGCCCGTGCGTGTGTTCGAGAGCGGCGCCATACTGCTTTATCTGGCCGAGAAGTTCGGTGAATTCCTGCCTGCTGGTGCGGGTCGGGCCGAGTGCCTGTCGTGGCTGTTTTGGCAGATGGGCAGCGCCCCCTACCTGGGCGGCGGCTTCGGCCACTTTTATGCTTACGCCCCTGCAAAGTACGAGTACGCCATCAACCGCTTTGCGATGGAGGTCAAGCGGCAGATGGACGTGCTTGATCGCCGCTTGGCCGACAACCGCTACCTGGCCGGCGACGACTACACCGTGGCAGACATGGCGGTCTGGCCTTGGTACGGCGCGATGGCCAAGGGTTTGCTTTATGGCGCCGGCGAGTTTCTCTCGGTGCACGAGTACACGCACGTGGTGCGCTGGGCAGATGAGGTCGGCCAGCGCCCGGCGGTCAGGCGGGGGAGGATGGTCAACCGGATCGCGGGCGACCCGTCGTCGCAACTGCACGAGCGGCACGACGCCAGCGATTTCGACACCCGCACGCAGGACAAGCTGGCACCATGACCGACACCACCACCCACACCATCACCCTGTACGACTGCGCAACCGCGCCCAGCCCGCGTCGGGCGCGCATCCTGCTGGCAGAGAAGGGCATCGCTCACCAGACGGTTCAGGTGGACCTGCGCAGCGGCGAGCAGTTCAGCGACGCCTATCGCGCCCTGAACCCACAGTGCACGGTGCCTGCGCTGCAATTGCCCAGCGGCGTCGTCCTCACGGACAACGCGTCGATCGCCGCCTGGGTGGAGGCGGCCTATCCGCAGCCCGCGCTGCTGGGTGCCACGCCCGAAGAGAAGGCCGCAGTCGCCAGCTGGCAATGGCGCGCCGAGTTCGATGGCCTGTTCGCCGTGGCCGAGGCGCTGCGCAATGGTTCTCCGGCCATGGCCAACCGCGCGCTCCCCGGACCGGTGAACTACCCGCAGATTCCTGAACTGGCGCAGCGCGGGGCGGCTCGCATCGCGCAGTTCCTGGTGACGCTCAATGACCAGTTGGCCACCAACGACTACGTGGCCGGCGCCTCCTTCACCGTGGCCGACGTGACCGCGGCCGTAGCGGTGGACTTTGCAAGAATCGTCAAGGTCAAGGCAGACGAGCGCCACACCCACTTGTTGCGCTGGCGCGCGCGGCTGGCACAACGTCCCTCGTTCTCGCTCTGAGCATCGACCGCGCCGGTCAGTCAACCACCAACAACGCCGCCCCCAGGCAACTGCAGGACTGGAGTCTCACCGGCGGTCCGTGTCTGGGGCATGTCGGACAGGGTTCAGGTGCTGGAGATCCGCCGTCGGCTCAAGTCCTGAAGCTGGGGTCCAGACGGTCGAGCTTTCGAAGAAGCGCTGGCCATGCCAGGTTGGCACCTGCGCCCAGCGTGACCGTCTTGGCAGCGGCCGTCGCGCCGGCAATGATCTGAGGGTCGATCGGGGTCAGAGGGCGTCCGCCGGCCAGTGCATCGATCTGGATACGGCAGGTGTTCTCGAAGATGTACATGGACAGGAATGCGTCTGGAACCGTGGGGCCAACGGTGAGCAGCCCATGGTTGCGCAGCATCAGGAAGCGCATCTCGCCGAGATCGGCCTGCAGGCGAAGCTTCTCGTCGTCGCGCAGCGCCACGCCTTCGTAGTCGTGGTACGCGAGCGAAGCCAGAACGAAGGTCGACTGCTGGCTGATGGGCAGCACGCCATCGCGTTGCGCGCTCACTCCCACACCGGCACGGCTGTGCGTGTGAAGCACGCACCCCGCGTCCTCGCGCGCCTGATGGATCGCGCTGTGGATGGTGAACCCGGCCGGGTTGACAGGAAACGGTGAGTCACCGAGCTTGTTGCAGCCCTGGTCTACCCGTATCAGGCTGCTGGCGGTGATCTCGTCGAACAGCAGGCCGTACGGGTTGATCAGGAAATGATGATCTGGCCCAGGGATGCGCGCACTGATGTGGGTGAAGATCAGATCGCTCATCCCGTAGAGGGCCACCAGGCGGTAGGCGGCCGCCAGATCGACGCGAAGCGCCCACTCTTCGGCGCTGACAACCTCCCTTGCCGAGGGAATGTGCATGTTTCGTCTCCTGATGCGAAGCGTTCGCGCGATTGTGCAGCCGAGAGCTGCCAGCCTGTTGGCGAGTCTGCGATTGCCGCGACCCGCTGCCGCAGTTCGCTTGAGGTGTCAGGTCGCTGACGGGGACCCGTAGATTCGCGCCTGACGTGCTTCTGGCGAACTTTGAGCGAAGAGAGGTCCTGGCGGAGGGAGCGGGATTCGAACCCGCGGTGGGCTGTTAACCCACACACGCTTTCCAGGCGTGCGACTTAAACCACTCATCCATCCCTCCGCAGGGATGCCGACTTCGATGCCCGGTGAGGAGGCTGAACTTACGACGGCGCCGCAGTTTAGCCCACGGCTTGCCAGGCATGGCGCTGCAGCCAGTCCAGCGGCACGAAATCAAGTGCTCTCTGGTGGGTGCTCTCCAGGACGACCGGTGGCGCGCAGCCGTCGGCGTACGCTTCCTTCCAGCGCAGCGCGCACACGCACCAGCGATCCCCGGGTTTCAGGCCTTTGAAGCGGTATTCGGGCCGGGCGGTGATGAGGTCATTGCCGCGCTCGAACTGCTGGTTGAGGAATTCCATCGTCATGCGAGCGCATATGACGTGGCTGCCGGCGTCCTGCGCATCGGTGTGGCAGCACCCGTCTCGGTACCAGCCGGTCAGCGGGTCATAGGAGCATGGCACAAGGTCCGTGCCCAGCACGTTCAGCGCCTTCACCTCTGACCCGTCCGCGATACGGGCGGGGCGCCGGTGTCAGCCGGCATGTTGGCCGCCCTTCATCAGCGTCATGGCAGAGCCAATGAGGGCGGACACTTCGGTCATGTTACCGGGCACGATCATGGTGTTGTTGGTGCGCGCCAGCTGGCTGTAGGCCTCCACGGCGCGCTCGGCCACTTTCAGTTGCACCGCCGCCTGCCCACCGGGCTGCTCGATGGCCGCGGCGATCTTGCGGATGGCCTCGGCCGTGGCTTCGGCCACGGCTGTGATGGCAGCCGCCTCGCCCTGGGCCTTGTTGATCTCCGCTTGCTTCTCGCCCTCCGAGCGGGCGATGAAGGCCTCGCGTTCGCCCGTGGCGATGTTGATTTGCTCCTGGCGCCTGCCCTCCGAGGCGGCAATGAGCGCGCGCTTCTCGCGCTCGGCGGTGATCTGGGCTTGCATGCTGCGCAGGATTTCGGCAGGCGGCGTCAGATCCTTGATCTCGTAGCGCAGCACCTTCACCCCCCAGGTGAGGGCCGCCTCATCCAGTGCGTTCACCACCGAGGCGTTGATCAGGTCGCGCTCCTCGAAAGTCTTGTCGAGCTCCATCTTGCCGATCACGCTGCGAAGTGTGGTCTGGGCCAGTTGGGTGATGGCAGTGAGGTAGTCGCTGCTGCCGTAGCTCGCGCGCATGGGGTCGGTGACCTGAAAGAACAGGATGCCGTCGACCTGCAACTGCGTGTTGTCCTTGGTGATGCAGACCTGGCTGGGCACATCCAGAGGCACCTCCTTGAGCGAGTGGCGGTACGCCACGCGTTCAATGAAGGGCACGATGAACTTCAGGCCCGGCGTGAGCGTTCGGTCGAACTTGCCCAGGCGCTCCACGACCCAGGCGTTCTGCTGAGGGACGATCTTGAAGGTGCGCGCGATGAAGACGATCGCGGCTATCAGGATGACGAGTGCGATTTCCATGTGGGTTCCTCCTGCTTTTGTGGGGGTAGATATGGCGTGAGTGCAGGTCCGGCGCGAGCTCAGGCAGGCGATGCCGGATCGTCAAGGGGCACCAGATCAAGCACAGTACCGTGTACGGCCACGATGCGGTGGGCGCCGGGCAAAGGGGCCCTCACGCCGGCATGGCGCACTGTCCAGGCGGCGCCCCGGTAGGGCACACGGGCCTGGCCATCGGGTTGCCACTCGGCCACATGCACCGTCTGGCCGATATCCATGTTGACGTCCGCATTGGAGGCGGCGGGCGCCGAGCGGGGTGCTCGGGCGCGCTTGAAGTGCCACAGCGCCGTGGCGCCGCCGCCCACCAGCGCTGCCGTGACGAACTGGGCGCTGCCAGCGGCCCCTGCGTGCGCCATGCCGGCCGCAGCCACGCTGCCCAGCGCCAGCATCAGCAAGTAGAAGGTGCCGGTGAGCATCTCGGCGATCACCAACAAGCCGGCCAAGACCCACCACAGCGTCGATGCCTGGAACTCCATGAGCCTGTCTCCCGCGACACTCTGATTCGGGTCAGTGTATAGGTGGCCTATGCAGCCCTACACTTCGCCCGTTTTTTCGTGAACCCGGGACCGCCCGGACGAGGGCTGCCAAATGATCCGCTTCCGTTTTCCCGTCTTCATCATCGACGAGGACTTTCGTTCCGAGAACACCTCTGGCCTGGGAATTCGTGCGCTGGCGCAAGCCATCGAGAAAGAAGGCTTCGAGGTGCTGGGCGTCACCAGCTACGGTGACCTGAGCCAGTTCGCACAGCAGCAAAGCCGCGCCAGCGCCTTCATCCTGTCCATAGACGACGAGGAGTTCACGCCCGGGCCCGAGCTGGACCCGGCGGTGCTGAACCTGCGCAAGTTCATTGGCGAGATCCGGTTTCGCAACGCCGACATCCCCATCTACCTGTACGGCGAGACGCGCACCTCGCAGCACATTCCCAACGACATCCTTCGTGAGTTGCACGGTTTCATCCACATGTTCGAGGACACGCCGGAGTTTGTGGCGCGCCACATCATCCGCGAGGCCAAGAGTTACCTGGATACGCTGGCGCCGCCCTTCTTCAAGGCGTTGATGGACTACGCGCAGGACGGCTCGTACTCCTGGCACTGCCCCGGCCACAGCGGTGGGGTGGCCTTCCTGAAGAGCCCCGTGGGGCAGATGTTCCACCAGTTCTTTGGCGAGAACATGCTGCGCGCCGACGTGTGCAACGCCGTGGACGAACTCGGTCAACTGCTGGATCACACCGGCCCCGTGGCCGCCAGCGAGAAGAACGCCGCGCGCATCTTCAACGCCGATCACTGCTTCTTTGTCACCAACGGCACCAGCACCAGCAACAAGATCGTGTGGCACCACACGGTGGCCCCAGGTGATGTGGTGGTGGTGGACCGCAATTGCCACAAGAGCATCCTGCACTCCATCATCATGACGGGCGCGGTGCCGGTGTTTCTGCCGCCCACGCGTAACCACTTCGGCATCATTGGCCCCATCCCGCAGTCCGAGTTCTCGCCAGATGCCATTCGCAAGCGCATCGCGGCCAACCCGCTGCTGGCCGGCATCGACGCGAAGAGCGTCAAGCCGCGCATCCTGACGCTGACGCAGAGCACCTACGACGGCGTGCTCTACAACACCGAGACCATCAAGCACACGCTGGACGGCTACATCGACACGCTGCACTTCGACGAGGCCTGGCTGCCGCACGCGGCCTTCCACCCGTTCTACGGCTCCTTCCACGCCATGGGTAAGAAGCGGGAGCGGCCGAAGAACCAGCTCGTTTTTGCCACGCAGAGCACCCACAAGTTGCTGGCCGGCCTGAGCCAGGCCTCCCATGTGCTGGTGCAGGATGCCGGAAACCGCAAGCTCGACAGGCACCTCTTCAACGAGGCCTACCTGATGCACACGTCCACGAGCCCGCAGTACGCCATCATCGCCAGCTGCGATGTGGCCGCAGCCATGATGGAGCCTCCCGGCGGCACGGCGCTGGTGGAGGAGAGCATCGCCGAGTCCATGGACTTCCGCCGTGCGATGCGCAAGGTCGCCAAGGAGTACGGGCGAGATTGGTGGTTCAAGGTCTGGGGGCCCGACAAGCTGGCCGCCAGTGGCATCGGCCGTGCCGATGACTGGACGCTGAAGGCGGGCGACAAGTGGCACGGCTTCGGCAGCCTGGCGCCGGGCTTCAACCTGCTGGATCCAGTCAAGAGCACCATCATCACCCCGGGGCTGGACATGTCGGGCAAGTTCGCCAAAACGGGCGTGCCGGCCGCCGTGGTGACGAAGTACCTGGCCGAGCATGGTGTGGTGGTGGAGAAGACGGGCCTGTACTCCTTCTTCATCATGTTCACCATCGGCATCACCAAAGGGCGATGGAACACCATGGTCACGGCGCTGCAGCAGTTCAAGGACGACTATGACCGCAACCAGCCGATGTGGCGTGCACTGCCCGACTTTTGCGCCGCGCACCCCCGCTACGAGCGCACCGGCCTGAAGGACCTGTGCCAGACCATCCACGAGACCTACGCCAAGGGCGACATTGCCCGCCTGGTCACCGACATGTACCTGTCGGATCTGCATCCGGCGATGAAGCCCAGCGATGCCTTCGCTCGCATCGCCCAGCATCAGACCGATCGTGTGCCGATTGATGCCCTGGAGGGCCGAATCACCACCTCGCTGCTGACGCCCTATCCGCCCGGCATCCCGCTGCTGGTGCCTGGCGAACGCTTCAACCGCAAGATCGTCGACTACTTGAAGTTCACGCGCGAGTTCAATCGCGCCTTCCCCGGCTTCGACACCGACGTCCACGGCTTGGTGGAGGAAGATTCAGAGGCCGGCGAGCCGCGCCAGTACTACGTGGATTGCGTGAGGGACTGAGCGCAGTTGGTGGCGCCCTCAGGGCGCCATGCCGCCGGCCACCTGACTGAAGCCGCCATCCACGTAGGTGATTTCGGCGCTGACGCCGGCGGCCAAGTCCGATAACAGGAAAGCCGCCACGTTGCCCACATCGTCCACGGTGATGTTGCGCCGGATGGGTGATTCGCGCTCCACCACCTCCAGGATCTTGCCGAAACCCTTGATGCCCGTGGCCGCCAGCGTCTTGATCGGGCCGGCGGAAATGCCGTTCACTCTCACGCCCTTGGGGCCCAGGCTGGCAGCCAGATAGCGCACGCTGGCTTCGAGGGAGGCCTTCGCCAGCCCCATGGTGTTGTAACCTGGCACCACCCGCAGCGCGCCGAGGTAGGTCAGCGTCAGCAAGGCCGCACCTGGGTTCAGGCGCGGGGCCGCCGCCTTCGCCATGGCCGGAAAGCTGTAGGCTGAGATATCGTGCGCAATCTTGAAGCCCTCTCGTGACAGGCCGTCGAGAAAGTCACCAGCAATGGCTTCGCGCGGAGCGAAGCCTATGGCATGGACGAAACCGTCGAAGGTAGGCCAGTGTTCGCCGAGTTGCTCGAAAGTGCGTTGGATCTGAGCATCGTCGCCCACGTCGCAGTCGAAGGTCAGGGTTGACCCAAATTCGGCGGCGTATTCGGTGATGCGGTCCTTGAAGCGCTCGCCGACATAGCTGAAGGCCAACTCGGCCCCCTCCCGGTGGCATGCGCGCGCGATGCCGTATGCGATCGATCGTTGATTCAGCACCCCTGTGATGAGCAGGCGTTTGCCGGCAAGAAAACCCATGGAACCTCCACTTCAATGAGAGGCGAAGTTTCCCACGTGCCGTCGGCGGCTGGCGCTGCATTGCCTGTGTCGGCGGGCGTGCCTATAATCCGCCCTTCGCTGAATGTCGAGTGGGCGGTTTTTCCAGCCCATTTTTTTTGGCTCGACGCTTTCAGGCCCGTTGCGTAGTAACCGTGACGGCGCGATGAGGGCGCCGGGCCGAGTTACGTGTGGAGCGGCGCAGATTTTGGGTCAGCAGACGGGTCGATCAGAGCCCTCAGGTGAATACGCCGGCGCGGAGCAAGCCGTTCCGGGCGTGAGCTTGGGCGCGGGCTCGCAGGCTTGCATCGAGCGTACCGTCACCGGCCTGGGCTTCGATCTGGTGGACGTTGAGCGCTCTGCTCGCGGTCTGCTGAGAATCTTCATTGACCGCGTGCCGGGCCATCACTATCCCGAAGCCCAGGGCGACGGTGAATTCGTGACCGTGGACGACTGCGAGGCTGTGACCCGCCAGTTGTTGTATGCGCTGGAAGTCGAGAACGTAGCCTACGAGAGGCTTGAAGTCTCTTCTCCGGGCATCGACCGACTGTTGAAAAAGGAGGCGGATTTTGTCCGTTTCGTCGGGCAGGCGGTCAACATGACCTTGAAGGCGCCCTTCCAGGGCCGTAAGCATTGGCGTGGCGTGCTTGACCACACCGACGACGGCTGGATTCTGGCCCTTCAAGACGAGCGCGCTGGTAGCGAGCTCGCATTCAAGCTTGAGGAAGTGCGTGAGGCTCGCCTCGTGCCAGTGTTCGACTTCAAGGGGCGGGGCCGTGCCACGCGCCCCGCAGGTTGAGGAAAGGTCCCAGACGATGAACCGCGAATTGCTGATGCTGGTGGATGCCATCGCCCGCGAGAAGACAGTGGAGCGAGAGGTGGTGTTCGCAGCGGTGGAAGCAGCGCTGGCTTCGGCCACCAAGAAGCTCAACGGTGGCGAGATGGATATCCGCGTGTCGATTGACCGCGATTCTGGCGAGTACGAGACATTCCGGCGCTGGCATGTGGTTCCCAACGAAGCCGGGTTGCAGATTCCGGATGCCGAGATGCTGCTGTTCGAGGCACAGGAGCAGATCTCGGACATCGAGGCCGGCGACTACATCGAGGAGCCCATTGAGTCGGTGACCATCGGTCGCATTGGCGCGCAGGCGGCCAAGCAGGTCATCCTGCAGAAGATCCGCGACGCTGAGCGCGAGCAACTGCTCAACGATTTTCTGTCGCGAGGCGACAAGATCTTCGTGGGCACAGTGAAGCGACTGGACAAGGGTGACATCATCGTTGAGAGCGGCCGTATCGAAGGCCGTCTGAAGCGCAGCGAGATGATCCCCAAGGAAAATCTGCGCACGGGTGACCGGGTGCGGGCTTACATCGCCGGAGTGGACGAAACCCAGCGCGGGGCCCAGATCATGCTGTCGCGTAGCGCGCCGGGTTTCATGGTCGAACTGTTTGCGCAGGAGGTGCCAGAGATCGAGCAGGGCCTGCTGGAAATCAAGAGTTGCGCCCGTGACCCGGGCTCCCGCGCCAAGATTGCCGTGGTTTCGCATGACCGCCGCGTGGATCCGATCGGCACCTGCGTAGGCGTGCGCGGTTCGCGCGTGACGGCAGTGACCAATGAGTTGGCTGGCGAACGTGTGGACATCGTGTTGTGGTCGGAGGACCCCGCGCAATTCGTCATCGGGGCGCTGGCCCCTGCCAACGTGCAGTCCATCGTCGTGGACGAGGAGAGGCACGCCATGGATGTGGTGGTGGATGAGGAAAACCTCGCCATCGCCATTGGCCGTGGTGGGCAAAACGTGCGCCTGGCCTCAGACCTGACGGGCTGGCGCATCAACATCATGACGGCTGAGGAATCCCAGGCCAAGGTGGCCGAAGAGTCCGACTCCGTTCGTCGAATCTTCGTCGACAAGCTCGACGTGGACCAGGAAGTGGCCGACATCCTGATTGCCGAGGGTTTCACCAGCCTGGAAGAGGTGGCTTATGTGCCGCTGCAGGAGATGCTCGAGATCGAATCCTTCGACGAGGACACCATCAACGAGTTGCGCACCCGGGCCCGCGATGCGCTGCTGACGATGGAAATCGAGAAGGAAGAAAAGGTCGATGACGTGTCGCAGGACCTGCGTGACCTCGAGGGCATGAGCACCGAGCTGATCGGCAAGCTGGCCGCAGGTGGCGTGCATACCCGTGACGACCTGGCCGATCTGGCGGTGGACGAACTTACCGAGATGGTTGGCGTGGATGAATCGCAGGCCCGCGACCTGATCATGAAGGCGCGTGAACACTGGTTCACGGCCTGAATATCGCCGACAACCTGCCCACCCTCCGATCGCTTACGGCCCGGACACCGAAGGACCTTCCCCCATGGCAGTGACCACCGTCGCCCAGTTCGCCGCGCAGCTCAACCGGCCGACTTCCGCTTTGCTCGAGCAGTTGCAATCGGCTGGGGTGGCCAAGGCTTCCCCGGATGACGCGCTGACCGACGGCGACAAGGAGCGCTTGCTAGAGTACCTGCGCAATTCACACGGCACTGCTTCCACTGAGCGCAAGAAGATCGTCCTGACCCGCAAGAGCACCAGCGAGATCAAGCAGGCCGACGCCTCGGGCAAGGCCCGCACCATTCAGGTGGAAGTGCGCAAGAAGCGCACCTTCATCAAGCGTGATGAGGCCCCGGCCGCTGAAGAGGCCGCGCCCGCCGCGTTGGTGCTCGATGTCGAGGAACAGGCCCGCCGCGACGCTGAGGCGGTGTCGCAGGCGGCGCTGCTACAGCGCCAGATGGAGGATGCGGCCGAGCGGGAACGGCAGGCCGAGGCCCAAGCCCAGCGAGAGCGTGAGGCCGCCGAAGCGGCGGCCCGTGAAGCGGCCCTGCGTCAGGCCGCAGAGGCTGCTGAGGCCGCGGAACGCGCGGCGGCTGAAGCCCGGGCTCGTGCGGCCGCAGCCACTCCCCAGGCCGCGGCTGCAGTACCGTCAGTCGACGCGGCTGTGGCAGCACCGGCTGCGGCTCCGACGCCCACGAAGTCTGTCGCACCGGTAGTGGTTGCCGCCCCGGCGCCGGCCTTGGCTGAACCCGTCAAGGCAGGCTTGCGAGTGGTCAAGGCTGCCGATGCCGATGCCCTTGCCCGCCAGGCGCAGTCTGATTCAGACGCAAGGCGGCGCAAGGCAGAGACCGAGGCGGCGGCGATTCGCGAGATGATGTCGCGCCCTCGTTCGGCACAAGTGGCCAAGAAGCCCGAGGAACCCAAGCCTGCGGAGGCGGCCGGTATCAAGGGCACTATCCACAAGCCAGTTGCCAAGCCGGGTGCGCCGGTGGCTGCCGCGCCCAAACCGGGCGAGAAGAAGCAGGTCAAGAGCGAGAAGCTGTCCTCCAGTTGGGCTGACGACGCTGCCAAGAAGCGGGCGTTGAAGACCCGGGGTGACTCCGGCGGTGCGCGCCCCGGCTGGCGGGCTCCGCGCGGCGGACGCCGCGGTGAACGCGATGAGGGTTCCACCTTTGCCGCGCCGGCCGAGCAGCAGGTGCAGGAGGTGCATGTACCAGAGACCATCAGCGTGGCCGATCTGGCGCACAAGATGAGCGTCAAGGGCAGTGAGGTCATCAAACAGCTCATGAAGCTGGGGCAGATGGTGACCATCAACCAGCAGCTGGACCAGGAGACCGCGATGATCGTGGTCGAGGAGATGGGCCACAAGGCGCTGGCGGCCAAGCTGGACGATCCCGAGGCCTTCACAGAGGAAGAGCAGGCCGCGCAGACCGCCAACGAGTTGTCCCGCGCGCCGGTGGTCACCGTGATGGGCCATGTGGACCACGGCAAGACCTCGCTGCTGGATTACATACGCCGGGCTCGCGTGGCCGCGGGTGAGGCTGGCGGCATCACGCAGCACATTGGTGCCTATCACGTCGAGACTCCGCGCGGGATGATCACCTTCCTGGACACCCCGGGCCACGCGGCCTTCACGGCGATGCGGGCGCGGGGGGCCAAGGCCACCGATCTGGTCATCCTGGTGGTGGCGGCCGACGACGGCGTGATGCCCCAGACCAAGGAAGCCATCCACCATGCCAAGGCGGCGGGCGTGCCCATCATCGTGGCCATGAACAAGATCGACAAGCCCGATGCCAATGTAGAGCGGCTCAAGAGCGAACTTGTGGCCGAACAGGTGGTACCTGAGGATTTTGGCGGCGACTCGCCCTTCGTGCCGGTGTCGGCCAAGACCGGCCAGGGTGTTGACGCCCTGCTGGAACAGGTGCTGCTGCAAGCCGAGGTGCTGGAACTCAAGGCACCCACCGAGGCGGCCGCCAAGGGCCTGGTGATCGAAGCCAAGTTGGACAAGGGGCGCGGACCCGTGGCCACGGTGCTGGTGCAAAGCGGGACCCTGAAGCGGGGCGATGTGGTGCTGGCCGGCGCGAGCTACGGCCGGGTGCGCGCCATGCTGGATGAGGACGGCAAGCCCACGCAGTCGGCCGGGCCCTCCATCCCCGTGGAGATTCAAGGCCTCACCGAAGTGCCGTCTGCCGGCGACGTGTTCATGGTGCTGGCCGACGAGCGCCGGGCACGCGAGATCGCCACCTTCCGCCAGGGCAAGTACCGCGAGGTCACCCTGAACAAGCGTCAGGCCGCGAAGCTGGAGAACATGTTTGACCAGATGGGCGAGGGCCAGACCCAGACCCAGACCCTGGCCTTGATCGTGAAGGCCGATGTGCAGGGCTCGCAGGAGGCGCTGTCGCAGTCTCTGGTCAAGCTCAGCACGCCCGAGGTGAAGGTGCAGATCGTGCACGGCGCCGTGGGGGGCATCAGCGAAAGCGACGTCAACCTCGCCATCGCGTCCAAGGCGGTGATCATCGGCTTCAATACCCGGGCCGACGCCGGCGCACGCAAGCTGGCCGAAAACAACGGCGTGGACCTGCGGTACTACAACATCATCTACGACGCGGTGGACGAGGTGAAGGCAGCCATGGAAGGCATGCTGGCGCCCGAGCAGAAGGAGGAAATCATCGGCATGGCCGAGATTCGCACGGTGTTCGTCGCCTCCAAGATCGGCACAGTGGCCGGCTGCATGGTCACTGCGGGCACCGTCACACGCCACGCCCGCTTCCGCCTGCTGCGCGACAACGTGGTGGTCTACACCGGCGAGCTGGAGTCGCTCAAGCGGATGAAGGACGACGTGCGCGAAGTCAAGGAAGGCTTCGAGTGCGGGATCAAGCTGAAGAACTACAACGACATCAAGGAAAGCGATCAGTTGGAGTTCTTCGAAGTGAAGGAAGTCGCCCGTACGCTGTAGTCTAGCGTTGGCCTCGGCTGCAGCCCCGCCAACCACCAGGAAGGCGGGGTTTGCACTTCATGAGGTGACAGATCTGACATGACCCGACACAAGCGCTCCACCCCCAATCGCGGCTTCCGCGTGGCCGACCAGATCCAGCGGGATGTGGCCGAGCTTGTGCGCGAGCTCAAGGATCCCCGTGTGGGCATGATCACGCTCAACGCCGTGGAGGTCACGCCGGACTACGCGCACGCCAAGATCTTCTTCTCGATCCTGGTGGGCGATGCGGCGCAGACCGAGGCAGCCCTCAATGAGGCGGCTGGCTGGCTGCGTAACGGCCTGTTCAAGCGTCTGTCCATCCACACCGTGCCGACGCTTCACTTCCAGTTCGACCGCACCACCGAACGGGCCGCCGACTTGAGCGCGTTGATCTCCACGGCGAACGCACAGCGCGCGCGGGACGACTGATGGCGGCCACGGGTCACAAGGTGGTGCGCCGGCCGGTGCACGGCGTGCTGCTGCTGGACAAGCCTGTGGGCCTGAGCAGCCAAGACGCGCTGTGGCAGGCCAAGCGGCTGTTGCGGGCGGAGAAGGGTGGCCACACCGGCACCCTGGATCCGCTGGCCTCGGGACTGCTGCCGTTGTGCTTCGGAGCAGCCACGAAGTTTGCGCAGGTCAGTCTGGAGGCTGATAAAGCCTATCGCGCGACCCTTCATCTGGGCCAGACCCGGGTGGGCGGTGACCGCGAGGGCGAGGTCCTGCAGGAACGCCCCGTGGCGTTCGAGGCGGCATCGCTGCACGCCAGCATCGCGCGCCTGACCGGTGAGATTGAGCAGGTGCCGCCCATGCATTCAGCTCTCAAGCACCAGGGCAAGGCGCTGTACGAGTACGCGCGGGTCGGCATCGAGATCGAGCGGCAGCCGCGACGCGTGCACATCCACCGGCTGGAACTGGTGGATTGGAGCGGGCACCTTCTCACGATGGACGTTCACTGCAGCAAGGGCACCTACGTGCGTACGCTGGCGCAGGATCTGGGCGAGTTGCTGGGCTGCGGCGCGCATCTGGCCGGCCTGCGCCGCACCGCCAGCGGGCCGTTGCGCGTGGAGCAGGCGGTGTCGCTGCAGGCGCTGGCTGCCCTGGACGAGCCCGGCCGTGAACTCTTGTTGCGGCCGGCCGATGCCTTGCTGCAGACCTGGCCCGAGATTCGCTTGCCTGATGACGAGGCCGGCCGTTTTCTTTCCGGCCTGCGCCGGCGCGTCCGCCTGGACGACATGCCGGCCGTCCGTGTCTATGGTCCCCAGCCGCGCGCCTTCCTGGGCAGCGCGCACATCACCGGTGGCGAGTTGATCGCCGACCGCCTCTTGAGCCCCGTCGAGGTGCAGGCCTTGTTGGCCGAACCCAGCCCCCCATGAAAAAGCAGATCCGCAACATCGCCATCATCGCCCACGTCGACCATGGCAAGACCACGCTGGTGGACCAACTCCTGCGCCAGAGCGGCACCTTCCGTGAGAACGAGAAGGTGGCCGAACGCGTGATGGACAGCAACGACCTCGAGCGCGAGCGCGGGATCACCATCCTGGCCAAAAACTGCGCCGTGTCCTGGGCCGGCACGCACATCAACATCGTGGACACCCCGGGCCACGCCGACTTTGGCGGCGAGGTGGAGCGCGCGCTGTCGATGGTGGACGGTGTGGTGCTGCTCATCGATGCGCAGGAAGGCCCGATGCCGCAGACGCGCTTCGTCACCAAGAAGGCGCTGGCCCTGGGCCTGAAGCCGATCGTGGTGGTGAACAAGGTGGACAAGCCGGGTTCGCGGCCCGACTACGTCATCAATGCCGCCTTCGAGCTCTTCGACAAGCTGGGCGCCACCGAGGAGCAACTGGACTTCCCCGTGGTCTACGCCTCGGGCCTGAACGGCTGGGCCTCGCTGAAGGAAGGCACGCCGGGCCAGGCCTGGGCCACCGACCTGAGCGATCTTTTCGAGACCGTTCTGCGCCATGTGCCGGCGCATCAAGGCAACCCTGACGCGCCGTTGCAGCTGCAAATCTCGTCGCTGGACTACAGCACCTATGTGGGCCGCATCGGCGTGGGCCGGGTCAATGCGGGCACCCTGCGTCCGGCGATGGACGTGTTGGTCATGGAAGGCCCGGACGGCCGCGCCTTCAAGGGCCGCATCAACCAGGTGTTGACCTTTGCCGGGCTGGAGCGCCGCCCGGCCGAACAGGCCGGGCCGGGTGACATCGTGCTGATCAACGGCATTGAGGACATCGGCATTGGCGTGACGCTCACCAGCGTGGAAGAGCCGCAGCCCTTGCCCATGCTGAAGATCGACGAGCCCACGCTGACGATGAACTTCTGCGTCAACACCAGCCCGCTGGCGGGCCGCGAGGGCAAGTTCGTCACCAGCCGCCAGCTCTGGGACCGGCTGCAGAAGGAATTGCAGTCCAACGTCGCCCTGCGCGTCAAGGAATCGGCCGAAGACGGCATCTTCGAGGTGTCTGGCCGCGGGGAACTGCACCTGACCATCTTGCTGGAGAACATGCGCCGCGAGGGCTACGAACTGGCCGTGAGCAAGCCACGTGTGGTGTTCAAGGAGATCGATGGTGAGCGTTGCGAACCCATAGAGATGGTGACCGTGGACGTCGAGGATCAACACCAGGGCGGCGTCATGCAGGCGTTGGGCGAGCGCAAGGCCGAACTCGCCAACATGGAGACCGATGGCCAGGGCCGCGTGCGTCTGGAATACCGCATCCCGGCGCGCGGCCTGATCGGCTTTTCCAATGAGTTCATGAACCTGACGCGCGGCACCGGCCTGATCAGCAACATCTTCGATGGTTTCGAGCCCTACCGCGGCGAGATCGAGGGCCGCAAGAACGGCGTGCTCATCAGCATGGACGACGGCGAGATCGTCACCTACGCGCTGGGCAAGCTGGACGACCGTGGCCGCATGTTCGTGCGCCCAGGCGACCCGGTGTACGAGGGCATGCTGGTGGGCATCCACAGTCGCGACAACGACCTCGTGGTCAATGCCGTGCGCACCAAGCAGCTGACCAACTTCCGCGTCAGCGGCAAGGAAGACGCGATCAAGATCACGCCGCCCATCGACCTCACGCTGGAATACGCGGTGGAGTTCATTGCCGACGACGAGCTGGTCGAGATCACGCCCAAGAGCATCCGGCTGCGCAAGCGTTACCTCAAGGAACACGATCGCAAGCGGGCCAGCCGCGAAGGGGCCTGAGCGGCCTTTTCTGCGGGCGCAGCCGCGCTCAGTGCGCGGCTTGCAGCACTGACGGCAGCGACGCCTCTGCCTGTTGCGCCTGCGCTTGTCCCTCCAGCGCTGCGAGTTGCTGCCACGTGGCGAGCAGCCGGTCGGCCGACAGGCTGAGGCTGTCGATGCCCATGGCCACCAGGCAGGCTGCCAGGTCCGGGTGATCTGACGGCGCCTGGCCGCAGATGCCCACCGTGCGGCCATGCCGGTGCGCGCCGTCGATGGCCAGCTGGTACATCTTGAGCATGCCGGGGTCGCGCTCGTCGAAGGCCGGCGCCACCAGCGCGCTGTCACGGTCCACGCCCAGCGTCAGCTGCGTCAGGTCGTTGCTGCCGATCGAGAAGCCGTCGAACAGGGCGGCAAACTCGTCCATCAGGATCACGTTGTTCGGGATCTCGCACATCATCACGATTTGCAGCCCCTCCGGTGGACCTGCTGAGACCGATGCCCCCGCAGTGCCCTGGGCGGGCGGGGAGCCTGCAGCCGGCGCCATGTCCGCTGTCCTGGCCAGGCCGTGCCCCGCCATGGCCGCCAGTACCTGCCGCGCTTCTTCCAGACGGCGCACAAACGGCACCATGACCTGCAGGTTCTTCAGGCCCATGTGCTCGCGAACCCGCAGGATGGCCTCGCACTCCAGCGCGAAGGCCTCGCGGTAGGACGGGTGCACATAGCGCGCGGCGCCGCGCAGCCCCAGCATCGGGTTCGCTTCCTGCGGCTCGAAGTCGCGGCCGCCGGCCAGTGCAGCGTATTCGCTGCTCTTGAAGTCCGACAGCCGCACCGTCACTGGGCGGGGCCAGAAGGCGGCAGCGATGGTGGCGATGCCCTCGGCCAGGCGTTCCACGAAGTAGCTCGAGCCGCTGGCGTGGCCGGCGCACAGGGCCAGCACCCGCTCGCGCTCCGCCGCATCGGTGACCATTTGCGGGTACAGCAGGGCCATGGGGTGAGCGCCGATGTGTTCGCTGATGATGAACTCCATGCGCGCCAGACCCACGCCGTCGCAGGGCAGGCGGGCCGTGCGCAAGGCCAGACCGGGGTTGCCCAGGTTCACCAGCAGGCGGGTCCGGGTGCGGGGCAACTGGGCCAGGGCCGTGCGCTCGGCATGGAAGGGCCAGCGTCCGTCGAGCACGCGCCCGGTGTCCCCCTCGGCGCAACTGACGGTCACGGCCTGGCCGTCGGCCAGCCTGGTGCAGGCGCCCGGCGCGCCCACCAGGGCGGGGATGCCGAGCTCACGGGCCACGATGGCTGCATGGCAGGTGCGCCCGCCGTGTTCGGTGACGATGGCTGCGGCTGTCTTCATCACCGGTTCCCAGTCGGGGGTGGTGGTGGGCGCCACCAGCACCTCGCCGGGCCGGAAGGTGGGCAGGTCCCGCGGGTGCTGGATGCGGCGCACGGCGCCGTGGGCGATGCGTTCGCCAATGGCGCGCCCGCGCAGCAGCGTGGCGCTGTCAGGCGGGCCAGGTGCGTCAAGTTCGTGGCGTTCGATCTCCCAGGAAGGCTGCTGCGAGGCCACCGTCTCGGGCCGGGCCTGCACGATGTACAGCGGCCCGTCGGGGCCGTCCTGCGCCCATTCGATATCCATTGGGCACCGGTGGCCCGCGCGCTGGCTGTAGTGGTCCTCGATGCGCATTGCCATGCCGGCCAGGGCCAGCACGTTCGCGTCATGGAGGCAGGGCCGCGTACGGTCCTGCGCTGGCACGGGCTCGGTGAAGATGCCCACACCCGTGCCCGCCCCTGAGCCAGGCGCGCTGACGGGCCCCAGCACCACCCGCGTCTGCTTGGCGCCGATGCGGTGACTGATCACGCAGCGTGCACCCAGCCGGTAGGTGGGCTTGTGCACCACGAACTCGTCGGGGTCGACGCTGCCCTGCACCACAGCCTCACCCAGCCCCCAGGCGGCGTCGATGCGTACCACATCGGGGTGGCCCGATTCGGTGTCCAGCGTGAAGGCGACGCCGCTGGCGGCCAGGTCGCTGCGCACCATCTTCATCACCGCCACCGACAGCGCCACCTGAAAGTGGTCAAAGCCCTGGTCGATGCGGTAGGCGATGGCGCGGTCGGTGAACAGCGAGGCCTGGCAGCGCCGCACGGCGTCCACCACGGCGTCCTCGCCGGCCACGTTCAGAAAGCTCTCATGCTGACCGGCAAAGCTGGCGTGCGGCAGGTCCTCGGCCGTGGCCGAGCTGCGCACGGCCACGCGCAGATCCGGCTGCGCACATTGCTGCGCCAGCGTGCGCCAAGCGCCGCGCAGGGCGGCTTCCACCGCCGCGGGCATGGGGCAGGCGTTGACGATGGCGCGGGCCTGCTGGCCGGCGCGCGCCAGCGCGGCGCTGTCGCCCTTGTCCAGGCCGTCCAGCAGCGCGTGCAGGCGCGGCGCGGCGCCTGCGGCTTCGATCATGTCGCGAAACGCCTGGGCCGTGACCGCAAAACCCGGTGGCACGCGCACACCCAGCGGCCCGAGTGAGCGCATCAGTTCGCCGATGGAGGCCGTCTTGCCGCCCACCAGCGCCACATCATCCATCGACACCTCGTCCAGGCGCAGCACGTAACGTTTCATCGGCATGGGCCTCCTGCAGGGTGTCTGGGCGCCCGGGTGCGGCAACGCGCCTGATTCATGTTGCGCCCGGATTCGCATGGGTTTCTTGACGCGCCGCAAGGGCGCGGGGCCCGGCAAAGGCCCTGCGCGGCGCGGCGCGCCAGCAGTCTTCACAATCCGGCGCATGAAAACACTCATCGCCGCCTTGCTGCTGGCTGCCACCGCCATGTCCAGCCACGCCATCGAGGAACCCGACTTTCAGGTCGTTCAGCGTCTGGACACCGTGGAGATCCGCCAGTACGCCCCCTACGTGGTGGCCGCGGTCACGGTGCCCGGGCCGGCCGAGTCCGCTGGCAACCAGGCTTTCCCGCTGCTGTTCGGTTACATCTCCGGCAAGAACAAGGGCGAGCGCAAGATGGCCATGACCGCCCCGGTCACCCAGACGCCCACGGCTGTGAAGATGGCGATGACCGCGCCTGTGACGCAGGCCGCCACGTTGCAGGGCTATCAGGTGCAGTTCGTCCTGCCCAAGGGGGTGACGCTGGAAAGCGCTCCCGAGCCGTTGGACAGCCGGGTGAAGATCCGTGAAGTGCCGGCGGCCAAGGTGGCGGCCATCAGGTTCTCAGGCTTCTGGTCGGAGGACAACTACCAACGCCACCTGACCCAACTGACCACCGGCCTGCAGGCCGCCGGGATGCGCTGGAAGGGCGAGCCCGTATATTCCCGCTACAACGCGCCCATGACCCCCTGGTTCCTGCGGCGCAACGAGATCTGGCTGGCCCTGGAGTGAAATTGCCATGAACCATCAACAAGACTTTGATTCCGCCCCCGTGCGCCAGTTGCGCGCGGACCTTGCGCTGGCGTTGCGCGCCGCCTACCACTATGGCCTGTCCGAGGGGGTGTGCAACCATTTCAGCGCCGAGCTGCCCGATGGCTCAGGCCGCTTTCTGCTGAACCCGCGCGGCCTGCTCTGGAGCGAGGTGGGCACCGACGACATCGTGATGGTGGACGTGAACGGTCAGCGCCTGGCGGGTGTGCATGAGATCGAACCCACGGCCATGTTCATCCACGCGGCCGTACACCGCATTGCGTGCAAGGCGGTGGTGATGCACACGCACATGCCCTACGCCACGGCCCTCACCCTCACGCAGGACCGGGCGCTGGACACCACGCTGTCGCAGACGGCCATGCGCTTTCACGGCCTGGTGGCCGTGGACCGCGTCTACAACGGCGTGGCCCTGGGCGTGGAGGAGGGCGAGCGCATCGCCACGGCGATGAACGGTGCCGACATCGTCTTCATGGCCAACCACGGCGTCATCGTCTGTGGCGAGCGCATCGACTACGCCTTCGACGACCTGTACTATCTGGAGCGCGCCTGCCAGGTGCAGGTGATTGCCGACTCCACCGGCCGCGCGAGCGCTCCCGTTCCCGCTGAGATGGCCCGGTTGGTGGCCTCTCAGGTGCAGGGCGAGCGGCTGCAGTCCGAGCTGTTTTTCAAGGCGTTGCGGCGCACCCTCTGACAGGGCGCAACCGCAGCTGACGCGTGTGACCAGTTCTCGCGGTCGGGTCGTGTTAGCAGCCCGTGCGGCAGGATGCGGCGCGCGTCAGGCTTCGAACGCCACGCTGCAGCCGCCCAGGCCCGCGACCTCCATGCGGAAGCTGTCGCCCGGCGCGGCGGGCACCAGCGGTGCCAGCGAGCCGGAGAGGATGATCTCCCCGGCCTTGAAGGGGATGCCGTAGGCGCCCAGCGTGTTGGCCAGCCAAGCCACCGCCTCGGCCGGGTGGCCCTGCACGGCAGCTCCCACGCCGCTGCCGCAGGGCTCGTCGTTCTTCCACATCTGCATCTGCACGGCGGCCAGATCCAGCGTGGCCGGGTCGGTGTGCTGCGCCCCGATGACGAACACGCCGCACGAGGCGTTGTCAGCCACGGTGTCCTGGATGCGGATCTTCCAGTCGGCCACGCGCGAGTCCACGATCTCGAAGCAGGGCGCCACCCAAGCGGTGGCGGCCAGCACCTGCTCGCGCGTGACGCCGGGGCCCTGCAGGTCGGCCTTGAGCATGAAGGCGATCTCGCCTTCGGCGCGCGGCTGGATCATGCCGTGGCGCGCAAAGCCGATGGCCGAGCCGTCATCGATCTGCATGCGATCGGTCAGGAAGCCGAAGTCGGGCTGGCGCACGTCCAGCATGTCCTGCACGGGCTTGCTGGTCACGCCAATCTTCTTGCCGATGACGCGCTCGCCCTCGGCCTCGCGCTTCTTGAGCAGGTGCAAGGAGATGCCGTAGGCCTGGTCGATGCTGAGGCTGGGGTGGCGTGTGCTCAGCGGGGCCACCGTGCGGCGCTGGCGCAGCGCGGCGAAGAGTTCATCGCCCAGCGTGGGAATCAGTGCGTGGTCCATGGCTCACCCGTTGTGAAGAAAGTCGAGGCAGGCGCGGTTGAACATCTCACGGTGCTCCACCTGCACCCAGTGGCCACAGCGGTTGATGAGCACCATGCGAGCCTGCGGGGCGTTCTCCATGATCTTCATGGCTCCGCCCACCGGGTTGAACTGGTCGTTCACGCCCCAGAAGCCGAAGACGGGGCAGCGCAGTTCGTGCAGACGGGTAGTCATGTTGGGCACGGGCATCACCGAGCGCGAAGCCTGGGTCTGCGTGGCGGCGATGGGCGCGCGCTCGGCGATCAGGGCCTCGCTCAGCAGTGAAGGGTCGAACAGCTGCAGCCGCATCACCTCGCGCATGGCCTCGGGGCCGCTCTTGCCCGCCTTGTAGACGGCAAACATGTTGGCAATGCCCGGCATGGCCAGGTAAGTGGGGATGTCTTCCACGCCGCCCGGGGCCATGAGGATGAGGCGCGCCACCTCGTCCGGGTGCGCCAGCGCGTAGCCCAGGCTGACGGCGCCGCCCAGCGAGTTGCCCAGCAGCGTGACCTTCTGCAACCCCAGGGCCTCCACCAGCCGGTGCACACCGTCGACAAAGAAGTCAAGGTCGTACTGCGGGATGTCGGGCTTGCTGGACAGGCCGAAGCCCAGCATGTCGGCCACGATGCAGCGAAACCCTGCCTCCGAGAACGCCGGATAGTTGCCCTTGAAGTTGCTGTAGCTGCTGGCGCCGCCCCCTGCGCCATGCAGGAAGATGATGGGCTCGCCTTGGCCCACGTCGTGATAGTGGATGCGCTGGCCGTTGCCGATGTCGGCAAAGTGGCCGATGGGGATGGGGCAGGGGTCGGGGAGTTGGTTCATTGGGGTTCCCATGTGTTCAGGCCCACAGTGACGGTAGGCCGGGGTCGCTCACCGCGATCAGGCGCTTGAGCAGGTTGCGCAGCGAAGCGGCTTCCAGCGGGCCCATCTGGTCCAGCAATTCGGCCTCGCGCGCCTTGGCGGCGGCCATCACGTGCAGGATGTCGTCGCGGCCTTGTGGTGACAGATCGAAGCCGGCCTCGCCTGCGCTGAGCAACCCGCGTGTACTCAGGCGGCCCAGGGTGGCCGCACCCACGTCCACCCCCGTGTAGGCCATGTGGCTCGCGATCTCCGCAGCCGTCAGCGGCGAGCGCACCGCCAGCAGCGACAGGATGAAGAAGTCGGTCTCCGACAGGCCGCGCGCTTCCAGCGTGGGCCGAAAGCCTGCCATGAACTGGTAGTGCGCCCGGCCCAGCAGGTAGCCCAGCAGGTTCTCGGAATAGGGCGCGGCGTCGGTCTGCGCCTGCGGCGAAGTGGAGATGTCGCCAGAAAGGCGCGTGGCGAGCGCGTAGCCGCCTGTCACAAAGACCAGGGGGGCACGCTCGCTGCGGTCGAAGTCCATCACCTCGCCCACGAAGATGATGTGGTCGCCACCCTCGTACTGGAAGGCTGTGCGGCACTGAAAGCGCGCGCTGCAGCCCGGGATCAGCGGCGCGCCGTTGGGGCTGTTGTCCAGTGTCAGGCCAGTGAACTTGTCCTCGCCCGCCTTGGCAAAGCGGTTGGACAGGGCCTCCTGGTCGTTGGCCAGGATATGCACATTCCAATGCCTGGTTTGTGCGAACGCGGGCAGGCTGCGCGCGCTGCGCGCCAGGCTCCACAGCACCATGGGCGGGTCCATGGACACGGAGTTGAAGCTGTTGGCCGTCATGCCCACGGGCGTGCCGTCGGCCGCGCGCGTGGTGACGATGGTCACCCCTGTGGCAAACCGCCCCAGCGCCTGGCGGAAGTCCCGGGGGTCGAAGCGCGGATTGGGGTCCATGGAAGGCGGGTGGTCGCAGGGTGGGTACAGGAGGGGGGGGAGGATCAGAGTGCAGCGTGCAGCCTCCGGCCCGCGGGAGAATCCCTCACTTGGACTACCGGGCGAAACCGGGTGCAAGATGGAAGGGCTGGGCCCTCGGTGCACCCCTGGTTTTCCCTCGGTGAGTGCGCCTGATCGGTACCCCTTTGAGACGGCGTTTCCGTTAGTCCGATCGGACGATGAATCGGGCCTGTTCCGGCCCGACGATGCCAACATCAACCAATGCGCCTGCCCGCGGCAGGCCAACCAGGAGCAAGACATGGGAGCTCGCCCGGATTTCGAAGGCTCGACGCAGACGGTGGACGAGTGGCTCACCCCGCAGGCCCAGGAATTGATCGGTCGCGCCCGCGACATGATCCCGCGCCTGGTGGAGCGTGCGCCCCAGGCCGAGTGTGATGGCCTCATCCCGCACCAGACCATCCTGGAGATGCAGGAGGCGGGCTTCTTCAAGGTGCTGCAGCCGCAGCGCTGGGGCGGCTACGAGATGGACCCTCGGGTGTTCTACGCCGTGCAGATGGCGCTGGCCGAGGGCTGCATGGCCACGGCCTGGGTCTACGGCGTCGTCGGGGTGCACAACTGGCAGTTGCCGCTGTTCCCCGAGCAGGCGCAGCAAGACGTCTGGTCCAAGGACCCGACGACGCTGATCGCCTCCACCTACATGCCTACGGGCAAGGCCGAGAAGGTGGAGGGTGGCTACCGCTTCAGCGGCCACTGGAGCTGGAGCAGCGGCGTCGAGCACTGTGAGTGGATCTTCCTGGGTGGCATCCTGCCCAAGAAGAACGGCTCGGGCGAAATGGAGCACTGCACCTTCCTGCTGCCCAAGTCTGACTTCAAGATCGTCAAGAACTTCGACGTGCTGGGCCTGCGCGCCACGGCCAGCCATGACATCTCGGTGGAGGGCGCTTTTGTGCCCGAGCACCGCACCCACCGCACCAATGACCATTCTGACGCCGGCTGCCCGGGCCGCGAGACCAACCCCGGTTGGCTCTACCGCATCCCGTTCACACAGGTATTCCAGCGCGCGGTGTCCTCAGCCTGCATTGGTGCACTGGAAGGGGCCATTTCGCACTTCCGCGTGCGCGCTGCGGCCCATGTGGGCAAGCACGGTAGCAAGACCGCCGAGGACGTGAACGCCCAGCAAGCGGTGAGCGAGTCCATGATGGCGGCCGACCAGTTGCGTCTGGTCCTCAACCGCAACTACGGCCGCGTGGCGCACTGCGCCCGCAGCGGCGAGAAGATGCCGGTGGAGGAGCGCCTGATGCAGCGTGCGCAGTCCGCCGCCGTGCCCAAGCTGTGCGCCGAGCGAGTGAACGACATCATGCGCGCCTGCGCGGCCGGCGGAACCTACCGCAGCAACCCCATCGAGCGCATCTTCCGCGACCTGCACCAGGCTCGCGGCCACATTGCCAACAACACCGACGCCTTCGCCCGTGCCCACGGCGGCGTGATGCTGGGCCTGCCCAACACCGATCCGTTCGTCTGAGTTTCCGATGGAGTTCGACGTCATCGTCGTGGGCTCCGGTGCCGGGGCCCTGCTGGCGGCTGTGCGGGCGGCGGATGCCGGCCTGTCGGTGCAGGTGGTGGAAAAGACTGGGCTGGTGGGGGGCACCTCCGCGATTTCCGGCGGCGGCATCTGGATCCCCTGCAACCATGACCAGGCGCGGCATGGCATCCGCGACAGTGTGGAAGAGGCCTTCCGTTACGTGCGCACCGCAGCCCGCGGCTTGACCAGTGACGACCGGGTGCTCGCCTATGTGGAGACAGCCCACCAACTGGCGCGCTACCTGAACGAGATTGGCGTGCGCTACCGCGCCATGCCCTTGTACGCCGACTACTACCCGCACCTGCCCGGAGCCCTGCCCGGCGGCCGCACCATGGACCCGGTGGCCTTTGACGCCAGGCGTCTGGGGCTCGAGGCCTTGTCGCTGGTGCGGCCCACCAACCCGGGGCAGCTGATCCTGGGTCGCATGGGCATCGACGCCTTCGACGCCCGCACGTTGATCGCCAAAGAACCGGGCGCCAACTGGGCCTTGGCCAAGATCATGGCGCGCTACTTCCTGGACTACCCCTGGCGCCTGAAGTCACGCCGCGACCGCCGCATGACGGGCGGGCAGGCGCTGATCGGCGGCTTGTTCGCCGCGCTGCGCAAGCGCAAGGTAGGGCTGTGGCTGTCGTCCCCGCTTCGCGAACTGGTGCTGGACGGCGGCCGCGTCACAGGCGTGGCGGTCGAGCGCGACGGCGCCCCGGTGCGCCTGACGGCACGCCGTGGCGTGGTGCTGGCCGCGGGCGGCTTCGAGCGCAACCAGGCCTTGCGTGAGCAGCACTTGCCGCAGCCCACCGATGCCGGCTGGACGGCCACGCCGCCCGGAGCCAACACGGGTGACGCGCACCGCGCGGGCGAGCAGGTGGGCGCCGCGCTGCACCTGATGGGCCACACCTGGGGCGCGCCGACGCTGTCTGTGCCCAAGGAAGAGAAGTTCCGCGCCATGTTCGTCGAGCGCTCCATGCCCGGCTGCATGGTGGTGGATGCCCGTGGTGAGCGCTTTCTGAACGAATCCGGCCCTTACCCAGAGTTTCAGCAGGCCATGTTCGCGCGGCACCAGGCCACGGGTGGTGCCATTCCCGCCTGGATCGTGTTTGACGCCACCTTCCGGGCCCGCTACCCCATCGGCCCGCTCATGCCAGGCTCGGCCATCCCCGACTCCAAGGTGCGCCGCAGCTGGTGGGGCCAGGTGGTGTGGAAGGGCGAGACCCTGGCCGACCTGGCGCGCGAGATCGGTGTCGATGCTGCTGGCCTGCAGGCCACTGCCGCATGCATGAGCGGATTCGCCCGCACCGGCAAGGACCTGGACTTCGACCGCGGAGGCAATGTCTTTGACCGCTACTACGGCGACGTCAATGTCAAGCCCAACCCCAACCTCGCCCCCATCGAGAAGGGCCCGTTCTACGCCATGAAGCTGTGGCCCGGGGACATCGGCACCAAGGGCGGTTTGCTGACCGACCGCGACGCCCGCGTGCTGCGCCCGGATGGCTCCGTCATCGAGGGCCTGTACGCCATCGGCAACACCTCGGCGGCGGTGATGGGTCCGTCGTACCCGGGCGCGGGCAGCACGCTCGGCCCGGCCATGACCTTTGGCCTGCGGGCCGTGGCCCACCTGAGCGGGCGGCCCATCGCGCTGGAGCGGACGGACTTGCTGGCCGCCGCGCCCGCGCCGTGAGCAGCGTGCCCACAGGGTCTGCGCCCTCCCGCGCGAGCCCGTCCGCAGGCGGTGCTCGCCCTCATGCCAAGCCCCGCACGTCCACCGTCACCCCCATCGAGGCCCCGCTGGAAGTGGCCAGCCTGCAGGACCTGACCTGGGACGACGAGGCCGACGTGCTGGTGGTGGGCTGGGGCGCTGCCGGCGCCTGCGCGGCTCTTCAAGCCCGCGAGGCCGGCGCGTCGGTACTGGTGCTGGACCGCTTTGGCGGCGGCGGCGCCTCCGTGCTCTCGGGGGGGGTGGTGTACGCCGGCGGCGGTACGCCCTACCAGCAGCAGGCGGGCTATGAAGACTCGGCCGAGGCCATGTTCGAGTACCTTCGTCACGAAGCCCAGGGCGTGGTGAGCGATGAGACGCTGCGGCGCTTCTGCGGCGAGAGCGTGGACAACCTGGCCTGGCTGGAGAAGTACGGCGCACGCTTTGCTGCCACCATGCCCGACCACAAGACCTCGTACCCGCCAGATGGCGTGTTCCTGTACCACTCGGGCAATGAGGCCGTGCCGGCATATGCCGTGGGCCAGGCCAAGCCGGCCCCACGTGGCCACCGGGCGGTGGCGCGCGGCCAGTCGGGTGCCACGCTGTACGCCGCGCTGCAGGACGCCACCCGCGCCAGCGGGGCGCGCACGCTCACCCAGACCGCCGTGCGCCGCCTGGTGCGCGAGGCCGGCACCGGGCGCATCCTGGGGGTGGAAGCCTGGGCCTTGCCTGACGATGCACCGGGCAAACCACGCCACGCCGCACTGGACGCGCTGGTGGCGAAGTGGCGCATCTTCCAGGCGCGCAGGGCCGATGCCGGCCGGCAGGAGGCCGCGCGCATCGAGCAGGCGCAGGCGCGTCCGCGCCTGCTGCGCGCTCACCGCGGCGTGGTGCTTGCCACGGGCGGACACATCTACAACCCGTCCATGGTCAAGCAGCACGCCCCGGCCTTCCGCCGCGGCTGGCCCATCGGCGGTGCGGGCTGCGACGGCAGCGGCCTGCGCCTGGGGCAAAGCGTGGGTGGCCAGGCGCGCGGGTTGGGCAACGTCTCGGCCTGGCGCTTCATCACCCCGCCGGCGGCCTGGCCACGCGGGTGGGTGGTCAGCCCGCAGGGCGAGCGCTTCTGCAATGAAGAGGTCTACGGCGCCACGCTGGGCCACGCCATGATGACTTCGGCCAATGGCCGCGCCTGGCTGGTGATTGACGCGCGGCTGCGGCGCGAGGCCCTGCGGCAGTGCCTGTTTGGCGGGCTGTGGGCGTTTCAGCGTCTGCCGGCATTGGCACTGATGTTCATGGTGGCCCGCAAGGGGGCCACGTTGGAAGCCCTGGCCGCGGCCATTGGGGCTGATCCGGCGACGCTGCGCGCCACGGCCGACGCCGCCAACGCTGCCGCGCGCGGTGAATGTGCCGACCCCTTCGGCAAGTCGCCCGGCATGCGCCACGCCATGGAACGGGGCCCGTACTTCGCCTTCGACATCTCCATCGGCAGCAAGTGGCTGCCCCTGGCTACGTTGACGCTGGGCGGGTTGCAGGTCAGCGAGGCCGACGGCCATGTGGTGGATGCGCAGGGCGCAAACATTGCGGGACTGTTCGCCGCCGGTCGCACCGCCATCGGCATTCCGTCCTGCCGCTACGTCAGCGGCTTGTCGCTGGCGGACTGCGTGTTTTCCGGGCGGCGGGCGGGCCTGGCCGCAGCGCTCGATGGTGGAGCGCCCGCCCCCCTACAGACGAGCGATCAGCCATGACCGGCAAAGTGCAAGACAAGGTGGCCCTTGTGACAGGCGGGGCTGGCGGGGTGGGGCAGGCCACGGTGCGTTTGCTTTTGGCCGAAGGCGCCCAGGTGGCCTTCACCGACGTGGACGAGGCGCGCGGCCAGCGTCTGCAGGCCGAGTGGGCTGCGGAGTTCGGGAGTACGGCTGCGGGTGCGGACCGGGTGCGCTTCTTCCCACAGGACGTGGCCAGCCTCGCGGACTGGACCCGCGTGATGACCGAGCTGGCGCAGGCGTGGGGCTCGCCCGACATCGTGATCAACAACGCCGGCATCCTGATCGCCGGCGACATCGAGACCGGCACGGTGGAGGACTTCCGCCGCGTCATGCAGGTCAACGCCGAATCGGTGTTCCTGGGCACGCAGGCGGCGGTGCGGGCCATGAAGGCGCGCGGCGGCAGCATCGTCAACATGGCCTCGGTGTCGTCCTGGATGCCCATCGACGGCTACGCCGCCTACGGTGCGTCCAAGGCCGCCGTGGGCGCGATCACGCGCAGCGCGGCCTTGCACTGCCGCAAGCAGAAGTTGCGCATCCGCGTGAACTCGCTGCACCCCGACGGCATCTGGACGCCGATGACGCAGTCTCAGGCACCGGGTGTGCCCGCCAAATTGATGCTGTTCGACCCGGTGAAGAACCCCGCGGGCCGCGCCTGCCTGCCCGAGCAGATCGCCAGCGTGCTGCTGTTCCTGGCCAGCGACGACTCCAGCGCCATCAACGGCGCCGAGATCCGCGCTGACGGCGCCATCCTCGGCGTGGGCTTGTGATGACCATTGCCCTCGACCCCCGCTATGTCCCCTTGCGTGTGCGCGCCGTGGTGGACGAGACCGCTGACGCCAAGTCCATCGTCTTCGAGGTGCCGCCCGGCCAGGAACAGGCCCTGGCCTACCGCTGCGGACAGTTCGTCACCTTGCGCTTGCCGGTGCAGGGGCCGGATGCGCCGCATCTGCCGCGCAGCTACTCCATGTCCAGCGCCCCGGGGTTGGACGAGGGTTTGCGCGTGACGGTCAAGCGTGTGGCCGGCGGTCAGGGCTCCAACTGGCTGTGCGACCACTTGCGCGCGGGCGACACGCTGCAGGTGCTGCCGCCGGCGGGCGTGTTCACGCCGCGTACGCTGGAGGGTGACTTCGTGCTGCTGGCCGGTGGCAGTGGCATCACGCCAGTGCTGTCCATCCTGCGCTCGGTGCTGGCGCGCGGCACGGGGCGCGCGGCGCTGCTTTACGCCAACCGCGACGAACGCTCGGTCATCTTCCGCGACACGCTGAACGAATTGGCGCGCGTCCACCCCGAGCGGCTGCAAGTGGTGCATTGGCTGGACAGCGTGCAGGGCTTGCCGACGCTGGCCCAACTTGCGGCTTGGCTGCGGCCGTGGTCGGCGGCGTCGCTCTTTGTCTGCGGCCCGGGCGCGTTCATGGACGCGACGGTGCAGGCCGCCGGGCAGGCGGGGTTTGCTGATGACCAGGTGCATGTGGAGCGCTTTGTGTCGCTGCCGCTGGAAGGGGCGGTGGCCACACCGGCTTCGGTGACAGCGGCAGCCTTGGCTTCGGCGGCCCCCGCCGCCATGATGGGGTCGATCGCGCCCAGCGCTCCTGCCGCCTTGGCGTCCGAGCCCTCCGCTTCACCGTCCCTTGACGAGGCCCAGCTCGAAATCGAGCTCAACGGCGAGGTGCACCGCATCGATTGCGGTGGCGAGGAAACCCTGCTCGAGGCCGCGCTGCGCCACAAGCTGCCCGCGCCGTACTCCTGCCAGGCGGGGCTGTGCGCGGCCTGCATGTGCCGCGTGGTCGAAGGCCAGGTGCACATGCGGCACAACGACGCCCTGGACGCGCGCGACCTGAAGCTGGGTTGGGTGTTGGGCTGCCAGTCGGTGCCGCGCACGGCCGTGGTGAAAGTGAAATTCCCATGAATCAGCCCCCAGGCCACACCCACGAACGCTCGCTGCCACCCACCATTCCGGCCATGCTGCAGCAGGCCGCGGCCCGCTACGGCGCGCGTGCGGCCGTGGTGGACGGCGAGCTGACGCTGAGCTATGCCCAACTGAGCGAGCGTGTGGACGAAGCCGCGCGTGCCCTGCTGGCCCTGGGCGTGGCCTTCGGCGAGCGCGTGGCGCTTTGGGCGCCCAACCTGCATGAGTGGATCGTCGCGGCCAGCGCGGTGCACGCAGTGGGCGGCGTGCTGGTGCCCATCAACACCCGCATGAAGGGCGCCGAGGCGGCTGACATCCTGGCGCGCAGTGGTGCCGTGCGCTTGTTCTGCGTGGGCAGCTTTCTCGGCCAGGACTACCCCGCTCTGCTGGACGGCCTGCGCCCGACCACGCTGCACGGCCTGATCGTGCTGCGCGAGGGTGGCGCGCTGCAGCCGGGAGATCTGTGCTGGGAGGCATTCCTTGCCCAGGCGGCCGAAGTTCCCCAGGCCGAGGTGGACGCCCGCCGCGCGCGCGTGCAGCCCGACACCACCGCCGACCTGATGTTCACCAGCGGCACCACCGGCCGCCCCAAGGGCGTGATGGCCGCGCATGGGCCCACACTGCGCGCCTTTGATGTGTGGGCGCGCGTGGTGGGCCTCGGCGAGGGCGACCGCTACCTCATCATCAACCCCTTCTTCCACACCTTCGGCTACAAGGCCGGCTGGGTGGCGGCGCTGCTGCGTGGCGCAACCGTCTACCCCTGCGCCGTCTTCGACGCCGACACGGTGCTGGCGCGCATCCAGGCCGACCGCATCAGCTTCCTGCCCGGTCCGCCGACGTTGTTCCTGACCATGCTGGCGCACCCGCGGCTGAAAGACTTCGACATCTCCAGCCTGAACGCCGCCGTCACGGGCGCGGCCAGCGTGCCGCCAGTGTTGATCGAGCGCATGCGCAGCGACCTGGGCATCCGCCATGTCACCACCGCCTATGGACTGACCGAGTGCGGCGGCTGCGCCACCGTGTGCGACCCGGCCGACGACGCCCAGACCATCGCCCACACCTGCGGCAAGGCGCTGCCCGGCACCGAGGTGATCTGCGCCGATGCACAGGGCCGGCCCGTACCGCCGGGGGAGCCGGGCGAGGTGCTGCTGCGCGGTTACCACGTGATGCAGGGCTACTTTGAGGACGAGGCGGCCACGCGCGAGGCCATCGATGCCCAGGGCTGGCTGCACACCGGCGACGTGGGCGTGATGGACGAGCGCGGCTACCTGCGCATCACCGACCGCCTGAAGGACATGTTCATCACCGGCGGCTTCAACGTCTACCCCGCCGAGGTGGAGCGTCTGCTGAGCCCGCACCCAGCCATCGCCCAGGTGGCGGTGATCGGCGTGCCCGACGAGCGCATGGGCGAAGTCGGCTGCGCTTTCATCGTGCGCAAGCCGGGCGCGCAGGTGGCGGCGGTCAGCGCGGAAGACCTGATCGCCTGGGCGCGCCAGCAGATGGCCAACTACAAGGTGCCGCGCCAGGTGCGCTTTGTCGACGCGCTGCCCGTCAACGCCTCCAACAAGGTGGACAAGAAGTTGCTGCGGGCGCTGTGAAGCCCCTGACTTCGTCGCCCGCTCCATCGCCCGGACCCCTATGAACGCATTGCTCCAACCCCTGACCCTGGGCGACCTTTCGCTGCGCAACCGCATCGTGATGGCGCCCATGACCCGCAACCGCGCTGCGCCGGATGGCGTGCCGGGCGAGGCCATGGCGCGCTATTACGGCCAGCGCGCGGGCGCGGGCCTGATCGTGGCCGAGGGCACCTGGCCGTGTGCCGAGGGCCAGGCCTACTGCCGCCAGCCGGGCATTGCCACGCCCGCGCAGGTGGCGGGCTGGCGCCGCGTCACTGACGCGGTGCACGCTGCGGGCGGCCTGATCGTGCTGCAGTTGATGCACGGCGGGCGCATCGGCAGCCGCCACATCAAGCCAGCCGGGGTGGCCACGCTCGCGCCCAGCGCCCTGCAGGCGGCAGGGGAGGTGTGGACCGACGCCGCCGGTCTGCAGCCCTACGACACCCCGCAGGAGATGAGCGCCGAGCAGGTGCGCCAGGCCCTCCAGGACCATGGCGATGCCACTGCCCGCGCCATGGACGCGGGTTTTGACGGCGTTGAGTTGCACGGCACCAGCGGCTACCTGTCCATGCAGTTCCTGAGTTCGGCCACCAACCGCCGCACCGACGAGTGGGGTGGCCCGGCCGCGGCACGCGCGGGCTTCATGACCGCCTGTCTGCGCGCCATGGGCCAGGCGGCGGGCCTGGGCCGCGTCGGCCTGCGCCTGAACCCCGGCAACACCTTCAACGACACCGCCGACGAAGACTCTGCCGCCACCCATGACGAAGCCGTGCGCCAGGCAGCGCAGCTGGGCATCGGCTGGTTGCACATGATGCGCGCGCCGATTCCGCAGATCGATGCCTTTGCCATGGCCCGTCAGCACTTCAGTGGGCCGGTGATCGTCAACGACGGCTTCTCGCCCGAGACCGCAGCGGCGGCCGTGGACAGTGGCATGGCCCAGGCCGTGGGTTTTGCCCGCCACTTCATCGGTAATCCGGACTTGGTAGAGCGCATCCGCCAGGGCTGGCCGCTCGCCAGGTTCGACCGCAAGACCTTGTACACGCCGGGTGAGGCGGGCTACGCCGACTACCCGCCGTACGCGGCAGCCTGAACCCAAACCACCCTCTGGCGCGTACAGATGCCGTGGCCCGAACACGCTCCCTGCAATGGCAGCGGCAGCGACAGTGACGCGCTCGGCCAGCCCCCGTTAGTCCCTTAGGACGATGCCACCCGGCGCCCCGGCCGGGAACATGCAGGCTCCAGGGGTGCGGGCCGGCCGCACCACCGCGCAGTGAGCCGAGGGCAGCAGACAATGAACATCCGGGGACTGGCGTATGTGGTGGCGCAGACCACCGACACCGCAAAGTGGAAGGCCTACGCCGAGGGCGTGCTGGGCATGATGGCCTTGCCCGGGCCGGCGGGCGGCCTGCGCATCAAGATGGACGATCGGCAGTTCCGCATGGCCGTGGAGCCTGGCGCGCGTGACGCCTACCTGGCCTCTGGCTGGGAGGTGGGTGGTGCGCAGGACTTCGACGCCGCGCTGCAGACCCTGCAGGCCCATGGCGTGGCCCACGAGCGCGGCGACGTCGCCCTGTGCGAGGCGCGCTGCGTGCAGGCCTTGGTGGCCTTCCATGACCCCTCCGGCAACCGGCACGAAGTGGTGTGGGGCTTCAAGAGCGACTTCACCCGCTTCAACTCGCCCATGGGCGTGCCGCGCTTCGTCACGGGCGACATCGGCATGGGCCACACCGTGCTGCCCGCGCCGAACTTCGAGGCCACCCGCGCCTTTGCCTGCGATGTGATGGGTTTTGGCCTGTCCGACATCTTCAACTTCAAGCCCGCGGGTGACGGTGGGCCGGTCGTGCCCATTCATTTCTTCCACTGCGCCAACGGCCGCCACCACAGCCTGGCCCTGGCCGCCTTCCCGGCAGAGGCGGGCTGCGTGCACATCATGGTGGAGGTGGACGACGTGCCCGAGGTGGGCCGCGCGCTGGACCGCATGCGCGAGCACCAGGTGCTGCAGACGGCCACCTTGGGCCAGCACACCAACGACCGCATGATCTCCTTCTATATGCGCTCACCCTCGGGCTTCGACGTCGAGGTGGGCTGCGGCGGCGCGGTGGTTGACTGGGGCACGCATATCGCCCATGAGTTCACCAAGGTCAGCCTCTGGGGGCATGACTTCTCGGTGGGTAACGCCGCCCGCACTTGAGAACCCTTTCCAGCCCCCGAGCGCCGACTGACCCATGACCGACAAACTGATGAGTGCTGCGGATGTGGTGGCGCAGCTGCGCGATGGCATGACCCTGGGCATTGGCGGCTGGGGCCCGCGGCGCAAGCCCATGGCGCTGGTGCGCGAGATCCTGCGCAGCCCCGTCAAGGACCTGACGCTGGTGGCCTATGGCGGCGCTGACGTGGGCATGCTGTGCGCGGCCGGCAAGGTGCGCAAGCTGGTGTTCGCCTTCGTCTCCTTGGACTTCATCCCGCTGGAGCCTTACTTCCGCCAGGCGCGGCAGGCCGGCGCCATCGAGGTGGCCGAGTTGGACGAGGGCCTGTTCATGCTGGGGCTGAAGGCCGCGGCCATGCGCTCACCCTTCATCCCCACCCGCGTGGGCCTGGGCACCGACCTGCTCAAGCACAACCCCATGCTCAAGCTGATCGACTCGCCGTTCGACGACCGGCAATGGGTGGCCATGCCCGCGCTGCCGCTGGACGCGGCCCTGCTGCACGTGGACCGCGCCGACCGCCGCGGAGTGTGCCAGGTCAAAGGGCCTGACCTGTACATGGACGACTTGTTTGCCCGGGCCGCCGCGCGCACCTATGTCAGCTGCGACGAGCTGGTGGACAGCGCCTTCTTTGCCGAAGGCGAGGAAGCGCGTTACGTGCACTGGGAGCGCGCGCAGACCACGGGCGTGGTGCACCTGCCCGGCGGCGCCCACCCCAGCAGCTGCGCGCCGCTGTACGGCCACGACGCCCGCCACTTCAAGGACTACGCGGCCAGCGCGCGTGAGACGGGCGGCTGGGCGCAGTACGCGGAGCGCTACGTGGCCTGCTCGCAAGACGAGTATCTGGAGCGCGTGGGCGGGCTGGACGCAATCCGTCGTTTGCCCCTGCAGGTGTATTGAGAGCACCCAGGCCCATGACCGCGCCCGGCGTTCGCGAGAAAACCGTTCGGACTGAGCTCGTCAAAGCCCTCGCGCGCACTTCGACAGGCCTGTCCTGAGCGAAGTCGAAGGGCTCAGTGCGAACGGTTTCGTAGGTCCGACAGCAACGTTTTCTTGAGAGACTGCCGAATGACCACCAGTACCACGACCGTCGCAGCCACCCCTGCCGCCTCCGACACCACCCTGGTCGACACCCTCATCTGCGCCGCCGCGCGCGCCTGGCAGGCTGACGGCGAGGTGCTGGCCACAGGCATCGGCGTCGGGCCGCGCCTGGCCGCCGGCCTGTGCAAGCTGTCGCTGAACCCCGACCTGATGATGACCGACTCTGAGGCCTGGCTGGTGCAGGAGCCGGTGCCCATCGGTGCTCGTGGTGCGTACAAGATCCAGCGCGAAAGCCACATGGGCTTTGCCCGCATCTTCGACAACGTGTGGGGCGGTAAACGCCATGCGATGGTGGGCCCCACACAGATCGACCGCTTTGGCCAGGCCAACATCTCCATGATCGGCGCGGACTACGCGCGCCCGAAGTCGATGATGCTGGGCGTGCGCGGCTTCCCCGGCAACTCGATCAACCACGCCAACTCGTTCTTCGTGCCCAACCACTCGCCCAAAGTCTTCCTGGCTGCTGAGGTGGACATGGTGGCCTCGGCTGGCTACAACCCGGGGCGTCTGGCGCGAGGCTGGAGCCTGGACGAGATCGACATCCGCCTGGTCATCACCAACCTGGCGGTGCTGGACTTTGGCGGCCCACAACACCAGATGCGGCTAGTGAGCCTGCATGCGGGCGTCACGGCCGAGCAAGTGCAGGCCGCCACCGGGTTTGCGCTGCACATTCCGGCTGACGTGCCGCAGACGGCAACCCCCACGTCGGAGGAACTGGCGTTGATTGCCCGGCTGGACCCGCACGGCCTGCGTGCCAGCGTGCTGGGCGCCTGAAAGGACGTGACCATGAGCAAGGACCCCGCAGACCGCTTCGTCCAGCGCGAGGACCGTGCCGTGTACGAGACGGCCGAGCCCATCCTGTACGAGGCGAGCGACGGCATCGCCCGCATCACGATGAACCGGCCGCAGTTCAACAACGCGCAGAACTCGCAGATGACCTACGCGCTGGACGCTGCCCTGCGGCGCGCCACCGACGACGATGCGGTCAAGGTCATCGTGCTGGCCGGTGCCGGCAAGCACTTCAGCGCCGGCCATGACATCGGCACCCCCGGCCGTGACATTGATAAGCCCTTCGAACGCCAGACGCTGTGGTGGGACCACACCAACAAGCCCGGCGGCGAGCAGTTCTTCGTGCGCGAGCAGGAGGTGTATCTGGGCATGTGCCGGCGCTGGCATGACATACCCAAGCCCACCATCGCCATGGTGCAGGGCGCCTGCATCGCCGGCGGCCTGATGCTGGCCTGGGTGTGCGACCTGATCGTGGCCAGCGACGACGCCTACTTCCAGGACCCGGTGGTGCGCATGGGCATCCCGGGCGTGGAGTATTTCGCCCACGTTCATGAGCTTAACCCGCGCATCGCCAAGGAGTTCCTGTTCCTGGGCGAGCGCATGCCGGCCGAGCGCGCCTACATGATGGGCATGGTCAACCGCGTGGTGCCGCGCGCCGAACTCGAGGCCCGCACGCTGGAGATGGCCGCCAGGATCGCCACGCAGCCGCGCATGGGCCTGGCGCTGACCAAGACGGTGATCAACCGGGTGGAAGAGATGCAGGGCCTGCGCACCACCATGGACCTGGCCTTCGGCTACCACCACTTTGCCCACACGCACAGCCAGTTGCTGGGCGCCGGCACGCTGGGCGGGCAGGACGCCAAGTCCATGGTGCAAGGCAACAAGGAACGGGAAGCCCAGGGCGCACAGAAGAAGGAGGGCGACGCTGCATGACCGCTGCGCCGCACCCCTCCCTGCAAACGCCGCTGCACACGCCGCTGCACACGCCGCTGCACACGCCGTTGTGCGACCTGCTGGGCTGCCGCTATCCCATCGTGCAGACGGCCATGGGCTGGGTGGCCGGCTCCAGCCTCGTGGCGGCCACCACAAAGGCCGGGGGCTTTGGCTTCCTGGCCGGCGCCACCATTCCGGCTGATCGCATCGAGGCGGAGATCCTGCGCATCAAGGGGTTGACGGACGATCGACCCTTCGGCCTGAACTTCCACATGTTCCAGCCCAACGCGCAGCAGTTGCTGGACCTGGCGGTCAAGCACCGCGTGCGCGCCGTGTCCTACGGGCGCGGGCCGGACAAGAAGGTCATCGCCCGCCTGCGCGACGCCGGCATCGTGTGCATGCCCACGGTGGGCGCGCTGAAGCACGCGCAGAAGGCCATCGAGATGGGGGCCAACGTCATCACCATCCAGGGCGGGGAGGGTGGTGGCCATACCGGCTCGGTGCCCACCACCGTGCTGCTGCCGCAGGTGGTGGATGCGGTGCAGGTGCCTGTGGTGGCGGCGGGTGGCTTCTATGACGGCCGCGGCCTGGTGGCGGCGCTGGCCTATGGCGCGCAGGGCATCGCGATGGGTACGCGCTTCCTGATGACCACCGACTCGGGCGTGCCCGAGGCCACGCTGGAGCGCTACGTGAAGGCCAAGGACGCCGAGCGCATCCGCGTATCGCACCTTGTGGACGGCATGCCGCAGCGCATGCTGGACAACGAGTACCTGCAGATGCTGGAGAAAGCCTCGCCCTTCAAGCGCCTGCGCATCGCGCTGTCCAGCGCCCTGCAATGGAAGGCCCAGACGGGCATGACGACCGCCCATGCGATGCGCGTGCTGTGGCAGTCGCTGCGGGAGGACCCGTCCTCCCTGGCCCAGACGGTGATGGCCGCCAACGCCCCAGTGTTGCTGGAGCGCTCGATGACCGACGGCAAACCCGCCGAGGGTGTGATGTCGTCGGGGCAGGTGGCGGCGGTGATTGGCCAGTTGTCGTCATGCCAGGATGTGATCGATGGGATCGTGAGGCAGGCGCTGGAGCGGGTTTCGGTATTGGCGTCTCTTGGGCAGCAGGCTGATGCGAGCGCCTGAGAGGCTCGCGTATCGGGCGGGCGATGCACTGTGCTCCGCTCATGTCCCCCGGCCCCGGCCGCTGGCCGGAGCCTCCTCCTTGACTTCGCTGCGCACAGTGCCTCGCCCGCCCGATCTGCCGTCGTCTGGGTGTTCGGGGTCGCCCCACAGGGGAGGTGGTTGGCCGGGTGCGGCTGGTTGCCCCCGCAGCGAAGTCAAGGAGGAGGGCTGGGCGCAGCCCGGCCCGGGGGACATGAGCGGAGGGGGCAGCCTGACGTACCCGGCACGCGAGGTCCCTGAAACCACCGTCAGCGAGCAGACAACATGACCACCCCCTTCACCACCGAAGTCCACCCCGACGGCGTCGCCGAAGTGGTGCTGAACCAGCCCCCTGTCAACGCCCTGAATGCCGCCGGCTGGCACGCCCTGGCTCAGACGATCCACTCACTCGGGCAGCAAAGTGAAGTGCGCGTCATCGTCATCCGGGCCGAAGGCCGGGGCTTCTGCGCCGGGGTGGATATCAAAGAGCTCAACGCCGACCAGAGCCTCATCGTCTCGGTCAACGCCGGCAACTACGCCGCCTTCAAGGCCGTGCACCTGAACCCCGTGCCGGTGATCGCTGCCGTGCAGGGCTTTGTGCTGGGCGGGGGCATCGGCATCTGCGGAGCGGCGGACATCGTCATCGCCGCCGAGGATGCAAGCTTCGGCCTGCCCGAGGTGGACCGCGGCGCCATGGGTGGGGCGGCGCATCTTCAGCGCATGTTCGGTGTGCAGAAGACGCGCTACCTCTTCTTCACTGGCGAGATGATCGGCGCGCCCGAGGCGTTGCGCCTGGGCGCCGTGGAGCGCGTGGTGCCACGCGCCGAGCTGCGCGAGACGGCGCTTGCCGTGGCGCGCAAGATCGCCGCCAAGAGCCCTGCCATGATCCGCCTCGCCAAGGAAGCGCTGACTGGCATCGAGGACGGCAACCTCGAGGCCAAATACCGCTGGGAGCAGGGTTTCACGCTGCAGGCCTACATGAGCCCGGATTCGGCCGAGACCCGCCGCGCTTTCGTGGACAAGCGCGACGCCAAGTTCTGAGCGGGCGCATAGAGCGCCTGATCGACGAAAGACCCCCATGGACCTGCGATTCACCCCCGAGCAGCAGGCCTTTCGCGCCGAGGTGCGCGACTGGCTGCACCAGCATGTGCCGCGCGAGCCGCTGGCCAGTTACGACACGCGTGAGGGCTTCGAGCAGCACCGCGCCTGGGAAGCCACGCTGGCCGAGGCCGGCTACAGCGCGCTGAACTGGCCCGTGGCGCTGGGCGGGCGCGGGGCCGGCCTCATCGAATGGCTGGTCTTCGAGGAGGAGTACTGGGCCGTTGATGCGCCGCAGCGGGTCAATCAGAACGGCATCCTGCTGCTTGGGCCTACCTTGATGGAGTTCGGCACCCCCGAGCAGAAGGCCCGCTTTCTGCCCCGCATGGCGCGCTGCGAAGACATGTGGGCCCAAGGCTGGAGTGAGCCCAACGCCGGCTCGGACATGGCCGCCATCACCAGCAAGGCCATCCGCACCGCGGGGCCAGAGGGTGAGCATTACGTGATCAACGGCCAGAAGATCTGGTCCACGCGGGCGCTGTTTGCCAACTGGCTGTTCGGCCTCTTCCGCAGCGACCCGGCCTCCAGCCGCCACCATGGGCTTAGCTACCTGCTGGTGCCGCTGGACGCCCCAGGCGTGACCATCCGCCCCATCAAGGCGCTCAATGGCAAGCAGGCCTTTGCCGAGGTCTTCTTCGACGACGTCAAGGTGCCGCTGGACCACCGCCTTGGCGACGAAGGCCAGGGCTGGCATGTGGCCATGGCCACGGCCGGCTTCGAGCGCGGGCTGCTGCTGCGCTCGCCTGCGCGCTACCAGCGCACGGCGCAAAAGCTGGTGCAGCTGTACCGCCGCCACCAGCCCCGTGCCGACCGCGACCCTTCCATCCGCGACGCCGTGCTCAAGGCCTGGATGGACGCCGAGGCCTACAACCTGGCGAGTTATCACACCGTGGGCCGCGTGGCGCAGGGCGCCACCATCGGCGCCGAGGCCAGCACCAACAAGATCTTCTGGAGCGAGCTGGACGTGGCCATGCACGAGACTGCCATGCGCATCCTCGGCCCACACGCCGAGCTCACCGGCGACCCGGAAGCGCATGACTGGCTGGAAGGCTTCATGTTCGCCCAGGCCGGGCCCATCTACGCCGGCACCAACGAGATCCAGCGCAACATCGTGGCCGAGCGGATGCTGGGCCTGCCCAAGGGCTGATCCATGAACTTCACTTTCAGTTCTGACCAGACCGCGTTTCGTGACGCGGTCAGCCGCTTCCTGATGACCGAGGCCGCGCCCGAGGTGCTGCGCGAGATCTGGGAGACCGACGCCGGCCGCTCGCCCGAGTTGCGCAGCCGAATGGCCGCGCAGGGCTTGACCAGCGTCTCCGTGCCTGAGGCCGAGGGCGGCCTGGGGCTGGGCGACGTGGACTGGGTGCTGTTGACGCAGGAGCTGGGCTACTACGCCATCCCCGATTCGCTCAGCGACACCGCCTACGTGGCGGTGGGTCTGCTGGCCGGCTTGCCGGCCGAGCACCCGGCGCGCGCCCAATGGCTGCCGCGCATCGTCGACGGCAGCGTACGCATTGCCGTGGGCCACCCCGTCAACCCCTGGCTGGCCGACGCCCATTTGGCCGATCTGCTGCTGCTGGCGCACGACACGGGCGCCGGGCTGGAGCTGCATGCCGTGCCGCACGAGGCGGTGCACATCGAGCCGCTGCCTAGCATCGACGCCTCGCGCCGGCTGGCACGGGTGCAGTGGGCTCCTTCTGCAGCCACGTGCATCGCGGACGCCCAACTCGGCAGCCGGCTCTGGGGCCAGGCGCTGGAGCGCGGTGCGCTCAATGTGGCCGGCCAGCTGGTGGGCCTGGCGCAGCGCATGCTGGACATGTCGGTGGACTACGTGGCGCAGCGCAAGCAGTTCGGCAAGCCCATCGGCAGCTTCCAGGCCGTCAAGCACCAGCTGGCCGACGTGGCCACCAAGATCGAGTTCGCTCGCCCCGTGCTAGCGCGTGCTGCAGTGGCCTTGGCGGGGGGCGAGAGGCTCACGGCCGTGCAGGTGTCTCACGCCAAGCTGGCCGCGGCCGACGCTGCCTGGAGCGCCTCGCGCCGCGGCATCCAGGTGCACGGTGCCATGGGCTACACCTGGGAGGTGGACCTGCAGATGTTCATGAAGCGCGCCTGGGTGCTGGACGCCGCCTGGGGCGACCGGGGCTTCCACAAGGCCCGTCTGGCCGAGTCCTTGCTGGCCGGCGACGCCCCGCTCGGCCCCGCCAACACCTTGCTCGGATAAGTCACATGCCGCTGTCAGAAGCCTTCATCGTCGACGCCCTGCGCACGCCCACCGGCCGCCGCAAGGGCTCGCTCGCCCATGTGCACGGGGCCGACCTGGGTGCTCACGTGCTGCGCACCCTGGTGGAGCGCAACGAGGTGCCCGCGGCCGAGGTGGACGACGTCATCTTCGGTTGCGTGGACACCATCGGTGCGCTGGCCGGTGACATCGCCCGCACTGCCTGGCTGGCCGCCGGATTGCCGCTGAACGTGCCGGGCACCACGGTGGACCGGCAGTGCGGCTCCTCGCAACAAGCCCTGCACTTTGCCGCGCAGGGGGTGATGAGCGGCACGCAGGATGTGGTGATTGCTGGCGGCGTGCAGACCATGTCCAGCATCCCTATTGGCTCGGCGATGCTGGCCGGCCAGCCGTTAGGCTTCACCACGCCCTTTGCGCAAAGCCGGGGATGGCAGGCCCGGTTTGGCGACGCCCCCGTCAACCAGTTCTACGCGGCCCAGCGCATTGCGGACCATTGGGGCTTGAGCCGGCAGGACATGGAAGTCTTTGCCAAGGAGAGTCACGACCGCGCGCTGCGCGCCATGCGCGAAGGCCGGTTCGACCGCGAGATCGTGCCGGTTCCGGTGAGTTCCGCCGCTGGGGCAGGCGAGACGCTGTTCCGCATGGACGAGACCGCACGCGAGAGCACGTTGGAGAAGCTGGCCACGCTCGCCCCCGTGGACCCGGCCTACCCCAAGATCACCGCTGCGGTCTCCAGCAGCACCTGCGACGCGGCCGCCGCGCTGCTGGTGGTCAGCGAGACGGCGCTCAAGCGTTACGGCCTCAAGCCCCGCGCGCGCATCCACCACCTCAGCGTGCGCGCCGACGACCCCATCTGGCACCTGACCGCGCCCATCCCTGCCACGGCCCACGCCATGAAGAAGGCCGGCATGCGCCTGGAAGACATCGATCGGGTCGAGATCAACGAGGCCTTCGCCTCGGTGGCCATGGCCTGGCTGAAAGAGACTGGCTACCCCCACGAGCGCACCAACGTCAATGGCGGTGCCATTGCGCTGGGCCACCCGCTGGGCGCTTCGGGCGCCAAGCTGATGACCACGCTGCTGCACGAGCTGGAGCGCACCGGCGGCCGCTACGGCCTGCAGACCATGTGCGAAGGCGGCGGGCAGGCCAACGTGACCATCATCGAGAGGCTTTGAACAGCATGGGACTCTGCGACAACCGAACCGTCCTCATCACTGGCGCTGGCGGCGGACTGGGGCGCGCTTATGCGCTGGCGTTTGCGGACCAAGGCGCCCGGGTGGTGGTGAACGACATCCGGCTGGAGGCGGCTCAGGCGGTGGTGGACGAGATCCGCGCCGCCGGTGGGCAGGGCCTGGCCAATGGCGGCGACATCACCACGCTGGCGGGAGCGCAGGCCATCGTGGACGCGGCCGTGGCCGCGTTCGGCGAGGTGCATGTGCTGGTCAACAACGCCGGCGTGCTGCGCGACCGCATGTTCCTGTCGCTCACCGAGGACGACTGGGACACCGTGATGCGTGTGCATCTGAAGGGGCACTTCTGCCTGGCCAACGTGCTGGGCCGGCGCTGGCGTGACGCCAAGAAGGCCGGCGCCCCGGTGGACTACCCGCGAATCATCAACACCAGTTCCGGCGCCGGGCTGCAAGGCTCCATCGGCCAGAGCAATTACGCCGCGGCCAAGGCCGGCATCGCCGGCTTGACACTGGTGCAGGCGGCCGAGCTGGCGCGCTACGGCATCACCGTCAACTGCCTGGCCCCGGCCGCACGCACCTCCATGACCGAGGGCGCCATGCCCGATCTGGTGAAGAAGCCCGACAGCGGCTTTGACGTCTGGGATCCGCTGAACGTGGCTGCCATCGTGGTGTGGCTGGGCAGCCCGTTGTCGGCGCATGTCACCGGGCGCTGCTTCGAGGCCAAGGGCGGGGAGCTTTCGGTGGCTGATGGCTGGCGCACCGGCGCCCTTATCGACAAGGGCGCGCGCTGGGACCCGGCTGAGCTCACACCTGTGGTGGACCGCCTGATCGCCGAAGGCGTACCGCCGCAGAAGGTGTACGGGACCTGAGTTCAACGGCCAAGCCGGCCCGAGCCGGGCCGCGGCAGGGCTATTCCGAGTGCTGGACCTGCTCGTTGCTGCTGGCAGCGGGCAAGTCATCTTGGCAACCCGTGGCGCCGGGTTTCGTGCCAACATGCATGACCGTGTTCGGCATCAAGCCGGCAGCACTCTAGATCCGACCGGCTCTCGCGTCCCCCAACACCTCCCCCACCAAGGAGTGCTCCTTGTTCGAACACTGGACGCTAAAAAAGCGCCTCGCGCTGACGTTTTCGGCCATCTTGTTGTTGGCCGGCTCGCTGATCGCCGTTGCTCTTTCCAATGCCAACAGGCTGGGTGAGACAAGCCGCTGGAATACCCACACCTATAAGGTGCTCCAGGAGTCTGAGCGGATGCTGCTGAACATGGTCAATATCGAGACCGGTTTGCGCGGATTCGTGGCGGCTGGTGATGAGAAGTTCCTCGAGCCTTTCAAAATAGGCGAAGCGGCGTTTGGCACTGCCTTCAATCAAGCCAAGACACTGACTTCTGACAACAACGCTCAGCAGGAACGGTTAGAAAAGCTGATGGCGCACCACAAGCAGTTCATGCAGGTGGCTGGCGCACTCGTCGCCCTCCGAGGTGATGTCAATACTGGCAAGGTGACCTTGGAGGCCATGCTGCGCGAGTTCAGCGCAGGCAAGGACAAAGCCGCGATGGATGCCTTCCGCGGCGTCATCGCGGAGTTCTCAAAGGAAGAATCCGACCTGCTCGTCGTGCGGTCCGCGGCCGCCGATGCCACGCTGACGGCCAACACTTACACGCTTGTCTTTGGCGGGTTGGCCCTGTTCCTCCTTACAGGTGTCTTGGGGCTGCTGCTGACTCGAAGCATCTTTCGTTTGCTGGGTGCCGAGCCTGCAGAAGCCACAGCGGCGGTCAACGCTGTCGCCAAAGGCGATCTCACGGTGAGCATCCCCGTGAGATCGGGAGACTCAGGCAGTCTGATGGCTTCGCTGGCCAGCATGCGCGACAGCCTGGTCAGGGTCGTCACTGAAGTTCGCAGCAATTCAGAAAGCGTGGCCACGGCCAGTGCGCAGATTGCGCAGGGCAACCAAGATTTGTCTGGGCGTACCGAGCAGCAGGCCAGTGCCCTTCAAGAGACTGCTGCCACGATGGAGGAGCTGAGCTCGACTGTGCGCCACAACACGGACAGTGCCAGGCAGGCGAGTCAATGGGCGCAGGGAGCTTCCGCCGTGGCGGCGCGTGGCGGCGAGGTGGTGGGCCAGGTGGTCACCACCATGCAAGGCATTAACGACAGCAGCCGCAAGATCGGCGACATCATCACTGTCATCGACAGCATCGCGTTTCAGACCAACATCTTGGCGCTGAACGCGGCAGTGGAAGCCGCTCGAGCGGGAGAGCAGGGCCGCGGTTTTGCGGTGGTGGCCTCTGAAGTGCGCAGCCTGGCCCAGCGCAGTGCCGAGGCCGCCAAGGAAATCAAGTCGTTGATCAGTCGCAGCGTCGAGCAGGTGGAGCAAGGCACCACGCTGGTCGACCAGGCTGGCAAGACCATGGACGAAATCGTCAGTTCCATCAGGCGCGTGACCGACATCGTGGCCGAGATCAGCTCGGCCAGCGTTGAGCAGAGCTCGGGTCTGCAGCAGGTGGGTGAGGCGGTCGGCCAGATGGACCGGGCAACGCAGCAGAACGCAGCACTGGTGGAGGAGAGCGCCGCCGCGGCTGAGAGCCTGCGAGACCAGGCCCAGCAACTGGTGCAAGTCGTGGCAGTTTTCAAGTTAGCGGGGCATCAGCGTCTTGATAACGCCTTCAACTTACGAACTCCGCCCGTTGCACGCGAGCATCGCACCTCACACATTGCGAAAAAGAACACGCGTCCACTCTCCCAATCTCCGGCCCCGTCCAAAGCAGTCACCGGCAAGGAACAGGCTTCACCGAGGTTGGTCGCGCCAGCCAAGGCCAAGACGGGTGGCGACGACTGGGAGTCGTTTTGAGACCTGCGTTGCCAGCTTCAAGACCACCTGCCTCGATGCCGAGCGAGGTTCTGCCCTTCCGCTTGGGCGGCGATGGATACGGCATCGGTATCCACCAGGGCTGAAGCGATGCCGATCGACTCTCGAGCGTCCAGGCACAACGCCTGCGCGCCAAACTGCTCAGCGGTGACATTGCGCATCAAGAAAACGGGGCCCCCCAACATCACCGGTACAAGGGGGTTCCGCGAGGCTGCGCGCAGTTGACCCACCAGGCCAGGCAGTTCAGTCAACTGAGAATCCAGAGCCACTGACAGCCCCACCAGGTCAAACCATTCGTTGGCCACGGCGCGGCACAACTCCGCACTGCTTGGAGAGACCTCCAGCACCACTTGCCAGCCGGCTTTGCGGAAGAACTCCGAAACGATGGACAGGCCCAGGACGTGCTGCGAGCCAGGCGCAGAGGCCAGCATCACGCGCCGAACCGCACCGCTCTCCAGAGGCCCGTCGTGGACTTCATAGCCAAAGGCATGCACCACCTCGTGCATCAGCACGAGGCCGAAGGTGACTGATGTGAAGTCGAGGGTGTCGTCATCCCAGCGTTGCCCGAGGTGCCGCGCGGCGGGTGCGACCAGTTCAACGAGCAAGTGCTCGGGTTGCAGGCCTTCGTCCCGCAAGCGCTGTATCAGGGCGTTGCATGCCTTGCGGTCGCCAGCCGCACACAGCTGGGAGAACGCCTCGACGTCAGCGATGGAAGGACCGGCCACAGGGTCTTGACGCGTCTGCTCGGCGTCTTGCCTGGTGACCTGCAACAGGCGCGGCATGATCTGCGCCTCCAGCACCTGCCGCATGGCTGCGCGGCACTCGGTGTCTCCGTAGGCCGTCGGCGTCTTCCGCTGCTGAGAGGTCTGTCTGCCAGCAGAGTTCAAGGCTGAAGAAAGCAGCCACTCTGTAGATCTTTGTACCCACATCGACAAGCGGTGCAGGGGTAACGCAAGTGATGGGCTGGTCATGGTTCTGAGGTGCTCCTTCAGAGTCTCTTGCCTTGCCTGAACTGATAACTTACTAGAAGATTATTAGGCATCACAGGATCACCCATCGGGAATCTCGGCCTTCACCGGCTGACGATCCCTTACCCCCGCGCCACCGCAACGTAAGCTGCCTTCGGCGCGACTACGGCGCCATCGGCCGCGTCACCAACCTGGCCGCCCGCCTGTGCGGCGAGGCCAAGGGCGGGCAGATCCTGCTGTCGGCTGAGGTGGCGCAGGCTTCCCAGGCCGGCATTGCCGTGGAGCCGGTGGCGCCGCTGACGCTCAAGGGCTTTGCCTCCCCCATTCAGACGTATCAGGTGGTGCAGGGCGGCTGATAGCCTCGTTTCGTCGCGGCCCGTGTGCCGCTCACGGACTTGGCACCTGATGCACGAATTGCAGCCTGATGAGGCCCAACGCGAGATTGCCCACGCGGCGAGAGACTTTCTGCAGAGCCGCGCCACGCGTGAGGTGGTGCGTGCCGTGGTGGACGCCGGCACGGGGTACGACCCGGCGCTGTGGTTGGAACTCACCGCACTGGGCTGGTGCGGCCTGACGGTGCCCGAGGCGCAAGGCGGGCTGGGCCTGGGCCTGCGGGAGTTGGTGGTGCTGGAAGAAGCGCTGGGCGCGCACCTGGCGCCCGTGCCCTTTCTCGAAGTGGCCGCGCTGTCAGCCTCGGTGCTGACAGCCCCCGCCTTGCAAGGCGCGCCTTGGGTGCAGCGTGTGTTGGACGAAGCGCCCCCGGTGATGATCCTGGCCATGGGGGCCCTGAAAGCTGCTGGAGCCGTTCAAGCCGATTCGGCCGTTGAGACTGAGGATGCCGGGGAGGCTGGGCAGACGGTTCTGCGTGGCGGCGGGGCTGCAGTCGGGCGCCTTCTGGAGGCGGGCGAAGGCCAGCCCGGCGCCAGCGTTTGGATGCTGGACGGAGACTGGTCGCAGGTGCCGGCCGCCACCCACGCGCAGGTGCTGCTGCTGCCTGCGCAGACGGCGCAGGGCATGGCCTTGTTCGCCGTGGATCGCGGCTCGCGCAGCGCGCAGGCCTTGCAGATCACCCCGCTCCGCGGCATCGACCTGACGCAGAGCGTGGCCGATGTGCGGGCTGCAGGTTTGCAACTCCCGGCCGAGGCCTGCCTGGGCACTGGCCAAGCCGTGGAGGCCGCTCTGGCCCGTGCCCGACTGGTGGGCGCGCTGGCCCTGGCGGCGGAGCAGGTGGGTCTGGCCGACGTCGCCCTGGCTGCGAGCGTGACCTACACGGGGCAGCGCGTGCAGTTCGGCCGGCCGGTGGCCGCCTTCCAGGCCGTGAAGCACCGCTGCGCGCAGATGATGGTGGCGTTGGAATCGGCGCGCTCGGCCGTGCAGGGCGCAGCGGCGCTGTTCGACCAGCCCGGCGCCACTGTGGCCGAGCTGACCCACGCCGCCGCCCAGGCCCGTGTGCTGGCCACTGAAGCGGCGCTGTTCTGCACGCGCGAGAACCTGCAGTTACACGGTGACGCCGGCTACACCTGGGAGGTGGATGCGCACCTGATGCTGCGCCGGGCGCAGGCGGCGGCGCAGCGCTTTGGCGCCGAGGGAGTGTGGCTGGATGAGGTGGCGCAGCGCCTGTGGCCCAGCCAGATGGCTGAAGCCGTACCGCGCAATGCCTCGGCAGCCCCTGGGGCCGCTGCCGGCCAGTGGTTGATGCAGCATCAGCATTCCTGGAATTCCGGTCGGGCTGGGCCCGTCGAAGCCCTTCGACAAGCTCAGGGCGAACGGTTTGAGGTGAGCGGCGTAGCCATCGCAGCCACAGCAGACACAGCCGACACAGCCGACACAGCCGACACAGCCGACACAGCCGACACAGCCG
>JBAXYD010000024.1:0-63669 GCA_037127635.1 Betaproteobacteria bacterium | reverse complement strand
CCTTGATCAAGTTGCAAAGAGCACCGCGCCGCTCGATACAGCGCGGAGATTCGCCGGCCTCATGCGAACCCCGCATGCGCTTGCATGTCGGTGTAGGCTGAGTGCGGCGAATGGTGAAGCAAGCCTGCAAACCGTTTCTGAGGGCGGAGCGTCAGTGCTTGCGATACGAAACATGAAGTTAGAAACTCGGTGTCGAGGCGAATTTGCGGACGGGCAGAGGGCCTGGCCGCGCTCAATCCCAGGACAGAGCGCCACCGGTCTGGTACTCCAGGACACGGGTCTCGAAAAAATTGCGTTCCTTCTTCAGGTCGATCATCTCGCTCATCCAGGGAAAGGGGTTTTCTTCCTGGGGAAAGAGCGCTTCCAGACCGATCTGTACGGCACGGCGGTTGGCTATATAGCGCAGATAGCCCTTGAACATCGAGGCATTCATGCCAAGCACACCGCGAGGCATGGTGTCCTCGGCGTAGCGGTACTCCAAGTCCACGGCCTTGAGGAACAACGCCTTGATCTCGGCGCGGAACTCCGGCGTCCACAGGTGCGGGTTCTCGAGCTTGATTGCGTTGATCAGGTCGATGCCGAAGTTGCAGTGCATGGACTCGTCACGCAGGATGTACTGGTACTGCTCTGCCGCACCCGTCATCTTGTTCTGTCGACCCAGCGCGAGGATCTGGGTGAAGCCCACGTAGAAGAACAAACCCTCCATCAGGCAGGCGAAGACGATCAGGCTCTTGAGCAGGGTCTGGTCTGTCTCGGGCGTTCCAGTCTTGAAATGGGGATCCATGATCGCGTCGATGAACGGGATCAGGAACTCGTCCTTGTCACGAATCGACGACACCTCGTGATAGGCGTTGAAGATCTCGCTCTCGTCCAGGCCCAGGGACTCCACGATGTACTGATAAGCGTGGGTGTGGATCGCCTCTTCGAAGGCCTGGCGCAACAGAAATTGCCGGCACTCGGGCGCGGTGACGTGACGGTAGGTGCCAAGCGTGATGTTGTTGGCCGCGAGCGAATCAGCCGTCACGAAGAAGCCCAAGTTGCGCTTGACGATGCGACGCTCATCCTCGGTCAGACCGTTGGGGTCTTTCCAGGTCGCGATGTCGCGCGACATGTTGACCTCCTGCGGCATCCAGTGGTTCGCGCAGGTCGCCAGGTACTTCTCCCACGCCCACTTGTACTTGAAGGGCACGAGCTGGTTGACATCGGTCTGACCATTGATGATGCGCTTGTCCGCCACGTTGACCCGGCGCATGGAAGACTCTGGACCAGAGACCTGCGCTTCGCGCGCGACGGCCGGGGCAGCCAACGGCATCGCCGACCTGCTGGGCAGCACCGATGCAGAGGCCGCCTGCAAAGACGGCACAGCCGGCAAGGACCGTGAAGGAAGGACGCCAAGCGTCGGCTTCGGATGTGTGGAACGACCTTCTTCTTCCCAGACCAGCATTGCGTGTTGTCCTTAGATGAAACTAATTATCGGAGCGATGTGCTGGAAGACCAAGCACTTGTTGCAGTTCATCGCTGCGCAGTTGCGAGACCTCGGCATCTGCGGACCGTTGGCGGCGTGCAAGGCCACCCGCGACAACCTGCTCGATCACTGACAAGCTTCACAGTCCGGGTTGTCGATGGAGCAGAACTTGACATCGCTGGCAGGCGTGGCGTCGACTTGAATCATCTGCGCTTGTGCCTTGGCAGCAGCAGCCTCCATGGCTGCAGAGACACCACCACCGGACGGCACAGCATTGAGCGCGCCGGGATGGATCGTGGACTTCTCGGCATGGGTGGCACCCATGGTGCGCAGGTAGTAGGTCGTCTTCAGGCCACGCAGCCAAGCCAAGCGGTAGGTCTCGTCAAGCTTCTTGCCCGAGGCACCTGCCATGTAGATATTCAGCGACTGGGCTTGGTCTATCCACTTCTGGCGCCGCGACGCTGCTTCTACCAGCCAAGTCGGCTCAACCTCAAAGGCCGTGGCATACAGCTGTTTGAGTTCCTCGGGCACGCGGTCGATACGGCGCAGCGAACCATCGAAGTGCTTTAGATCGGACACCATGACGCTGTCCCACAGCCCCAGCCGCTTCAGGTCGCGCACCAGGTACTCGTTGACGACGGTGAACTCTCCAGAGAGGTTGGACTTGACCGAGATGTTGCCGAAGCAGGGCTCGATCGAGGCGTCCACCCCGATGATGTTCGAGATCGTGGCCGTCGGTGCGATGGCCACGCAGTTGCTGTTGCGCATGCCGTGCTGGGCGATGCGCTGGCGCAAAGCATCCCAATCCATGGTGACCGAGCGGTCCACCTCGACATGCCCCCCGCGGTGGCGGGCCAGCAGGTCCAGGGAATCGATCGGCAGCACGCCCTGGTCCCACAGCGACCCGCGGTAGCTGGTGTAGCGCCCCCGCTCCTGGGCCAGCTCTGTAGAAGCCCAGTAAGCGTGGAAGCACACCGCCTCCATCGAGCGATCCGCAAATTCCACAGCGTCGTGACTCGCGTAAGGCACCCGCAGTTCGTACAGGCAATCCTGGAAGCCCATGATGCCCAGCCCGACGGGCCGATGCCGCAGGTTGGAATCACGGGCCTTCTTGACAGCGTAGTAGTTGATGTCGATGACGTTGTCGAGCATGCGCATGGCTGTCGAGACCGTCTTCTGCAACTTCACCTGGTCAATCGTCTTGCGACCGTCGGCTCCATCCGTCAGGTGCTGCACAAGGTTGACGGACCCGAGGTTGCACACGGCGATCTCGGTGTCGCTGGTGTTGAGCGTGATCTCGGTGCAGAGGTTGCTGGAATGAACCACCCCGACATGCTGCTGGGGGCTGCGCACGTTGCAGGCATCCTTGAACGTGATCCAGGGGTGCCCGGTCTCAAACAGCATGGTGAGCATCCTGCGCCACAGGCTGCGTGCCGGCATGCGCTTGAAAAGCTTGATCTCGCCGCGGTCGGCTTTGGCCTCATAGGCGGTATAGGCCTGCTCGAAGGCCTGCCCGAACAGGTCGTGCAGATCGGGGCAGGTCGACGGCGAGAAGAGGGTCCAGTCGCCGTCCTCGATCACGCGCTTCATGAACAGGTCGGGGATCCAGTTGGCCGTGTTCATGTCATGCGTGCGGCGGCGGTCGTCGCCGGTGTTCTTGCGCAGCTCGAGGAACTCCTCAATGTCCAGATGCCACGATTCGAGGTAGGCGCACACCGCGCCCTTGCGCTTGCCACCCTGATTGACCGCAACAGCCGTGTCGTTGACAACCTTCAGGAAGGGCACGACACCCTGGCTCTTGCCATTGGTGCCCTTGATATACGAACCCAGGGCGCGTACCCGCGACCAGTCATTGCCAAGGCCGCCGGCGAACTTTGACAGCAGCGCGTTTTCCTTAAGCGCCTCGTAGATACCGTCCAGGTCATCCGCCACCGTGGTGAGGTAGCAACTGGAAAGCTGTGACCGGCGCGTGCCGGAGTTGAACAGCGTGGGCGTGCTGGACATGAAGTCGAAGCTGGACAGCACGTCGTAGAACTCGATGGCCCGCGCCTCTCGGTCCACTTCATTGAGCGACAGGCCCATGGCCACCCGCATGAAGAAGGCCTGGGGCATCTCGATGCGCTGCTCCTCGATATGGAGGAAATAGCGGTCATAAAGCGTCTGCAAGCCCAGATAGTCGAACTGCAGATCCCGCTCCGGCTTCAGGGCCGCGGCCAGGCGCGGCAGGTCGAACTGAAGCAACTTGTCGTCGAGCAGTTCGGCCTGGACACCCTTCTTCACGAAGACCGGGAAGTAGTCGGCATAGGCCGCGGACATGTCGGCGATATCCACGGCCGCGCCCATGATCTCCCGGCGGATGCTGTGCATCAGCAGGCGCGCAGTGGCGCGGGTGTAGGCGGGCTCACGCTCGAGAAGGGTACGTGCAGCCAGAATCGCCGCTTTGTAGACCTCGTCGATGGGCACGCCGTCATAGAGGTTGCGCATGGTCTCGGCCAAGATCGGCTCGGCATACACATCCGCCCCCAGCCCCGAACAGGCTTGCTGCACCAGGCGCGTGAGGGCCGCCGTATCCAACGCCACTTTTTGGCCCCGGTCGGTGACGTGAAGTTCGGGCATCCTGACCTCGGCGGGTGCCGACTGCCGCGCGCGCTCCTGCGCCCTGCGGTCCCGGTACAGGACATAGGCCCGGGCCACCTCGTGATGACCGCCCCGCATCAGGCCCAACTCGACCTGGTCTTGCACGTCCTCGATGTGGAACGTGCCACCGCCCGGTCGCGAGCGCAGCAGCGCCCGCACGACCATCTCGGTCAGGCCATCGACCGTCTCGCGGACGCTGGCCGAGGCCGCACCCTGGGTGCCATGGACGGCCAGGAAAGCCTTCATGAGCGCCACCGCGATCTTGCTCGGCTCAAACGAAACGACGGCGCCGTTGCGGCGGATGATCTGGTAGGCCGTGTAGGCCGATGCGGCGGCGGCTGACCCGGTGCGGGTCGGCATGGGAACAAAGGTTTCCTGGCTGGAAAGGGCAACTGACTGCATGCGGTTCCTCATGGGCTGTACCGGGCCTGACCACCCCGGGCGGGGGATGACTCTAAAAACCTCAGTGGATTGCCACACACTATATATGGTGCCGCCAAGGCACTCAAGGCACTACCGGTAGAGTTGAGCGGTCGTTTTCCCCTATTCGCATCAAGGCGATTCGGGGGTGTCCGAATCCACCCCAATGCGCAACCGAGCCATCCGGTAGCGCATCTGCCTGAGCGACAGTCCCAGGCTGGCGCCAGCGGCCGTACGGTTAAAGCGGTAGCGCGCCAGGGCCTGCTCCAGGATGACCCTCTCCACGCCGTCCAGGTAGGTCTCCAGATCGGTCGGCAAGGCAGCGCCGGCGGGCGGAATGAGCGCCGCCGGCAGCTCCGGCTGGGACAGCGCATCCGATGCCATCGTCGCACTGTGCGTTTGCACCCCTTGCGCCCGCTCCACCTCGCATGGGCCCTTCGGGGCTTGTGGCAATTCAACCAACGGCGACGGTTCCTGCACCTCCGCAGGGGACAGGCCAGCATCGCCCGGACCCTGCTGGCCGCACAATTCCTCCACGCCGAGGCACTCGGCCGCAGACATGGCCAGGGCACGGTGGAGCATGTTCTCCAGTTCCCGGACATTGCCCGGGAAGGCATGCGTCCTCAGGTGCTCAAGTGCCTCCTGGCTGACGCGGGGGGTTGGATACGCCCCCGTCTCTGCACAGATGCGCTCCAGGAGGTCCGCGCAGATAGGCGCGAGGTCGTTCAACCGATCCCGCAAGGGCGGCACCGGGATGTGAATCACGTTCAGGCGGAAAAACAGGTCCTGGCGGAACTTTCCAGCCTGCACCTCCGCCGGCAGATCGCGGTGCGTCGCGCTCACGATGCGGGCATTGCAGGGCACTTCCGCGGTCGCGCCCAAGGGACGGACGCTGCGCTCCTGCACGGCGCGCAGCAGCTTGCTCTGCATCAGCAGCGGCAGGTCTCCGATCTCGTCAAGGAACAAGGTGCCGCCTTGCGCGGCCTGGAAGAAGCCGGGCCTGTCTTCTGCGGCGCCCGTGAATGCACCTTTCCGGTAGCCGAAGAACTCGGCTTCGAGCAGGGTCTCCTGGATGGCCCCGCAGTTGACTGGCACGAAGGGTCCCGAAGCGCGCGCCGAGGTCTGGTGGATGGCCCGGGCCACGAGTTCCTTGCCAGTGCCCGACTCGCCGGTCACCAGCACGGGCGCCATGCTGCGCGAGACCTTCTCGACCAGCATGCGGACATGGCTCATGGCGGGCGATTCACCGACCAGGCGCACCAATTCCGCGCGGACTGGCGCCGCACGGCGGTCTGCATTGATCAGGGGCGCCGCCCGCGGTGACGCCGCGGGAGCCGGGGCCCGCCCCAGGGCTGCGGCCACCACCGAGCGGAACTGCCGCAGGTCCACCGGCTTGGTCAGGTAATCGACAGCGCCCGCTTTCAAGGCGGCCACGGCCGTCTCAGCCGAGCCGTAGGCGGTGATGACGACCACTTTCTCGCCCCGCCCGGCGGCTTCCACATGATGCAGCAGTTCAATGCCCTGGCCATCTGGCAGCCGCATGTCCGTGATGACCAAGCTGAACGTCTGGCGCTTCAATGCCTGCAGCGCCTCCCGCACCGAGCCCGCACACTCGACGTCATGGCCCTCGCGCAGCAGCGTGAGCTCGTACAAGGTCAGCAGGTCGGGCTCGTCGTCGACAACGAGCAAGCGGTGCATGACCGCCACCATCAGAGCGACCCCCAGCCCTCGGCGGCAGCCGAGGGCCCGGGAAGCTGAACCACGAAGGCGGTGCGATGCCGCTCCTGCGGCGGCAACTGAGCATGGCGAATATCAGCCCCGTGCCGCTCGCACAGTTCCCTGCAGAGGTACAGCCCAAGGCCGCAGCCACGGCTGCGGGTGGAGAAGAAGGGTTCGAACATGTGCACCTCGACCTCGGGCGCGATGGGCGGCCCGTCGTTGCTCACCACCACCACCACCCCGTCGCCAACGCCTGGCGCTACCGTCAACTTGACCGCACCGGCGCCTCGCGACGAGTGCCAAAACCCGTTGTCCAGCAGGTTCACCAGGATACGCCTGAGGTGCTCAGGATCGAACCAGGCCGTGCCGTCGTGCGCCAGAAGGTTCAACTCCACCACGCCCGCGTCGGCGCCGGCGGTGGCACTCCACTCACCCACTACGGTGCGCACCAGTTCCACCACCGCCACCGCATCGGCCTGGCCCGCGCCCGTGGGCATGGACTCCAACAAGTCTTCGGCCAGGCGGCGCAACCGGACGACGTTGTCCGAGACGATCGACCGCAACCGTTCCTGTGATCGTCCCAACCGGTCTTCGGACAATAACTCGTTGGCCTGTGCAATGGCGGCCAGGGGGTTACGGATCTCATGGGCAATGCCGGCGGACACCCGGCCCATGGCGGCGAGTTTTTCCTGTTGCACGCGGGCCTGTATGGTTCGCTCGTCATCGAGCAGCAGCATGCACAGGTCCCGTGCGTGCCCCGCAGGCCCGCGCGCGCGCGCGCGATTGGCGGTTTCCAGGCGCGTGAACCTCAGGCGCACCCGCAGCTTTTTCGGGCTGCCCGACACGCCTGGACCGCTCGGCCAGGGCACCGTACGCCCTGCGGCGGGCCAGGCGCCCTCCACATGCGCGCGCTCGACCGAACGCAGCAGGGGGGACCAGGGCAGCACCGCCCCTTCGGCATCCTCATATGCGCCCTGGCCCGCGATGTGCAGGCCAAGCAAGGCCTGGGCGGCTGGATTGACCGCCAGCACACGGCGATGGCGGTCGAGCACAAGTACGCCCTCGCTCATCTCCTGAATGACCAGCCGGTTCAACCCCGCCTGTCGGTGGGCTTGCTCTTGGCTATCCACCGCAAGGCGCTCCTCGCGTCGCAGGCGCGCGGACAACTCACCCGCCACCCAGGCGATGACCATAAAGCCCATGCCGGCCAGGGCCGACCCCAGCCACGGCGAAGGCGCGGCTGGGGCCTTGACGCTGGCCAACCACGCATCAGCCAGCAAGACCAGGGTCACGAACGCCGCTGTGGCCAGGGCCCCAGGGCGGGACATCAGCACGCCGGCCATCAGCACCGGCAAGACGAGCAAGGACCCGTGGTTCACACTGAAACCGGACCCATGGCTCAGCAGGATCAGGAAAGCAATCAGGTCCACACCCACGGTCAACGCAAGCCACACCCGTGACCCCAGACTGACGGGCCTTATCCGGTCGCGACCCCACAGCCAGACCGCAGCAGCCAGGGCCTCGAAAGCGTACAGGCTGCAGATCAGGAGCGCGGCCGTCTTCGGCGTGTTGCCACTGGCGCTGGCCAGAAGTTGCATGGCCGCCAACACCACGCCGACGACTGCACGCGCGGCCAGGTAGGTGCGGAAGATGCGCGAGAGCGAACGCCCGAGGGCCAAACCCGCTCCAGATGATCGCACCGACAGGGAATCGAGCCAGAGCGCATCCAGCCAGGGCCACACTCCGGCAGACGGCCCCGCAGGTGCCGCGGAGGCCATGTCAGAGGCCGCGGCCGTCTTGGGCTCGGCCTTGAACCAGGAGGTCGCACCTTGCGGGCCGGCCACGTCGGCGGCGTCAGTGGTCTCAGCAGGGCGAACGGCGCCACAGTCACTTGGGGGGCCATCAGCAGGCACAGCCGTGACCTTGATGCGCGCCCTCAGCGCGGGCCGGCCTGTTGATGCGAGGGACCGCAGTACGGGACCAGCCCGTCAAAGACCGCCTCGTCCGCCGGCAGGTGCACGCCGCAGTGCCGGCAGGCCACGATCGGGCGGGGAACCGCCTTGTCGGCCGCGCCAGCACCCGACTTCTGCTCTGGCGCGCGGGCGGAGCCTTCCGCACGCCGTTCGTGACCCTTGCCCGGTTCAGCGCCCTTGCGAAATCGGGCCGCCAGCAGCCAGATGCCCACGCCCACCACGATCAGGACCAACAGGTACTTCATGATCGCCCGACGCTCACACCACGGAACGGGACAGCAACACTTCCAGGACGAAGCGGGAACCGACATAGGCCAGCAGCAGCACCAGGGCACCCGCATACAGCCAGCGTGTGGCCTGACGGCCCCGCCAACCGCGGCCGTGCCGGCCCACCAGCAGCAGGGCGAAGATCGACCAGCTCAGCAGCGACAGCACTGTCTTGTGGTCCCAGCGCCATTGGGCCGAGGTGACGACGCCCAACACGATGGCCGCGGAGAGCACGGCGAAGCCGGCCTCGACGAAACGGAACGTGATCCGTTCGATCTGCAGCAAAGGCATGCCCGCCACTCCGGGCGCCAGGCCCTTGTGCAGGCGCAGGCGGCGCTCGGCGGCGTCCAGCAGCAGGCCATGGAGCACGGCCGCCCCGAGCAGGCCATAGCTCGCCACGCCCAGCAGCCAGTGCAGCGGCCCCCAGGCAGAGCCCAGCACGCGGGCTTCGCCAGGAAACAGACCCCCCACCCCCACCGCGGCGACGCCCGCAATGGCCAGTAGTCGCCTGACTGCGACCAGCGTGATGAAGCGCCCGTCCAGGGCGTGGATGGCCAGCGCCAGGCACACGGTGAGCGAAAGCACAGGTCCAAAGCCCAGGCGTGCGGCACCACCGTGAAAGCCCAGGCTGCCGATCTCACTCAGCAGCATGGCCGCATGGGCCGCAACACCCACGACGAACGCGGGCATGGCTACCCGGTCCAGGCGCGCGCTGCCGCCCAGCAGGGACAGAACGTAGGCGACCACCGCCAGCGCCGCCAGCAACCATGGCCATCCGCTCGGTACCCCGGTCGATAGAATCATCCAGCGGAGTGTACGTTCGACCCCGATGGCCGGCACGGCCGCTGGATCCCGCTTCCCCTTCCCTCGCCACCCTGCTGCCTGAACGCCCACAGGCGGCCCCACCTGATGGCCACCAACCTCTCTGATCGCCTGTCACGCTTGGTCAAGACCATGCGGGGCCAGGCACGCATCACCGAAGCCAATGTGCAGGACATGCTGCGCGAAGTGCGCATGGCGCTGCTGGAGGCCGACGTGGCCTTGCCCGTGGTGCGCGACTTCATCGCCCGGGTCAAGGACAAGGCCCTGGGCCAGGAGGTGGCCGGCTCGCTGAACCCCGGCCAGGCGCTGGTGGGCATCGTGCACAAGGAGCTGGCGGCCACCATGGGGGAAGGTGTAGCCGACCTCGATCTGGCCACCCAGCCCCCGGCCGTGGTGCTGATGGCCGGCTTGCAAGGCGCCGGCAAGACCACCACCACCGCCAAGCTTGCCCGACACCTGATCCAGAAACGCCGCAAGAAGGTGCTCACGGTATCGGCGGACGTGTACCGCCCGGCGGCCATCGAGCAGTTGAAGACCGTGACCGCGCAGGCCGGGGCCGAGTGGTTCCCGAGCACGCCCGACCAAAAGCCGGCCGACATCGCGCGCGCGGCGCTGGACCACGCCAAGCGCCATTACTTCGACGTGCTGCTGGTGGACACCGCCGGCCGGCTGGCCATCGACGAAGCCTTGATGGCCGAGATCGGCCAGTTGCATGCGGCGCTGAACCCGGTGGAGACCTTGTTCGTCGTGGATGCGATGCAGGGACAGGACGCGATCAACACCGCGCGCGCCTTCAAGGACGCCCTGCCGCTGACGGGCGTGGTGCTGACCAAGCTCGACGGCGACTCGCGCGGCGGTGCGGCGTTGTCGGTGCGCCAGATCACCGGTGTACCCATCAAATTCGCCGGTATCTCGGAGAAGATCGACGGCCTGGAGGCTTTCGACGCCGAGCGCCACGCCGGGCGCATCCTGGGCATGGGCGACATCGTCGCCCTGGTCGAGGAAGTGCAGAAGGGCGTGGACCTGGCGGCGGCCCAGAAGCTGGCCGACAAGGTCAAGAGCGGCGACGCCTTCGACCTGAACGACTTCCTTTCGCAGATCTCGCAGATGAAGAACATGGGCGGCCTGGCCGGCCTGATGGACAAGCTGCCCTCGCAACTGGCCTCGCGCGCAGCCGGCGCCGACCTCGGCAAGGCCGAACGGGATGTACGGCGCATGGAGGGCATCATCTGCGCGATGACACCGCTGGAGCGGCGCAAGCCCGAGCTCATCAAGGCCTCGCGCAAGCGCCGCATCGCCACCGGTGCCGGCGTGCAGGTGCAGGAGGTCAATCGCATGCTCAAGCAGTTCGAGCAGATGCGGGACATGATGAAGAAGATGAAGGGCGGCGGCCTGATGAAGATGATGCGCCGCATGGGCGGCGCGCTGCCCGGCATGCCGCGCTGAGGGTCCGGCGCGGGGGGCGACTGGGCGGGTCCAGGCCGTGCCGTCGGACCACACAAGGACACCGCTTGCTGCGCGCCGCTCGGGCGCCTTCGCTCACTGCACAAGGGCCTGGGCGAACTCCCGGGCGTCAAACGGTTGGAGGTCATCCAACTGCTCGCCCACCCCGATGAAGTACACCACCAACGGCCGGCCTTCGGCAGCGCACCAGCGCGCAATGGCTGCCAGCACCCCACCCTTGGCTGTGCCGTCGAGCTTGGTGACGATGAGCCCGGTGAGCTGGACCGCGGCGTCGAAAGCCTTGACCTGGGCCAGCGCGTTCTGCCCCGTATTGCCGTCCACCACCAGCAGCACCTCATGCGGTGCTCCGTCCTGCGCCTTGGCGATGGTGCGGCGGATCTTCTTGAGCTCCTCCATCAGGTGCTGCTGCGTGGGCAGCCGCCCGGCGGTGTCAGCAATCACCACATCGCAGCCGCGTGCGCGCCCGGCCGTCACCGCGTCGAAGCTGACAGCCGCCGGGTCTCCGCCTTGCTGGCTGACGATGTCCACGCGGTTGCGGTCACCCCAGACCGCCAGTTGCTCGCGCGCCGCCGCTCGGAAGGTATCGGCGGCGGCCAGCAGCACCTTCTGCCCCTCGGCGGCCAGGTGATGCGTGAGTTTGCCTATGCTGGTGGTCTTGCCCGCGCCGTTGACGCCCACCACCATGAAGACCGTGGGCAGGGCGGCGCCCAGTTCCAGAGGACGCTGCAGGGGACGTAACAGCTCGGTCAACGCGTCCACCAACAGCGCCTTCACGGCCGCTGGCTCGGTGGCCTTGTTGTCCTTGACCCGATGCTTCAGCTCGGCCAACAGGTACTGTGCAGCGGGCAGGCCGGTATCGGCCATGAGCAGCGCCGCTTCCAACTCCTCGTACAGTGCATCGTCGATGCGCGTGCCCGTGAAGACCTGCGCGATGCCCTGGCCGGTCTTGCGCAGGCCCGCCTTCAGGCGGCCCAGCCAACCCCCACGCGCTGCGTCGTTGGCGTATTCAGCAGGGGCCGCGCTCGCCGCCGCGGTGGAAGGACCCGAGGCCGCACCGCCCTGCAGCGCTTGGAGCTCGGTAGTGATCGGCGCAGCCTCAACTGCGGGGGGCGTCTTTTTCTTGAAGAAGCTGAACATGGACATGCTGTTCGAAGACCGGTCAAGGGCGACCGGCCAGCCGCTATACTCAGCAGCTTCAGGCGCTTTAGCTCAGTCGGTTAGAGCGACGGAATCATAATCCGCAGGTCCGGGGTTCGAATCCCTGAAGCGCCACCAAGATATCCTTTTAACAGCCCGCCAAGCCGTTCCTTGCGGGCTTTCGTGTTTCTGGCGCGTCTTGTCCAGGTCTGGGGTAGCGGTCACGCCCTGGTCAAAGGTCAGTTCTGCGTCGGCGCCGATGCCCGCCGCCGGGGCGCCGCGCTGGCTGCGCAGCTTGATGTCGAGGCGCAGCCTGGCCTTCTGTGAGCATGGGAATGGCGTTTTCCCCGCATCCCTGGGACTCACTTGCCTTTGCCAGCCTGAGCCTTGAAACGGGCGACGGCAGCCTTGAGGTCGCGAAACTCCTCGCAGCTGAAGACGCAGGCCTTGTCCAGCCTGGCGAGCATGCCTTCCGCGCCAGCGAGGTCGCCCTTCATCAGGAAGAGTTCACCGTAGTACTCCAGCGCCAGCCGGTGCTTGGGGTCGAGTTCGAGGGCCCGCGTGTAATGGGTCTCTGCGGCTGCCAGATCTGGTGGCGTCTTCTTGCGCAGGGCATACCCCAAAAGGTTGTGCCAATCGGCATTGTCCGTGGCGTTGGCGGTCCGCAGCGAAGCCACCGCTTGATCGTAGCGCTGGGCTTTGATATCTGCCCTCGCAGCGCTGAGCCAGGAAGCGTCGCCGGGGGAAGAATCTCCCATGGCCGCATGGCTCGGCAAAGCGATGAACGCCGCCCCTGAAGCGATCAGCAGCACCCAGCGCCACAGCGGTCTGCACAGCGACCGCCAAAGGTGCGCATGGCGCCAGGCCCATCCGGCAAGGGGCTTGTCGAGGCAGGCAATGCTGCTGGTCTTCATGGGATGGGTCCTCCACTGGCAGGTTTGGGCGACTGTGAACTCGGCGCTTGGGCCGCTGGCCAAGCATTCCTTCATGGTCTCAGAACCTCAGGATAACGGCAACGCGCAGATGTCCGCGACGGCGCGCACCGCCAGCGGTTGGCTGCGCCCCCGAATGGCTACCTCATGCGCCAGGCCCGGCAGCGCCGACTGCCCTGCGGCATCGAACAGCTCCTGGGAGACCAGCAGCTGGGCACCGAAGTCCTTGGACAGGCTCTCCAGCCGGCTGGCCGTGTTGACGGTGTCGCCGATCGCCGTGAGTCCGGTGGCAGGGCCGTGACCCAGCACACCCACGATGGCCGGGCCGATGTGCAAACCAATGCCGATGCACAAGGGTGCGCTGAGCTCGGCAGCCAGGGCCCCGTTCAACTCCGCCAGGGCCAGCCCGATGCGGCGCGCGGCGTCGAGAGCCTGTCTGGCCGCGACCCCCGGCCCGGCCTTCAGGCCGAACAAGGCCATCATGCCGTCACCTATGAACTTGTCCACCCGGCCGCCCGCCTGCTCGACGGCCTGACCCACACTGCGGAAGTAGCGATTCAGCAGGAACACCACGTCATAAGGCAAGCGCTTCTCGGACAAGGCCGTGAAGCCCCGCAGATCCACGAACATGATGACCATCACGCGCTCCTCCCCCACAGCCAGCGTGGTGCCGCGGTAAGCGTCTGCCGGCTGGGTATCGGGGGGCAGCAGTTGCATGACGCTGTAGTCACCTGGAGGCGGTCGCAGTTGGCAGGCCAGGCGTACCAATGCAGGTGATCCAAGGCGCTCCAGCACGCGTGCCTCCTCCTGCGAGGGCGGGGGCAGAGCCGCGACCTCAGCGCCCCCCACCTGAACCCGGCAGGTGGAACACCGCCCACGCCCGCCACAAACTGACGCGTGGGCAATGCCGTGCGCACGGCTGGCCTCCAGGATGCTCGAACCCATCGGCACCGACACGGTGGGTCCGCCCGCGTAGGACAGACGAACCCCCGGTCGGCGCTTGAGCCACAGCATGCGCACTTGCCGGGCGGCCAGTGCCAGCAGCACCAGCGCCAGCGAAAGGCCTTTGAGCAGGCCCGACAGGAAGTACAGATCGGCCACCTCGCCGCGGCTGGGCGGCCGTGTCAGCGCCACCGCAGCCTGCATGCGTGGTGGATCGTCCAGGATGGCCAGCACCGAGCCCAGGCCCACGCCCACACCGGCCAGCGCCAGGGCCGGCAGCAGCAGGGCCACCGCATACAGCCCCGGCAGCACCTTCGGGTACCAGGGCTTGACGCGCCACCAGAAGTGCAGGCCGATGCAGGCATGCGTCCACACGGCGACGACCAGCGCCATTTGGCGCGCGTGCTGCCAGGGGTCCACGGCCATGGGCCATAGCACCCAGAAGTGATTGGTGTAAACGCCATGAAGCTCGTGTGCCACCCGGGTGCCGATGACATGGGTCATGCCCAGTGGCACGATGGACAGGCCCAACAGCAACTGCGCCCACTCCCAGCGACTCATGCGCCAAGTGCGCCGCAGCCACAGCGTGTGCAGGGCCAGGCCCAGATGGACGAGAAATGCCGCGAGGAGCAGCGCCGTCACGGGAGGCCAGCGCCACACCGTGGAAAGCACCTCCAACCAGGCGTCCGCCAGGCTCAGCGACCACAGCGCCAGCGCATGGTTGGACAGGTGCGTGACCACGTAAGCCAGCAGCAGGCACCCCGAGACCGCGCGCAGCCGCGCGATCACCCCACGCCTCCCCAACTGCCCGCTGGGAGCGGGTTGAGCCGGGTGACACCAGCGTTGACGGTGGCGGCGAACAGCACCCAGACGAGGTAGGGCCAGAGCAGGCGGGAAGCCAAGCGGTCCGCCCGCGCGCAGGTCGCTATCAGCCAGATGACCGAGGCCGTGAGCAACACAATTTCCAGCAACGCCCAGTCCGGCCGTTTGGCCTGGAAAAACAGCGCGCTCCACGCCACGTTGAGCACTGCGTTGACGAGGAAGCCCCGCAACAGGAGGTGCCGGAGGCGTTGAGCTTCCATGGCCTCGGGGGCTGCAGTGGTGTGGGCGAGACAAGATGCGCCTTCAAGCGCCGCACCAGGCGCGGTCCGAACCCCCGCAAACCACCAGGCCCGGGCGCCCGCCCAGGCCGTCAGCGTGTAGAGAAGGGTCCAGACGGGGCCGAACACCAAGTCTGGCGGCTTCCAGGGGGGTTGCACCAAGCCGCGGTACCAGGGGCCGAGGTCCGTGGCGAGACCGCCAACGCCCGCCACCAGCAGGGCCACAGTCGCGGCCACCCCGTACACGAAGCGCGGCACCCGCGAGACATCGCGGTGCTCGCGCGGGGCGCCTTCAGGCCGCGCCGCAGACGGCCCTGCCATGGTGCGTCACACCCGGGCAAGCCCGAGCAGGTGCGCCATGTCTTTGAAGAAGATCCGCACATGCGCCATGGGGCGCGCGCGAACAAGCTCCTTGTTCATGTAGGCCTCGAACGTCAGTTGCTGCACGTCGCGGTCGCGGCAGATGGCCACGAACCGCTCACGGCGCTTGTCGCTGCTGTACCAGAAGCGTTGCATGATGCCGAGCACCCAAAAGACCTTGCCATGCGCCTTGAGGAAGCGCTTGCGGGCCACGGCCAGCGCGCTGGCCTGGCCGGTGCTCAGGAACGCCTGCACAGCCTCGCCCACCATGCGCCCGCAGGCCATGGCGTAGTAGATCCCCTCGCCAGAGGCCGGCGCCACCACGCCGGCGGCGTCACCGGCAACCACGACGTCGCGGCCGTTGTCCCAGCGCGGCAGTGGCTTCATGGGGATGGGTGCGCCTTCGCGGCGCAGCGTGGGTGCATCCTGCAGACCGGCCGCGCGGCGCAGGCCGGCGGTGGCGCTGCGCAGCGAAAAGCCCTTGTCGGCGCTGCCGGTGCCCACGCTCAGCGTGTCGCCGTGGGGGAAGACCCAACCGTAGAAATCTGGCGAGTAGGTGCCGTTGTAGACCACGTCGCAGCGCGCACTGTCATAGCCGGGCGGCGGGTTCTGGGGCCGGCCCACGATCTCGTGGTACGCGAAGACGTAAGACGTGCGCTCGGCCCCCGGAACGGCTTGGCGCGCTACTTCAGAACGGGCGCCATCGGCACCGATCACGCAGCGGGCACGGGCACTGGAGTGGCCGGTTTCGGCACCGGTCTGGCTGGCTCGCGCGGTGAAGTGCACCACGCTCACGCCATCCGCGTCTCGGGTGAGCTTGTCAAAGGTGCCAATACGGCGCACCGCCCCGGCCTGGGCGGCGCGCTCGCGCAGCCACTCGTCGAAAACATCACGGTCCACCATGCCGACGAAGCCGCCGTCGATGGGAATATCCACTTGGCGGTCACTGGGCGAGACCATGCGGGCGCAACGGATCTTGGCCACCAGGAGGTGGTCGGGAATGTCGAAGTCCTTGATCAACCGAGGGGGAATCGCCCCGCCACAAGGCTTTACGCGCCCGGCGCGGTCCAGCAGCAAGACGGAGCGTCCCTGGCGAGCGAGGTCATGGGCGGCCGTGGCGCCGGCGGGGCCACCGCCAACGACAATGACATCAAAGGTGTGCGACTCGTTCATGATGGTCCTCGACTGGGGTGAGGGGAAGTGCGGCAGCGCAATCGCGCCGGGTATCTGGTGACGCCACCGGCGCCGGCAGGGCAATGTGGCGGGCCAGCGCGGCTGACAGGACAAACAACAAGGCCTCGGCCGCAAAGACCGCCACATAGGCAGTCACCTGGGAGCCGATCAGCCAGTGCGCCAGATCGCTGGCGGCCGTGCCAAGCACGCCCCCCAATGCAAAGCCCGTGGCCTGCGCTGCGCCCCAAAGGCCCATGCGCACCCCTTCACGGGAGGCGCGGCCCTGGCCGGCCAAGGCCATCATTGAACCGATGGCGGCGATGGAGAACGCGCCGTTGGCCACCCCAAGCAGGAAGACATTCGCGCGTATCGGCCAGTCCATGCCGCCGCGAAGGTCGCCCGCCACCAGACCGGCCAGCGCCAGCGCCGAAGCCAGGCAGCCACCCACGATCCACGCGCGCAGCGAACCGAAGGACAGGGCGCCCCACCGCCGGCCCGCCAAGGCGCCCAGCAGCATGCCGGCCAGGGTGCCGCCGTGCTGCACCCCCGACAACTGCGTGGACTCACCGGGCGTGAAACCGAAGCGGATGCCCGCGAAGGGCTCGAGGATCAGGTCCTGCGCGCTGTAGGCCACCATGGACACGAAGACGAAGACCGTGAAGCGGCGCGCATCGGGCTCTGTCCACACCTGCTCCAGGGCGGCGCGAAACCGCGGTCGGTCCTGCACAACGGGGGCCACGGACATGCCATCGCGCTCCACACCCCACAGTGCCGCCCAAGCCACGCACAACGCCACCAGCGACACGGCGCCCGACACCGCCACCAGGCGGCCGGGCGTGTACGGGTCCAGCCAACGTCCGGCCAGGCCCGCGGTGACGGCAAAGCCCACGATCATCAGGACCCACACCAGTGTGGCCGCTGCGGCGCGACGCTCCTGCGCCACCTGCTTGGCCAACAGCACCAGTAACGAGGTGCCCGCCGCGCTGACGCCCAGGCCTACCAGGCCGTAGCCCAGCACGGCCAGACACAGGCCGGCCATGCGATCAGTCCCCATCCAGGCCGTGGCCACCGCGGCCAGGAATCCCCCCAACGCCAACACGGCCATGCCACCGGCGATCCAGGGCGTGCGTTGGCCACCCACATCCGAGCCGAAACCCATGCGCGGGCGGGTCATCTGCACTGCGTGGTGAAGGCCCACGAGCAGCCCCGGCACCAGGGCCGGCAGCATCAACTCCACGGCCATCAGGCGGTTGAGGGTGGAGGTGGTGAGCACGACGATGGCGCCCAGCGCCATCTGCACCAAGGCCAGGCGGAAGATGCCCAGCCAGCTCATGCCGCAAGCCCTCGCAGCGCAAAGGCGCTGATCATCATGCCCGCGACGTACAACGGCACGCCCAGGCCGCTGAGCCACACCGCCCGGGCCACGGGTCGGGCAAGGAAGCGACGCATCATCACCACTTGCACCGCCACGCAGCCGGCCACAGCCGCTGCATGGGCCGGGCAGCCCCAGGTCAGCAGGCAGGCGATCACGGCCAACTGGGCCAGCACCATGGTGGCGCAGGCGGCCCAGGCGGCACCTTGGGCACCCAGTTGGACGGGCAAGGAGGCGATGCCCATCTTGCGGTCGCCCTCGATGGCCTTGAAGTCGTTGAGGGTCATGATGCCGTGGGCGCCTGCGCTGTACAGCAAGGCCAGCATCATCGAAGGCACGCTCGGCATCTGGCCTCCGGCCATGACTGCCGCACCCGTGAGCCAAGCCAGGCCCTCGTAGGACAGGCCGCACGCGGCGTTGCCCCACCACCCGTTGCGCTTGAGCCGCATGGGCGGTGCACTGTAGGCCCAGGCCAGCAGCAGGCCCAGCGCCGCTGCGCCAAACCCCCAGGGTCCGAGCGCGGTGGACAACAGCAGCGACAACACCGTCCAGATCAGGGCGAGATACAAGCCCCAGCGCCCAGGCATACGGCCCGAGGGAATGGGCCGGTGGGGCTCGTTGATGGCGTCGACGTGACGGTCGAACCAATCATTGACCGCCTGGCTGGTGGCACACACAAACGGGCCCGCCAGCAGGACACCGGCCAACACCAGACCCCAGCGCCCCTCTAGCGCCTGGCCGGAGGCCACCACCCCGCAGGCAAAGGCCCACATGGGAGGGAACCAGGTGATGGGCTTGAGCAACTCGGCAATCGCCGAGGGCGCAGGCAGCGCGCCAGCAGGTGCAGTGTGGGCCATGTGCGCATACTGCACATGACAGTTCAATGTGTCAATCGATGTTTACAGCAGGCCGTTCATCATAAGTGTCACTGCTGCCGCCGCCCGCCAATCCAAAGCGGTTCAACTTGACATACAGGCTCTGGCGCGAAAGCCCCAGCAACTGAGCGGCCGAGGCCCGGTTGCCGTGCGTCATCTGCAGCGCCGCCTCGATGCACAACTGCTCGATCAACTCGGTGGTCTCACTGACGATGTCCTTCAGAGGCACCCGTCCGACCAGCTCGGTCAGTTCACTGACCGAGCGGGAGACCCGATCCGGGGTGCGCTCTTCGCCTTGCAGACGCCGGCTGATGTCCCGGATGGCGAAGGCCAGCCGGGACCCATCAGGCAGGGCCAGCATGCTGGCCGAGATCTCAACCTCGATCTGCCCCCCGAACTCGCCGCGCAGCGCGGTGGTGAACAGGCCCACAGAGCCGCGCTGGCGCAGGTTGGTGACCAGCACACTCAACTCGACGCCGGTGCGGCCCAGCCAGCGGTCTAGCATCTCACCACGCGCCTGCTCCTCGGCGCTGAGTTGCGCCATCAGCGCAAAGGTGCGGTTTGCCAGGACGACGCGGCCCTGGGCGTCGGTGAAGACCAGGCCGTCCGAAGCATGGCCCACGTAGGATTGGTAAAGAGCCTGGGCCGGGAGCGTCGATCCCTGCAAGCCCGCCGCCCCGCCTTGCGCCTGGACGACCTTGGCACTGGGCACCACACGCACCAACATGAACGGCAGTTGGTCTTGACGGAACAAAGTGGCCGAGACCACGGCCGAGTCGCCCCCGTCAGCCAGGGTGAGGCGAACGGGATCACGCTTGCCCACGGCACGGGCAGCGGCCAGCAAGCTTTGCAGCGGCTCGGCAGACGCCGCGTCGAACAAGGCCGGCAGGCTCATGCCTACCACCCCGCCGCGCGCCTTGCCGGCCAGGGCATCGGACGCCGCGTTGGCCTCGACCACGCGCTGATTCTGGCCATCCACCACGAGCAGGGCGTCCAGGCTGGTCTGCAGAAGATGCCTGTAGCGGGTATCGGCCTCACGGAAACGCCAGTAATCGCGCTCCATCGTCTGTTGGGCTTCGACCAGGCGGCGCTGCAAAGCCACGGTGCTGCGCAGATCCCGTCCGAATGCCACCATGCGGCCCAAGCCCTTGCACTCGGCCTGCACCGGCACCGTCATATACAACACCGGCAAGTCTTCGCCCCCCGCGAACGGATGGTTGACCTGACGCCAGCGCGCAGGGGTGGCATTGGCCGCGTCCTTAAGGGAGGACACGAGCTTTTCGCGGCTCTCCACGGTGACCGTCTCGACCCAGAGTTTGCCCACCCACGCCTGAGCGTCCAGCCCGGATAGGCTGCCGTCGTGAATGGCCACTTCAAGCACTCGGCCGCCTGCGTCCAGCAACACCACCAAGTCGCTGGTCGACTCGACCAGGCGCACCGCAGCCTTTGGATCGAGATCACCAATGATCAGGTTGTCAGCCATCAGGTCCTCACCGCTTCAAACCGAGCAGTCCGGCTGGACTCCTCAAGCCGCTCGACACAAGATCCGCACAACTTGTTGAACATTGAACGGGCCAACTGACTAATCTTTAAAACCATGACCGTCTTGCCCGGGAGAGGAACGGTCACGCTCAGAAACGAGTTTTTCAGCCAGAAGAGGCGCCTCGCGCGCATCTGCCGTCAGGTCTGCACCGACCTGTTGAACAAGTGAGGGGTCCATCGAGAACAGCGGGCCCCCGACCATGATCACCAGTTGCCGGTTGCTGGAATGCTGACGCATGACGGCGATGAGATCGCGCAGCCACGTCAACTTTGATTCAGTCGCTACCGACAGGCCCACCACATCGAACCAGTCGTCGCGTACCAGCTGGGCCGGGTCCACGCCTGAACCGGCCACGCCGCCCACCACCTCCCACCCATCACGGCGGAAGAATTCGGCCACCATCGACAAACCGAACATATGGCTGTCGTCTTCTGGCTGCGACAGGAGGATGCGCAAGGCACGGAAGGCGGGTTCAACTTCCGCACAGAACTCCGGGCTGAACTCCCTGAGCAAGGCCTGCAGGCGCCCGACCGCAACGGTCACCGTTACAAAATCCGCACTGTCATCGGCCCACAGCGCATTCATGCGGCGGGCCGCAGGTGTCAAAACATCCAGGCAGATGGCGTCCATGGGCAACCCCTTTGCCCGCAAACGCCTGATCAGCGCCGCACACCCTGCTTCATCGTCTCGAAGCAGATGGCCGAAGAACTCTTCAAACTCGGCCTCGGTAGGCTTCATCGGGTGCGCGTCTTTAGTTGACCCATGGTACCCGAGGTGCGGGATCACACGGTCTTCCAGCACGGCATACAGCCTGGCCACACGGTCCCGGCGATCCAGTACGCGAGGGGGGGTCGGCGGCGGCACCAAGTGCAGCCGATCGGTCCAGCCGCGACGGCGGTGGTCGACCTCGGCGCGACCCTCCATGGCGCCAGGCGGCGGCGCGTCCACCGGCAACTGCAACGGGCGGGCCGACTTTCCGAACACGGGATGCGCTGCCGAGGCCGACATCACCGACACAGACAGCGTGCTCGACGGGTCACCGTCCTGCCCAGACCGGCCGCCATCCTCATCGGCTGCCCGGTCCCGCAACTTCCGGCGAAAGTTGTCTGGGTTGTACACCTGGTCCTCCAAGACAAGAAACCTGCAGCTCAGTATTTACCCTGAACCCGGTACTAAAGAGGCGACACCACGGACCTCCCCGCCCGTGCCACTGCCTGCGGCACCGCGACGCCCACCCTGGGGGGAGCGTCGCAGCAGACCCACTTTGGGCCATGGACGCATGATCCCGGTCCAATCCATAGATGTCAAGTAGGGATGACGTCAATGCGGATTGACACAATCGATTCAAGCCCCTACGCTGAGCGCAAGAACTTGAAATCTATTTGCACTGATGCCCAAAACGACCAAGGCGCCCGTCGCCCTCTACACACCGGAACAGCGCCGGCGCCGTGATGCAACGCGCTGGACGCTGGTGCAGGGGCTGCTGGCGCCGCTGCAGTTCCTGGTGTTCGCGGTCAGCTTGGTGTTGGTGCTGCGATACCTGGCCACCGGAGAGGGCTTTGCCATAGCCACCGCCTCCATCGTGCTGAAGACGGTGTTGCTCTACACCATCATGATCACCGGCTGCATCTGGGAGAAAGTGGTCTTTGACGTTTGGGTGTTCGCCCCGGCGTTCTTCTGGGAAGACGTCTTCAGCATGCTCGTGCTGGCGCTTCACGCGGCCTACCTGGTGGCGCTGTGGCAGAACGCTCTAGGCGCGCGGGGGCAGATGTGGCTGGCCCTGGCGGCCTACGCGGCCTACGTCATCAATGCCACGCAGTTTTTGCTCAAGCTGCGCGCCGCCCGGCTGCAAAGCGATGCCGAGCGGTTGCACGCCAGCTCGCCCGGCGGCAAGCCCCTGGGCCATCCCACGGCGGAGGGCGCTTGATGAACGCAGTGATTCCCTTGAAGGCGGACAGCGGCTGTGCCGACGCCCCGGTGCTGCGTGAGCGCGGCCAGCGCGAGGTGTTCTGCGGCCTGACGGGCATCGTGTGGCTGCACCGCAAGATCCAGGACGCCTTCTTTCTGGTGGTGGGCTCGCGCACCTGCGCCCATCTCATCCAGTCCGCCGCAGGCGTGATGATCTTTGCCGAGCCACGCTTTGCCACCGCCATCCTGGACGAACGCGACCTGGCCGGCCTGGCTGACGCCAACGAGGAGCTGGACCGGGTGGTGCAGCGCCTGTTGGAGCGCCGCCCAGACATCAAGACCCTCTTCTTGGTGGGCTCTTGCCCGTCTGAAGTGATCAAGCTGGACCTGTCGCGCGCTGCCCAGCGCCTGTCGCGGCAGTTCCTGCCGCGCGTGCGGGTGCTGAACTACTCCGGCAGCGGCATCGAGACCACCTTCACCCAGGGCGAGGACGCCTGCCTGGCTTCGCTGGTGCCGGTGCTGGGCACCACGCCGCCAGAAGGCGGGCCCGAACGCGCGGCTTCCCCCCTGGTGGTGGTGGGCACGCTGCCCGATGTGGTGGAAGACCAACTCGCCGGGCTGCTGTCGCGCATTGGCGTGCCCACAGCCGCGTTCCTGCCGGCCCGCCATTCGAGCCGCATGCCGGTCGTCGGGCCCGGCACCCGCTACCTTCTGGCCCAGCCCTTCCTGGGCGACACCGCACGGGCGATGGAAGAGCGTGGCGCACAGCGTATCGCCGCACCCTTCCCCATTGGCGTGGAAGGCACAACCGCATGGCTGGAAGCGGCCGCTGCCGCCTTCGGGATCTCGGCGGACAAGGTGGCCGAGGTGACCGCCAGTGCACGCGCACGTGCCGAGGTGGCCCTGGCCCGTCACCGGCAAGCCTTGCAGGGCCGCAGCATCTTCTTCTTCCCGGACTCTCAGCTCGAGTTGCCCATCGCCCGCTTTCTGTCACGAGAGCTGGGCATGCGGCTGACCGAGGTGGGCACCCCTTACCTGCATCGCGAGCACTTGACGCAGGAGCTGGCGTGGCTGCCGGCCAGCACCCGCCTCAGCGAGGGCCAGGACGTGGAGCGCCAGCTCGACCGCTGCCGCGCTGCACGCCCCGACATCACGGTGTGCGGCTTGGGCCTGGCCAACCCGTTGGAAGCCGAGGGCCTGACCACCAAGTGGGCCATCGAGCTGGTGTTCTCGCCTATTCACGGCTACGAGCAGGCCGCCGACTTGGCCGAGTTGTTCGCCCGGCCCCTGCACCGCCGCGAACTGCTGGCGGCCTGAGCGAGCCAGTCCCTGCACAACCCCAAGATCCGCCCGGACTCCGCGCATGCAACTGACCCTCTGGACCTATGAAGGACCACCCCATGTGGGGGCCATGCGCATCGCCACCGCCATGCGCGACGTGCACTACGTGCTGCATGCCCCTCAGGGCGATACCTACGCCGACTTGCTGTTCACCATGATCGAGCGGCGCGACGCCCGCCCGCCCGTGACCTACACCACCTTCCAGGCGCGCGACCTGGGCGGCGACACGGCGGAACTCTTCAAGACTGCCGCCCGCCAAGCCTACGAACGCTTCGCACCCAAGGCCATGCTGGTGGGCTCGTCCTGCACAGCCGAGCTGATCCAGGACGACCCCGGTGGCCTGGCCCAGGCCCTGCAATTGCCGGTGCCGGTGGTGCCGCTGGAGCTGCCCGCCTACCAGCGCAAGGAAAACTGGGGTGCCGCCGAGACCTTCTACCAGGTGGTGCGCACCCTGGCGGGCACCACCCGCGTCGAGCGGGCGCCGCGCGAAGGACGCGCCCCGCGCTGCAACCTGCTGGGCCCCACAGCGCTGGGCTTTCGCCACCGCGATGACGTGACCGAGATCACCCGGCTGCTGGAGCAACTGGGGGTGGAGGTCAGCGTGACCGCACCGCTGAACGCCTGCCCGGATGACATCGCCCGCCTGCCGCAGGCCGACTTCAACGTCGTGCTGTATCCGGAGACCGCGTCACAGGCCGCGCAGTGGCTGCAGCGCATCCATGGCCAGCCCTTCACCAAGGTCATACCCATCGGCGTGGGCGCCACACGCGAGTTCATCGCCGAAGTGGCAGCCTTGGCCGGCGTGGACGCCGCGGCGCTGTTGCAAACCAGCCACTCGCGTGCGCCCTGGTACTCCAAGTCCGTGGACTCCACCTACCTCACCGAAAAGCGCGTGTTCGTCTTCGGCGACGCCTCACACGCCGTGGCGGCCGCTCGGGTGGCCGCGCGCGAGCTGGGCTTCAAGGTGGTGGGCCTGGGCACCTACAGCCGAGAGTTCGCACGCGAGGTGCGCGAGGCCGCCAAGCTCTACGGTGTGGAGCCGCTGATCAGCGACGACTACCTGGAGGTGGAGGCCCGCATCGCCGAAGCCCAGCCCGAGTTGGTGCTGGGCACGCAGATGGAGCGGCACATCGCCAAGCGGCTGCGCCTGCCCTGCGCGGTGATCTCCGCTCCCGTGCACGTGCAGGATTTCCCGGCGCGCTACTCCCCGCAGATGGGTTTCGAGGGCGCCAACGTGCTGTTCGACACCTGGGTGCACCCGCTGATGATGGGTCTGGAGGAGCATCTGCTGACGATGTTCCGCGAGGACTTCGAATTCCACGAGGGCGCGGCTGCCTCACATCTGTCACACGCCGGAGGCGGCATGGCGGCCGCGCTGCCTCAGGCCGGGCAAGAAGACCCTGCCTTTCCAGCCCCTCAAGTGCTGCAAGTCCCGCAGATACCCCTCACGGCCGACAGCATCGCCATCTCACCAGGGGCGCTGCCGGTGGCGCCCAAGGCCGCCGCCACGGCAGCAGAGCCCGCCACCTGGAGCGCAGACGCACAGAGGGAGTTGCAGAAGATTCCCTTCTTCGTGCGGGGCAAGGCCCGGCGCAACACCGAGAGATTCGCCACCGAGCGCGGTGTGTCCACCATCACCGTCGAGACCCTCTATGACGCAAAAGCGCACTTCGGTCGTTGATTTCGGGATGGGCTTCCTGCCCGGCTCGGCCAAGGCGACGTCCAGGCCCGCAAGCGCCTTTGCGCCTGCAGCCATGCGCGTGGTGATCGTCACCATGGACACCCACTTGGCCAGCTCCATCACCCGGGCCCGGACCCACCTGGCACGCGAGATGCCCGGCGTGCAGCTGGCGCTGCATGCGGCCTCGGAATTCGCAGGCGACCCGCAGGCCACACAACGTTGCCGCGACGACATCGCGCAGGCCGATATCGTGATCGCCGGCATGCTCTTCCTGGAGGAGCACTTCAACCCCATCCTGGGCGACCTGCAAGCCCGCCGAGACGCCTGCGACGCCATGATCTGCATCGCCTCGGCCAGCGAGGTGGTCAAGCTCACCCGCGCGGGCGCTTTCGACATGAGCAAGCCGGCCAGCGGCCCGATGGCGCTCCTGAAGAAACTTCGCGGCAAGAGCAGCAGCGAAGGCAAGCCCGCCGCAGGCGGGGCTGCGCAGATGAAGATGCTGCGGCGTCTGCCGCAAATGCTGCGCTTTATTCCAGGTACGGCGCAGGACGTGCGGGCCTACTTCCTGACCATGCAGTACTGGATGGGCGGCTCCGACGAGAACGTGCTGAACATGGTGCGATTCGTGGTCGACCGTTACGCCGACGGCCCGCGCCGCAGCCTGCGCGGCCAGGCCAAGGTGCCCGCGCCCGTGGACTACCCCGAGGTGGGCGTCTACCACCCCCGCATGCCGGGTCGGCTGGCCGAGGACCTCTCTGCGTTGCCCTCGCCGCTGGTCGTACCGCCGAACCCCGCCGGCGTCCACCCGACTGTTGCTGGCCTCAGCGCGAGCCCCAAAGGCACGGTCGGTTTGCTGCTGCTGCGCTCTTACCTGTTGGGCGGCAACGCGCGACATTACGACGGCGTCATCACGGCGCTGGAGGCACGGGGCCTGAGAGTGGTGCCCGCCTTCGCCGCGGGGCTGGATTCACGCCCGGCCATCGAACGCTTCTTCCTGAAGGACGGCCGGGTGACGGTGGACGCCGTGGTGTCGCTCACGGGCTTCTCCCTCGTCGGGGGGCCAGCCTACAACGACGCACAAGCCGCCGAGGAGATCCTGGCGAAGCTGGACGTGCCTTATGTCGCCGCGCACCCGGTGGAGTTCCAGACCCTGGACCAGTGGGGAGGCTCGGAGCGCGGCCTGCTGCCGGTGGAGAGCACCATCATGGTGGCCATCCCCGAACTGGACGGCGCCACCAGTCCCACTGTCTTCGGCGGCCGGCCGGGCGGCCCCGGCGTCACCTGCACCGGCTGCGACCACCGCTGCACCTTCACCGGCCAGGACTCGGCGCCAGAAGCCGCTCCCGGCGGCATGCGCAATGTGCAGCAGGACATGGCCACCTGCCCCGAGCGCGCGCAAATGCTGGCCGCCCGCGTGGACCGGCTGGTCACGCTGCGCCGCAGCGAGCGCGGGCAGCGCAAGGTGGCGTTGGTGGTCTTCAACTTTCCGCCCAACGCCGGCAACATCGGAAGCGCCGCCTACCTCTCAGTCTTCGAGTCGATCTTCCACACCCTCAAGGCCATGAAGGCCGAGGGCTACACGGTGGAAATGCCCGACAGCGTGGACGCGCTGCGGGAGTCGGTGCTGAAGGGCAACGCCGCGCAGCACGGTGCAGACGCCAACGTGCACACGCTGATCCCGGCGGCCGATCACATCAGGCGCGAGCGCTGGCTCCAGGAGATCGAGGCCCAGTGGGGCCCTGCCCCGGGCAAGCAGCTCAGCAACGGCCGCGGCATCATGGTGCTGGGCCGGCAGTTCGGCCACGTGCTGGTGGCAGTGCAGCCCTCGTTCGGCTACGAAGGCGACCCCATGCGCCTGCTGTTCGAGAAGGGCCTGGCCCCCACGCACGCCTTCTCGGCCTTCTACCGCTACCTGCGCGAGGACTTCGCCGCCCACGCTGTGCTGCACTTCGGTACGCACGGAGCGCTGGAGTTCATGCCGGGCAAGCAAAGCGGCATGTCGGGCAGCTGCTGGCCTGACCGGCTCATCGGCGACCTGCCCAACGTGTACCTTTACGCCTCGAACAACCCGTCTGAAGGCGCCATTGCCAAACGTCGCAGCGGCGCCACCCTGGTGAGCTACTTGACGCCGCCCGTAGCGCAGGCGGGGCTGTACCGAGGCCTGCTGGACCTGAAGGCCTCACTCGACCGCTTCCGCGGCCTGGTGCCTGGGGCTGGTGAGCGTGCCGAACTGGCCGCATTGCTGCAGTCCCAGGCGGCCGAGTTGCAACTGGCCGATCCTGAGCCCCTGTGGGACACCACCAACGCGGGTGACGTGGACTGCCGCGTGGCCCGTCTGGCCGAGCAGATGCTGGAGCTCGAGTACACCTTGATACCGCACGGCCTGCACGTCACGGGGCGCGCACCGTCGCCTGCAGAGCGCGTGGACATGCTCATGGCGATGGCCGAGTCCTTGCACGGGGAGGGGCAGGTGTCAGACACGGCAGGCGCACCCGCTGCAATACCCTCTCTGCCCTCACTGCCCTCCCGCGAGGCCGTCCAGCTGCTGGTGGCCGGTCGCACGCCCGAGCAGGCCCTGGCAGCCTGCGGCTTGCGCCCTGACGACCAGGCACTGGCCACGCTGCGCGAGTTGGCATCAGCCGACCGCCACCTCGCCCAGGACACTGAGGTCGCCGGCCTGCTGCGCGCCCTCGACGGCCGCTACACACGCCCCGCGCCAGGTGGCGACATCCTGCGCACGCCGGCAGTGCTGCCCACCGGCCGCAACCTGCACGGCTTCGACCCCTTCCGCATCCCCAGCGCCTTTGCCGTGCAGGATGGCGCCAAGCAGGCCCAGCGCCTCATCGAGCGTCACATCGCTGACGGCCATGCCTTGCCGGAGTCCATCGCCCTGGTGCTGTGGGGAAGCGACAACCTCAAGAACGAGGGTGCGCCCATCGGCCAGGCCCTGGCCTTGATGGGCGCCCTGCCGCGCTTCGACAGCTACGGGCGCGTGGCCGGTGCCACCCTGATCCCCCTGGCGCAGTTGGGCCGCCCGCGCATCGACGTCGTGGTGACGCTGTCGGGCATCTTCCGCGACCTCATGCCGCTGCAGATCCGCGTGCTGGCCGAAGCCGCCTGGCTCTGTGCCTCGGCCGACGAGCCGGTGGACCAGAACTACGTGCGAAAGCACGCCCTGGCCTACCAGCAGGAGCACGGCTGTACGCTGGAGGTGGCCTCTCTGCGCGTCTACGGCAACGCCGAGGGCGCCTACGGCTCCAACGTGAACAACCTTATCGAGAGCGGCAACTGGAACGACGAGGACGAACTCGCCGAGACCTACTCGCGCCGCAAGGGCTTCGCCTACGGCCGCAGCGGCCGCCCAGTGCAGCAGGGCGCACTGCTGCAAAGCGTGCTGGCCGACGTGCAGCTGACCTACCAGAACCTGGACTCGGTGGAGCTGGGCGTCACCACGGTAGACAACTACTTCGACACGCTGGGTGGCATCACCCAGGCGGTCAAGCGGGCCAAGGGGGGCCAGCCGCCGCCGGTCTATATCGGCGACCAGACCCGCGGCGAGGGCACGGTGCGATCGCTGCGCGAGCAAGTGGCGCTGGAGACCCGCACCCGCATGCTCAACCCCAAGTGGTACGAGGGCATGCTGGAGCACGGCTACGAGGGCGTGCGCCAGATCGAGGTGCATGTGACCAACACCATGGGGTGGTCAGCCACCACGGGCCAGGTGCAGCCCTGGGTCTACCAGCAGCTCACAGAGACCTTCATGCTTGATCCGGCCATGCGCGAGCGCCTGGCCAGCCTGAACCCCACGGCCTCGGCACGGGTGGCCAACCGCCTGATCGAGGCCTACGAACGCCAGTACTGGCAGCCCGACGAGCGCACGCTCGAGGCGCTGCGCCAGGCCGGCGAAGAACTGGAGGACCGCCTGGAGGGCGTCACCTCCGGCCCCACAACGCGCGCCACTGAAAGGGCAGCCGCATGACCATGACCGCCACCGTCCCCGTGACCCAGATCGGCCGGGGAGGCCGCCCCACTGCAGGGTCAAAACCTGATGGCGAGGGCAGCGTGCAGGTGCAACTCGACCCCAGCCTGAAGATCGGCACGGCCAAGGTCTTCGCCGTGTACGGCAAGGGCGGTATCGGCAAGAGCACCACCTCGTCCAACCTGAGTGCGGCCTTCTCCAAGCTCGGCAAGCGGGTGCTGCAGATCGGCTGCGACCCCAAGCACGACAGCACCTTCACGCTGACGAAGAAGATGTTGCCCACGGTCATCGACGTGCTGGAGACGGTGGACTTCCACGCCGAGGAACTGCGGCCCGAGGACTTCGTCTTCGAGGGCTACAACGGCGTGATGTGCGTGGAGGCCGGCGGCCCGCCTGCGGGCACGGGCTGCGGCGGGTATGTGGTGGGCCAGACGGTCAAGCTGCTCAAGGAGCACCACCTGCTGGAAGACACCGACGTCGTCATCTTCGACGTCCTGGGCGACGTGGTGTGCGGGGGCTTTGCCGCGCCGCTGCAACACGCCGACCGCGCGCTCATCGTCACCGCCAACGACTTCGATTCCATCTTCGCGATGAACCGCATCGTGCAGGCCATCGGCGCCAAGGCCAAGAACTACAACGTGCGCCTAGGTGGGGTGATCGCCAACCGCAGCGCAGCGACGGACCAGATCGACAAATACAACGAGCGCATCGGCCTGCAGACCATGGCGCGCTTTCCGGACCTGGACGTGATCCGCCGCAGCCGGCTGAAGAAGTCCACGCTTTTCGAGATGGAGTCCTCACCCGAACTGGAGGCCGTGCAGCAGGAATACCTGCGCCTGGCGGCCAAGCTTTGGGCGGGCGTGGAACCGCTGAGCGCCACGCCCATGAAGGATCGCGACATCTTCGACCTGCTGGGGTTCGACTGACCATGGACATGCGACAAGCCCAATACCAGCAGCGGCGCGGGCAGATCGAAGACTACTTCGATCGAACCGCGGTCAAAGCCTGGGAGCAGCTGACCTCCACCGCACCCGTGGGGCGCATCCGCGCCACGGTGCGCGCAGGGCGCGACCGCATGCGAGCCACCTTGCTGGACTGGCTGCCTGCCGACCTGCACGGCGCACGCCTCATGGACGCCGGATGCGGCACGGGCGCACTGGCGGTAGAGGCCGCACGCCGGGACGCCGAGGTGGTGGCCATCGACCTGTCGCCGCAATTGGTGGATGTGGCGCGCCAGCGCATTGCGGCGCTGCCCGACGGCGCCGCGCTGCTGCAGCGCATCGACCTGCGCAGCGGGGACATGCTGGACCCGGCGCTGGGCGGCTTCGACCACGTGGTGGCGATGGACTCGCTGATCCACTACTCCATGTTCGACGCCGTGCGGCTGCTGGAGGCCTGGTCGTACCGCACGCGGGGCTCCATCGCCTTCACCTTTGCGCCGCGCAACCCGCTGCTGGTGGCCATGCGCTCCGTGGGCCGGCTGTTTCCCAGCAGCAACCGGGCGCCCTGGATCGAGCCCATGTCGGAGGTGGAACTGCGCGCGATGGTGGGTCGTTCACCCGGGCTGGCCGACTGGCGCAGCGGCCGCACACAGCGCATTTCCAGCGGCTTCTACACCTCTCAGGCGCTGGAGGTGGTGCGTTGAGCCTGGGCAAGCCGTCCAAGGGGTACCAGGGGCGGAAGCCTGTGGGGATGCGCGCCATCCAGGCGTGGTCTCGACTGGGGCCGAAGTACCTGCCGTTTGCCGACGCGGCCAGCGCCGACCTGCCGCTGTCGCGCTTGCTGCGCCTGTCCTTGTTCCAGGTGACGGTGGGCATGGCCACCGCGCTGATGGTGGGCACGCTCAACCGCGTGATGATCGTGGAACTGGGCGTGGCCGCCTGGCTGGTGGCCTTGATGGTGGGCCTGCCCGTGGTGGCCGCACCTTTGCGGGCCTTCACAGGTTTTCGCTCCGACACCCACCGCTCGGCCTTCGGCTGGCGCCGTGTGCCCTTCATCTGGACGGGCACGATGCTGCAGTTCTTCGGACTGGCGATCATGCCCTTTGCCGTGCTGCTGCTGTCGGGCGGCGGTGCCGTGCAGGTGCCTGACTGGGTGGCGCCGGCTGCGGCGGCCTTCGCCTTCCTGGTGGTGGGCATCGGCCTGCAGACGGCTCAGACCGCAGGTCTGGCGCTGGCAACCGACCAGGCCAGCGAGGAGACGCGACCCCGCGTGGTGGCCCTGATGTACGTGATGTTGCTGCTGGGCATGGTGGGCAGCGGCCTCGTGTTCAGCCTGCTGCTGGCCGACTTCTCACCCCAGCGACTGGTGCAGGTGGTGCAGGGCAGCGCGGTGGTCACCCTGCTGGTCAACAGCGTGGCCCTGTGGAAGCAGGAAGCCCGCGACCCGGCCCGCGCCGCCGCGCTGAAGGCGCAACCGGAGGCCCCGTTCCTGCCGGCCTGGCAGCGCTTCATCCGCAACGGCCGCGCGCGACGCTTCCTCTGGGCGGTGGGCCTGGGCACGGCGGCCTTCAACATGCAGGACATCGTGCTGGAGCCCTATGGCGGGGAGATCCTCGGCCTGTCCGTGGGCGAAACCAGCGCACTGACCGCGGTGATGGCCGTGGGCTCACTGGCGGGCTTCGCCCTGGCGGCTCGGCAACTCGCGCGCGGGGTGGACCCCACCCGCCTGGCAGCCTACGGTGCCCTGGCCGGCCTGCCGGCCTTCTCCGCCGTGATCTTTGCTGCTCCCCTGGGCGCGGACTGGCTCTTCCGCGCCGGCTCCATGGGCATCGGCTTTGGCGGCGGCCTGTTCGCCGTCGGCACGCTGTCAGCAGCGATGCGCATGGAAGAGCGCGCCTTCGTCGGCCTGGCCCTGGGCGCCTGGGGTGCCGTGCAGGCCACGGCAACGGGCGCCTCGGTCGCCTTCGGCGGCGCGCTGCGCGACATCGCTTCGAGCCTGGCCACCCAAGGTGCCCTGGGCAGTGCCCTGGCCATGCCCGTCACCGGCTACAGCATCGTCTACCACGTGGAAATGCTGCTGCTTTTCGTCACCCTGGTTGCGATCGGACCCCTCGTCGGACGGTCCGCCGCAACCCCCACCGTACCGCGCAAGTTCGGCCTGGCCGACCTGCCGGGTTAGCCCCCTCGTCCCAAGGAGACACACCATGCAATTCGGCGCCATCACGGGCTATGTCGATCTGGCCCAGATCCTTCTGTATGCCTTCTGGCTTTTCTTTGCCGGGCTCATCTACTACCTCGTGCGCGAGGGCCACCGCGAGGGCTACCCGATGGAGTCCGACAGCATGGGCACCGCCACCATCAAGGGCTGGCCCATCCCCGAGCCCAAGACCTTCAAGCTGGCCGACGGCTCCTCCGTCACGGTGCCCGAGTTGCACCGCGAGGAGCCCAAGATCGCCGCGGTGTCCACTGGCGCGTCGCCCGGTTCGCCCATCGAGCCTGTGGGTGACCCCATGCTCTCGGGTGCCGGCCCTGGCGCCTGGTCAAACCGGGCAGACAAGCCCGACATGGATCTGCATGGCCACCCCAAGATCGTGCCGCTGCGCGCAGCCAAGGGCTACGCCGTCTCGGAAAACGACCATGACCCTCGCGGCCTGCCCGTCAAGGGCGGCGACGGCCAGTTGGCTGGCACGGTGCGCGAGCTCTGGGTGGACCAGATGGAGATGCTGTTCCGCTTCCTGGAAGTGGAGACCACCGGCGGCAAGACGGTGCTGCTGCCCGTGCCTTTCGCACGCATCCGCCGCAACGAGATCGAGGTGAATTCGATCTACGCGCACCACTTCGCCAACGTGCCCACCACCAAGCATCCTGACCAGATCACGATGCTGGAGGAGGAGAAGATCACCGCGTACTTCGGCGCCGGCACCCTCTACGCCGACCCCAAGCGCAGCGAGCCCATCCTCTGAGGTCTGGCAACCACTGACTGCAAAAGAGGCGCACGATGTCCATTGAAAGCCACGGCCACGAGCACGAACTCGAGCCGCAGTACGGGCTGCCTGAACGGTTGCCCGACCATGAGCGCATCCTCTGGCAGGGCTCGCCAGAAGCCGGGGTGCTGGCGCGCAGTGCCTTTCACCTGCGCAAGCTGGCGCTTTACTTCGGCGCCCTCATGCTCGTGCATGCCACCTCGGTACTGGCCGATGGCGGCGCTTGGCTCGACGCCCTGATGGCCCTGGTGTGGCCCGTGGGGCTGACTGCAATGGCCCTGGCCAGCGTGTGGACCCTGGCCTGGCTGACAGCCCGGACGGCGGTCTACACCATCACCGACCGACGTGTGGTCATGCGCATCGGCATCGTGCTCACGCTCACCTTCAACCTGCCACTTCGCACCATCGAGTCCGCCGCTTTGCGCCAAGGGCGTGACGGACACGGTGACCTGGTGCTCACGCTGAAGGGCCCAGACCGCATCGCCTGGATCCACCTTTGGCCGCACGCCAGGCCCTGGCGTCTGGCCAGGCCGGAGCCCATGCTGCGCGCCATCCCGCAGGCCACCCATGTGGCCACCCTGCTTCAACAAGCTTGGTCGGCCCAGACCGGCCTGACGGTGGAACCCTTGCCAAGCGCCACCAGTGACGCCTCCACCACCGATCCAGGGACCCACCACGGCCTGCAGCCCAGCATGGGCTGAGAGCCTGTCATCGGCCTTCTCACCCCCACTTGACCACCCCGCTCCCTCACAGGACTGCCTTCCATGACCGCCATTCGCCGAACCGCCTCTGGAGAACTCGCACCAGACAGCTTTCCCCGCTGGTTTCTCCTGGGCGCAGCGGCGCTGGTGCTGTTCTCGCTGGCCAGCGTGGGCCTGGTACGTCTGACCGGCAACGGCCCCGACCAGCGCCGCGCCGCGGAGCCCAGCACCAGCGAGCGGCCACTGCGCTTCGAAGACCGTCCGGACGGCAGCATCGCCGTGGTGGACGGCCGCACGGGTCAGTTGGTGGCCTCCGTCCAAGGAGAGCAGGGCTTCCTGCGCGGCGCGCTTCGCGCGCTGTCCCGCGAGCGCAAGGCACGCGGCCTGGGCCCGGAGCAGCCCTTCCAGCTCATCGCTCGGCCCGATGGGCGCCTGACCCTGGTGGACCCGGTAACCGACCAGCGCATCGATCTGGAGTCCTTCGGCCCCACCAACGCGGGCAAGTTCGCGACCCTGCTGGAGCCACCCCATAGACCTTGAGAAGCAGACGCCCAGACCGCGCGTCCAAGCCGAACACCTTCCCCAAGACCCCACCCCACGGCACGACCGACCCCCCCCCCCGGAGAGCCCCCATGAGCGCCGCCAGCCAAACCATACACAGCCCCGAAGAAGTGGCGCGCCGCGCCAAGACCGAGTCGCTGATCAGCCCGCGCTTCTACACCACCGACCACGCCGCGATGGACCGGCTGGACGTCTCCTCCATGCGTGCTGAATGGGCCGTGATGATGAAGGAGTACGAGGGTGACAACAACCAGGATCACTTCCAGCGGGATGCGAAATTCGCCGAAGAAGTGAATCAAGTGTTCTCTCAGGTGTCCCCGGAGTTGCGCCAGGAGTTCCTGGACTTCCTGATCAGCTCGGTGACCAGCGAGTTCAGCGGCTGCATCCTGTACAAGGAAATCGAAAAGAACGTCTCCAACCCCGACATCAAGCAGCTGATGCACTACATGGCGCGCGACGAGTCGCGCCACGCGGGCTTCATCAACCAGAGCCTGAAGGACTTCGGCCTGGGGCTGGACCTGGGCGACCTGAAGCGCACCAAGGCCTACACTTACTTCAAGCCCAAGTACATCTTCTACGCCACCTACCTGTCAGAGAAGATCGGCTATGCCCGCTACATCACCATCTTCCGGCAGTTGGAGCGCCACCCAGACAAGCGCTTCCACCCCATCTTTCGCTGGTTCGAGCGCTGGTGCAATGACGAGTTCCGCCATGGCGAATCGTTCGCGCTCATCATGCGCTCCCAACCCCATCTTCTGCGCGGCGTGAACGTGTACTGGATACGCTTCTTCCTGCTGGCCGTGTACGCCACCATGTACGTGCGCGACCACACCCGTCCCATGCTGCACAACGCCATGGGGCTGGACTCCTCCAAGTACGACTACCAGGTCTTCGACATCACCACGGAGATCAGCAAGCAGGTGTTCCCGGTATCGCTGGACACCGACTTGCCGGCCTTCCGCCGGGGTCTCGAGCGACTGCACCACATCCAGGTGTCCTTGAACGAGGCCAAAGCCCAAGGCGGGCTGCTGGGCAAGATCAAGCAGGCCGGCCTGGTCGCCGCAGGTGCGGCCACCTTCTTGCGTCTGTACCTGCTGCCGGTCAAGCGCCACGCGCTGCCGGCGCAGGTGCGCATGGCACCGGCCTGGTGACGGGCCCGACCGCCTCCCGGCCCCCCGTGCCACGATGAGGAGCCGGGCTCAGCCATGACCAACCTCGCCGTCGCGGTGGCCTTTGCCGTGTTCATCTGGTGGTTCAGTACCGGCCTGGTGCTGCTGCTGAACCGACTGTCGCGCACGGGGGTGCGCGCCAGCCAGACGCTGTCCACCCTGCTCCTGGGTGGGGCGCTGTACGGCCTGAACCACACCGCCGGGCAGACCGACCTCGCCTCGGCCTACTGCGCCTTCACCTGCGCCTTGCTGGCCTGGGGTTGGAACGAGTTGAGCTTTCTCACTGGCTGGATCACCGGCCCGCGCAAGTCCGCGATCGCGCCAGGGCTGGCAGGTTGGCCGCGCTTCGTGGAGTCGGTGCGCGCCATCCTGTGGCATGAGATCGGCATCATCGCGGTAGGTGCACTGATCATCGGCCTGACCTGGGGCCGGCCCAACCAGATCGGCACCGGCACCTTCCTGGTGCTGTGGCTGCTGCGCACCAGCGCCAAGCTCAACCTGTTCTGGGGCGTGCGCAACCTGAGCGAGCAGTTCCTGCCCGCCCACCTGGCCTACCTGGAAAGCTTCTTCCGTCGCCGGGCGATGAACGCCTTCTGGCCCGTATCGGTGCTGGCTGCCTGCGCAGCACTGGCCTGGCTGGTGGCGCGGGCCCTGGACCCGGCCACCAGCCCTGCCCAAGCGGTGGGCTTGACTCTGGTGAGCACCTTGCTGACCATGGCGATCGTCGAGCACCTGATGCTGGTGCTGCCGCTGGACACCACGGCGCTGTGGCGCTGGGCGCTGCGATCCGAAAAGGGCGGCGACGTCTCACACGACAAACACACCCACCTGCCAACCGCCGCCCTGCGCCCCGGCCCTTGAGCTGCCCTGCCCTTGCAAGACAGCTCGACCCACCACGATCGCCATCGCGCCTCTTGCACCCGAGCACCCAGCCCTGATGAACCCCTCAGCTTCGACCGTCCGCCCTCCCCTCGCCGCCAACGCACCGCTGGCCCTGGTCATCGGCAGCGGCTTCGGTGGGCTGGCCGCAGCCATTCGGCTGGCGGTGCGCGGCTGGCGCGTGCAGGTGCTGGAAAAGCTCGATGGCCCCGGCGGGCGGGCCTACGTGTGGAAGCAGGACGGATTCAGTTTCGACGCCGGGCCCACCATCATCACTGCGCCCTTCCTGCTGGACGAACTCTGGGCCACGGCCGGACGCACCTTCTCCGATGACGTCGAGCTCAAGCTCATGGACCCGTTCTACCGGATCCGGTTCGACGACGGCAGCTGGTTCGACTACTGCGGTGACGCACAGCGCATGCGCGACGAGGTGGCCCGATTCAGCCCGGAAGACCTGCCCGGTTACGAGCGATTTCTCGAGGAGGCCGCCAAGTGCTACCAGCTCGGCTTCATCGAGCTGGGGCAGATCGCCTACAACACGCTGAATGACCTGATCTGGGCAGTGCCCAACATGCTCAAGATGAAGGGCTGGAACAGCATCTACCGGATGGCCTGCCAGCACTTCAAGAACCCCAAGTTGCGCGTGGTGTTCAGCTTCCACCCGCTGCTCATCGGCGGCAATCCGCTGGCCGTAACCTGCATCTACAGCCTGATCAACACGCTGGAACGGCGCTTCGGCGTGCACTGGGCCATGGGCGGCACCGGCGCCATCATCCGCGCCATGGTCACCCTGCTGGAAAGCCTGGGCGGGCAGGTGCGCTATGACGCCGAGGTGCGCAAGATCGACGTGCAGCCCGGCCCCGAGGGCAAACCCATGGCCACGGGCGTGACGCTGGCCAGCGGCGAGCGCATCCCCGCGGCCATCGTGGTGTCAAACGCGGACACCATGTGGACCTACCGCCACCTGATCGAGCCGCAGTACCGCAAACGCTGGACTGATGCGCGCATAGAACGCGGCCGGCACTCCATGAGCCTGTTCGTCTGGTACTTCGGCACCGACCGGCGCTGGGAAGACGTGCCGCACCACATGATGGTGCTGGGGCCCCGCTACGAAGAACTGCTGAAGGACATCTTCAAGCGCCACAAGGTGCCCAAGGACTTCAGCCTGTACCTGCACCGCCCCAGCGCCAGCGACGCTGGCGTGGCGCCCCCGGGCTGCGATGCCTTCTACGTGCTCAGCCCCGTGTCGCACCTGGACAGCGGCACCGACTGGCCGGCCACTGCAGAAAGTTACCGCCTGGCCGTGCAGGAGGCGCTGGAGCGCACGGTGCTGCCGGGGCTGTCGAAGCACGTGGTGACCTCTCGCGTGACCACGCCGCAGGATTTCCAGGACCGTCTGCTGTCGTACAAGGGCGCTGCCTTCGGCATGGAGCCGCTGCTGCTGCAGAGCGCCTGGTTCCGCCCGCACAACCGCAGCGAGGACGTGGAGCGCCTCTTTGTGGTCGGCGCGGGCACCCACCCGGGCGCAGGCGTGCCGGGCGTGCTGATGTCGGCACGCACGCTGGAGCAGGTGCTGCCGGACGTGCAGGCCTTCGCCTGACATTGGCTTGCCCTTGACCTGAACTCAGCGCCCTCCCCACCATCACCCAGGCCCACAGGACGGACCCCCCATGACAGCCGCCACTCCCCTGTCCTCCCACATGTCCTCACGCCTGTCTGGGGCCAGCCTGGACCCCACGCTGATGCAACCGCTGGACGCGCAGGCGCGCCGGGCCCTGATGCGCGGCGGCTCCAAGACCTTCTTCGCCGCCTCGATGCTGCTGCCGTCACGGGTGCGTGAGCCGGCCACAGCGCTGTACGCCTACTGCCGTCTCGCCGACGATGCGGTGGACCTGGGCCACGACCCTCACGCCGCCGGCCAGATGCTGGCGCAACGGCTGGATGCCATCTACGAAGGCCGCCCCGGTCCGGCCGAGGCCGACCGGGCACTGGCCCAGGTGGTGCACCGCTTTGCCATCCCGCGTGCGCTGGTGGACGCGCTGCTGGAGGGATTCCTCTGGGACGCCCAGGGCCGCCGGTACCACAGCCTGTCGGACGTGCAGGCCTACGGCGCACGAGTGGCGGGCACAGTAGGCGCCATGATGGCTCTGGTGATGGACACGCGCGGCGCACAAGCCGTGGCCCGGGCCTGCGAGCTGGGTGTGGCCATGCAGCTCACCAACATCGCGCGCGACGTGGGCGAGGACGCCCGCAATGGCCGCCTGTACCTGCCGCGCGACTGGTTGGCCGAGGCAGGCGTGGACGCCGACGCCTGGCTGCAAGCCCCTGTGTTCACGCCCGCCATCGCCACCGTGGTGCAACGCCTGCTGCGCGCGGCCGACGTGTTGTATGCCCGCGCCGAGGCCGGCATCGCCGACCTGCCCCTGGACTGCCGCCCGGCCATCCAGGCTGCCTGCCGCGTCTATGCCGAGATCGGCCACCAACTCGAGCGGGAGGGACTGGACTCGATCTCGCACCGCGCCGTGGTGTCCCGCGGCCGCAAGATCGCGCTGTTGGCCACCTCCACGGGCGCAGCCTTGTTGCATTCGCCCTTTGCCCGCAAGCCCCTGGCACCCCTGCCGGAGATCGCCTTCCTGGTAGAGGCGGTGCAGCAGTGCGAGGCGCGAGGTGCGGCCGCGGGTGCACGCAGCGTGCCGCGGCGCAGCTTCGAGGAGCGCATGGAGTGGGCCACCAGCCTGCATGCGCGACTGGTCGAGCGCGAGCAGCAGCGATCCCAGGAACGGCAAAGCCGCGCTTGAGCGTGCGTGTGCGCCTGAGGACGAGCGTGGGCGAACTGCCGCTGCTGAAGCTTGTGGAAGTGCTGGGCGTGGCCGTGGCCGGCGGGGCGTTCGTCTGGTGGCAGATGCGTGACCTGAAAAAGGCGCAGGAAGCCACCCGCAGGGAGCGCAAGGCAAGGCAAGCGTGTGAGGCCAAAGCGGCCACACTAACCGCACCAAACACACCAACCACACCAGCTACAGCGGCCCTGCAGGCCCGTGACGCCCGGGCTGCCGACCAAGTATCTGGCGAGGGTCTGCCAACCACGCGCCACCCCGCCCGAGGCACCGCCGAAAGACCAGTTCACGCCGGGCAGCAGGACACGCCCGGATGAGCCCCGCCGCCCTCAAGATCGCACACATCCTGTGCGCCTGCTTGTTCATCGGCAACGTCATCGTCAGCGGCGTGTGGGCCGCGATGGCCGAGCGCACGCAAGACCACACCATCATCCGCTTCAGCAACCGCATGGTGCTCATCACCGACGTGCTGTTCACGGCCGGCGGGTCTCTCGGCATCGTGATCACCGGCTACCTGATGGCCCACCGCTGGGGCGGCGAAAGCGCCCACCCGTGGATCCAATGGTCCTACATCCTCTTCGGCCTGTCGGGGCTGATCTGGCTGTTCGTGCTGCTGCCCATCCAGCTGCGGCAGCGCCAGCTGCTCGCGCAAACCACGCACATCACCGCACAGTACCGCCGGCTTTCGCGGCAATGGCAGCTCTGGGGCGCGCTGGCCACGCTGCTGCCGCTGCCCATCCTGTACTTCATGATCACCAAGTCGGCGGGTTGAGCGCGGCTGCGCAGGGCCCGCCTCCGGCAAACAAGCAAGACCGATCCAGGTGCCCTCCGTTCAGCAAGACCTGCGCGGCCAGGTCATTCTCATCACCGGGGGTGCCTCCGGCATCGGGGCCGCAGGAGCGGCCGAATTGCAGCGGCGCGGCGCCGTCCCCGTGCTGGTAGATCAGGACGCCGCCGGCTTGGCCGCACAGGCCGATTCACTGGCTGCTGCCGGTGGCACACGTCCCCTGACCCTGCAGGCCGACATCACCTCACTGGCCGAATGCGAGGCCGCCGTGCAGGCTGCGCTGGCCCGGCATGGCCGCCTGGACATCGTCTGGGCCAACGCCGGCATGGCCGCCTTCGGCCCGCTCGCCCACACCGACCCCGCCGCGTGGCGCCGCTGCATCGACGTCAACGTCAACGGCACCTTCCACACCGTGCGCGCAGCTTTGCCGGCGGTGCAGGCTGCGCGCGGCTACGTGTGTCTGACAGCATCCGTTTCCACCTTCGCACACCCGCCCATGATGTCGGCCTACGCCGCGTCCAAGGCGGCAGTGGAGGCCATGGCCGACGCCTGGCGCATCGAACTGGCCGCGCATGGCGTGGACGTGGGCATCATCCACGCCTCCTGGGTGCGTACCCCGCTGGTGGAAGAAGGCGAACTGCATCCCGGTTTCATCCGCCTGCGCCAGACCGTGCCTGCACCTATGCGCCGGGCCCTGTCGCCTGAGGATGCAGCCAAGCGCATCGTCGACGGCATGGAGCGCCGCCGAAGCCGCATCTGGGTGCCGGGCTGGGTGCGCGCCCTGCACTGGCTGCGCGCCCTGCTGCACCTGCCCCAGGCAGAACGCGCCCTGCGCCAGGCCGCGCCGGAGTTGGAGCAGATGTACCTGGAGATCATGGCCACCGAAGGCGCGGCCGCCTCGTCCTATGCGCCGCGGGAACTGCAGCGCGCGATGGCGCGGCGCCAGGGACAGGAGTCCGCTGATGTGCACATCAGTGCGGGTCAGCCGACCGCAGACGTTGCCTCCCACACTGTCACGGCGCAATCACCTCCAGCGTAGGAAAGCAGGTCCTGAATCGGCTCGCGTCCCTCGACGCTGGTGGCCGGGGTGCTCTTGCCAACGCCACCCTTGGGGTTGGCGAGAACGTTCAAGGGCATGGCATTTCTCTTCTCCCGGATTTGCGGGTATGGTGTTTGCGCTCTGCCTGCCTCCCCACCGGCGCAAACCCGCATCATCCCCAACGCCGCAGTCACGCCATGGCCGAGATCCTTGTCATCGCCGCTCACCCGCAGATGGAGCAGTCCCGCGCCACTCGGGCGCTCATGGAAGCCGCTGCCCGGCTGGACCCGGCCCGCGTGCAGGTGCGCGACCTCTATGCGCTGTACCCGGACTACTGGATCGACGTGTCCGCCGAGCAAGCCGCCTTGGCAGAAGCTCGGTTGCTGGTCTGGCTGCACCCGGTGCACTGGTATTCGATGACTCCCCTGCTGAAGCTCTGGCTGGACGAGGTCTTCAGCTTCGGCTGGGCCTACGGCCCAGGGGGTCGGGCGTTGGAAGGCAAGGACCTGTGGCTGGCTGCGTCCACTGGCGGGCCGGACAGTTCCTACCGCCCCGACGGCTACAACCGCTACTTCTTCGACGCCTTCCTGCACCCCTACGAGCAGACCGCAGCGCTGGCCCACATGCGCTGGCTACCGCCCCTGGTGCTGCACGGCGCCCACAAGGCGGACGACGCCGAACTGGCACAGCACGCCGCGGTGTTTTCGCAGCGGCTGGCGACCTGGCCGCGCTGGCCGGAACTGACGGAGTTCGAAGCCGATGACAGCTGCATCGTCCCCGCCGACGCCCGTCCACGAGAGGCCAGCTGAGCATGGAACATGGGACCACCTGGCTGCACAGCAGCCTTGTCTACCTGGGCGCAGCCGTGCTGGCGGTGCCGCTGGCGCGCTTGCTGGGGCTGGGCTCCATCATCGGCTACCTGGGGGCGGGCATCGCCATCGGCCCTTGGGGCCTGAAGCTGGTGACCGACCCCAAGGACATGCTGCATTTCGCCGAATTTGGCGTGGTGCTGATGCTGTTCCTGGTGGGGCTGGAACTGGAGCCGCGCCGCTTGTGGTCCTTGCGTCGGCCCATCTTCGGCTGGGGCAGCGTGCAGCTATTTGGCTCTGCGGCGCTCATCACGGGCGCGGGCGTGCTGGCCGGCGTGGACTGGCGGCTGGCACTCGTGGCCGGTCTGGGCCTGGGCATGAGTTCCACCGCCATCGGTCTGGGCGTGCTGAATGAACGCAACCTGATGAGCACCACCGCGGGCAGCAGCGTACTGAGCGTGGCGCTGCTGCAGGACATCGCGGCCATTCCCATCCTGGCCATCATCCCGCTGCTGGCGATAGACGCTGCCGCTGGCCACGAAGGCGGCGGTTGGGTGGGCGCAGCCAAGGCGCTGGGCGTGATTGCCGCCATCATCCTGGGCGGCCGGCTGCTGCTGCGCCCGGCGCTGCGCTGGATCGCCCGCAGCGACACGCCCGAGATCTTCACGGCCGCTGCGCTGCTGCTGGTGGTGGCCACCGCGGCGCTGATGCAGAGCGTGGGGCTGAGCATGGCCTTGGGCGCCTTCCTGGCCGGCGTGCTGCTGGCTGAAAGCGAATACCGCCGCGAACTGGAAACCGATCTGGAGCCCTTCAAAGGCCTGTTGCTGGGCCTGTTCTTCATCGCGGTGGGCATGAGCATCGACTTTGCCGTGGTGCTGGCCCAGCCGGGCGTGGTGGCGTTGGTGGTGCTGGGTTTCCTGGTTGTAAAAGCCCTGGTGCTGACAAGCATGGCGCGTGGCATGAAGGTGCCGCTGACCGAAGCACCAGTTTTCGTCATCCTGCTGGCACAGGGCGGCGAGTTCGGATTCGTGGTGTTCCAGGCGGCGCAGGGCGCGGGGGTGATGGGGGCGCAAACCTCGTCGCTGCTGGTGGCAGCCGTGGCCTTGTCGATGCTGCTGACGCCGCCGCTGCTGGTGCTGACCGATCTCTTCCTGGCGCCGCGCCTGGCGCGCCGCGGCGAAGCCGCCAAGCCTGGCGAGATAGCCGAAGAGCAGCACGCGCCGGTGATCATCTGCGGCTTCGGCCGCTACGGGCAGATCGTGGGCCGGTTGCTCAACGCCAGCGGCTATTCAGCCACGGTGCTGGACCACTCTGCCGAAGGCGTCTCCAGCGTCCGCCGTTTCGGCTGGCCCGCCTTCTATGGCGACGCGACCCGCCTGGACCTGCTGCGTGTGGCGGGGGCGGAAACGGCACGCGTCATCGTGGTCGCGGTGGACAGCGTGGAACAGAGCCTGGCCATCGTGGACCTGGCGCGCGAACACTTTCCGCAGGCCACGCTGGTGGCCCGTGCGCGCAACGTGACGCACTGGTACAGCCTGCACGAGCGCGGCGTGACGAACATCGAACGCGAAACGCTGGATTCGGCACTGATGTCCGGCCGCAGCGTGCTGGAGCTGATGGGCATGGAACGCCACACCGCGCGCAACGCGGCGCTGCGCTTCCGCCAGCACAGCATTGACATGCTGCACCAGATGGCGCCGCACCAGGGCGACGTGAACAAGCTGATTGCCGTGGCCACCCAAGGGCGGCGCGAGCTGGAAGCGCTGTGGTCTCGCGAACGCGAAGAGAGGCGTTCGCAGAAGGCGCGGCGTGGCGACGGCTTCCACGCCGACAAACACCCGCGCGACGATAGCGGCCCTCCTTCTGCCTGAAGGCGTCCGGCAGCACCTTCACGCCTGGCACATACATCACCATCCAAAGCGGCAGTGTGACGGGAGGATGTGGGAATTCAGACCGCCGGCGAGACGCCCCTTGAAGGCCAAAACGACAGGCTGGACTCCCCCAAAACCCTCACCACTTCAAGATGCGCACCAGATTCACATAGTCATCGGTGAACACAGGCAGCCCTGGATCCACCTGCAGGGGCTGCGCGACTTCGCGGATGGCACGCGACTGCAGAAGCGCCACGTTGCGGGTGACGATCACCTGGTCAGTGGAGGACAGCCAGTATCCAGGTCCCTCGGTCGTCGGCGGCGAGTCCGAGATGAGCACTGCCTGCATGCCGAAAGCCTGCGCGAGGTTGTGCAGGGCGGGCATCAGGTTGACGAAGCGGTTGGTGGCCTGGAACACCAGTACCCCGTCCGGCTTGAGGTGCTTGACGTAGGCCGCCATGGCCTCGCGGGTGATCAGGTGCGTGGGGATGGAGTCGCCGGCGAAGGCGTCCATGGCCAGCACGTCATACTGGCGCGGTGCCTCCCGCTCCAGCGCCAGGCGCCCGTCACCCACCACCACCTCGTGGCGCCCCGGGAACTTGGGCAGGAAGGTGAACTCCTGCATGGCCGCACGCACCACCGCAGGTGAGATTTCGTAGAACACCCAGTCGTCACCGGCCCGTCCGTAGGCCGCCAGCGCCCCGGCGCCCAGTCCGATCACGCCCACCTTGCGCGGGCCGTCGGGCAGGCTCGCAAACACCCGCCCGTAGCCAGAGGTGGGCCCGAAATAGCTCGAGGGCGTCATTCGCAAGTCCTCGCGCAGCAGCTGCCCGCCGTGGGCGATCGCGCCGTGGATCAGGTTGCGAAAGGGCTCACCGCCCGTGTCGTTGTCGCGCGTGCGCACCACGCCATAGAAGTCGCGCTCCATGAAGCGCACCGAGTCCACGTAGGTCTTCACGCCCTGCGCCGACAGCACGCCGGTGAGCAAGACCACACCGGCCACAGCGCTGCGCAGCAGCAGGGGCGGCACCGTCTGCCCCGGCTCCTGCCCACGCCCCATCGTCAGCACCAGGCCTGCCAAGCCCGCCACCACCAGCGCGCCATACAGCTCAAAGTAGCCCTTGAACACGAGCGGTGCCACCACCGCCATGAACAGCGAGCCCAGTGCACCGCCCACGGACATGCACAGGTAGAACGCCGTCAGACGCCTGGGTTCTGGTTTGAGCCGAGCCAACTCGCCATGGCAGGCCATGCACACGAAGAACAGGCCCAGCGCATAGATGGGTGTGACCTGCTTGAGCTCCAGCGAGTCTGAGAGCCAGGCCATCAAGGGCAGGCTGATGCCCGCCAAGGGCAGGAACAGTCCACGCAAGTACCAGCGCGGGTGGTCGAAGCTGACGATGAAGGTCACCAGGTACAGCGCCAGCGGAATCACCCACAACAGCGGCGCCGAGGAGATGTTCTGGGTCAGGTGAGAGGTCACGCCCAGCAACATGGCCGAGCCCACGGCCGACAGCAGGGTCCAGGTCAGGGGCCCGGCAGCCGCGCCCTCATCACCCCCTTCTGGAGCCCCCGCACTCGTCCCAGGGGCTGTCGTGGGTGCCGGGGCATCACCCGCGCCGACTTGTTCGGCGGCCTGCCCTGTTTGTGCAGTGCTCGCCCTGAGCGTGCGCCAGGCCAGTGCGGCGCACAGCACGGCAAACACGGCAAACAGAATCGACCAGGCCCAGCTGACCTGGCGGTTGCCCAACGTGGGCTCGATCAGGAAGGGGAAGCCCAGCAGCGCCAGCAGAGAGGCGAAGTTCGACAGCGCGAACAGGCGGTAGGGCGCTGCGGCGTGGAAGCGGCGCGAGTACCAGGCGCCGACCAGCGGCGTGGTCGTGGCCAGGAGGAAGTACGGAAGGCCGATGGTGGCCACCAGCAACAGCAGGATGCGGCTGATCGGCTCCTCAGTACCGAGCGGGCGCCAAGCCTCGGAAACCAGGATGGGCATGGTCAGCGCCGCCAGCGCGAGCAATGCCGTGTGCAACAGCACCTGGCGCTTCAGGCTCAGCCAACGCGTCACCGCATCGGCGTAGGCGTAGCCGGCCAGAAGTGCCGTCTGGAAGAACAGCAGGCAGGTGGCCCAGACAGCGGCCGATCCCCCAAACCAGGGCAGGATCTGTTTGGCAATCAGCGGTTGGACCAGGAAGATGAGAAAGGCCGAGATGAAGATGACCAGGGCGTAGTGCATGCGGAACTCGTGAAGCTGGCGAAGCTGGTAAGGGGCGGGACCGCTCACCAAAGCCCGAAGACCCACAAGCGACCCAACGCCACTTTACCGGGCGCGAGGAGTCACCCGCCCCCGAACCACTCTGACACCACTGGCCGAAGGACGGGAGGGCTCTCAACCCGTACCGGACACCAGCACCCCGCGCCGGACCTGATCGCGCTCCATGGACTCGAACAGCGCCTTGAAGTTGCCTTCCCCAAAGCCCTCGTCCTTCTTGCGCTGGATGAACTCGAAGAAAACGGGCCCGAGAAGGGTCTGGCTGAAGATCTGCAGCAACAGGCGCTTGTCACCGCCGGCCGTGCTGCCGTCGAGCAGGATGCCGCGCGCCTGCAACTGCGCCACCGGCTCACCATGCCCCGGCAGCCGCTCGGCCAGCATCTCGTAATACACGTCGTTCGGCGCGCTCATCAAGGGCACGCCGGCCATCTGCAGCGCGTCCACGGTGGCGATGAGGTCGTCAGTGGCCAGCGCAATGTGCTGGATGCCCTCGCCGTTGAACTGCATCAGGAACTCCTCGATCTGACCCGAGCCGCCCTTGCCCGATTCCTCGTTCAGCGGAATACGGATCAGGTCATCCGGCGCTGTCATGGCCCGGCTGGTCAGGCCCGTGTGTTGGCCCTTGATGTCGAAGTAGCGAATCTCGCGGAAGTTGAAGAGCTTCTCGTAGAAGCCGCCCCAATAGGCCATGCGGCCGCGGTAGACGTTGTGCGTGAGGTGGTCGATGGTGTGCAGGCCGTGCCCGGCTGGCCGGTGCGCTGCGCCCTCCAGCCACTCGAAGTCGATGTCGTAGATGGAGCGGCCATCCTCGAAGCGGTCGATGAGGTACAGCGGCGCCCCACCAATGCCCTTGATGGCCGGCAGACGCAGTTCCATCGGGCCGGTAGGCACCTCGACCGGCTGCGCGCCCATTTCCAGCGCACGGGCGTACGCGCGATGCGAGTCCTTCACCCGAAAAGCCAGCGCGCAGGCGCTGTGCCCGTGCTCGGCGGCGAAGTAGCCCGCCAGGCTGCGCGGCTCGCGGTTGACGATGAAGTTGATGCCTCCCTGGCGATACAGCAACACGTCCTTGCTGCGGTGGCGCGCCACCAGGCTGAAACCCATCTTCTCGAAGAGCGGCTCGATGAGCCCGGGCGTGGGAGATGCGAACTCGACGAACTCGAAGCCCATCAGGCCCATCGGGTTGTCGACGGTGGAATGCTCGGCCATGTGGGCCTCCTGAAATCTGGATCATCACGAGAAACGCGATGAACGCGGTGATCGGATCAAGCCACCCGAATGGCATGGTGCCAGGGTGGCGAGGGAGATCTTTCAGGTCCGCTGTGGCGGCGCGGCCGGCACCCCGCGCACACTGCGCGCGAGGTGGTCTCCGTAGATCAGGGGCGTAGGGGACATCGAAGGAACATGTTACGCCTGCGAACCTTCATCGTCGAGACGCAACGTCAGATAACCCCGCGTGGGTAGGCGAAGAACGTCACGGTGGCCGGGAACCTGCCTGCACGATGAACTCATGTCAGCCTGACACCCGTCAAGGCCTGCGCGGCATGCGCCAGGGCAGCATGAGACGCACGGGCAGCGACACCACACGTGGCACGTCCAGGGTCTCGTGGATGGAGACCACGTCCTCACCCAGCAGCCGGGAGGCTATCTGGGAGCGCACGTAGAACGGGGTGTCTTCGAGTGTGCGCATCAGGCGCGGCGCGGGTGACGCCTCGCCCCGCACCTGACGCGCGATGCCCCAAGCCGAGGTGGGAAGCCGGTAACGGCCGGGCGTCTCGAAGGGAGCATGTCCCCCGTCGGGCTGAAAGCGCTGCGCGATCACCCGCTCCGGCCCCTGCAACGGGCGCACGTCGTAGATCACAGTGGTGTCGCCGTTGGCCATGGTGGCGCGCGACCAGTCCCAGTCGGCAAACGCCCGATCCACCGGCTCGTCGCCTTCGTTGGAATCCAGGTAGGCGTGACCTTTCCAGCGCAGTGCAGGCTGCTGCATGTCCACCTCAATGCGGGCGCACGGGCCGATGGGCCCCCACCGGTGTCGCCCCGCCGCGTCCAGCGGCGCCACGAAGTTGCACAAGGCGGGCGGGATGACGCGAAGCCGGCCCCGCAGGCGGTAAGGCAGCGGAGCGCACCACTCGTCGACTTCCACCACCAGGGCTGCGCCATCCCAGTGCACGCGGCTCGGCCCGATGACGAACTCGCGCTCGCTGCGGTGCACGTGGCGCCGGCCGCGCTCGGTCATGGCCCAGCGTTTGCCAGCGTGCCCGTACAACGCCACGTTGAGGGCGCAGAAGTTCTCGGGGTCGGACCGGCCTTGGGCACGTGCCCAGGCGTAGTAAGGGGAGAAGACGCTGCCGACGAAGGCGATGACGGTCAGGCCGTGCCGGCCGTCGTCACTGAGGGCGTCGAAATACCACCAGAGGTAGCCCCCAGGCGGGACCGGCTGGTCGAATCGAGGTGCGCCATCACGGCCCCGGCCGCCAACTGCCCCGACAGGGCCGCCATCGGCACCCCCGGGCCCGGGTGCACGCTGCCACCCGCCAGGAACAGCCCCGGCAATGCGCTGGTCGAGCCCGGCCGCCTGAACAGCGTCATCCAGCCGTGGGTGGCTTGGCCATACAGCGCCCCGCCCGTGGCCGGGAACAGGCGTTCGAAGTCCGCCGGCGTGGTGGCCACCATGCGCGGGGAATCCTCCATCTTCAGGCCGCAGTTCTGCATCAGGGCCAGGCTGCGGTTCAGGCATGGGTCGATCTCCGGTGCGTCGAAAGGGCGGCGGTCGCCGTCTGCGGGCGCATTGACCAGACACAGCAGGCGCTCGCGCCCAGCCGGTCCGGTGGCACGGTCGTCGCGGTCCTGGGCGCAGACGTAGACGGTACCCCGTGAAGGGAGCTGTCGGGCACTGAAAATGTCATCGAATTCACGGGCGTAGTCGTCATCGAAGAACACGTTGTGGCGTACCAGCGGAAAGCCGCTGGTGCGTGCGTGCACAGCCCAGGTCACGGCAGACAGCGAGCGCGCGTGCCGCGGCGTGGACGCCACCGCGGACTCCACTTGCGGGCCGAGCAGGCCCTGCGCCAGCGCGTTGGTATCACCGTTGAAGACCACCGCATCGGCGCCCAGCACTTCACCGCTCTCCAGGCGCACCCCGGTGACGCGACCCTGATCGACGAGGATCTGTTCGCAGCGCTGTCCGTAGCGTTGACGCACGCCGCGCTGTGCGGCCAGCCCGCTCAGGGCCTGGGCCAACGCGTGCATGCCGCCCTCCAGCGCCCACACACCGCTTTGCTCCACGTGCGCAATCAACATCAAGGTTGCAGGTGCCTGCCATGGCGAGCCGCCGCAGTAGGTGGCGTAGCGTCCGAAGAGCTGGCGCAGCCGGGGGTCGCGGAAGTGCTTGCCCAGCCGCCTCCACAAGGTGGCGAAGGGGCCCAGCGCCGCCAGGGTCTTCAAGCCCCCGGGGCCAAGATCGCGGATCATTCCCGCCACCGAGGGCCGGGCGCTGCGCAGGGCGGGGGCCTCGAGTTGCTCGTAGACCGCACGAGCCTCGGCGCAGAAGGCCAGGTAGCGCCGCGCCTCCTCTGCGCCGGAAAAGCGACCGATCTCTTCAGCGCTTTGGTTCACATCGGCCAGCAAGTCCAGACGTTGGTCACTGCCGCGCCAGGCATGGCGTGCCAGCACCGACAGGGGCTTCAGATGCAGCAGTTCGTCCACAGACGAACCCGCTTCAGCCAAGATCTGGTCGAAGACCCAACGCATGGTGAACACCGTGGGCCCGGCGTCCAGGCGGGCGTCGCCCAGCAGAATCCGACGAATTTTTCCACCCGGCTCGGGCGCGGACTCCACCAGCGTGACATCCAGGCCACGGCAGGCCAGCAGCAGCGCACTCACCAATCCGCCCATGCCGGCACCCACGACCACGATGCGTTGGTCACGCAAGGCCGATGAGGAGCGCACGGGACGCACCGGATGGGGGGCAGAGGGCTCAAGCAAGTGGCTTTCCTTTCCACTGTCCCTGCAGGGATACGGTCACAAAGCGAACGAACATCGACTCTGAGAAGTAGCTCCCGTCGTAGGCGGCGTGGATGGCGGCCAGGTGGGCACCACTTCTGGCAAAGGCGTCCATCGCCGACTGACTCTCCCACAGGCTCAGGGTGGCCTGACGCAGGACGGGGGCCTCGCCCAAACCCACGGCGAGTGAACAGCCTGCCGCCTGCTCAAGAGACGCCTCCGAAGGTGGCGACTGGCGCCAGAACGCGCTCGCTCGGCGCGGGCGGATCGAGGCGCGTGTGAGCGACCCCACCGGACCCTGTGAGGGCACCGACGCAGTGACGCCGATCTGGTGGCCGCTCCAACTGCCCCGACTGGAGGTGGCGCGCAACTTCATCACGCAAAGCTCCCGCGCGCGCCGGCGGTACGCCTGCACATGGTCTGAGCGCTCAATGAAGTCATCGGCCAGATCCTCACCATCGAACACGGCAAACAAGCCTTGGCGTGAGGCACTTGGCTGCAAGCCGAATCCTCCTTCGCGGCCGCTGCCCAGGGCCTTGGCGAACACCAGACCTGGTTGTGTCCGCAGGCTGCGCTGACCGCGGGCCACCCGCCACCATCCCCATGGGATGGACAGGGGCCTAAGCTCGGCCAACACCACCACTACCACGTGATCGGGCCGGTTCATCGCGTCATTGTCGCCATGAACCGGCCCGCTTCAGAGGGCACAGCGTGCACCCGCTGGCGCTTACTTCGGCGCGCTGGCGGCCGCTGGAGCAGCCATCGCGACCGCGCTGGCCGCCGGCTCAGCAGCTGGCGCAGCGGCGACCACCTTCAACAACTCCGGATGGCCCTTGGCCATGGCGGCGCCATACAGCGGCTTCCATGCGCCCTGGTGGCAGGTGGAGCAATTGACTTTGGCCACGTCCCCCTTGGGCCCGAGTCGCTGCGCCGGGAAGGTGGCCGTGAGAGGCTCCAGATACGTGTTGTTCAGATCACGAGCCATGCGTATGCCATGCCAAGCCGTCACGCGCTGAGGCGGAGCCTCTGTCCACGACTGGAAGTTGCGAGTGTTGTGGCAGAAGGTGCAGTTCACACCCAGTGAGTCCGACATGTGCATCATCAGCGCGTAGGTGTGCTCGGCCTGCTTGGTGGAGGCCCGGTTGGCACCTGCACCCGTCAGCTTCAACGCCTCGTTGCCATTGACACGGATCGGCTGCGCCTCCTTCAAGTACGGCGTGAACGGGTCGTAAGGCAAGGAGCTCAGTGCCACCGAAGGCGAAGCCAAATTCTGGCCTGCAAGGTCCCCCATCACCGAATTGGCTGCGTACTTGCGATCCTTGGGTGCGAACCAGACCTCCGCCGGCACGGGCTTGCCCCGGTGGCAGGTGTAGCAGGTCACACCTGTGTCGCCCACGTGCTTCTTCCAGTCGGCGTTGACATGCTGTGTCATCTCGATCATCCGCCGCGCCACCACCTTGGTGTACTTGGAATCGTCGGCAAGATTGTTCAGGTTGTGGCAATAGGCACAGCCCTGGTCAGGCGCGACCCATGCGGTGATCGATGCCATGTGGCGCGTGAACTCGCCCACGCTCAAGTCGCCCAGCACTTTCACGTTCTGGTAGATCTCCTTGGCCTTGGGGCCGTCGGCAGAGGCCGCGGGCAAGGAGGCAGGAGCCGTGTTCTTCTGCACATCCTGGTTGATGACGCGCTGGTTGTAGACCTGGCCCATGCTGGTGCCGCGGTAACCACCCTGAACCGTCTCGATCGGCGGGCGCTCACAGCCCACGAGCAAGGTGGCACCGAGGATGGCACCGAGCCAGCGCAAGCCGGTGCTGATGCGTGTGGAGAAGTTGTTCATCACTTGCCTCCCATCAGGGCAGGGTCGACGCTGATCGGGAAGATCTGCGGGTACGAGGGCACCACACCATGCTTCATGGACCAGAGGTACCAGTTGTCCACCACGGGACCTGTCAGCAGGATGCCAATGCCCCCAGTCAGCGGGCACAGCACGGCGAACCACCAGGCCCAACGGTGAATGGATTCCATCGTCGCGTTGAAGCCCATGGTCCAGCGCCAGAACAGCGCCGCACGCTCCGAGGCAGTCCCCCGATCGACAATCTGTTCGATCTCGCGCTCACCGCCAAACCGGCTCACTGCCAGGATGGTGGCGCCGTGCATCGCGAACAGCAGCACCGAGCCATAAAGGAACACGATCGACAAGGCGTGGAACGGGTTGTAGAACAGGTTTCCGTGGCGCAACGACAAGGCCGAGACCCAGTCCAGGTGAGGGAAGATGCCAAAGGGCACCGCCTCGCTCCAGCTGCCCATCATGAGGGGGCGAAAGAAGCCGCACACCAGGTACAGCCAGATCGCGGCCGCGAAGGCCCAGGCCACGTGTGTGCCCATTCCAAGCTGGCGGGCACGACGGTAGGTGCGTGCCCACCACAACATGATGGAGACGGTCAACATGAAGCCCACGATCAACCACCAGCCCCCCTGGGCCAACGGCGGGATGCTCAGTCCGTACTGGGGCGCGGGCGGCTCAAGCGCCAGCCAGAAAAGTTGCCGTATCAGTTGGATGGGGCTCCAGTCCACCGACGCCAGCATGTTGAAGCCGATGATGTTGAACGCCAGCGTGCCGAAAACGAGCGAAGCCACGCCCAGTCCACCCAGGTAGACCGGCCCGATCTGCGCGTTTCCGATGCGGCCCAGCAGGTGCCACAGGAAGGGCTTGCCGCTGCGGCGCCAGTCGCCTCGGGGCAGCGGGACGCCGTCGCCCAAGGGCCCTGTGGCCTGGACAGCGGTGAAAAGATTTTGGTATTCCGCCATGGTCGTCTCCTTGTCCGACTAGCGCCAGATCGGCATGTTGAGCCACCAGCCCCACCACTCGGGCCAGCCACGGGTCCAGAAAGGCCCGCTGACCACGATGCACAGGGCCGCAAACCAGACCGCTGCCAAGGCCAGGAACAAGCCCAGCCGGTGGATGCCCAGCGTGCCCACCGAGTAGCCGATGAGGTCACGGAAGAAGGTGTCCTCGTGCTCCGGCGTCTTCACCGGCTCACCCTTCTTCGGGTTGGTTGACGACAGCACCAGGCCGCCGTGCATTGACAGTGCGAGCACGGTGGCGAAGAACAGGCTCGCCGCGATGCAGTGCCAGGGGTTGTAGTGGAAGTGCAGGTACTGGTACGCCACGTTACTGACCCAGTCCAGGTGGCTGTAGATGCCATAGGGGAAAGCATGCCCCCAGGCGCCCATCAGCCCAGGGCGGATCACCTGCAACGTCACATAAGCCAGTATCGCGAAGCCAAACGCGATGGGCACGTGATAGCCCATGCCCAGTTTTCGGCAGATCTCCACCTCCCGCAACGCCCACGAGCCGAAGGCTCCAATGGCGCAGACAGTGATGATCTGCCACAGCCCCCCCTCCATCAGGGGCGCCATGTTCAGACCGTATTTCAGGTCAGGCGGCGCAATGCTGATCTGCCAGAGGTTCCAGGTGGGGCCCATGGCCGCACCCCAAATGATCATTGCGGTGCCCAACAGCGAAAAGAACGCTGTGGTGACACCAAAGAAGCCGACGTAGAAAGGCCCGACCCAGAAGTCGAACAAGTCCCCGCCGATCAATGTGCCCCCACGGACACGGTACTTTCTCTCGAAGCTCAGCATGGCCATATGAATCTCTCCGTTTGCTGCGTGCGAAGCATCAGCCGGATGGCGTCGCAAGCCCCACCGGGGGAGCGGGGGTGAAGGGCGTGAGCCCAACACCACCCGCCCGCGCGGCAGCGATGCGCCGCGCGTCCGTTACTTCGACGGTGGCAACGGCGCGTTTTGCGCCGCCTTCGCGGCCTTCGCCGTGTCGGGATGCCAGGTGTTGATGTTGTAACGGTCTCCACTGATCTGGATCAGATGGATGCTCGTCGACACGAACGCGATCAGAAGTCCCGTGAGGATGATCGCCTTGCGTGGGTCGACGACTCGCCAGTAACGCCACATGTTGATTTCCTTTCCGTTTAACTCAGTTGGGATATGACGGTGTAGACAGCAGTCTTGACGCCATCGAGCATCGAGCGTGCGCCCTCCGCTCCCGGCAGCAAGCTGCGCCAGTTCTGCAAACACAGCAAGGAAGCCAGCGCAAGCAGCAAGAAGACGATGAAGGTCACGGCATAGATGCCATGAAAGCCGCTCAAGGAATCCTTGAGGGGGCCCTCGCGGCGCTGCGCCAGATGTCCGGCAACGATTTCTTGTCTCATGTCAGCCTCACTCGACGTGGTTGTCAGCACATGGTTGTCAGAACCAGGGACGCCAGATCCAAACCAGGCTGTGGGCGAAGAAAGCGCCAACTGCCCACAGCGTGTACCCTTGGATGTAGTACTTGTGGAACTCTTGGCACTCTTCGTCGGTCAGCCCCGACGGATTCACTTTTTCAGCCATTTGGATAGCCTTTCGTGAAGTGCAGCCTCACCAATTGGTTCGGCCTTGAAAAGCCGCAACGGCAAGCCGTCCCGGCACCTGTCACCCGGTTGCCCGGGTTGAAGTCCGTTCGTCCGTGACGGGTATGGATGCAGGTCATGCCGCCACCTCCCGTCTCGGTCGCCCGAACAACGCTGCAAGCCGCGCGGCATTCACCGCGGGCAAACTCTTTTCTCGCGCATCGGCCTCGGCCTGATCACGCATGCGCTTGGCTGCGGAGATGCGCACAAGCACAGGCTCAGCCTCCAGCAGTTCGTCCATCAAGGCCTTGGCCTCGTCTTCCCAGGGCATCTCAGAGCGCTGGCGAACCGGCGTGGGGTCCACCCGGTCGAGCTCGGTGCCCAGGGGCAGGATGTGGAACAGCGCGTCGAACAGCGCGTTGCAGAACTCCTGCACCACGTAGGTCGCCCCGGCATAGCCCATGAAGGGTGTGCCCGTGGCGCGCCGGATGATGGCGCCCGGAAACGAGGCCGGGATGTAGGCCGGCTTCGGGCCGAAGCCCGCAGCCTTCTCGGCCAGATACATGCGCTCGTTGTAAGAGCCGAAGAGCACCAGCGGCGTCTTCTCATGCACCAGGCGACGCACCTCGCCGTTATCGGTCTTTTCGCCGGGCTTGCGCGAGACGGCGAAGTTGCAGGGCAGCCCAAGCTCGTCTTCCAGGAAATGCCGCATGCCGCGCGCGTAGGTCTCGCCAGCCACCACGCCAAAGTTGGCGGTGCCGAAGAAGTCCTGCGTGACCGAGCGCCACAGGTCCCACAAAGGCTTGATGGTGGTGTGCTTCTCGCGCTCGATGAAGGGCTCGGGATCCAGGTGCAGCAACCGACCCAACTCGCGCAGGAATGCGGTGGTGCTGTGAAGCCCGATGGGCGCCTGCAGGTAGGGGCGCTCCAGCGCCTCGCACAGCATGCGGCCGAACTCGCGGTACATGCAGATGTTGACGTCGGCCTCCACCAGGCGCGACACATCGGCCAGATGGCTGCCAAGCGGGAACACCATGTTCACTTCAGCGCCGATGCCCTGCACCAGGCGGCGGATCTCGGCCAGGTCGCTAGGGCCGTTGAAGACGCCATAGCTCGGGCCAATGATGTTCACGCGCGGGCGTTCGCCTGCCGGACGCTCCTCGAAAGGCATGCGCTGCGGCACCTTACGCAGGCCGTACTCGCTCCATAACCAGTACATCGCCCGGTTGGCGCACTGCCACTGGTCTTCGTCAATGGTGCGCGGCAAGAAGCGCTTGATGGTCGTGCCCTCGGGCGTGACACCCCCGCCAATCATCTCGGCAATCGAGCCCGTGACCACTACGCTGGGCAGATCGGGGTCGAGCACCGCATGGGCGCGCTTCATGGCGCCTTCGGTGCCTTCGCGGCCGAGTTGCTCTTCAGCCAGCCCGGTGACCACGATTGGCAACTCGTGCGGTGGCAACGCATCGGTGTAATGCAGCACACTGGTGACCGGCAGGTTCTCGCAACCCACCGGGCCGTCGATGACGACTTGCAGGCCCTTGATGGCGGTGAAGACATACACCGCACCCCAATAGCCACCCGCGCGATCATGGTCGAGGACGAGCATCAGATCATCTCCTCCGCCTTGCGCTTCTTGATCATCTTGATGACATGGCGCTTGGTTTCGGCACGAAATTCCGGTCGCAGCACGGGCTTGCTCTCCCACACGCCGGCGCGGTCACCCTCTCCCGTGTCGCCGAAGAACTCACGCATGGTGGCAAAGCGCGCCTTGTTGGCGATGGCCGCGTTGACCACCTGGGCCAGAGAACCGGCCCCCGCCGGACCCATCAGAGGTCGGGCCGAGATCAGGTTGGTGAAGTAAAGCGACGGGATGGCGGCCTGCTTGGCAGCCTGCACCACGGGTGTGGTGCCGATGGCCAGATCGGGCTTGCATTCGCGCACTGCAGCGATGTCCTGCTCCAGGCTGGCGCGGTACTGCACGTGTACGCCCCGCGCCTGCAGCCATTGCAGGTCCGGCGCCGACCAGGGCGTCTTCGGGCACGCGCTGCCTACGTACGGAACGTCGGCGCCGCTTTCAATCAGCAGACGCGCCACCAGCAACTCAGAGCCCTCGTAGCCGCTGACCGTGACGCGGCCCTTGATGGGCATGCGTGACAGCGCACTCTTGATGGCCGGCAGCCACTGGTTCTTGGCGGCGTCTATCTGCGCTTGGCCCAAGTTGCAGGTCTGGCCAACGCTCTGAAGCCAGGCCTCGGTGCCGTCATGACCCACGGGCGCGGACGCCACGATGGGCCTGCCTGCAGCTTCGAACTCGCGCACGCTGGCGGTGTAAAAGGGATGGATGGCGGCCACGGCGGCGCAGTCCAGCGCCGAGTACAACTCACGCCACTCCCGCGTGGGCACCACCGGCCCGGCCGCCAGGCCCATGGGCGCCAGCAGCATGCCGATGCCCACCGGGTCGGCAGGAAACATCTCGCCCAACAAGGTCACGGTGGGCTTGTCCGAGACTCCACCGCGCGGCGCCGCCACCGGCCCAGCCTCGGCCTCGCCACGGGCGAACTTCAGCATGGCACCGGCCAGCACGTCCTTGGCCTCGGCATGGGTGGGCACGCCAAAGCCCGGCACGTCGATGCCGATGATGCGCACGCCGTTGATGTCCTTGGGCAGCAGTTGCAGCGGCACGCCGCTGGCGGTGGGCACGCACAGATTGATGATGACCACCGCGTCGTACAGCGCCGGGTCGGCCTGCTGATAGACGGCCTCGCGGATGTCCTCGAACAGCTTGCCAGTGACCAGGCTCTCGCTGTTGAACGGCACATAACCCACCGTTCGGCGTGCGCCGTAGAAGTGCGATGTGAAGGTCAGGCCATAGACGCAGCAGGCCGAGCCCGACAGGATGGTGGCGGTACGCCGCATGCGCAGGCCCACGCGCAGCGAGCCGAAAGCAGGGCACATGCTCTGGGGTTGGTCATGCGGACCCGCTCCCTCGGGCAAGGGGTAGTCCTTGGCGTATTGGGCAAGGGTGTCGCTCTTGCCCGCCGCCTGCGCAGCCGCCAGCATCTGGTCGCGACCGCTGTGGCAGCCCAGGCCGTCGCCTTGGAGAGCAGCGGGGTTGGAGACGTCAGGGTTCTGGCTCATGGGGTTCTCAGGCAGGTGCGGCACGCGCTCACGCGGCGTCGTAGACCACTTCCAGAGAGGGCTTGACCGTCTCAGTGCGTCCCACCATGTCGAAAATCGTGGCGGGTTCGAGCTTCACGTCGCGGCCGGTGACGTCGGAAGAGAACAGGCCGAGCAACTGGTCCTGCGTCTGGGGCTTGGGTCGCACCGGGGGCGCCACTGCCACGTTGGTGGCCAGATGGCCGAACAGCGGACCCCACTCGCCATCGGGCTTGCCGATGATCTCGTAGGACGCACTCTTGCGCCGAATGTCCTCGTGCGCCGGGATGGCGGCCAGCACAGGGATGCCCGCATTGGCTGCGAAGGCCTGGGCCTCACCTGTGCCATCGTCCTTGTTGATGACCATGCCGGCCACACCCACGTTGCCCCCCAGCTTGCGGAAGTACTCCACCGCCGAGCACACGTTGTTGGCCACGTAAAGGCTCTGCAAATCGTTGCTGGCCACGACGATGACCTTCTGGCACATGTCCCGTGCGATGGGCAGGCCAAAGCCGCCGCAGACCACGTCGCCCAGAAAGTCCAGCAGCACGTAGTCGAAGCCCCACTCGTGGAAACCGAGCTTTTCCAGCGTCTCGAAGCCATGGATGATGCCGCGCCCGCCGCAGCCACGGCCGACCTCAGGACCGCCAAGCTCCATGGCGTAGACGCCGTCACGCTTGAAGCAGACGTCACCAATGGCCACACTCTCGCCCGCAAGCTTCTTCTTCGAACTGGTCTCGATGATGGTGGGGCAGGCTTTGCCGCCGAACAGCAGGCTGGTGGTGTCGCTCTTGGGGTCGCAGCCGATGAGCAGTACCTTCTTGCCCTGCTGCGCCATCATGTAGCTGAGGTTGGCCAGCGTGAAACTCTTGCCGATGCCACCCTTGCCGTAGATGGCAATGATCTGGGTGGTCTTGGTGGCTGGCGAAGTGGCCACGGGATCCGGCTCGATGGCAGCCTCGGCCTTGAGCCCTTCGATCCGCTCATCACGCATGAACATGATGGGCTTGGTGGGCGAATTCATTGGAAGTGTCTCCAGTCGAGGACCATCTTCAGACAGTCGGGGTCGCCAAAAGCCGTGCGGTACGCAGCGTCGGCGTGCTGGGGTTCATCGTGGTGGGTGATCAAGCCGTCCAGCGACAGGCGACCGCTTTCGGCCAGTTCCTTGACCGCCAACAGGTCAGGACGCTTCCACTCGGCCGCGCAGCGGATCTGCGCCTCACGCATGAAGGCGGGGGCGAACATGAAGTTCAGCGGCTCCGTGTAGAAACCCGCCAGTACGATCTCGCCACCAGGGGCAAGCCGCTGGACCAGTTGATCCAGGATCTGCGAGTCACCACTCACGTCGTAGATGGCACGGTAGTCGCGACGGGGGTCTTCCTGGGGGTCCAGCACTGGATAGCCCTCGGCACCGCGCTGGCGCGACGGGTTGATCTCCCACACGGTGGGCGGCGCAAAGCCGGCCAACACCACCATGCGTGCCAGCAACCGGCCCAGCACGCCATGACCGACGATCAGATCCGGCGGCACGATGTCGGTGCGCTTGCCCGCATCCGACACGGCGTGGTAAGCGGTGGCGGCCAGCGCCAGCAGCACAGACTTCTCGCCCAGCGCCTCGGTGATGGGAGTCAGCCGAGAACCGGCCGACACGATGCGCGAGGCGGCACCACCAAACAAGCCCCGCACTTCGCCGTAGCAGAGCGCCCCGGGGACAAATACACGGTCACCTTCGGACAGCCCTGAACCCGGCCCCGCCTGCACCACCCGACCCACGGACTCATAGCCCGGCACCAAGGGGTAGCCCATTCCGGGGAACTGCGGCATGCGCCCGTTCCAGAGCAGCTTTTCCGTGCCTGTACTGATGCCGCTGAACTCGATGTCGACCACGACATCGTCGGCACCAGGCGCATCCAGCGCGATATGGCTGAGCGCCAGATGCTCAGGCGACTCCAGCACGATGGCCCGGGTCTTCATGTCCTCACCCCGCACGGGAACCCCAGCCGTGGGGCGAACTCGGCGCGCCGCGGGGAGAGAAGAGACCAGTAACCAGACCGCATGACAGTTGAAAGTGTAAATTTGATTGGACTTTGATGAGTGTCAACCTTTAATGACACTTTGAGACTGGTATTTCCCCTAGGTTTCACGCCAGACCTCGAAAAATCGTTCAGGGCACGCGCGCAACGACCACTCCAGCCTGCAGAGGCAGGCGGGTCTGGACTGCGCGGAAGTCAACGAAACCGGCTTGGGTCAGCAGACGACGCATGTCCTCGACGGAGCGAGATTCGCCACGCCCCATGGCCAGCAGATAGAAGCCGAAGTAGGCGTCGCCCATTGCATGGGCACCCGGGGTCTGTGCCATGGGCTCCGCCACCAGCACGGTGCCGCCAGAGGGCAGGGCCGCCCGGGCTGCGCGCAGGATGGCCAGGGCGTGCTCGTCGTCGTGATCAAACAACACACGCACCAGGGTGACCAGATCGGCCCCCTGGGGCAGGGGGTCGTCGAAGAAGCTGCCGCCAAAGGTCTCCACGCGTTCGGCCAGGCCCAGACCGGCCAGACGCTGCCTGGCCAGCGCAGCCACCGGCGGCAGGTCGAACAACATCAAATCCAGACCCGGCGCACGCTGCGCCACGGCGCTGACGAAGCGGCCCTCGCCACCGCCCACGTCCAGCAGGCGACGGTGGCGGTGAAAGCCCCAGGCGTCCAGCACCTCGTCGATCACCATGGGCTGGGACGCTGTCATCAGCGCCGAATACTCGGCCACTCGCTGATCCGGCAGGGCGTCTGATGTGGGATAGGCTGCGTAGGGCCAGTAGGCCGACATGGCCGAGCCCGCGCCCTCTTCGCGAAGCAGCGCCACGGGGTCGCGCAGGTCGGCGTAAAGGGCGGCGTGGTGCTCGATCATGGCCTTCAGCCCGTCGTTGCCCACCATGGGCGCCCCCAGAGGTCCCAGCCCGTAGCGCCCGGCACTGCGGCGCTCCAACAGGCCTATGGACACGGCGGCGTCCAGCAGTCGCTGCATGGCCCGCACCGGCATCAAGGCGCGGCGGGCCAGTTCCTCCACTGTCTGCGGGCCGCTGCGGGACAGTTGCTCGAAGAGGTTCAACCGCACGCAGGCGGCCAGCACCTGGGTGTAGACGAAGCCGGCCACGAGATCAAAGAGCTGGGAGGCGCGACGGCGAGCGATGGGGCGCGTCAACCAGAAACCGGCCGCCCAGCGCTGAAAGCGGTGGCTGGCCACCAGGCGGTCACGCCATGCGGAAAGAGCATCGCGCCAACTCATGCCACGTACGGGAGCCGAGCCCGGTGAAGGCGACCCATCCGGCCCGCGGCCCGGATTCGGGGCGGTATCGGAGGAGATATGCGACATGCCGGCTCCCGCACCTTCAGGCTGCTGCACGCAAAGGTGCGGCCAGATGGGTGGGTACCAGGCGCTCAGACTCGCTGCGCACCAAGGCCCGCAGCATGGGGGCACCTCTGCACTCGGGCACCGCCTCCACGGCGTTGCGCACCAGGGTGTCGAAGTGCCGCATCGCCGCCGGGAGGCCCCGCTCGCGAGCCACGCTGGGCCGGCCCAGCGCGGCGTCGCGGCCAATAGGCTTGCCCAGCTGCTGCGCGTCGGCCACCACGTCCCGGATGTCGTCAGCCGCCTGGTAGGCCTCGCCCAGCCATTCGCCCAGCCCACGCCAGGCCTCGGCGTCGCCTCCTGCGGCCTGAGCGCCGGACACCGTGGCGGCGGCAAAGAGCGAACCCGTCTTCTCGCGGTGGTACTGGCTGATGGAGACACGTGCCTCGCACTCCCAGGCCTGCCCGGCCACGATGCCGCCCGGCATGCCCACTGAGCCGGCAATGGTGGTCAGCAGTCGCACCAGGCGGTCTGGGGCCTGGGCGCCCGCGCGTGCCAGCACCTGGAAGGCCACCACGATGAGGCCATCGCCCGCCAACACTGCCAGGCGTTCGCCAAAGGCGCTGTGCACCGACGGCTGACCGCGCCGCACCGGCGCATCGTCAAAGCAAGGCAAGTCGTCGTGCACCAGAGACGCGCAATGCAGCAACTCGATGGCCGCGGCTGCCGCCTCAGACAACTCGGGCCGATCGTCGCCGCAGGCGCGGGCCACGGCCAGGCACAACTGTGGGCGGATCCTCGCACCCCCGGGGAAGACGGCATGGCGCACTGCCGCAGCCAGCTGAGGCGGACAGCCAGGGCCCTGCGCCTGTACCAGCGCAGATTCCAGGGCATCCTCGATTCGGGCAAACGCGGCCATGAGTGCTCTCCCGGGACCACGAAACGCGTCGAAGTGTCACGTCTACCTGTCAGTCCTAGATGTCAGTCAGGATAGACACTCTCGATGCGCTCGTCAACCCGGAAAGTCGCTGAGTCGAGAATCACGGTAGGCCCGGTAAGCCGGGCCGGGCCAGCGCCCTACACGGCCAGGCGGGTCAGCAAACCCAGCACCTGTAGAGGCGCCTCCTCGTGCGCCAGATGCCCCAGGCGGGGCAGCTGGTGAAGCATTGCGCGGGGCTGGCGCCGTGCAGCCTCGAGCGAGGCCTGGGGTGGCACGGTACGGTCGCCCTCGGCTGCCAAGAGATGAAGTTGCGGCATGAGCTGTGGCAAATCCCTCAGCAGAGGCCGGAGGTCCCAGACCGCCATCATGGCCAGTACGGCAGCCACATGGCGGCGGTCACCGACCAGTCTGGCGTAGAGGTCGATACCGGCAGCGTCCAGCCGAGAGCCGGTGCTGGCGATCAGGCGCTCCAGCGGGCCGCGGTGGCTGGCGTGAAAGGCAAACACGTAGGGCACCCAAGGGTTCAGGGCGAACAAGCGAGCCAGGGGTGCGTAGAACCAGCGGCCCTGGCCGGCGGGGGGCAGCCATGCGCCGTTGAGACTGATGAGGGTGCGCAGCCCCTTGGGGGCGTCCAGCGCCATGCGTGCCGCCACCGCCGCCCCAGCCGAGTGGCCAATCAGCACACCGGGCCGTGCGTCCAGCGCCTGCAGCAACTCCCACAGAAGCCCGGCCATGCCAGGCAACGACAGGCCCTGTGCAGAAGGGCGGGCCGTGAAGGCGTGGCCCGGCAGGTCGGGCACGATGACCCGGGCTCCCCGGGGCAGGCGTGCCGCCAGGGCTGGGGCGATGTCGCGCCAGGAGTGCGCCGAAGCGCCGGCGCCATGAAGCAGCAGCAGGTCCGGAGTTGCGTGGCACAGGCCCTGCGTCAATGCGGCTGGGAGCGTTCCCCCGACCGCCGCACCTTGCGCTCCCGGTGTTTGCTCCGACCCGACACCGCCCTGACCTTCGAAGATCTGCACATGCCAGGCCAAACCCGCTGCCTCCACCCAGCGGCTTGCATTGCGGTGCGGCCAGAACGGAGGGAGGCGATCTCGGGCGACTTGCGGCAACGGGCGACCAGCCTGCGCCGGTTCAGCCACGTTCGTGGGCCCCTTTCACGGCGCGCGACAAGGCCGCTGCATCGGCCTGGGGCAGCGCGAGGTAGCGGGCCCCTGCGGCCAACGCCAGCGCTCGCGCGGCGGGCTCGGGACGCACCGAAGTGTCGATCACGATCACGCTGCCGCCCTGGGCGCGCAGGGCGCGCGCGGCGGCCAGCGCCTCCTCCTGCGCACGGGCGCGCCCACCCAGACCGTCGCGCCCGACATTGGCGCGGCCATCGGTCAACAGCACCACCACCGGGGTGGCCCCGGCGCGGCGCACCCGGGCGGCCAGGGCGGCCGCGGCGTCCAGGCCCGCAGCCAGGGGCGTGCCTCCGCCGCCTGGCAGACCGGCCAGCCCGCGCTTGGCGCGCACCAGCGAGCGCGTGGGCGGTAGCACCAGTTCGGCCCCCACGCCGCGAAAGGCCAGCACTGCCACCTCGTCGCGCCGCACGTAGCACTCGGCCAGCAGCAGCTCGATGGCCCCCTTGGCCTCGGCAAGGCGGTACAGCGCCGAGGAGCCAGAGGCGTCGAGCGCGAAGATGGTGGTCGTGGTCCGCTTCTGCTCATGGCGGCGCAAATGGAAGTCGTCTGGCCGCACCAGGATGGTCGGCGCGTCGGGCCGGGCCTGGGCGCGGCGCAGGCGCTGCCAGGGGGCGGCGGCGCGCAGGGTGTCGATGAGGTGCAGCCGGGCCCCGCCGCGCGGCAGGCCCCGGCGCG
>JBAXYD010000023.1:0-63852 GCA_037127635.1 Betaproteobacteria bacterium | reverse complement strand
GCCTGGGCCTGGGCCTGGGCCTGGGCCTGGGCCTGGGCCTGGGTCTGGGTCTGGGCATGGGTCTGGGCATGGGCATGGGATGCTCATAAGCGCCCTCCCAACAGCCGCTGCAGCAGCCCGGCCGTGGAGCCGTCCAGCCCCGACACATCGCCGCTGTCCAGGCGCGGCAGCAGGGCGTTGCACAAGGCTTTGCCGAGTTCCACGCCCCACTGGTCGAAGCTGTTGATGCCCCACAAGGCGCCGCTCACGAACACGCGGTGCTCGTACAGCGCGATCAGTGCACCCAGCGAGCGGGGCGTGAGTTCGTCCAGCAGCAGCGTGGTGCTGGGCCGGTTGCCGGGAAAGGTACGGTGGCGCGCCAGCACGGCGCGGTCCAACGTGGCCGACGCCGTGGGCGCCTGCTCGGCCAGCGCCTGGTCGGTGGTCTTGCCCAGCATCAGCGCCTGCGCCTGCGCCAGGCCGTTGGCCAGCAGCTTGGCGTGCTGGTCGGCCAGGGCATGCGCGGGCTGGCGCACCAGAATGAACTCCACGGGGATGACATCCGTGCCCTGGTGCAGCATCTGGAAGTAGGCGTGCTGGCCGTTGGTGCCGGGCTCGCCCCACACCACGGGGCTGGTGCCGTAGGGCAACGGCTGTCCGTCCAGGTCCACACCCTTGCCGTTGGACTCCATCTCGAGCTGCTGCAGGTAGGCCGGCAGACGGTGCAGTCCCTGGTGGTAAGGCGCCACGCTGCGGCTGGCAAAGCCGTGGAAGTTGCGGTACCAGAGGTCCAGCAGGCCCAGCAGCACCGGCAGGTTGCGCGCCAGCGGCGCGGTGGCGAAGTGCCGGTCCATGGCGTGGGCACCGTCCAGGAAGGCGCGGAACTGCGCGCTGCCGATGGCAATCGCCAGCGGCAGGCCGATGGCGCTCCACAGAGAGTAGCGCCCGCCCACCCAGTCCCAGAAACCGAAGGTGCGGGTGATGCCGAAAGCGGCAGCGGCCTTCAGGTTGGTGGTCACACCGACGAAGTGCGCGGCGCGGTCGGTGCCGCCCTGGGCATCGAACCAGTCGCGCGCCGCGTGGGCGTTGGCCATGGTCTCCTGCGTGGTGAAGGTCTTGCTGGCCACGATGAAGAGCGTGCGGCGGGCATCCAGGCCGCGCAGCACCGCGTCAATGTCGTGCCCGTCGACGTTGCTGACGAAGTGCAGGCGCGGGCCGTCCTGCCCAAAGGCGTCCAGTGCCGCCACGGCCATGCGCGGGCCGAGATCCGAGCCGCCGATGCCGATGTTCACCACATCGGTGATGGCACCGGGGCCACCCGGGCCGCCTAGGCCGCCAAGGCCACCCTGAGCCGTGGCCCGCACCTCGTCGGCAAATACGAGCATGGCGTCCAGCGTGGCGTGCACCTCGTCGCTGAAAGGCCCGGCCCCACGCGGCGCCCGCAGCGCGGTGTGCAGCACCGCGCGGCCCTCGGTGAGGTTGACGCTCTCGCCGGCCAGCATCGCGTCGCGCCGGGCCTCCAGGCCGCACTCGCGCGCCAGGTCGAGCAGGAAGTGCAGCGTGGCCGTGTCCAGCAGGTTCTTCGACAGGTCGGCAAAGACCTCCGGTGCCTCAAAGGACAGCGCGTGGAAGCGCGCCGAGTCGCGCGCAAAGGCCTCGCGCAAGTCCAGGCCACGGCCATGGGCTTGGAAGTGGCCCTTCAGCGCGGCCCAGGCAGAGGTGCGGTCGCAGCGGGAGCAGGACAGGTCGTTCACGGGCGGGATGCTCCTTCAGGCGCAAAGAGGGCTTCGACAAGCTCAGCCCGAACGGATCAAGGGGTCACGGCACACACAGGTACAAGAACAGGTCAGCGCAGACTCCGTGCCACTCACCGCAGACTCCGTGCGATTCACCGCAGACTCCGCGCCATTCGCCGCAGACTCCGTGCCACTCACCGCAGACTCCGTGTCATTCAGCGCAGACTCCTCGCAACTCACCGCAGACTCCGTGTCACTCAGCGCAGACTCCATGCCATTCACCGCAGGCCCTCGATCATCCGGTCGAGCTTGGCCGCGTCCACGGCAAATGCGCGGATGCCCTCGGCCAGCTTCTCGGTGGCCATGGCATCCTCGTTCAGGGCCCAGCGGAAGGCCGCCTCGTCCAGGTGCACAGCCGGGATGTCGGCCTGCCGCGCTGCCTGGGGGTCCAGCACGCGGGAGAGCGGCGCGTCGCTGGTCTGCAGCGTGGCCAGCAACTCCGGGCTGATGGTCAGCAGGTCGCAGCCGGCCAGGGCCGTGATCTGCCCCACGTTGCGAAAGCTCGCGCCCATCACCTCGGTGGCGATGCCGTGCTTCTTGTAGTACGCGTAGATGCGGCCGACCGACTGCACGCCGGGGTCGTTCACCCCGGCGCGGGCGGCTTCGTCCCAGGCAGCGCCGGCGGCCTTCTTGTGCCAGTCGTAGATGCGGCCCACGAACGGCGAGATCAGCTGCACGCCTGCCGCGCCGCAGGCCACCGCCTGGCAGAAGGCGAACAGCAGCGTGAGGTTGCAACGGATGCTGTCGCGCTCCAGCTCGGCCGCGGCCTGGATGCCCTCCCAGGTGGCGGCGATCTTGATCAGCACGCGCTCGCGGGCGATGCCGGCGGCCTCATATAGCGCGATCAAGCGACGCGCGCGGGCCAGGGTGGCGGCGCGGTCGAAGGACAGGCGTGCATCCACCTCGGTGCTGACGCGGCCGGGCACCACCTTCAGGATTTCCAGGCCAAAGCGCACCAGCACCTCGTCCACGATCTCCGGCACCGGCCGCGCCCGGTGCGCGGCCACCGTGTCAGCCAGCAGCGGCGCGTACTCGGGATGTTGCACCGCCTTGAGGATCAACGAAGGGTTGGTGGTGGCGTCCCGGGGCGCGAACTGGGCGAGCTGGCGGAAGTTGCCGGTGTCGGCCACAACGGTGGTGAATTGCTTGAGCTGTTCGAGCTGGTTCATGATGAGCAAGGGCATGCGAAACGAAGGCAACAGAGGTCGTCAGCCGAGTGCGGTATCCCCGCAGCACAGGCAGTGCCGATTGTCCGATGGCCGCGCCTTGCAGGCCCGACCCGGTTGCATACCCTCCGCAACGGAAGCCGAGACTCCTCAAGCTCAGAGGGCGCCACGGCAGCTAACTGGGCCGGAAACACTCATCCAGCGCCGCATCAGCACCGGGGCCACATGCGCGCCGTGTGCACCAGTGCCAGGATCCACACGGCATCGCCCTGGACCTCGTAGACCAGCCGGTAGCTTTCGTGGGGAATCAGTTCGCGGGTCCCGGGTACCAAGCCTGTGCGCCCCAACAGCGGGTGATCGGCCAGATGCGCCACCGCGGCGGCGAATCGCTCATCCATGACGACGGCCGCCAGGGGGTTGTCCTGGGCGATGAACTCAAGGATCTCTGCGCGGTCTTGCTCGGCGGCAGCGGCCCAACAGATTCTCATGAGACCGCACCACTCCCGGCATCGCCCCGGCCGTCGTCCAAGGCATCACCCGTTGCCGCGCGCAACTGCGCCCGACGGGCGGCAAAGCGGGCCTCGACTTCGTCCCCCCCGACGAGGTTGCCGGCACGGACCTGCTCCCGGGCCTGGTCCACCTTGGCGCGCAGGAAGTCACCGTACTCCCGCGCTTCGCGCTGGCGCCGCACGAAATCTCTCATCAGCTCCCGCATCAACTGCGACGCCGGCCGATGGGTGGCCAGCGCCTCGGCCATGAAGGCGTCGCGCAGTTCGGGCTCCAGTTTCATGGTGAACACCGCCTCTTTGGACATCGCCTGACCTCCCGTCAATGTGTGTGCACATTATCATTACTTCGTCAGTATATAAATCGCGCGCCGCGACCCGGCATCCAGGCCCGAAGCAGGCTGGAAGTCATGGTGGTTCGTGCCCGAAGGCCGCCTCCTAGAATCCCCCGAAGGCCCTGCATGCTCCAAGACGACAACGCGCGCAACCGGCGCATCGGCATCTCGATGGTGTGCCTGACCACTCTGCTGTTCGCGGTGCTGGACGCCTGCGCCAAGTGGCTGGTGCAGGACCTGCCGGTGTTCCAGGTGGTGTGGATGCGCTTCACGGCGCACGTCTTCATCACATCGGCGCTGCTGGCACCCATGTACGGCCGCGAGCTGGTGCGGGTGCGCAACGTGAAGCTGCAGACCCTGCGCGGGGCCATGCTGGGCGTGATGACGGCGATGAACTTCTGGGCGCTGCAGTACCTGCAGCTGGCCGAGACGGGCGCTATCCAGTTCTCGGTGCCGTTGCTCATCGCCCTGCTCAGCGCCTGGTGGCTGGGCGAGCGGCTGGACGCCAGGCGCTGGCTGGCCATTGCCGCCGGCCTGGGCGGGGTGATGCTGATCATGCGACCCTGGACCGGCGCCTTCCACCCGGCGCTGCTGCTGTCGGTCGGTAACGCCTTCATGTACGCCAGCTTCAACATCCTCACGCGGCGCCTGGCGGCCACAGAATCACCCGCCTCGCTGCAGCTGATGTCGGCCATCGGCGCCGCCGTGGTCATCGCCCCCTTCGGCCTGGCGCAATGGAAAGACCCGGCCGACGCCTTCACCTGGGCCGTCATCGGCCTGGCCGGCCTGTGCGGCGGGCTGGGCCACTACTTTGTGGCGCAGGCCCACCGCTACGCCACGGCCGCCACGCTGGGGCCCTTCCTGTACCAGCAGATCCTCTACATGACCCTGCTGGGCTGGCTGGTCTTCGCCCAGGTGCCCGACGCCCTGGTGATCGCCGGCGCGGCCGTGGTGGTGGCCAGCGGGCTGTACCTGCTATGGGTGGAGGTCCGAGGGCAGGCGAGCGGCGGGACCGGAGCCTGAGCAAGCCAGTGCGTGCAGGCGTTGCGAGAAGAGGCGTCACGAGCAGGAGCGTTGCGAGAAAGGCGCGTTGAGTCGCATTTCAGTTGAATCGGCTCAAGTTTTGAGCCGTATAAGACACAATGCGGCTCATGAGCTCTCCAACACGCTGGATCTGGCGGCAGCCGAACTGGCCCGATCTGTCATTTGACGCCCAGGCGGCAGCCGCCGATCTGGGTCTTGCCCTGCGCTGGACCGGCATCGTCGAAGGCAAGGCAGCCGCCATTGGCTTGCAGTCAAGCCACTCGCTGCTGCTCAACGCCTATGCCGAGGAGGCCCTGGCCACCGCCCGCATCGAGGGTCAGCAACTGCCGGCGGACGCGGTTCGTTCCTCGGTTCTGCGGCGGCTGGGCCTGTCTCAACAAGGCCCTGTAGATCGCCAGGTGGACGGCCTGGTCGAGGTGCTCTCAGACGCCAGCACAGAAACCGCGGCGCCTCTGAACGAGGACCGGCTGTGCCGCTGGCAATCCGCGCTCTTTCCAACAGGCACCTCCGGCCTGCAGCGAATCGCCGTGGGGCGTTATCGCGACCACGCGGATCCGATGCAGATCGTCAGTGGCTTGCCGGGCAAAGAGACCGTGCACTACGAGGCGCCACCTTCCCGTGATGTGCCCCGCAACATGGGCGCGTTCCTGGACTGGTTTGCCGCCACCGCACCCGGCGTGGCTGCTGCCCGAGCCGCATCAGACCACCCAGTCACTGATGGCATCGCACGGGCCGCCATGGCCCACCTGTGGTTTGAGAGCATTCACCCGTTCGAGGACGGTAACGGGAGACTAGGCCGGGCCATCGTGGATCTCGCCATTGCGCAGTTCCTGCGCCATCCGCAGCGTCAACCTCTGAGGCTGGTCAGCCTGTCCGCGCAGCTGTTGCGCTCTCACTCGGCTTACTACGATGCGTTGAACGAGGCGCAGCGTGGCACCTGTGAGGTCACCCGCTGGGTCCGCTGGTTCGCGCAGCAATGGGCCCAGGCATGCCAAGCCACCTCGGCTGTCATGGACCAGGCCATCCTGAAACAACGGTTCTGGCAATCCCACTCAACCAGCGACCTTCATCCCCGGCAGCGCAAGGTCTTGCAGTGGCTCCTGGACGAGGGCGACGGGGGTTTCCTGGGCGGCCTCAATGCCGACAAGTACATGAAGATGACCCAGGTCTCGAAAGCCACCGCGACGCGCGATCTGGCGCTCATGGTGGCGGGCGGACAACTGAGGAGTCAGGGGCAGGGCAAGGCCGTGCGCTACGTGATCAACGTGCCCGAGTGGTCGCATCAGCCGGGCGGTGGCGACGGATGAGGCGTTGACGTCTGGGTCAGAGCCTCCACCACCCGAGCCTCATGCCGACGGCCCAATTCCCACCGCAAACACCTCCACCTCGCTGACCTTGCCGCGGAACTGCACCGCGCCCAGGGCTTCCAGCGGGAGCCGGCCTTCGAGGGCGGCAGCAGTGGCAGCATCGATGAGGATGGCGCGGCCGGCGGTCTTGGTGTGTGACTCCATGCGCGAGGCTACATTGACGGTGTCGCCAATGCACGTGTAGACGGCCCGTTGCTGCGTGCCGGTGTAGCCGGCGATCATCGGGCCAGTGGCGATGCCAATGCCGACCGCGATCGCCCGCTTGCCCATGGACTCGCGCTCCGCGTTGAGCATCTCCACCAGTTCGGCCATTTCCAAGGCCGCGCGCACAGCGGCGAGTTCACGCCCGGGCAGCGCCGCCGGCGCACCGAAAAGGGCCAGCAGCCCGTCGCCGACGATCTGGTTCACCACGCCCCCCTGTCCCGAGATGGCGTCGAACATCAAGGCGTACCAGCTGTTGAGCAGATCGATCGTCTCTTCGGGGGGCTGGGATTCCGCCAGGGCGGTGAAGTCCCGGATGTCGGTGAACATCACCGTGGCCTCAACGCGCCGGCCGCCAATTGCAAAACCCGAGCGCTGCAGATCGTCGGCCACCTCGGCCGTGGCAAAGCGCCTGATGAGCGCCTTCTGCTGGTCGCGAAGGCGCTTCTTCTCCAGGCTAGAGCCCACGCGCGCCTTCAGAAGCACGGGGTTGACGGGCTTGTGGAGAAAGTCGTCCGCGCCCAGTTCGATGCAGCGCACCACGTTGGCAATGTCTTCCAGCGAGGAGGTGACGATCACCGCCACGTTGCGCAAGTCGGGGTCGGCCGCCATCTGCTGCAGCACCCCAAAACCATCGAGCTCGGGCATCTCGATGTCCAGCAGCAGCAGGTCGAAGGGTTCGCGCTTGAGCATCTCCAGCGCGATGCGCCCGTTCTCGGCTTTTTGGACATGGTGGCCAAGCAACTCCAGGTTGCGCGCCAGCAGCAACCGGTTGACCTTGTTGTCGTCGGCCAGCAGCAGCCGGGCCCCGGTCTCAGCCACCAATGCGCTCCTTCAGTGCGGCTGCGGCCTGCGCGTAGGCGGCCTCCAGCACCGCGATGCCGTGGTCATCGGCCGGCAGGCCCCCCAGCTCCAATTCCCTTGCCAGCGACCCCAGCGCCATGGCACCAAAGGTGTGAGCGTTGGTCTTGAGGGAGTGAGCGTTGCGCCTGAAGCTCTCGGTATTGCCCGCCTTCAAGGCCTGCCGGAGTGCAGCCAGCATCTCGGGCGCTTCTTCGAAGAAGGTATCCACCAACTCGGCCACGAAGTCCTCGCCCGCGGTTTCGCCCAGCTCATCGAGCACGCTATCATCGATCACAGGCAATGGGGTGCTCATGTTGTGTTCTCCCTTGTCGGGATTGTGGAACGCGATCGACATTCCAACAGCGCCTGCTGCAGCGCCGCAACGCGGATCGGCTTGGTGATGTAGTCGTCCATGCCCGCAGCCAGGCACTCCTCGCGGTCGCCCTGCATGGCGTTGGCCGTCATCGCCAGGATGCGCGGTCGCTCCGTGGCGCCCCAACGCTGCACGATACGCCGCGTGGCCTCCAGCCCGTCCATCTCCGGCATCTGCACATCCATCAACACCACGTCGTAGGGCTGGCGCTGCAGCGCCTCGATGGCCTCGATGCCGTTGGCCGCCACGTCGGCCCTGTAGCCCATCTGCTGCAGCAGCCGCAGCGCAAGCTTCTGGTTCACCGCGTTGTCCTCGGCCAGCAAGATACGCAAGGGGTGGCGCTGCGCCATCTGTGCGTCCAGTTGCGGTTGGCCTGCGGCCTTGCCGCTGCGCCTGGACCGCGCCGCAGGCAGGGCCTGCGCCACCGGTGCCACCAGCGTGAGGTGGAAGCGCGATCCCTTCCCAGGCCCATCGCTCTCGGCCCAGACCGTGCCGCCCATCAGCTCGGCCAGGCGCTTGCTGATGGCCAGACCCAGGCCCGTGCCGCCGTACTTGCGCGTGGTGCTGGAGTCTGCCTGGCTGAAGCTCTGGAACAGCTTGGCCAGCCCTGCTTCGGTCAGCCCGATGCCGGTGTCGCGCACGGTCAGGTGCAGGCGGAACGTGTCCTGCGCCTCAGGGGTGGCCGTCACGCTCAGCACCACCTCGCCGGCCTCGGTGAACTTCACCGCATTGCTCAGCAGGTTCAGCAGGATCTGGCGCAGCCGCGTCACGTCTCCCACCACCGCCTGCGGCACCTCGCCCTCGAACACGTAGGTCAGGTCCAGGCGCTTCTGTGCGGCCCGCGGGCCGATCAGCTCCAGTGCCGACTCGATGCACTCGCGCAGGTCAAAGGGCTGCTCCTCCAGATCCATCCGCCCGGCCTCGATCTTGGAGAAGTCCAGGATGTCGTTGATGATGGTCAGCAGCGAGTCGCCTGCATCGCGGATCGTTCCCGCATAGTCCCGCTGGTCGTCCGTCAACTCTGTGTCCAGCAGCAGCCCGCTCATGCCGATCACCGCGTTCATCGGCGTGCGGATCTCGTGGCTCATGGTGGCCAGGAACGCGCTCTTGGCTTCGTTGGCGGCTTCGGCCTGGGCCCGGGCCTCCTGCGTCTCACGGAACAGCCGCGCGTTCTGGATGGCAATCACCACCTGGTCTGCGAAGGTCTGCAGCAACTCGATCTCAGTCGCTGAGAACGGCCCCGGCTGGGCACGGGTCACGTTGACGGTGCCCAGTGCCTTGCCCTCGGCCAACAGTGGCACCGACAGCTGGCTGCGAAAGCCTCGGATGCGCGCCAACTCGCGACCGCGGGGCCCCACAGCCGCATCATTGAACATGTCTTCGCTGAACACCGGCCGGCGCTCCTTGGCCGCACGGCCCGCGGTGGTCGTTCCCGCCCCGATCTTGATGGGATAGTGGCGCCGTATGGCGTCATCGCCCTCTGGCGAACTCGCGCTTCCAGCCAGCAGGTGCAGTTCATCGCCCACCACCTGCGTGACACCCGACGAGACGGCGTTGAAAAGACGCTTCGCAGTCGATGCCACGGCATCGAACAGCGGCTGGGGGTCAGCCACCGAGCGGCTGATGATCTGCAGCACCTCGGCGCTGGCGGTCTGGCGCTCCAGGGCTTCCCGGGTTTCATTGAACTGCCGCGAGTTCTGGATCGCGATCACGGCCTGGTCGGCGAAGGTCTTGAGCAACGCCTGCTCTTTGACGGTGAAGCCACCCAGCGCCGGGCGCACCAGGACGATGGCGCCGATGCCGCGCTCGCCCTGCATCAGCGGCGCCAACGCCAGCGAGTAATTGAATCCCGTGGCCAGCGCTACCGCACGCACACCGCGCGGTACGTCCGCGCCATGGAGCACATCGGGAAAATTGAGCACGCGCCGGGCCGCGATTGCCGCGGCCGTGCCCGTGCCGGCCAGCTCCATCGGATAAACCGCTCGCATTCGATCCCGCTGCAGAGCCAGGTCCGCCGCGCTCCAGCCTGGCCGGCCGTCGGCTGCGGCCAGCGTGCGCGTAGCCGCAGCGTGCAACAACCCGTCCTCACCCACCTGAATCACAGTCAGGTTTTGCGCACTGAACAGGCGAGCGCAGCCTTCGAGGATCTTGTCGAGCACGGGTTGGGCATCGGCCACCGAGCTGCTGATGATCTGCAGCACTTCGGCGGAGGCGCTTTGCGCTGCCTGAACAGCCATCGCTTCGTCCGACGCCGCTTTGGCCCGCTGCGCCACGGCGGCGACCTCCCGCCGATGCGCCAGCGCCGCGGCGGCCTGCGCAGCGAGTGCCGCCAGCAGGCCGCGCTCGGACTCTTCGAAGCGGCCGTGCGCGCCGTCGATGTCGGCATACAGGCAGCCCAGCACACCCTGCGGCGCCACCAGTGGCGCTACCAGGCAGCTGCGCTGGGCGATCCGTTCTGCGCCCTCCGGGCCGTGGCGCAGGCGGCTGGCTGCGGTCGCGCGCGCTTCATCCAGCCAGGGTGTCACGGCCGCAAGCAAGGTTTCGGCGCTCTGCGCGGCGGGGAGTTTCGACGCCGCGATGCGCGCTGGCGTGGCGTCGGCTTGCAGCACCAGGAACACGCGCTGCGCTCGCAGCAGCCGGATTGCTGCGGCGACGGCGGCCTTGGCGAGCGCAGCCTCGTTTGCCGCCTTGCCCAGGCGCAGCGGCAGTTGCGCGAGCAGATCGAGCCGCGCGGAGGTCGGGCTTCCTGGTTTGGTCAATCTAACTAGCTTCACGTGCTCTCGCTTGGTTCAGTGCCTGCACCAGCGCATCCACCCGTATGGGCTTGGTCACGTAGTCGTCCATGCCCGCAGCCAGGCAGGCCTCGCGATCACCCTGCATCGCGTTGGCTGTCATGGCAATGATGCGCGGCTGCCCGTGCGGCGTGCCTTCGCCGCGTATGCGCCGCGTGGCCTCCAGCCCGTCCATCTCCGGCATCTGCACATCCATCAGCACCACGTCGTAGGCCTGGCGCTGCACCGATTGCACCGCTTCCAACCCGTTGCCGGCCACGTCCGCGCGGTAACCCATCTGCTGCAGCAGCCTCAAGGCCAGTTTCTGGTTCACCGCGTTGTCCTCGGCCAGCAGAATGCGCAGCGGGTGGCGCTGCGCCATCTGCGCGTCCGTCTTCGGCTTGACGGCAGCCTTGGCAGGCCCGGGCCCTGCTACCGGCCCCAGCAGCCCCACCAGCGCATCGAACAACTGGCTCTGCCGCAGCGGCTTGGCCAGCGTGGCAGCAAATCGGCCGTCACCCGCCTCCTTGCGCCCCAGGCTGGTGAACAGCACCAGCGGCAGCGCGTGCCCGGCGTCCCGTATCGCCTTGGCCAGCGTCGCGCCGTCCATCTCGGGCATGTGCATGTCCACGATGGCCAGGTCGTAGGCGTCCTTCTTGAGCATCTCCAGCGCCTGCGCCGGGAACTCGGTGTCCTGCACAGCCATGCCCCACTTGGCGCTCTGCAGCGCCAGGATGCGGCGGTTGGTGGCGTTGTCGTCCACCACCAGGATGCGCTTGCCCTTCAGGGCAGGCTGCTCACCGATGAAGTGGCGCCGCGTGCCCGCCGGCAGTTCCGTCGGCTTGCAGGCCATGGTGAAGTGGAACGTGCTGCCCTGTCCCAGCCCGCCGCTCTCGGCCCACATGGTGCCGCCCATCAGCTCGGCCAGCAGCTTGCTGATGGCCAGGCCCAGACCGGTGCCACCGTACTTGCGCGTGGTGCCGCTGTCGGCCTGGCTGAACTTCTGGAACAGGCGGCTCAGGCCGTTTTCGCTCAGGCCAATGCCGGTGTCTCGCACGGTGAAGTGCAGCCGGCTGCCCTCTCCGGTCTGCTCGTCACCCTCGACGCGCGCGCTAAGCACTACTTCACCCTGCTCGGTGAACTTTACCGAGTTGGACAGAAGGTTGAGCAACACCTGGCGCAACCGCGTCACGTCACCCAGGATCGCCTGGGGCACTTCGCCTTCGAACTGGTAGGCGATATCGAGGTGCTTCTCGGCGGCGCGCCCGCCGATCAGGTCCAACGCCGATTCGACGCACTCGCGCAGGTCGAAGGGCTGGGCCTCGATGTCCATGCGCCCGGCCTCGATCTTGGAGAAGTCCAGGATGTCGTTGATGATGGTCAGCAGCGAGTCGCCTGCATCGCGGATCGTTCCCGCATAGTCCCGCTGGTCGTCCGTCAACTCTGTGTCCAGCAGCAGCCCGCTCATGCCGATCACCGCGTTCATCGGCGTGCGGATCTCGTGGCTCATGGTGGCCAGGAACGCGCTCTTGGCTTCGTTGGCGGCTTCGGCCTGGGCGCGTGCTTCCTGCGCCTCGTTGAACAGGCGCGCGTTCTCAACGGCGATCACGGCCTGATCGGCAAACGTACGCAACAGGCCGAGTCGGCGTTCCTCGATCCCGCCGACGACCCGGCGATTGGCGACGATGGTTCCGATCAGCGCGCCATTGCGCATCATCGGCACACAGGCGCCGTTAAGCACTCCGCGCGTGAGAATCGCCTTGCGCACCTCCTCGGGCAGGCGCGGGTCGGCGGCATCGAATACAACCGTTTCGCCCCGGCGCAGTGCCTCGACCGCCGGCGCCCGGTCAAGCGGCATCGGATACAGGCGCCGCAGCGCCTCGGTGCCCGCCGCATCGGTGACGCTGTCGGCAGCAAGCTGCAGCATGCCCCCTTCAAGGCGCGTCACGTGTCCGGTGACGCCGTCGACGAGCCGCAGCGTCGCTGCGACGATGGCCTTGAACACCGGCGTGACGTCCGTGGGCGACTGGCTGATCACCCGCAGGATCTCCGCGGTGGCAGTCTGCTGCTCGAGCGACTCCTGGGTTTCACGGAACAAGCGCACGTTCTCCAGCGCCGCGCCCATGGTGCGCGCCAAGGTCTCCAGCAGGCGCACGTCGGAATCGGTGAACGCGTCCTCTGCGTCCATGTCGAAAAGCACGAGCCCAGTTTCAACAGTACCTCCGACGAACACCGGCACGATCACGAGCGACTTGGGATGGCGCGCCTCGGTGCCGGATCCACGGCTGCCCACCTCATCCGCCCGTGCCTGCAGGTCGCGGTTGATCCAGAGCGTACGCTCGGTTTGCACCACGTGGGCAAAGAATCCGTGGAACGGATACGGCGCGAGACGCTGGCGCTGGCCGCGATGCACCACGAATGCCCTATTCACCAGCCCCGCCGCCCGGTCCAGCACGCGGATCTCGACGTCCTTTGAGTGACCGAAAGCCGCGCTGATCTGCTCACCCACCGCGTCGAAAATGCCTTGCATGTCGAGCTTGGTGGCCACGGCCTGCTGCACCGCGTTGATCACCGCCAGCTCGGCATTGCGGGCTTCGGTTTCCTTCAACAGCATTTGCGTTGCGTCGAACAGGCGGGCGTTCTCCAGCGCCACGCTCATGCTTGCAGCGATGGTTTCCAGCAGGCGCACATCGGACTCTCTGAAAGCCTTCTCGCGGGAGCGGTGATGGAGTATGAGCATGCCCACCACCTGATCAGCGGCGAACATCGGCACCACCAGCAGCGACTTGGGGAACGTGTCCACCAAGGGCGTGGATCCCAACCGCGACATAGCTGCCTCAGCGTCGTGGTTGATCAGAAGCGTCCTGCGCGTGCGCACCACCTCGGCACCCACGCCCAGCAGCGGAACGGGTTTGATCTGTTGTGACCTGTGATCTTCTTCGCGCCACATGAACGGAAAGTGCATCAGATTCGCGGTTGCGTCGTAGCGACGGATGCTGACGCCGAAACCTGGAAAAACTTCTCGCAGCTTCATGCCCACCGCGTCATACACACCCTGCAGACTTAACTCGCTGGCCAGCGCCTTTTGCACAGTGTTGATGCAGGACAGCTCGGCCGCGCGCTGCTCGGCTGCTGCCGTGCGCTCGGCTACCTGGCGTTCCAACCCTTCCTGCGTGCGCAGGTTGGTCAGCGCCACGGCCGCCTGCGCGACCAAGGTGGCCAGCAGGTGGCAGTCGGTGTCATGGAAGCGGCCGAACAGGCCGTCGAGGTCGGCGTAGACGAAGCCCAGCAGTTGCTGCTGGACGACCATGGGCGCCACCAGGCAGCTGCGCTGGTCGATCTCTTCGGCACCCGCCTCGAGTTCAGGGCCGTGGCGCAGGCTGAGCGTGCGGGTGCGGCGAGCTTCATCAAGCCAGGGGGTGATGGCGTCCAGCAGATCGGTGGCCGATTCGCCCTCGGGCACTTGCGCGCCGGCGATGGTGGCGCTTGCGCTGCCGTCGGCAGGGGCTTCCAGCACCAGCAGCACGCGCCGTGCGCCCAGCAGCTCGGCCACTTCTTCGATGACGAACTCCAGCAGCGCGGCCGAGGTCTCGGGCTCGTTGAGGCGCAGGCCGGTGTCGACCAGGCGCTGCACGCTTTCCTGCAGGCTCATGGCGCCATGCAGGTGGGCGGTAAAGCGCTCTGGCGGCAGCGCAGCGGCGCGCGCTGCCGCCACCCAGGCGCGCAGCAGGTCAGCGTGCTCGCTCAAGCTCTGCTGCAGGTAGCTGCGGCGCAGGCCTTCGTCGCTGAGCGGGCGCACGCCTTGCACCAGCAGGGCGTAGGCGGTGGCCAGCGCCTCAAAGGCCGGCTGCGGCCGGCTGTTGGCAAGCAGCGCACGGTGATGCGCCCACCAGAGAGCTGCGTCGGACACCGTGCCGCCCCCGAGACGGCCCTTGCGTTGCTGCTGCAACTGCGTTGATTTCGTGGTGGCGCGTAGCGCCGCAGAGGTGTTGCCGGCGGCCAGTTCGACCTGCGATAGGTCGCGCAACACGTTGGGCAGCGCCCAGCCGTGAACTTGGCGGGCCAGGCGTCGAAACAGCGTCAGCGCTTTGCGCGGCTGGTCGAGGGCTTCGAACCAGTGGACAAACACCTCGTTGCGCAGGTTCGGCTCGTTTGCGTGTGCTCGAAGCGACCGCTCGGTGGCGGCGTGCGCGGCTTCGTGGTCGCCGCAGGCACGCGCCATCGTGCTGGCAATGCCCCAGACGTTGACCCGCGCTGCATCGGTCAAACCGGGCTCGCGCAGCGCGATGGAGTGCAGCATGAGGCGGCGCGCGCGGCGCCACAGGCCCAGCCGGGCATAGGTCAGACACAGGTTGTGTTCGGCCCCGGCTTGCGAGGCGATGACGCCCGCGTCACGTGCCACGCGGTGCGCTTCGTGTAAGCCGCGCACGCGCACGGCCAGGTCGTCGTCACCCTGGTCGCGCGTGATGAGGGCGCGCGCCAGGCCGCTGGCGTCACCTGCTTGCCGCGCCAGCGCCACGGCCTGCTCGGCCAGTGCGCGGTGCTCAGGGGTGTCGGCTTCGGCCAGCTTCAGGTGGGCCAGCACGCGCAGGGCGTGGCCTTGATGCGCGGCATCGCCCAGGGCTTCGAACCGCTCTGCGGCGTCGGCAGCGCTGCGCGCGGCCAGTGCGGGGTCGATACTCAGCGCTGCCGTGGCCTGGCGCAGCAAGGCCAGCGCCACCAGCGCCGAGCGCTGGGCTGCGGGTGCCAACTGGGCGGCCTGCAGGGCGCCCTCAGCCGTCTGCAGGGCCTGCGCGTTGTACTCCTGACGCGTCTGCACCAGCGCCAGATTGCAAAGGGCGCCCGCGCGCGGGGCCTGCGCCCGCGAACGCGCATGCGTCTGCTCAGCCAGCGCCAACTGTGTTTGTGCATCGGCCAGCGCACGCGGCAGTTCGCACAGCGCCACCAGGCTGTGGATGCGCTGGTCCAGCAGGGCGTGCCGTTCGGCCGCCGGCAGGCCGGGCGCGGCCAGCGCGGTGGTGGCGGCCTGCACGGCGTCGGCATGGCGGCCGGCACGGGCCAGGTCAGCCACGCTCTGCGTCGGGGTTTCGGTCACGTGGGTTGCTCCACTCAGGGTTCTCTGCTCCACAGGACTCATCGCTTCTCCGCCACGCCATTGGATGCCGCCATCAGCGCATCGACCAGCGCATCCACCCGTATGGGCTTGGTCACGTAGTCGTCCATGCCCGCAGCCAGGCAGGCCTCGCGATCACCCTGCATCGCGTTGGCTGTCATGGCAATGATGCGCGGCTGCCCGTGCGGCGTGCCTTCGCCGCGTATGCGCCGCGTGGCCTCCAGCCCGTCCATCTCCGGCATCTGCACATCCATCAGCACCACGTCGTAGGCCTGGCGCTGCACCGATTGCACCGCTTCCAACCCGTTGCCGGCCACGTCCGCGCGGTAACCCATCTGCTGCAGCAGCCTCAAGGCCAGTTTCTGGTTCACCGCGTTGTCCTCGGCCAGCAGAATGCGCAGCGGGTGGCGCTGCGCCATCTGCGCGTCCGTCTTCGGCTTGACGGCAGCCTTGGCAGGCCCGGGCCCTGCTACCGGCCCCAGCAGCCCCACCAGCGCATCGAACAACTGGCTCTGCCGAAGTGGCTTGGCCAGCGTGGCCGCAAAGACGCCGTCCACGGTCTCCTTGCGCCCCAGGCTGCTGAACAGCACCAGCGGCAGGCTGTGGCCTGCCTTGCGGATCGCCCGGGCCAGCGCAACGCCATCCAGCTCGGGCATGTGCATGTCCAGGATCGCCAGATCGAAGGCCTCCCGGCTGAGCCACTCGAGCGCCTGCGCCGGGAACTCGGTGTCCTGCACCGCCATGCCCCACTTGGCGCTCTGCAGCGCCAGGATGCGGCGGTTCGTCGCGTTGTCATCCACCACCAGGATGCGCTTGCCCGCCAGGGCCGGTTGCTCGCCAATGAGCTGACGCCGCCTTCCCTCAGGCAGGGCCGTGGGCTTGTTGGCGATGGTGAAGTGGAAGCTGGCCCCAGCACCCGGGCCCGCGCTCTCGGCCCACATCGACCCATCCAACAGCTCGGCCAGCAGCCTGCTGATCGCCAGCCCCAGGCCCGTGCCGCCGTACTTGCGGGTGGTGCTGCTGTCGGCCTGGCTGAACTTCTGGAACAACCGAGACAGGCCTTCACTGCTCAGGCCAATGCCCGTGTCACGCACCGTGAAGTGCAACTGGCTGCCTTCGCCAGCCTGCTCGTCGCCCTGCACGCGCACCGTCAGCACCACCTCGCCGGCTTCAGTGAACTTCACCGCGTTGGCCAACAAGTTCAGCAGGATCTGGCGCAGGCGCGTGACGTCACCCCGGATGGCCGCAGGCACCTCACCCTCGAACTGGTAGGCCAGGTCCAGGTGCTTCTGTGCGGCCCGGGGGCCGATCAGGTCCAGCGCCGACTCCACGCACTCGCGCAGGTCAAAGGGCTGCTCCTCCAGATCCATCCGCCCGGCCTCGATCTTGGAGAAGTCCAGGATGTCGTTGATGATGGTCAGCAGCGAGTCACCCGAGTCCCGGATGGTGGTGGCGTAGTCGCGTTGCTCGTCGGTCAGCTCGGTGTCCAGCAGCAGCCCGCTCATGCCAATCACCGCATTCATCGGCGTGCGGATCTCGTGACTCATCGTGGCCAGGAACGCACTCTTGGCCTCGTTGGCGGCTTCGGCCTGCGCGCGGGCTTCCTCAGCCTGCTGGCGCGACTCCTGCGTCTGAAGAAACAGTTCCGTATTCTGGATGGCGATTGCAGCTTGGCCCGCGAAAGCTTCCAGCAGGGACACCTCCTTGGCATGGAACCCTTCGGTGCGTCTTCGGGTCACGACGATGGCGCCAACGGTCCGCTCGAAACCACGCATCGGCACCACCAACAGGGAGTAGCCATGGCCCATGCGTCGCGCGAAGTTGCGAATGTCGCGCGCCACCCCCTCGTCATGCAGCACGTCCCGGTACTGAACCGAGCGACCGCTGATCAATGCCTGTTCATGCGGAGCACCTCGGACTGGAAAGGGGAACAGGCTTCGAATAACCCCTGCCATGCCACCAGCCTGATCAGCCTTCACCTCAGGCCCCAAGCGAACGTCAAGAAGGTGTACCTGCTCTTCAACGACTTGCTCGACCTGGACCACGTCCAGATCCGGGATGAGTTGAAAGCAGTGGGCGATGATGGCCTCGACAACGGGAGTCAGATCAGCCTTCAGGTGGCTCATAACCTGCAACACCTCGGCCGTGGCAGTCTGGCGCTTCAAGGCTTCCGAAAGGTCCCGGGTCGCGGCCCGGACTTCCTGAAACAGCCGCGCGTTCTCGATGGCGATCACGGCCTGGTCAGCGAAGGTCTTCAAGACTTCCCGCTGCTGTGCGTCGAAGGGCTGCACCCGGTCCTGGCGCACCATGATGCATCCGATGGCCTGGGTTTCACGCATCAGTGGCACCGCCATGGCGGTTCTGAACCCCATGCGGCGAGCGAGTTCCCCACCCAGCGGATAGTCTTCCTGTGCTTCGAGCAGGTCGGCGCACTGCACCACCACGGCGTCGACCACGCACCGGCCGGCGACGTAATCACGCGTCACCGGCAGGCGGCTCCTATCGAACTGGAGCCCGCCACGGTACGCGCCGAGCCTCAGTGTGTCTCCATCTCTCAAGAGAACGGTGGCGTCTAAAGCTGAGCACAGCTCACGCGATGCGCTGGCGATCGCATCCAGAACAGGCTCGGTCTCGTTGCGCGTGCGGCTGACGATTTGCAGCACCTCGGCCGTCGCAGCTTGCCGTGCCAGCGCCTGCTGAAGCTCACGTCGCAGTCGGGTGGCCTCTTCCTGAAGGGCCTGGGTTTCGCTCGAAGACATGGTGCCGATTCTCATGCCTGCGAAAGTCCCATGGCAACCTGGATCAACGCAGGCCGCCGTGGTGGTGGCCGGCGGGCTGTACCTGCTGTGGGTGGAGGTGCGGGGCGGTGGGCAGTCGCGGGGCTGAAGCCTCCCGGTTCCCGGTAGAGCTGTCGGGACTTCAGCCCGCCACCACCGACACCCCGTGGCTGCCCAGGCGCAGCAGCAACGCGTCTCCCAGTTGCCAGGGTTGGTCCACCTCCGCGGAGACGACGAACACCTCGCCCAGCGGCGTGTCCACGGCGAGTTCCAGGAAGCTGCCGAGGTAGGCCATCTTGCGAAGGGTGCCGGGCAGGGCACCCGCCTGGGCATCCGGGGCCGAGTCCCCTGACCGGGCCGCCACCTGCCAGGCCTCGGGCCGCACCGCCACGCGCACGGGGCCCGGCGCCACCGGCCGGCGCGGGGCAAAGCGCAGCGGCCCCAGACGCACCTGCCCGGTCTCGTCCACCACGGCCTCGAAGCGCATGGCCTCGCCCATGAAACCCGCTACGAACTCGGTGGCGGGTTGCTCGTAGAGCTGGCGCGGGGTGCCAGCCTGGGCGATGAGGCCGGCGTCCATGACGATGATCTGGTCGCTCACGGCCAGGGCCTCACTCTGGTCATGCGTGACATAGGCCACGGTCAGCTGCAGGCGCTGCTGCAAGGCGCGGATCTCCTCGCGCATGCTGCGGCGCAGGCGGGCGTCCAGGTTGGACAGCGGCTCATCGAACAGCAGCACGCTGGGTTCCAGCACCAGCGAGCGCGCCACCGCCACGCGCTGCTGCTGGCCGCCCGACAACTCGCTCGGCAGGCGCTGCTCGAAGCCGGCCAGGCCCACCAGTTCCATGGCCGCGCGGGCGCGCTGCGCCGTGGTGTCGCGCGACAGGCCCTGCACCGACAGGCCGTAGCCCACGTTCTCGATCACGTTCATGTGCGGGAACAGCGCGTAGCTCTGGAACACCATGCTGACGTTGCGCTCCGCGGGGCCCAGCGTGGTGACGTCCTGCCCGTCGATGAGGATGGTGCCCGCGGTGGGCGACTCCAGCCCGGCGATCATGCGCAGCGAGGTGGTCTTGCCGCAACCCGAGGGGCCGAGGATGGTGGTCAGCGTGCCCTTGGGAACCTGCAGGTCGATGCCCTTGACCACCAGGGGCGAGTTGGCGTCGCCATAGCGCTTGGTGACCTGGCGGAACTCGATGCCGATGGAACTCATGGCGAGGCTTTCAGGGGATTGGGGGCTTGTCGAAGGTCAGCCAGGTCTTGCAGCGGTGGGCCCGGGTGGTGAGCAGGGCATGCTCAATGCGCCGCCACCGCGCGCCGGCCCAGCTGGCGTTCACCCACCAGGAACTGGATCAACGCCGTGGCCAGCGACATCAGCACGATCAGCACCGTGCAGTAGGCCAGCGCCACGCCGTAGTCGCCATTGCCCACGCGGCCGATGATGTAGGTGGTGGCGAGCTCGTACTCCGCGGTGACCAGGAAGATCACCGCCGACACCGTGGTCATGCTGCGCACGAAGCTGTAGACCAGGGCCGCCACCAGCGCGGGCTTGAGCAGCGGCAGCACCACGCGGCGCAGCGTGGTGGCGGTGCCGGCGCGCAGCATGGTGCTGGCTTCGTCCAGCGACTTGTCCAGCTGCTTGAAGCTGGCGGTGCCAGCGCGCACCCCCACCGGCAGGTTGCGGAAGATGAAACACAGCACGATGATGATGCCGGTACCCGTGAGCTCGAAGGGCGGCACGTTGAAGGCCAGGATGTAACTCACGCCCAGCACCGTGCCGGGGATGGCGAACGCCAGCAAGGCCGAGAACTCGAAGGCACGCTGCCCCGCGAACTGCGTGCGCGCCAGCAGCCAGCTGATCAAGAGCCCCAGGCCCGCGCACAGCGGCGCAGCGATGGCCGCCAGCTTGACCGTGGTGAACAGCGAGTTCCAGGCCGTGCCCGCCCAGACCAGCCCGTGCGTGCCCCATTGCAGGTCGAACGCGGTGCGGAAGTGCGCCAGCGTGGGCGTGTAGTCGCGCCCCCAGGTCTGCACAAAACCGCCGATGAAGGCGAAGACATACACCACCACCGTGAACAACAGCCAGGGCCCGGCCGTGGCCAGGCACAGCCGGCGCACGCCGTCGGGCAAGGCCATGGCCACGCCGGCGTCACCTTTGCCCGACACCGTGGTGTAGTTCGCCCGCCCGAGCACCCGCTGCTGCAGGAAGAACACCGCCAGCGCAAAGCCCGTGAGCACCAGGGCCAGCGAGGCGGCACGGCCCTGGTCGTACTGCGCGCCGACGATGGCAAAGAAGATGTCGGTGGACAGCACCGCGTACTGGCCGCCCACGATGATGGGGTTGCCGAAGTCGGCGATGCTCTCGATGAAGCCCACCAGGAAGGCGTTCGCCAGCCCGGGCTTGAGCAGCGGCAGCGTCACCGTCATGAAGGTGCGAAGGCGCGAGGCGCGCAGCGTCTGCGCAGCCTCTTCCAGGCTGGGTGAGATGCCCTGCACCACGCCGCGCATGATCATGAAGGCGATGGGCGTGAAGGCGAACATCTGCGCCAGCCACACCCCCAGCAGGCCATAGAACCAGCGCGTGGGCGGGATGCCGAAGGCCCACTCCAGGAACTGGTTGGCCAGGCCGGCCCGGCCGAACAGCAGGATCAGTCCCAGCCCTACGACAAAGGGCGGCGTGATGATGGGCAGCAGCGCCAACACGTTCAGCGGCTTGCGCAGCCGCGCGCTGCCGCGCTCGGCGTACAGCGCGATGAGTGTGCCCATGACAGTGGTCCCCGCGGCCGTGAGCAGCGCCAGGAAGAGCGTGTTCCAGGCCACGCCGCAGCGCACCCCGCCGGCCAGGCAGGACAGGCCCCAGACGCGTTCATGCGCCAGGCGCTCCACCAGGGCTGGCGGGGACCAGGCTCCGGCCTCGTCAAGCAATGCGCCAGAAAGGCTGCGCGCCACCGGCAAGGCCACGAACAGCAGCAACAGCCCCGAGCACAGCACTACCGCGCCGGCAACGAACAAGTCGCCGCGAAAGCGCCCGAGCCGCGCCAGACCGGCGCCCAGCAGCATCAGCAGGCTGAGCAGCGTGACGGCGCCGCCCAGGCCCAGGCCGATCTGGCCGCGCGGCAGCGCGCCGAACCACGCGTTGAGGATGTCGAAACTCCAGCCCCGCAGCCCGATGGCGAAGCCGCCGCCCAGCACCGCCAGCAGACCCACCGCTGAGGCCGCCACCAACACCCGGCCCTGCGCGCGCCCGGGCGGCATGAAGGCGGCAGCCAGCGCCAGCATCAGCGCCCCGATGGCCGCCCCCAACCAGGTGCGGCCATGCTGCACCGCCTGCACCCACGCGGCAGCGGTGGATTCGCCGCCCCACACGCCGCGCAGCGCAGCCGCCAGCCGCAGGTCCTGCGGAAAGTACCAGGGCAGCAACACGCAGGCCAGCAGGCCCAGCACCGCCCAAGCCCTGATGGCCCGCTGCGCGGACTGGGCGCGCCGGCTCAGCACAGGCGCAAGCCCCAGGACGGTCCGCGCCCCGCAGTACGCGTCATCAACGCGGCAGCGAGTTGACGTCCTTCTCCCACTTGCCGATCAGGCGCCGGCGCTCGGCCGACGAGCCGTACTTGGCATAGTCATAGTCGATGAACTTGATCTTCTTGAAGTCCGGCACGCGCGGGTCGACCTTGGCGCTCTTGTTGGACGGCAACTGGAACTGCTTGGCCGCCGCGCCCATTTCCTGCGCGGAGGCCGTGAGCGACCATTCGTAGAACTTCTTGGCCGCCTCCAGATTGCGCGCGCCCTTGATGAGGCTCATGGAGCCGATCTCGGCGCCCGTGCCGTCGCTGGGGGTGATGGTTTCCACCGGGAAGCCCTGCATCTTCTCGCCCGGGCCGTCATGCACGAAGCTGATGGACACCGAGGTCTCGCCGCGCGCCACCGCCTTGATGGGGGCCGTGCCCGAGCGGGTGTACTGGCTGATGTTGCGGTGCAGCTTCTTCATGTAATCGAAGGCCTTGTCCTCGCCCATCAGCTGCACCAACGTGGCCACCATGGTGTAGGCCGTGCCGCTGGAGGCCGGGTTGGCCACCTGGATCTCGCCCTTGTACTCGGGCTTGAGCAGGTCGTTCCAGGTTTTGGGCACGGGCAGCTTCTTCTTGGCCAGCAGTTCGGGGTTGTAGCCAAAGCCCAGCGGGCCGGAGTAGATGCCCACCGTGCGGAACTTGCTCTGCGTGGCCTGCTGCTGGGCCCAGGCGTGCAGTTGCGGCAATGACGCGCTCTTGTACTCCAGCGTCAGGTCTTGCTCGGCGGCCTGCAGGTGCGGGTCGCCCGTGCCGCCGAACCAGACGTCGGTCTTGGGGTTGGCGCGCTCGGCGATCAACTGCGCCAGCGCCTCACCCGAGCCCTTGAGCGACATGTTGACCTTGACGCCCGTGGTGCGCGAGTACACCGTCTGCATCAGGTTGCACCACTCGGCCTGCACCGAGCAGATCACGTTGATCTGCCCGGCGTCCTGAGCGGCGGCGGGCAAGGTGGCAGCGGTGGCGGCCATCACGGCCAGGGCCAGCAGGGTCTTCTTCATGGGGGGCTCCAGATGATGTGACGGAATTGTGACGATGGTAGCCAGACGCCGGAGCCCCACCGGCCGGCAGGGGTCCGTGAATACCCGCGGACCCGGCAGGGACGATCTGGTTCTGTCCTGCCCCGGGACCACAAGCGCTGTCTGAGGCCGAGACAAGCACGACCCTTTACCGACTGAGCTGCCGGCACAGCCTGCCCTGGTTCGGCATCAGGGACAGCCTGGATCAGCGGATCACCGGGTCAGGGCCACCAGCGCCTGCGTGAGCACGCGGGCTCCCGCAGCGAGGTCGGACGCCGTGGCCGACTCGGCCTCGTTGTGGCTGACCCCCCCCTTGCAGGGCACGAAGATCATGCCCGTGGGACAAACCTCATGCAGGTAGCGTGCGTCATGCCCGGCCGCCGACAGTATGTCCATGTGACTGATCTGCAAGTCATCGGCGCAGGCGCTCAGCAGTTGGCGGATGGACGCCGGGAACTCTAGCGACTGGGCATTGCTGAGTTCGGTCACGGTCACCCGGCAAGGCCCAGCCTGCGCCTCACACACGGCCAAGATGCCGTCGCCCAGGTGGCACAGCCGCTGCGAATCGGGGTGGCGCAGGTCGATCGAGAAGCGCACCGAGGCCGGCACCACCGACGGCGCATTCGGTAGCACGTCCAGCCGGCCCACCGTGAAGCGGACCAGGTCCTGCGGGTCATGACACCAGGCCACCAGGCCCGAGATGATGCGCACGGCAGCCAGCAGCGCGTCCTGGCGCTGGCTGCTCGGGGTGGTGCCGGCATGCGCCTCCTGGCCAGCCACGGTGACGCTGAAGGTGCGCTTGCCCTGGATGCCGGTGACGATGCCCACGCTCAAACCCTCCCGCTCCAGCAAGGGGCCTTGTTCAATGTGCGCCTCCAGATAGGCGTGGACCGGGCGCTGCAGCGGCCAGCAGGGCAGGTCGGCGAAGGCCGCCGCGTGGTCGGCCAGGGCCTCGGCCACCGCCACGCCGTCGGCGTCGGTCACTGCCAGCACCTCCTGCAGGCCGCGCGCTCCAGAGAAAACACTGGAGCCCATCATCCCGGGTGCGAAGCGCGAGCCCTCCTCGTTCATCCACGCCACGATGTCGATGGGCCGGGCCGGCACATGCGCCGCCTCCTGCAAGGCCTGCACCGCCTCAAGGCCGGCCAACACACCGTAAACACCGTCGAAGCGGCCGCCCGTGGGCTGGCTGTCCAGGTGGGAGCCCGTGAGCACGGGCGCGGCCAGCGGGTCGCGCCCCGGCAAGCGCAAAAAGAGGTTGCCCACGGCATCGGTCGCCGGCATCAGGCCCAGCTCGCGGCCCCAGCCGATCAGCAGTTGCCAGGCCTGCGCCTCCTGCACCGACAAGGCCTGGCGGTTGACCCCCCCCGCCGCCGTGGCGCCATGGCGTGCCATCGCCTCATGGCGCTGCCACAGGCGGCGCGCATCCACGCGGGCCGCGGCCGTCACGCTCACGAGGTCTTCATGATCTGTGCCGGGACCGCGCGCGCGTCGCGTGGCAGCCAACGTCCAGCCTCGACCGTGGCGACGAACTCGCCCAGGAAGCTGTTGAAGCGCTCGGGAACCTCCAGGTTCAGGGTGTGACCGACCTTGGGCAACACCAACAACCCGCAGGCCGGAATGGTGCGCTTGAGGAACAGGCCAGGCTGCAGGCAGTGGTCGTCCTCATCTCCGACGATCACGAGCGTGGGCACGGCCAGCGCTGCCAGGCTCGCCTCGAGGTCGTACAGCGAAGGCCGCGTGGCCTGCACGCCTCGCATGGTGTTGGCGCTCCCCACGGCGTCATGCTCGCCGAGCTGCTGGGCAAACTCGGCCCAACCGCGGGGGTCCTTGTTCTGGAACTGCACCCGGGAGGCCCCCAGGGCATAGGTCTTGGCGAACTGATGGCTGCCCTGCGCCTCGAACTGGCGCGCCACTTCGAGCGAGACGTCACGGAAGTAGGCCTCGTGCTGCTTCTCGGCCCCGTAACCCGCCCCCGCCACTGTCAGCGAGAGCGCACGTGCTGGCGCGATCAGACCAAGGTGCAGCACGGCAAAGCCGCCCATGGACAGGCCGACCACATGGGCGCGGTCCACCCCTGCACCGTCCATGACCGCCAGAATGTCAGTGGCCGCGATGCGCTGCGAATAGGCCGCCACCTCCGTGGGCACGTCCGAGGGCGGGTAACCCCGCGCCGCATAGGTGATGCAGCGATGGCGGCGCGCAAAGTGCCGCATCTGAGGCTCCCAGCTGCGGTGGTCACCCCCAAACTCATGCACGAACACGATGGGCGTGCCGCTGCCGGCCTCCTCGAAGTACAACTTCACGCCGTCGGCGGCGGTGGCAAAGGGCATGGGGGTCTCCTGCTGCGGGACTAGAACAGCGCCGGGAGGTCCTTGAGCTGCCGCGCACGCTCGACGCGTGAAGGCAGGAGCTCGCAGAAACGGTCGGCCCAGGCCGGCGGTACGGTGGTGCTGATCTTGACGAAGCGGTGTCCGAACGTGGCCGTGTGGTAGGTGCCCTGCCGGATCATGATGCCTTCCTCGCGATAGGCTTGGCACAGGGCTTCGGGGGTGATCCCGGCGCCCACGCACTCCATCACCAACAGGTTGGCTTGCGAAGGGTAGTTCACCACTTCCAGCCCGGGCACCGAAGCCGCTGCCCGCACGATCTCGGCCTGGTTGCGGCGCTGGCACTGGTTGACTTGGGGAAACCAGGCTTCGCGATGCCTCAAGCCGGCGATCGCCCCGCGCTGCGACACGATATTGCTGCCCAGGTTGTTGGGGGGGGCCATGGCCAGCCGCTCCAACACATCGGGGTGCGCCACCAGCGCGCCCAGCCGCATGCCGGCAAGCCCCAACCACTTGGAGAAGCTGTAGATGGTGATCGTGCGCTCGGGGTAGCAATGGGCCGCCAGCGAATGAGCATCGGCAAAGTGGCGGTAGGTGCAATCGTGCACGAAGTAGGCCCCATGCCGGCGCGCGATGTCGGTGAAGGCACCAATCTCCTCGGCGGTGTGACAAGTACCCAGCGGATTGTTCGGGTCGACCAGGTAGATGATGCGCGTGCGCTCGTCCACTGCTGCGGCCAACTGGTCCACGGTGAGCTTGTAGCCGTTCTCTGGCTTGTAGATGGGGATTTCCACCACGCTGGCACCACTGGCCTTGGCGAAGGCCATGGGCCACTTCCAGCCCGGATCGGTGGTGACGAAAGTGCCCCCCGGCACGCTCAGGTCTCGACAGGCGGTGTACAGGGCCTCCACGGCCCCGTCGGTCACCAGCACCGAGGCCTGCGCTGGATCGAGGCCCAGGTCCTGCAGGATCAGCTCGCGCAGCTCCTCCAGCCCGGCTGGGGGGGCATAGGCGTGGTACTCCTCGGCCCGGATGGAGGCGATCATGGCCTCGGTCACTGCGGGGTGGGGTGACAGGTGGTTGGTGTTCTGTCCCAGCCACATCAGCCCGGGGGTGTTCACCAGGCCGTCGAAGTGACGGTTGCGAAGGTCGAAGCCGCGCATGGTGTCAGGTCCGCGACTTGATGATGGAGCCCCGCGAGGCGATCCCGCCGTCGATGGTCACCACCGTGCCAGTGATGTAGGCCGCGCGCGGTGAAGCCAGGAACACCATCAGGTCGGCCACCTCGCCAGCCGTGGCCGGCCGCCCACCCGGGTAGAGGGCGCGCAGCTCCTGGTGGCGCTCGGCATCACCGTAGAGATCCAGCGCGCGCCGCCGGTTGATCTTGATCATGCGCTCGGTCTCGACCGGGCCCGGGTTGACCCCCAGCACGCGCACACCGAAATCCAGACTCTGGCCACCAAGCGCCTTGGTGAAGGACATCAAGGCGGCGTTGCCGGTGCTGCCGGCGATGTAGTTGGCATCCCAGTTTTCGCCCGAGTTGCCGATGTCATTGATGATCACGCCGCTGCCTCGCGCCTTCATGCGCGCGTACATCTCGCGCGTCAGCCCGATATAGCCGAACAGCTTGAGGTCGTAACCCCGCCGCCAGTCCGCCTCGCTCAGCGCCTCTATGGGGCCAGAAGGCACCTCACCGGCGTTGTTGATGAGGATGTCGGCCTCCCCGGCACGCTGCGCCAGCGCCACCAGGTTCTCGGAGACGGACAGGTCCATGACATGGAGGTGCACCTGCACGCCGTAGGCCGCGGTCAGTTCAACGCGCGCGGCTTCCAAAGCGTCGGCCGAGCGTGCGGCCAGGTGCAGGTGACAGCCCTCCTGCGCAAAGGCTCGGGCCGTGGCCAGACCGATGCCCTTGGAGGCACCGGTCACGAGGACGGTCTTGCCAGCCAGTTGCAGATCCATGCGGGTTTCCTTGTTGACGAGTGAAACGGTAGGGGCCAGCGACAGGTCAGCCGCCTGGCACCCAGTAGAAGCGGTTGGCCAGCGCCTCGGCGGCGGCCACCACGCCATAGAGCAACAGGCCGCCTGCACACAGCACCGCGATCGAAGCCATCGCCACCACCGTGTCGGCGCGCGCAGTTGCGAAGACGATCAGGTAACCCAGCCCCTGCTGCGCCGTGATGAACTCGCCGATGATCACCCCGATGATGGCCAGCGTCATGGCCACCTTCATGCCGCTGAAGATGTAAGGCAGCGCGCTCGGGAACTTCACGCTGCTGAAGACCTGCCACTCGGTGGCCGTCAGCGAGCGGCACAGCCGCACCATGTTCGGGTCGACGCTGGAGAAGCCGGCCAGGGTCGAGATCACGATGGGAAAGAAGCTGATGAAGACAGCGAAGGCCAGACGCGACTCGCTGCCAATGCCAAGCCAGATGATGAACAGGGGCGCCAGCGCGATCTTGGGAATGAGCTGGAAGAACACCAGGTTCGGGTACAGGGCCTCACGCGCCAGGCGCGAATAGCTCAGCAGGATCGCCAGCCCTATGCCCAGCAAGCTGGACAGCACAAAGCCGCCGGCCGACTCCAGGATGGTGGGCCAGGCGTGGCGCAGCAGGATGTCGCGCTTGTCCAGCACGATGGCCAAAATGCGGGTGGGGGCAGGCAGGATGACCTCCGGCACGCCGCCCAAACGCACCCCAAGCTCCCACAGCAGCAGCACCGCGCAGGCCAGCAGCAGGGGAAGCACCACGCTGCGTGCGCCCACCAGCGCCGTGCTGGCGGCACGCCCGCCGATCAGTGCGCCGGTCTCGGTGCCCACTCCCAGGCGAGAGCCCGAAGGCGCGCTCATGCTGGCGCCCCTGAGTGCGCAGCCCCGGCCATCGGGGTACGCGCATGGCCCTTCTCGATGCTCAGCCGCAAGGTGCGGCAGTAGGCGCCAAACTCGGCCGTCTCCTCGATCTCGAAGCGGCGCGGCCGCGGGAAGTCGATCGTCAGGTCCAGCATGATCGACGAGGGCCGCCCCCCCATGACCAGGACGCGATCGGACAGGTAGACCGCCTCGCGAATGCTGTGGGTGACGAAGATCACCGTCTTGCGGTAACGCTCCAGCATTTCGGAGAGGGCCACATTCATCTGGTCGCGCGTGATCGCGTCCAGCGCGCTGAACGGCTCGTCCATGAGAAGCACCTGGGGGTCGTGGGCCAAGGCCCGGCAGATGGCCACGCGCTGACGCATGCCGCCTGACAGCTCATGCGGCCTCTTGTGCTCGAAGCCATCGAGGCCCACCCGTTGCAGCAACTCCATGGCCCGTCCGCGGTACTGCTCCTTGGGCAGCTTGAGGATCTCGATGGGAAACAACACGTTCTCCAGCACCGACTTCCAGGGCAGGAGCGTGGCGTCCTGGAAGATGATGCCGGTGTCGCGACGCGGCCCGGTCACGGTTTCACCCGCCAAGCGCAGCTCGCCCGACGTGGGCAACTCCAGACCGGCCAGCATCATCAGCAGCGTGCTCTTGCCGCAGCCACTGGGGCCAAGCAGCGAGATGAACTGGCCCTGGCTGGCTTCAAAGCTGGCCTCGTGGACGGCGTGCAGCGGCCCGCTGCGGGTGGTGTAGGTCTTGCCTGCAGCCCGGGCGGCGATGAAGGCGCCTTCCACGTTCAGGCGACGTACTTGCGGAAGGGCTCGACCAAGCGCCGGGCGGTGGCCACCTCGGCCTCGCTGAGCTTGATCTTGCCGCTGAACTGGTTGGTGAACAGCGTACCGATTTCGGGCACCTTGGCGCCCTGGCCCGCAGCGTACTTCACCACCAAATCAGCCTGCGCGCGCACCTTGCCCAGATCGGCCCAACCCAGGCCGTTCTGCAAGACCTCGGGCACCAGGTTGGACAGGTTGGTCAGGCCCAGCCCGATGCGGGCGTATTCCTTGCCGGACGAGGTCATGGCGACCTCGTCGTTGGCCTTCAGGAAGAGGGCCAGCGCCTCATCGGGTTCGGTCATGATGAAACGAATGGCCTCCATCGCACCGTTGACGAAAGCCTGGCACAGGTTGGCCTCGCCACTGACACGGGCAGGCTGGGTGGTGAGCGACTGCCCGTAGAACTCCAGCCCCGCGGCCTTGAAGAGCAGGAAGCGCACATCGCCTCCCGTGGAGGCCAGGGCCGGAATCGTGCTGGAACCAAATGCCGAGACTGCGTCCACCAGCTTCTCGGTCAGCGACCGGTCTCGCACCTTGGAGTCCAGCTGCACGATCTGCACCTTGCTGAGGTCGAAGCCGGCCTTCTCGGCGTACAGCGGCAGGAATGGGTATTCGCCCGACCCCACACTGGCACCCACCTTCTTGCCCTCCAAGTCCTTGGGCGTGGTGATTTTCGAGCTCGACAAGACGCCGACACCCATCAGAGCGTCGTAATTGAGCTGCCCGATGCACATGATGGGCAGGCCCTTGGCCGCCTGGGCCATGACGGTGGGCGTGGCACCCATGCCGAACATGAAGCTGCCGGCACCCACTGCCTGCGCCGCGCCGCCCGAACCGGAGCCGCGCGCCACGGACACGTCCAGACCGTGCTTCCTCCAGAAGCCCTTGTCGCGCGCAACGTAGGCGAACAGGTTGGGACCTTCGGGGATCCAGGAGGTGGTGAAGGTCACCTTGGTCAGCCCTTGGCCGATGGCTGGCGCACCCAAGCCCGCGGCACCGCAGGCCCCGGCGAGTTTCAAGACGTCGCGACGGGAGACGGAGGTCATGTAATGTTCCTTTCGAGCGAAACGAGAACCAGACGGAGGGCGGCCAAGACCACTTAAAATACAAAGCAGTCTTTAAAGTATACGCATTGAGCCCGCAGGCAGGCAACACAGAACATACCCGGAGTCCATCCCCATCCCCTTCACACAGAGGTCCACGCCGCCATGCAAGATGCTCGCCATGAATGACACCCCGGACGCACGACCGCAGGACCCACTGGCCGACTCCCCCCGCAGGACGAGCCGACAAACTGCCGCAGAGCGGATCACCCCACCCAGCGGTTCACTGGCCCCTCAGGCCCCTCGCAGCGCCGAGATCGTGAGCACGCTGGCCCGCGAGCTGGCCGACGGCCTGATCGCGCCGGGCAGGCGCCTGGAGGAAGAAGCCCTGTGCGAGCGCTTCGGCGCCTCGCGAACCCCCGTGCGCGAAGCCCTGCGCCAGTTGGCGGCGCAGGGCATGGTGGAGATCCGCCCGCGCCAGGGCGCCTTCGTGGTCCAACTGCCCGTGGACAAGCTGGCTGAGATGTTCGAGACCATGGGTTTTCTCGAGGCGGCTTGCGCCGCTCTGGCCGCGCGACGGCATACGCCCGAGGACCGCGATGCCCTGGCACTGGCGCACCAGGCCTGCATCAGCGCCGCCCTCACCCAGGATCCGGACCTTTTCTACGCGGCCAATAACCACTTCCATGAATGCGTCTACCGGGCGAGCCACAACGGCTTCTTGGAGCAGCAGACGCTGGGTCTGCGCAACCAGGTCGAAGCCTACCGCCGCGCTTCGACCTTCCATGCGGGCTTCATGGCGCTTTCCATCCGGGAACATGAGGCCGTGATGGAGGCCATCCTTGCCGTCGACGAGCAGGCCGCTGCCACGCGTATGAGCCAGCACCTGGACACCCTGCGCCACGACGCCGTTTCCATGGCCAAGGTCGTGGCACGGTTGGCAGAGCGCTCCTGACGGGGACGGACGCGCCGCAGGGCGTAACCGCCTGCTGGCCGCCTTCTGCCCCCCTCTGGCCATCTGCATGGAACAGAGGTCGGTATGTCGCCGGCGCCGCTTTCCGCCAGGGTGGGGACATCGGACAAGATGGGTGAGCGCTGGCGTGTGCTGACTGCCAGCGCGCTCAGCGCGCAAGGGCTGCCAGGGCCGCGCAGGCGGCGGGCAGCGGCATCGCCTGGATGTCCGACCCGAGCGGAAACACCTCGCTGCCGGGGTACAGCACCCACTTGCGGGTCGGCTTCAGGTCTGGACAGGCCGAGTAGAAGCCGCGCTCGACCTTGGGGCTCAAGCTGCGCTTGACCTCGATGGCCCAGACCTCGCCGCCCGGCCAGGCGAGCAGCAAGTCCACCTCGGCGCCGGCACTGCTGCGGTAGAAGTGGCCGGTGACGCCGGGCGCCGCGCAAGCCGTTGCGCGCGAGCTGTGTCATGTTGAGCAGGCCGCCCTGGTGGTGCGCCACCATGGTCCAGAAACGACGCAGGGTCTCGGCCGCTATGCGCGGGCCGAACTGAGGGACGTCGCGTTCCAGATAGGTACGGATGAAACTTTCGCGCCAGCGCTGGCTGCGCGCATCGCTCGGGGCTGTCAGGCTGGGCGGAAAGCCGCCCCGCAGCCACAGGTCACCCAGGCGCGCGGGGCCAGTCTCCCCAACATGCAACGGCCCGAGTTCCAGGTAGCTTACGCGCCCGGCCAAGGTCTCGCCCGATTGCTTGAGCACGTCCAGCGATCCCGAACCCAGCATCAGGTAGCACCCGGCGGTGAACCCGGCGCGGCGCGCCTGGTCAATCTGCCCTCGCAGGAAGGGGAACGGCCAGGGTGCGCGGTGCACCTCGTCCAGAATGACCAGCCGGTCCCGATGCGCCTCGAGGTACAACTCGGCCTGGGCGAGCTTGCCACGGTCGCGCTCGAACTCCAGGTCCAGGTAGACGTGGAGCCGATCCTTCGCGACTTCGAGTGCCAAGGTCGCCTTGCCGACCTGCCGTGGACCGAGGAGCGCTACCGCCGGAGAGTGGCCCAGTTCATCGACCAGGAGGGCTTGGAGATGCCTGGAAAACATCATTGCAATAATGGATCGTCAATCCACAAATTGCAATGTTCCTTTGCTTGCGACAACCCCCAGGGAAGCCGCGCGCGCCGCCGGTCAGATCCGTGCTGAACCCCGGGCTGCGGCGCGGTTCACCGCAGAGCAGCTGCCTCGGCGGCCTCGCCGCTCGTGAACACCGGTATCCAAGCATCGACCCCGGTCGCCTCGAGGCTCATGGAAACGGTCGAACCCCCGGCCACCACGACCACCAGGCGACCGCCGCGCTGTTGCACGGCCTTGGCGCTGGCGACCAGTACACGGATGCCGACCGAGGCCAGGAAGCGCACGGCGGAAAGATCGATGACCACGCCCTTCTTCGGCGCATCGACCAGTTCCATGAGCCGCTCCGAGACTGAATCCGTACCCTCCATGTCGAGGCGGCCGGAAATCACGATACGACGCAGATCGGCTCCGACGTCCTGAAAGCTGACAGACATGGCCAATGCTCCTTTGAATCCGCACGACAACCCATGATCCGCGGTCAATCAACGACCTGGGCCCTCATGCAGCTCCAGAGGCGCTCTGCGCGCTGTCACCGCGTGCGTGCTGTCTACGCGGTGCAAATTAAAATGTATCGTAAACGTGCTGTTCAGTCAGGGAAGGTTGGCGATGTCGATAAGCTTCGAGGACCCCAATGAGTCTCTGCGCCACATCCGCCTGAGTGGTCGTCTGGATATTCCTGGGATAGACGCGATATCGACGACCTTCGCCGAGCTCTCGGCTTCCACCCGTCGCAGCATCGTCGTGGACCTGAGCGGAGTGGACTTTCTGGTGTCATTCGGGATCCGGGAACTCATCACCAATGCCAAGGTGATCCACAAGCGCGGCGGGCGCATGGTCATCTTCGTCGGCCACAACCAGGCGGTCCGCAGGACGCTGGTGACCACGGGCATCGATACGCTGATTCCCACCTTCACTGACGCTTCGCAGGCGGATGGCGCAGCGCTGGAGTAGCCCCTCATGGACGCAGCCTTCTCACCGCGCCTCGCGGCGCTCGAAGTACCGGCGCACCTGTCGGTATTGCGACAGGTCTCAGCCTGGGTGGAGGCCCAGGCCGTGGACTGGTGCATTCCCGAAGAGATCTTGCCCCGGCTCGACCTGTGCCTGAATGAGGTCGTCGCCAATTGCGTGACCCATGGCGGGCCTGACGTCATGCAGGCACCGCTGGGCCTGCAGCTGTCCTTGGCGGCCTCCCATGCGCAAACCCTGGTGACCTTGTCCATCGCGGACAGTGGCAGCCCCTTCGATCCGACATCCGCGGCCCCGAAGGCCCGGGCTGCCAGCCTGGCAGATGCCACCCCAGGGGGTCTGGGGCTGGTGATGATGCGCGAGAACGCGAGCAGGCTGGTCTATCGGCGCAGCGGCGGCCGCAACCACATCGACATGCTGTTTCAGTTCGACAACGCAAGACCCGAATCCACCAGCCGGTTCGTGCGTCGAAGCACCTGCACCGAGCGGCGGAAGATCGACCTCGGGGGACACGTGCAGCGGTCCGGGAACGATCGCCGGGTCCGGAATCTTTCCTGGATTCCCTTGTTCAAGGACGCGCAACCCCACGCGGTAGAAGCCGTCTTGCAGGCCTGCGAACTGCTCGAGATTGCCCCGCACACGCCCCTGCTGGTGCCCGGCCAAAGCAATCGCAGTGTCTACATCGCGCTCAGCGGAACCGTTGTCGCGCACCTGGGTTACCCACACAGGCCGCAGGCGCCGGTGACCATCCCCCTCGGCCAATGTATCGGCGAGCTTTCTGCGATCGACGGCAAACCGGTTTCCACACTGGTCATGGCGATCACCGAGGCGCGCGTGCTTCGGATTCCGCAAGAGGTCTTCTGGGGAGATCTGATGACGCTGAACGGCGTTGCCGAGAATTTCCGGATCATCTTGAGCGATCGCGTGCGCAAGTCCAAAGAGCAGGCGCTGCAGGCCCAGCGGGGCCAGATGGAGGTCGAGCACCTCACCAAGGAGCTCCAGATCGCGCGTCAGCTGCAGATCAGCATGGTCCCGCTGCAGCGCCCGCTGTTCGGACACCGGATTGACCTGGACATCTGCGGCTTCATGGAACCTGCGTCAGCCGTGGGTGGCGACTTCTTCGACGCCTTCTTCGTTCGCGAGAACCACCTGTTCTTCTGCATTGCCGATGTCTCGGGTCACGGCATCGCCTCTGCGCTGTTCATGGCGCGGGCCATGGGGCTGATACGCGTGCTGGCGATGGGCATCATGGAGCCGCACAAGCTGCTGAGCGAGCTCAACGCGCGGCTCTGTGCCGGCAATGACGCCAACATTTTTGTCACGATGTTCTGTGGAATTCTCGACATCCCCAACAGAAGCCTGCTCTATTCCAATGGCGGCCACTGCGCCCCCATGCTCCTGTACCCGGGCAGCTCACGCATGTTGCCCATTCCCAAGGGTCCGCTGGTGGGCGCCTTCCCTGGCTGCAAATACAGCTCGATGGAGATCCGGCTCGGCCATGACGAGACCTTGTTCTGCTACACCGATGGTGTGACGGAAGCCCATGATCCGAAGGGCGAGGAGCTCACGGAGGAGCGATGCCTGCAGTTGCTGAACGGCCTCCAACCACAGGCTTGCGGTGACTTGCTCGACCATGTGCGTGCTCGAGTTGCCGAGTTCACCGGCACAGGGATCCTGGAAGACGACTGCACGATGCTTGCCATTCGTCTGCCATGACCTGCTGGGCCGCTTCACGCCCTGGAATTCGAAACCGTGGTGTAAGCCGTGCCGCTGGCGGCCGGGTTGGCCACCTGGATCTCGCCCTTGTACTCGGGCTTGAGCAGGTCGGCCCAGGTCTTGGGCACGGGCAGCTTCTTCTTGGCCAGCAACTCCGGGTTGTAGCCAAAGCCCAGGGGGCCCGAGTAGATGCCCACCGTGCGGAACTTGCTCTGCGTGGCCTGCTGCTGGGCCCAGGCGTGCAGCTGCGGCAGCGTGGCCGACTTGCACTCCAGCGTGAGGTCTTGCTCGGCGGCCTGCAGGTGCGGGTCGCCCGTGCCGACCCAGGCCGGCTGGCGTTCGTGAAAACCCGTGGCACGGTGGGCAATAGGCGTGACGCCATGTCCTCGTGATAATCGATGCGTGAGGGTTCCACGCCACCTTGAGGCCTGTGTTCGGGTCGTCAGCGGTACGCTGGCCTTGCTGCTGTCGGCGTGTGCGAGTGCTCCAGCACCGCAGCCCACTCCGGAAACTGCACGGTCAGCGACACCCGGCACCACAAGCTCGGCCGTCCGCCAAGACGAACAGGCGCGCTACCACTGGCTCAACCGGCTGACATGGGGCGCATCGGCGTCAGGGGTGGCGCAATCGGCGGGGCGAGACCTGTCAGCGCAGTTGGAAGAACAACTCGCCCCCGGCCCGGCCACGCTTCCAGCAGCCGCACAGGCGCAGATCGACGCCCTCACCCTCGGCCAGCAACCCTTCACCACCCTGGTTTTCAACCTGGAGCAGCGCCGTCGCACGGCTGACGCCCTGAAGAACGACGAGGAGAAGCGGGCGGCGCAGCAGGCCTACCAGCAGGAGCTCACCCGCCTGGCACGCGAAGCCGCCACGCGCCACATCCTGCGGGCGCTGTACTCGCCCCGCCAACTTCAGGAGCAGATGACCTGGTTCTGGCTGAACCACTTCAGCGTGTTCCAGAACAAGGCCAACATCCGTGCCATGGTGGGGGACTACGAAGACACCGCCGTCCGTCCTCATGCGCTGGGCCGCTTTCGGGATCTGCTGGGGGCTGTCAGCCTGCACCCGGCCATGCTGCTCTACCTCGACAACGTGCAGAACGCGGTCAACCGCACGAACGAGAACCTCGCGCGTGAATTGATGGAGCTGCACACCCTGGGCGCGGGCGGGCCCTACACCCAGAAGGACGTGCAGGAACTGGCGCGGGTGCTGACCGGCGCCGGCATCAATCTCACCAGCACCGACACCCCCGTGGCGCGGCGCGAGCTGCAGGGCGACTACGTGCGCCGCGGCGTGTTCGAGTTCCACCCCGGCCGGCACGACTTCAACCCCAAGACGCTGCTCGGGCAGCCCCTGCAGCAGCGCGGCCTGGCCGAGGTGGAGGAGGCCCTGGACCGCCTGGCCCGCCACCCGGCCACGGCCCGTCACATCAGCCGAAAGCTGGTGCAGTACTGGCTTTCAGATCAGCCACCACCCGCGCTGGTGGAGCGTGTCGCCCTGGCATTCTCCGCGTCGGATGGAGACATCGCCGTGGCGCTGCGCACGCTGCTGACCTCACCGGAGTTCGCGCGGGCAGCGGGCCGGCAGTTCAAGGACCCCATGCGCTTCGTGGTCTCGGCGCTGCGCCTGACCCTTGACGACCGGGTGATCCAGAACACCGGGCCGGTGCTGTTCTGGCTCAACCGCCTGGGCCAACCCCTCTACGGCCGCCAGACGCCCGACGGCTGGCCGCTGGATGAAGCCGCCTGGTCCAGCCCCGGGCAGATGACGGTGCGCTTCGAGGTGGCGCGCGCCATCGGCTCAGGCGCGGGCGGGCTGTTCGGCAACCCGGGTTCGACACCGCCGACACCGCCGACGCCGTCACAGGCCGTGACACCCTCGCCGTCTCGTACCCTGTACACCCAGCTGCTGCAGCACCACCTGGGCCCCAACACGCACGCAGCCCTGGCGCAAGCCAGCTCCCCCCAGGAATGGACCACGTTCCTGCTGTCCTCACCCGAATGGATGCGGCGCTGACGCACCCCCAGGAGCACCCATGCAACGACGACATCTGCTGCAAGGCTTGGCCAGCGCCGGCCTGAGCCTGGGCGGCGGCCAGCTGTGGGCCGTCGGCACGGGGCAACCCTGCTTTCTGATGGTGTTCCTGCGTGGCGGTTACGACGCAGCCAACCTTCTGGTGCCGGTGAGCAGCAGCTTCTACTACGAGGCCCGGCCCACCATCGCCATAGCCCGCCCGGGCACGCAGGAGCCCTCAGCCCTGCAGCTCACGGCCGACTGGGGCCTGCACCCGGCGCTGCGCGACAACCTCTACCCGCTGTGGCAACAGGGCGAGCTTTCATTTGTCCCCTTCGCCGGCTCACGCGACACCTCACGCAGCCACTTCGAGACCCAGGACGGCATCGAGCTGGGCCAACCGCTGGAAGGCACGCGCAACTACCGTTCAGGCTTCATGAACCGGCTGGCCGCGACGCTCAAGGGCGTGGATGCGATGGCGTTCACCGACCGGCTGCCACTGGCCCTGCAAGGCGAGGTTCAGGTGCCGAACACGGTGCTGCGCGCCCTGTCCAGGCCGGCAGTGGACGCGCGGCAAAGTCAGGTCATCAGTGCCATGTACCAGGGTACCGAGCTGGCAGGCGCCGTGAACCAGGGGTTCGCAGCGCGCGACGAGGTGATGCGCGAGATGGCTGCCGAGATGGACGTCGCCAGCCGCAATGCCATCAGTGCCAGAGGCTTTGAGCTCGAGGCCCGACGCATCGCCATGCTGATGAAGGGCCGGCACCGGCTGGGATTCGTCGACGTCGGCGGCTGGGACACCCACGTGGGCCAGGGCGGCGCCACCGGCGCGTTGGCCAGCCGGCTCGAAGAGCTGGGCCGCGGCCTGGCCGCGTATGCACAGGAAATGGGCAGCCGCTGGCGCGAGACCACGGTGGTGGTGGTCAGCGAGTTCGGCCGCACCTTCCGGCAGAACGGCAACAACGGCACCGACCATGGCCACGGCAGCGTGTACTGGGTGCTGGGGGGCGCCGTGCGCGGTGGCCAGGTGGTGGGTGAGCAGGTGGCCGTCACGCCAAACAACCTGTTCCAGAACCGCGACTATCCTGTACTCAATGAGGTCCGCAGCGTGCTTGGCGGCCTGCTGCAGCGCCAGTTCGGCCTGAGCCCGGCGCAGTTGGCCTCCGTGTTCCCCGGCGCCCTGGCGCGGGACCTGCACTTGATCTGAGGGCCCAAGCCCCGTTGACCTGGGGATGAGACCCCGGCATGATCCAGCGTGTAACAAGATTACATGTCCGCGATCTGCCGTCAAACCTGCAGACGCGCGGCCTGATGGCCCATGTCCTTCGATCTCGTGTTCTTCGGCGGCACCGGCGACCTGACCTGGCGCAAGCTGATGCCGGCGCTGTTCCAGGCCCTGCGGCACGGCAAGCTGCCCGAGGGCGGCCGCATCCTCGCCGTGGCGCGCGACGAGCGCAGCGATGACGAGTACCGCCGCTTCGTCCGCGACCGTTTCGTGGAGGTGGAGCCCTCCAAGCGCCCCAGCGACGAGGAGTTCGAGCGCTTCGCCCGGCTGCTGCACTACCGGCGCATGGACCTGTCCAAGCCCGAGCACTACGCCGGCCTGAAAGCCTGGATCGACGCGCGCGGCGCCGACACCGCCGTGCTCTACCTGGCTACCAGCCCTTATCTCTTCCCGGTGATCTGCGAGCAGTTGGGGGCCGCGGGCCTGAACGGCCCGAAGGTGCGCGTGGTGCTGGAAAAGCCGCTGGGCCACGACCTGGACAGCGCCCTGCAGATCAACCGTGTGGTGCGCTCTGCGTTCCGCGAGGAGCAGGCCTTCCGCATCGACCACTACCTGGGCAAGCCCGCGGTGCAGAACCTGATGGCGCTGCGCTTCGGCAACGCGCTGTTCGAGCCGCTGTGGCGGCGCGAGAGCATTGCCAGCATCCAGATCACGCTAGCGGAGTCCCTGGGCGTGGGCACGCGCGGCGACTACTACGACAAGACCGGCGCGCTGCGCGACATGATCCAGAACCATGCGCTGCAGCTGCTGACCATGATCGCCATGGAGCCGCCCAGCACCAGCGACGCCGACGCCATCCGGGACGAGAAGCTCAAGGTGCTGCGATCCCTCAAGCCCTTCACCACGGAGACGGTGCTGCGCGATGTGGTGCGCGGTCAGTACAAGGCAGGCACGGTGAGGGGTGACCCGGTCAAGGGTTACCTGGAGGAAGTGAAGGTGCCGCCGGGCAGCACCTGCGAGACCTTCGTCGCGCTGCGCACCGAGGTGCAGAACTGGCGCTGGGCGGGCGTGCCCTTCTACCTGCGCACGGGCAAGCGCCTGCCCGGCCGCGACGCGCAGATCGTGGTGAACTTCCGCGCCGTGCCGCACCCCATCTTCCCGGGCTCGCACCGGGCCAACAAGCTGGTCATCAAACTGCAGCCGGAGGACGGGCTGGAGCTGCACCTGCTGGCGGCCAAGGGCAGCCTGTCGCACGGCGGGGTGGCCGAGATGCTGTCGCCCGTGAAGCTGGACCTGGACTTCGACAAGGCCTTTCCCACCGAGCGCGTGGGCGCCTACGAGCGGCTGCTGCTGGACGCGATCGCCGGGCGGCTGAACCTGTTCGTGCGCAGCGATGAGCAGGAACAGGCTTGGCGCTGGGTGATGCCCATCCTGCAGGCCTGGGAGAACGATCCCAACGGCCCGCGTCCCTACACGGCCGGCAGCTGGGGCCCGCCCGCCTCCAGCGCGATGGTCGCCAGGGACGGCTGCACCTGGGACGAGGAGCAGTGAACCGCACACGCGGGCCGGGCCACACTCGAGGAGACGCGATGGCGACCACCGCCGAGGAGTCCGGCGCGATGCCGATGATGCTGGATCGTATCCGCGCGGCCATCCCGGCCCTGCCCCCGGCCGAACAGCGCGTGGCTCGGCTGCTGTTGTCCGATGCCCGCAGCTTCGCCACGCAACCCGTGGCCGAACTGGCCGTGCGCGCGCACGTCAGCAAGCCCACGGTGGTGCGCTTTTGCCGCAGCGTGGGCTATGACGGCCTGGCCGACTTCAAGCTCAAGCTGGCGGGCAGCGTGAACGAGGGCGTGCCCTTCGTCCACCGCGCCGTGGACGAGGACGACAAGCCGGGTGATCTGGTGGTCAAGGTCATCGACAACGCGGTCAGCGCGATGCTGAAGTACCGCAACGCCGCCACCAGCCACGCCATCGAGCAGGCCATCGGCGCCCTGGCCCAGGCCTGCCGCGACGGCCGGCGCATCGAGTTCTACGGCGTGGGCAACTCCGGCATCGTGGCCATGGATGCGCAGCACAAGTTCTTCCGCCTGGGCGTGCATTCGGCTGCCTGCACCGACGGCCATGTGCAGGTGATGAGCGCCACCATGCTGGGCGCAGGCGACTGCGCCGTGGTGTTCAGCAACTCCGGCCGCAGCCGCGACCTGATCGACGTGGCCGACATCGCGCACCGCAAGGGCGCGACGGTGATCGTGGTGACGGCCAGCGATTCGCCACTGGCCCACGCCGCGCGTCAGCCCGGCCACATCCTGCTGGCTGCCGACCACCCGGAAGACTTCGACCGCTACAGCCCCATGGTCAGCCGGCTGCTGCACCTGCTGATCGTCGACATCCTGACCACCGGCGTGGCGCTTCGCCTGGGCAGCGAGCGCCTGCGGCCCATGCTGCAGGAGATCAAGAAGAACCTGCGGACGCGGCGCTACGCCGCCGAGGGCTGAGGGTCAGGCAGGTTTGGCCTCGGGCTCGGGCAGCAGCAGGGCTTCCACACCATACAGCCCGGCGAGCTGGCGCAGCTTGGGCGGTGCTCCCTCGAGCTGCCAGCGCAACCCCCGGGCCTGTGCCGTGCGGCGGGCCTGCAGCAGCACCGCCAGGGCCGAGGTGTCCAGGTCGCTCAGCTCCGAGGCGTCCACTCGCAACGTGTCGCCCGCCGGCAGGGCTGCCACCGCCTGCGCCAGCACTTCCGTGGTCTGGCGCGCTGACGGCAGCGTGAGCGTGGCGGGCAGCTTCATGGGGCTCAACGCTCTCAGTTCTTGGCTGCGGCGGCCTTGCGATTGAGCTCGGCCAGGTTGCCGATCAAGCCGTCAAGACCCGAATTGGCGACGATGGGGGCAAATTGCGACTTGAAGCTGGTGTCGGCCAGCCACACGCCCAGCACGTTCACGTCGTAGATCTTCCAGCCTGCAGGCGTCTTCTCAAGCCGGTAGTCGAGCTGGATCGGGTCGCCCCTGCCCTTCACCTCGGTGCGCACCACCACCTCCGGGTCGTCCGCGCCGGCACGCATGGGCTTGAGTTGCACCGTCTGATCCTTCACCTGGGTGAGCGCGCCGGAGTAGGTGCGCACCAGCAGGGTCTTGAACTCGTCGAGCAGGCGCTTCTGCTGCTCGGGGCTGGCGGTGCGCCAGGCGCGGCCCACGGCGATGGCTGTCATGCGCTGGAAGTTCACGTGCGGCATGACCTTGGCGTCCACCAGCGAGATGATGCGCGACAAGCTGCCGGCCTGGATCTCCTTGTCCGCCTTGACGGTGTCGATCACCTCGGTGGAGATCTGACGCACCAGGGCGTCAGGCGCGACGATGGACTGGGCATGGGCGACAGGCCATCCACCGAGCCCGGTCACCGAGACCAGGGTGGCCAGGGCCGTCCGGCGGCTGACACTGCGGCAGAGCTTCTTGAACATGAGGATCCTTGGGACAGGGTCTGCAGCGCAGACCGGGTCAACATTCAACGTACGGGCCCCGGTTTTGGTTCACCGGGTGGATGGCTGAGATGGCTGCGCTGGCTGAGATGGCTGCGGTGCCGCAGGCGTGGCCACAGGGGCATCCGGGCCCGGGGGCGCAGCAAGTGGCGGCAGCGGCTCTTCGTCTGGCGGCTCTTCCGGCGGATTGCCATCGAAAACCTGGTTGCGACGACGGGCAAGATAACTGTCACGCACAAAGCTGTACTTGTCCAGCGCCACCTGATCCAGCAGGTTGGTGGCCGACAGCAGGTCTGCACGCCCGTGCACCAGTTCCAGCGTGGTCAGGCCCCAGCGGTAGGCGCCGTCATGCACCACCCCGGGCAAGCTGGCCTTGCGGTCCAGCGGCAGGCCGACGGCGTCGCGCAGCGAACTCGCGCCGTAGAACGGCAGCACCAGGTACGGCCCCGCCCCCAAGCCCCACTTGCCCAGGGTCTGACCAAAGTCCTCGGACTGCCGCTCCAACCCGGCATCCGAGGCCAGATCGAAAAGGCCACCGATGCCGAACACGGTGTTCGTGGTCACGCGAACCGTCATCTCCAACGCAGGCTTGCCCTTGCCCTGCAGAAGCAGATTGATCGCTGACCAGGCGTCGCCCACGTTGCCGAAGACGTTGTCCACGCCTGTACGCAAGGGGCTGGGAACCGCCGCCTTGTAGGCCATGGCCAGCGGCTTGAGCAAGGCGTGGTCGACCGCCTCGTTGAAGGCGAACACCCCGCGGTTGAATCCCTCGAAGGGGTCGGCCTTGACCGGACGCGGCAGAACGCGCGGCGGTATGGCCGCCGCCGGTAAAGTGGCCTTGTTGGCATCGGTGGGCGCGGCCAGCGCGGCCGCCCCAGACAGCGCATCTGCCGAGCTTTGCGCACGTGCAGGGGTCACCGTGGCCAGAAGGCCCGCACAGGCCAGCAGGCCCGTGGCCCAGCGCACGAAAGCAGGTGTCATTTCTTCTGTCCCGCCTGGTCCGCAGCCTCGCCAGCCTTGCCGGTGACCAACTGCCCGATCAGGTTTTCCAGCACCACGGCCGACTGGGTCTGGCGGATGACACTTCCCGCGGGCAAGTCCTGGTCGGCCGAGCCGGGCTCGATGCCGATGTACTGGTCGCCCAGCAGGCCGGCCGTCAGGATCTTGGCCGAGGAGTCCTTCGGAAAGCGCACAGCGCTGTCGATCTCCATCGTCACCACACCCTGAAAGGTCTTGGCGTCCAGCGAGATGGAGGTGACGCGCCCTACGGTGACACCCGCGCTGCGTACTGGCGAGCGCGGCTTCAGGCCACCGATGTTATCAAAGCGGGCACTCACTTGATAGCCATCACGGGCGCCAAAGGTGGCCAGGTTGGCAGCCTTCAGCGCCAGGAACAGCAAGCCGGCCATGCCCAGCAGGACGAAGAAGCCTACCAGGATCTCGATGTTTCGCTTGTTCATGATGGAGGATCCGCCTGGCAAGAATTGCGAGAGATGCGAGAAATTCGAGACATTCGAAGGAGGGGCAGAAGGGCGCGCGTCGGTGTTCAGGGCGTGGAGAACATCAGCGCCGTCAGCACGAAGTCCATCGCCAGCACGCCCAGCGACGAGATGACCACCGTGCGCGTGGTGGCATAGGCCACGCCCTCGGGCGTGGCCTCGGTCTCATGGCCCTGGTACAGCGCCACCAGTGTGCAGATCAGCCCGAAGATGAAGCTCTTGGCGACGCCGTTGCCCACATCGCGCCAGACATCCACCCGCGACTGCATGATGCTCCAGAAGTTGCCGGCGTCCACGCCAATGAGCAACACTGCCACCACATAGGCACCCAGAATGCCCACGGCCGAGAACAAGACGGCCAGCAGCGGCATGGACACGGCGCCTGCCAGGAAGCGCGGGGCCAGGATGCGGCTCTTGGGGTCCACCGCCATCATCTCCATGGCCGCGAGTTGTTCGCCCGCCTTCATCAGTCCGATCTCGGCCGTCAGCGAGGTGCCCGCCCGGCCAGCGAACAGCAACGCCGTCACCACAGGGCCCAGTTCACGCACCAGCGACAGATTGACGATCAGCCCCAGCGACTCCGTGGCGCCATAAGTCACCAGGGCGTAGTACATCTGCAGCGCGAGCACGAAGCCCACCGCCATGCCCGAAGCCAGGATGATGACCAGCGACAGGTTGCCCACCGCATGGATCTGGCGCACCACCAGCGAGAAGCGGCGCAGCGAGGCCGGAATGGCCAGCAGGATGTCCAGCGTGAAGAAGGCCGCGTGGCCGAAGCCGTGCAGCACCTTCAGCGCCCGCTGGCCCAGGGTGGCGAGGAAGGGCAGCCAGGCGGTCATGCAGCCGGGCCCTCCACACCGAAGTCCTGCCCTATGGGGGCAGCCGGGTAGTGGAACTTGACCGGCCCGTCGGGCTCGCCGCGCACGAACTGGCGCACCTCCGGGTCGGTGGAGTCCATCAGTTCCTGCGGGCTGCCCTGGGCCACGATGCGCCCCCCCGAGGCCATCAACACGATGTGGTCGCTGATGGCCATGCACTCGGGCACGTCGTGCGACACCACCAGCGAGGTGGCCCCCGTCACGTCGTTGAGCGTGCGAATGAGCTTGGCCGCCACGCCCATGGAGATGAGGTCCAGCCCGGCAAAGGGCTCGTCGTACATGATGAGTTCCGGGTCCAGCGCGATGGCGCGCGCCAGCGCGATGCGCCGCGCCATGCCACCTGACACCTCCGCGATGCGCAGCGGCGCCGCGCCGCGCAGGCCCACGGCGTTGAGTTTCATCAGCACGATATCGCGGATCAGCGCCTCGGGCAGATCGGTGTGCTCGCGCAGCGGAAAGGCCACGTTGTCGAACACCGTCAGGTCGGTGAACAGCGCGCCGAATTGAAACAGCATGCCCAGTCGCCGCCGCAGCGCGTACATGCGGGCCTGGTCCGCGGCATCGACCCGTTGCCCGTCGAAGCGCACTTCACCGGCATCGGGCGAGGCACTGCCACCGATCAGGCGCAGCAAGGTCGTCTTGCCGCAACCCGAACCGCCCAGCAACGACGTGACCTTGCCACGGCGAAAGGCCAACGAGAGGTTGGAGAGGATCTGGCGCCCGCTGTCGTAGCCAAAGCTGACACGGTCGACTTCGATCAGGGCATCGGTGCTCAAGCGGCGCGGCCACGCGCGCGCGTGGGCTCAAAGTCAGAACTCAGGGTATTTTCCCATGCGCTCCCGCCCAAGCTGCGCTAAGCGAAGCATCTTTACCCCAAGCTGAGGATTCCCAACAACGCACAGGCAGGCGAGGGTTGCTGCCGCAGCAGCGCATCACTGCAGGGCCGCTTGCGGATGCAGGCTTCAGCGCGGCAGGTTGCTGCGGCCCATCAGGAACTCGTCCACCGATCGCGCGGCCTGTCGGCCTTCCCGGATGGCCCAGACCACCAGGCTCTGGCCGCGGCGCATGTCGCCTGCGGCAAAGACCTTGGGCACGTTGGTCTCATAGCCGCCGATGAAATCGGTGCCCGCCCTGGCATTGCCGCGGACGTCGCGCTCCACGCCAAAAGCCTCGAGCACGCTGCCCACGGGCGCTGTGAAACCCATGGCCAGCAACACCAGATCCGCAGGGTATTCCTTCTCCGTTCCCGGGATCTCGCTCATCTTGCCGCCCTTCCACTCCAGGTGGACGGTCTTCAGGCCCGTGAGCTTGCCGTTCATGCCGACGAACTCCTTGGTCGCGATGGCGAACTCGCGCTGGCAACCTTCCTGGTGGCTGGAGGAGGTACGCAGCTTGTAGGGCCAGTACGGCCAGGTCAGCGGCCGGTCTTCCTCCTCGGGCGGCATGGGCATCAATTCGAACTGCGTGACGCTGGCCGCACCGTGGCGGTTGCTGGTGCCCACGCAGTCGCTGCCGGTGTCACCGCCGCCGATCACGATGACGTGCTTGCCGTCGGCCCGGATCTGGCCCGTGAGCTTGTCACCTGCCACCACCTTGTTCTGCTGCGGCAGGAACTCCATCGCGAAATGCACGCCGTCGAGTTCGCGGCCCGGCACCGGCAGATCACGCGAGATCTCTGAGCCGCCGGTGAGCAGAACGGCGTGGAATTGCGCCTTGAGTTCCTCGGCCGAAACCACCGTCTGGGCGTCGTTCGTCACCTTCGCCGCAGGGCCCTCGGTGGGCATCGCGCCCACGAGCACGCCCGTGCGGAAGGTCACGCCCTCGGCCCTCATCTGTTCGATGCGGCGGTCGATGTGGGACTTCTCCATCTTGAAGTCGGGGATGCCGTAGCGCAGCAGGCCCCCAATTCGGCTGTTCTTCTCGAACACGGTCACCTCATGGCCGGCGCGCACCAGTTGCTGCGCGGCAGCCAGGCCTGCCGGGCCGCTGCCCACCACGGCCACCTGCTTGCCCGTCTTCAGCTTCGGGGGCTGCGGCTGCACCCAACCCTCGGCCCAGGCCCGGTCGATGATGGCGTGCTCGATGGACTTGATACCCACCGCGTCGTCATTGACGTTCAGCGTGCAGGCGGCCTCGCAGGGTGCGGGGCAGACTCGGCCAGTGAATTCCGGGAAGTTGTTGGTGGAGTGCAGCACCTCGATCGCGCTTTGCCAGTCGCCACGGAACACCAGGTCGTTGAAGTCCGGGATGACGTTGTTGACGGGGCAGCCGCTGTTGCAGAAGGGCGTGCCGCAGTCCATGCAGCGCGCCCCTTGCACCTTGGATTGCTCCTCGGTCAGGCCGATGACGAACTCTTTCCAGTTCTTCAGGCGCTTGGGCACGGGCTCGTAGCCCTCTTCCAGGCGCTCAAACTCGAGGAAGCCGGTGACTTTTCCCATGATGCTGGTTCCTTGTCTGTACTGACGGAGCGAACGGTGCAGTGCGGTGCGGGTCAAGCGAGCACGGCCACCGGGGCGGCCGCAGCCGCCTGCGCCTTGGCAGCGGTCTGGCCCAGGGCACGCTTGTACTCATGCGGGAAGACCTTGACGAACTTCGCGCGTGCCGTGGCCCAGTGGTCCAGGATCTCGCGTGCGCGCAGCGAGCCGGTCCACTTGTGATGGTCCTCGATCAGCTTCTTCAACTGCGCCTCATCGCTCTGGGCGCGGTGCCAGGCGGCGGGCGGGCCGGACACCGCCTGCTCGGCCTCGGGCAGCACCTTGTCCAGCGCCACCATACTGGTGTTGCAACGCGCGGCAAAGCTGCCGTCCTCATCAAAGACGTAGGCCACGCCGCCGCTCATGCCGGCAGCGAAGTTGCGCCCGGTCATGCCCAGCACGGCCACCGTGCCGCCCGTCATGTACTCGCAGCCGTGGTCACCCGTGCCCTCCACCACTGCGGTGGCGCCTGACAGGCGCACTGCAAAGCGTTCACCCGCCACGCCGCGGAAGAAGGCCTCGCCGCGCGTGGCGCCGTACAGCGCAGTGTTGCCGATGATGGTGTTGTGCGTGGCGTCACCGCGGAACTCGATGCTGGGGCGCACGACGATGCGCCCGCCCGACAAGCCCTTGCCGGTGTAGTCGTTGGCGTCGCCGATCAGGTACAGCGTGATGCCGTTGGCCAGGAACGCGCCAAAGCTCTGGCCGCCTGTGCCTTCCATCTGCATGAAGATGGTGTGGTCGGGCAGGCCCTCGGGGCGGTGACGCACCAGCTCGCCGGAGAGCATGGCGCCCACCGAACGGTTGACGTTGCGCGCCTCCTCCATGAAGTGCACCTTCTCGCCGCGCTCGATGGCCGGGCGGCAGCGTTCGATGAGCTTCAGGTCCAGGGCCTTGGACAAGCCGTGGTCCTGCTCCTCGGTCTGGTAGCGCGGCACCTCGGCCGGCACGGCAGGCTGGTGGAAGATGCGGCTGAAGTCCAGGCCTCGCGCCTTCCAGTGGGCAATGCCCTTCTTGGTGTCCAGCAGGTCGGCGCGGCCGATCAGGTCGTCAAAGCGGCGGATGCCCAGTTGCGCCATGATGCTGCGCGCCTCTTCGGCCACGAAGAAGAAGTAGTTCACCACGTGCTCGGGCTTGCCCGAGAACTTCTTGCGCAGCACCGGGTCCTGCGTGGCCACGCCCACCGGGCAGGTGTTGAGGTGGCACTTGCGCATCATGATGCAGCCCTCCACCACCAGCGGCGCGGTAGCGAAGCCGAACTCGTCCGCTCCCAACAGCGCGCCGATGACCACGTCACGCCCGGTCTTCATCTGCCCGTCGGCCTGCACGCGCACGCGGCTGCGCAGGCGGTTGAGCACCAAGGTCTGCTGCGTCTCGGCCAGGCCCAGTTCCCAGGGCGTGCCGCAGTGCTTGATCGACGACCAGGGCGAGGCGCCCGTGCCGCCGTCGTGCCCTGCGATCACCACATGATCGGCCTTGCACTTGGCCACACCGGCGGCGATGGTGCCCACGCCCACCTCGGACACCAGCTTCACGCTGATGCCCGCGCGCGGGTTGGCGTTCTTCAGGTCGTGGATGAGCTGCGCCAGGTCTTCGATGGAATAGATGTCGTGGTGCGGCGGCGGGCTGATCAGGCCCACGCCCGGCACCGAGTAGCGCAGGAAGCCGATGTAGTCCGACACCTTGCCCCCGGGCAACTGGCCGCCTTCGCCCGGCTTGGCGCCCTGGGCCATCTTGATCTGGATCTGGTCGGCGCTGACCAGGTACTCGGTGGTGACGCCAAAGCGGCCCGAGGCCACCTGCTTGATCTTGCTGCGCAGGCTGTCGCCTTCCTGCATCACGTAGTCGGCCTCGATGACCTTGGCGCCAATGACGTCGCTGACCTTGGTGCCGGCGGTGACCTTGATGCCCTTCAACTCGTTGCGGTAGCGCGCCGGGTCTTCACCGCCCTCGCCCGTGTTGCTCTTGCCGCCGATGCGGTTCATGGCAATGGCCAGCGTGGAGTGGGCCTCGGTGGAGATGGAGCCCAGCGACATGGCGCCCGTGGCAAAGCGCTTGACGATGTCGGCGGCCGGCTCCACCTCCTCCAGCGGGATGGCCTTGGCGGGATCGACCTTGAACTCGAACAGGCCGCGCAGCGTCATGTGACGGCGGCTCTGGTCGTTGATCAGTTGGGCGTATTCCTTGTAGGTGTCGAACTTGCCGGTGCGCGTGCTGTGCTGCAGCTTGGCGATGGCATCCGGCGTCCACATGTGCTCTTCGCCGCGCACGCGCCAGGCGTACTCGCCGCCGGCGTCCAGCATGCGGGCCAGGATGGGATCGTCACCGAAGGCGGCCTGGTGCATGCGCAGCGCCTCCTCGGCCACGTCGAACACGCCGATGCCGCCCACCTGGCTGGCCGTGCCGCGGAAATACTGCTCGACGAAACCCTTCTCCAGGCCGATGGCCTCGAAGAGCTGTGCGCCGCAGTAGGACATGTAGGTGCTCACGCCCATCTTGGACATGATCTTGGACAGGCCCTTGCCGATGGCCTTGACGTAGTTGTAGATCGCCTTGTCGGCCGACAACTCGCCCGGCAGTCCGGCGTGCATCGAGGCCAGGGTTTCCATCGCCAGGTAGGGGTGCACGGCCTCGGCGCCATAGCCCGCCAGCACCGCGAAGTGGTGCACCTCGCGCGCCGAGCCCGTCTCCACCACCAGCCCCGCCGTGGTGCGCAGACCTTCGCGCACCAGGTGGTGGTGGATGGCCGACAGCGCCAGCAGCGCGGGGATCGCCACCTGGGTGCGGCTCATTTGCCGGTCGGTGATGATCAGGATGTTGTGGCCGCCCTTGATGGCATCCACCGTCTCGGCGCACAGCGAGGCCAGCTTGGCCTCCACGCCCTCATGTCCCCAGGCGGCCGGGTAGGTGATGTCCAGTTCGTGCGAGCGAAATTTCGCGCCCGTGTACTGTTCGATGGAGCGCAGGCGGGCCATGTCCTCGAAGTCGAGAACAGGCTGCGTCACCTCCAGGCGCATCGGCGGGTTCACCGCGTTGATGTCCAGCAGGTTGGGCTTCGGCCCGATGAAGCTGTTGAGCGACATCACGATGGCCTCGCGGATTGGGTCGATCGGCGGGTTCGTCACCTGTGCGAACAGTTGCTTGAAGTAGTTGTACAGCGGCTTGTTCTTGTCCGACAGCACCGCCAGGGGCGAGTCATTGCCCATCGAGCCGATGCCCTCTTCGCCGTTGGCGGCCATCGGGCTCATCAGGAACTTCAGGTCCTCCTGGGTGTAGCCGAAGGCCTGTTGGCGGTCGAGCAGCGTTTCCACAAAGTCGGCGGGGCCGGCATGGGTGCCGACCGGCACTTCAATGGCGTCAAGCTTGACGCGCACGTTCTCGATCCACTGACGATACGGCCGGGCGCTGGCGAACTGGTTCTTCAGTTCCTCGTCGTCCACGATGCGGCCCTGCTCGAAATCGATCAGGAACATCTTGCCCGGCTGCAGGCGCCACTTCTTGACGATGCGGTTCTGAGGGATGGGCAGCACGCCAGACTCGGAGGCCATCACCACCAGGTCATCGTCAGTCACGCAGTAGCGCGCCGGACGCAGACCGTTGCGGTCCAGCGTGGCGCCGATCTGCTTGCCGTCGGTGAAGACCATGGCGGCCGGGCCGTCCCAGGGTTCGATCATCGCGGCGTGGTACTCGTAGAACGCGCGGCGGCGCTCGTCCATGCCCTCGTGCTGCTCCCAGGCCTCGGGGATCATCATCATGGCGGCGTGCGCCAGCGGGTAGCCCGCCATCGTCAGCAGTTCCAGCGCGTTGTCGAAGGTGGCGGTGTCGCTCTGGTGCTCGAAGCTGATGGGGTAGAGCTTCTTCAGGTCGTCGCCCAGCACGGGCGACTTCATCACGCCTTCGCGGGCGCGCATCCAGTTGAAGTTGCCCTTGACGGTGTTGATCTCGCCGTTGTGCGCCACCATGCGGTAGGGGTGCGCCAGCGGCCACTCCGGGAAGGTGTTGGTGGAAAAGCGCTGGTGCACCAAGGCCAGGGCAGACACCGTGCGCTCGTCCTTCAGGTCCAGGTAGTAGGTGCCCACCTGATCGGCCAGCAGCAGACCCTTGTAGATGACGGTGCGGCAGCTCATGCTGGGCACGTAGTACTCGCGGCTGTGCGTCAGCTTCAGCGCCTGGATGGCGGCCGAAGCCGTCTTGCGAATCACGTACAGCTTGCGCTCCAGGGCGTCGGGCACGATGACGTCCGGGCCGCGGCCGATGAACACCTGGCGGATCACCGGCTCCTTGGCGCGCACCGTGGGCGACATCGGCATGTCGCGGTCCACCGGCACGTCGCGCCAGCCCAGCAGCACCTGGCCCTCGGCCCGGATGGCGCGCTCCATCTCCTGCTCGCAGGCCAGGCGCGAGGCGTGCTCCTTGGGCAGGAAGATCATGCCCACGCCATATTCGCCCGGGGCCGGCAGCGACACGCCCACGCGACCATCGGGAGCCTGGCCGGACACGGCCATCTCGGCGCGGTAGAAATCGTCAGGGATCTGAATCAGGATGCCTGCACCGTCGCCCATCAGCTTATCGGCGCCCACAGCGCCGCGGTGGTCCAGGTTCTCCAGAATCTTCAGACCCTGCTGAACGATGGCATGTGCCTTCTGCCCCTTGATGTGGGCCACAAAGCCCACGCCGCAGGCATCGTGTTCCTGGCGCGGGTCATACAGGCCCAGGGCCTGACTGGCCTCGAGTTCACCCCTTGACGCCGCTGGGGCGCTCGCCTGGAGCGCAGGTGCGGCGGTCTTGAGGGCGGCGGCTGCCTTGTCCATCTCGTTCTCCAGGGCATTTTCGGCGGGAACGGGAGGATACTGCGGTGCAGCATCACCCTCAAGACCGAATAAATGGGGTCAGGTTAATTTGATTGAGCCAATGACATCAGCTCAAATTTAATTGGGGACAGCTATGTCACCGATCCTGTAGGCCTTGTCTGCAGGAGTTGAGATCAGACAAGCAAGTCGCCTGCCAGGCGGCAGCGCTGTCCACTGAGCCGCCAACCGCAGTCCGCCTTCAGACGACCTGACCGCTGACGTCTGGATACCCCGCCGGGCCGGCCATGGACGGACGGCCGCGGGGGCGGGGGGTCACCGGGCGGCCCAGGGCAGGCTCCAGACTCCGAACGAAGGGCTCGTCACCCACGGGCCAGCCGCGCCGGGTGGCCAGCGTGATGCGCTGGGCCCGATCGGTTGCCAGCCCGGCCTCCACGAGGGTGCGCCAGGCGGCCTCGCGCTCGAAGGGCGTGTTGCCCAGACTCCACCAGACAGCCGGCTCGACCACCAAGGGGTCCCGCACGGCACCCAGGTGATGGGGCAGGCTGGACCAGGGCCATGCCAGCCCCGCGACAGGCGCTGCCCGGCGGGCCGGGTGCGACTCGACGTAGAGCATGCAATCAGCCAGCCAGGCCCCCGGCTGGATCATCGTGGAGCGGTAGCGCCCTTCCCACAGCGTGCCGGTGCGGCCGTGGCGGCGGTTGAACTCGGCCGCGTGCCGGCGCGCCAGCGACTGCATCATCCGCCCAAGCCCTTCGGCCGTTCGGGGGCTCAGCACCAGGTGAAAGTGGTCTTCCAGCAAAAGCCAGGCGTGCACATCCACGCGGTGCGTCACGGCAGCGTCGCGCAGAAGGCTCTTCCACTGCATCCTGTCGGCATCGTCCTGCACGATGCACTGCCGGTTGTGACCCCGCTGCACCACATGGTGGGCGTGGCACGGCAGGGAAATCCGGGGCAAGCGGGCCATGGCGGCAGAGGATGCGGCCCTCAGGCCGGCGCGCTCAGCCCGACCGCGGCCTCCAGGACCTGGCAGACCAGATCATCCGGCGCGGGCCGCACCAGGGCACGCCCCATGGCCTGCAGCACCACGAAGCGTATCTCGCCCGCCTCGGCCTTCTTGTCGCGGCCCATCCACTGCAGGTAGCGCTCCACGCCCAGGTCTGGCGCTCGAACCGGCAGGCCGGCCCGCACCAGCAACTCATGCATACGCTGCAGGGCCGCAGACGGCAACAACCCCAAGCGCACCGACAGATCGGTGGCCATGCGCATGCCGCAGCCCACCGCTTCGCCGTGCAGCCACTGCCCGTAGCCCAGACCTGACTCGATGGCATGGCCGAAGGTGTGGCCGAAGTTCAGGATCGCGCGCAGCCCGCCTTCCTTCTCGTCCTGACCCACCACCTCCGCCTTGATCTCACAGGAGCGCCGGATGGCGTGGGTCAGGGCGGCCGGGTGGCGCGCGAGCAGGTCGTCCAGGTGGTCCTCGATCCAGCCCAAAAAGCCCTCGTCAGCGATGGGCCCGTACTTGATCACCTCGGCCAGCCCAGCGATGAACTCGCGCTGCGGCAAGGTCTGCAGCGTGTCGAGATCGCACACCACGCGCTGCGGCTGGTAGAACAGCCCGATCATGTTCTTGCCTAGCGCATGGTTGATCGCGGTCTTGCCGCCCACCGAGGAATCCACCTGCGCCAGCAACGTGGTCGGCACCTGCACGAAGGGTACACCGCGCATGTAGCAACCGGCGGCAAAGCCGGTGATGTCACCCACCACGCCGCCCCCCAGGGCGAACAGCACGGTCTTGCGGTCCGCGCCCAGGGTCAGGAGATGGTCGAAGATGGCGTTCAGGGCCGGCCAGCCCTTGTGCTCCTCGCCGTCAGGCAGTTCGACGACCGAGATCTGGCGGTAATGGGGATTCAGGGCATCCACCAGCCGGGAAGCCCAGACAGGGGCGATGGTCGTGTTGCTGACCACCACCGCTTGCGCGGCCCGGGGCAGGCCCGCCCAGGTCTGCGCTTGCGCAAGCAGGCCGCGACCGATCAGTATGTCGTAGCGCTCGCGGCCGGTGTCGACGGTAACGGTCTGCGCGGGGCCGGCGGCTGGCAGATGCGCCAGCCCCGGGGCCTGTGGGATCTGTTCAGCAGCAGCCATGACGGGGCTCACTCCACAGGGTGCGGCAAAGGGTCCACGGGCGACGGCACCATGGCCGCATCGATCAGGCCTGCCAGTTCCAGTTGCATCAGAATCATGTGTTGCAGGCCCTGGACGGAGGGCCGCGTGGTCTCCACCGTGAAGTGGGCGGCACGGCGGTACAACGGGTCGCGCTCGCGGTACAGGTCGCGCAGGCGCTTGAGCGGGTCCGCCACCTGCAGCAGCGGACGATGCGTGTCATGTCGCAGGCGCCGAAACAACTCTTCAGGCGTGGCCCGCATGTAGAACACCTTGCAGCGCGCGTGCAGCACCTCCCGGTTGGCCGGGCGCAACACCACGCCCCCGCCCGTGGCGATCAACATGCGCCGGCCCTGCGACAGGTCTTCGATCACGGCCTGCTCCTCGTCACGGAAGGCCGCCTCGCCACGGGTCTCGAAGAACGCACGGATGGGCATGCCGATGCGCGATTCCAACTCGGTGTCGGCATCCACAAACCGCAAGCCCAGATGCCGCGCCAGATGCCGCCCGACCGTGGACTTGCCGCAACCCGGCATGCCGATGAGGGCGAGCGTGAGGCCCGTCGTCATCGTCGACGCCGTGATCGTGGCGCCAGCAGCCACCTGATTGAGCCGTGGCAACACGGCCGGGCCGCGAGAGGCGTCGCCAGGGTTGGCATCTGCCACGATCTGTTCCCCCTCGGCGCAGAAGTTCCGCATCACACTGTTCATCCCCGTCTGCGACCCGGCCAGTCGAACCCGTCCATCTCGAGCATCACCTGGCCACGGCACCATCGGCCACGACCTTCGGCGTGATGAAGATCAACAACTCTGTTTTGTTGATTGTGCGCGCGGTGTTCTTGAAGAGATTGCCCAGATAGGGCACGTCGCCCAGCACGGGCACCTTGTTGACTTCGTTCTTCTCGGACTGGATGTAGATGCCTCCGATCACCACGGTGCCGCCGTTCTGCACCATCACCTTGGTCCTGACGTGCTTGGTGTCGATGGCAAAGCCGGAGGGCGTGGTGCGCCCCACGCTGTCCTTGTTGACGTCCACGTCCAGGATCACATTGCCTTCGGGCGTGATCTGCGGCACCACCTCCAGCTTGAGGTTGGCCTTCTTGAAGGACACCGCCGTGGCGCCGCTGGAGGTGGCATTCTGGAAGGGCAGCTCTTCTCCTTGCTCGATGAGCGCCTTGTCCTGATCGGCCACGATCACGCGCGGGCTGGACACGATCTTGCCCTTGCCCTCGGCCTCCAACGCCGAGAGCTCGAGGTTCAGGAAGCGGTTGGCGCTTGGGCTGAACAGCGACAACGCAAAGGTGGCGGCGGCCGTCCCGATCGTGCTGGTGTTGGCCGGCAGACTGACGAACGAGGGGTCGGAGAAGATGCCGGGCCCTGCCTGAGGAGGACCGGTCTGGCCATTGGCAGTCCCCTGGCCTGTCTGGGTCAGCAAGGTGCCGTAGTTGTTGCCAAAGGCCAGGTAGTTGCCTCCGCCCACGCCATAGCCAGGCACACCGCCCTGCAGACCACGCAGATCATTGCCGCCCAGCTTGACCCCCAGAGCACGCCCGAAGGTGTCATCCGCTTCCACGATCCGGGCTTCGATCAACACCTGGCGCACGGGAATGTCCACCTTGGCGATCAGCGCCTGCACCTGCTCCAGTTTGCTGGCGATGTCGGTGACGAACAACTGATTCGTCCGCACCTCGGCAATCACGCTGCCTCGCGGCGACAGGATGCGCGCAGCGCCAGGCGCGCCCCCGGTGGCCGCACCCAGGCCAAGCGCCGCAGGTGCCGACGGCGACGCGCCAGCGCCGCCGCCACTCAGGGAACGGGCCAGGGTTTCAGCCTTGGAGTAGTTCAGTTGGAAGGACTGGGTCCGCAGCGGCTCCAGGTCGGCCAGCTTGTTGCGCCCCTCCAGCTCCGCCTGGTCCTTGGCGATGAGTTCTTCCTTGGGCGCAACCAGCAACACGCCGCCGCTCTTTCGTACGCCCAGCCCCTTGCTCTGCAAGATGATATCCAGGGCCTGGTCCCAGGGCACATCCTTCAGGCGCAGGGTCACGCTGCCCGTGACGGTGTCGCTGGTGACGACGTTGAAGTTGGTGAAGTCGGCAATCACCTGCAACAGCGAGCGCACATCGATACTCTGGAAGTTGAGCGACAAGCGCTCGCCGCTGTAGCCCGAGCCCTGGGCCAGACGGTTGGGGTCAGAACGCACCGGCCGGACCTCCAGCACGAACTGGTTGTCGGTCTGGTAGGCGCTGTGCTCCCAGACCCCGCGCGACTCCACCAGCATGCGCACCTTGTCACCGGTCTGCACGGTCGACACCGCCTGCACGGGCGTGCCGAAGTCGGTGACGTCCAGCCGCCGGCGCAAGGCCTCGGGCAGCGACGAGCGCAGGAACTCCAGGGCCAGGTTCTGGCCCTGATTGCGGATGTCCACGACTGTGTCTGCGCTGGGGAGCATCACGATGATGCGCCCGGCGCCTTCGGCCCCTCGCCGAAAGTCAATCTCGCGCAGCGCCGGGGGCTGGCTGGGCGCAGCGGGGGCAGCCCTGTCCGCCATCGCAGCGGTGCCGCCGCCGGCTGCCTGGGCTTGCCCATACGCGGCCGCCACGGAAGAGGCCTCGGCGGCCTCGAGCCGGATCAAGAGCGCCTTGCCATCGATCTGGGTCCTGTAGGCCGATGGGCGGATCAAGTTCAGCACGACCCGCGTGCGCTCCCCCGCCTCCGCCACCGTGACGGTACGCAGGTTGCCCTGGTTCACCTCGACCAGGCCACTGCTCATCGCGTTGGACACGCCCGGAAAGTCCAGCGCAATCCGGGGAGGCGCCTGGACCACGAATCCCGCCGGCGGACGCGTCAGGGGTTGGCTGAACTCGATCCTGACGACCTCGACGTTCCCCTGAACCGAACCGGTGACAGACTGAAGGGCCACCTGGGCCCAGGACAGCACCGGGGCGAGGGCCAACACCTGGCACACGATCCAGGCCCTGGAACGGGCCCAGTCGCGAACGGGGGCTTGCTCATGGTCAGCACGGTTCATCGGGCGCCCTCCCGAAACTGCACCAAGGCAGTCCTCTCCACCCAATCGCCAGAGGCATCCTGCACGACTTCGCGCAGTTCGATTCGACCCTCTTCGATCTTCACGACGCGGCCGTTGTTCTGCCCCATATAGTCCCCCAACCTCACTTGGTAGAGCATCCTGTCGACGCTGACCAGCGCCATCGGCAGACCTTGGCGCATCAAGGTGCCCGCCATGGCCATGGACTCCAATCCGAAGGCCTCCAGCGGCTCGCGCCGCCGGCGCATTTCAGCAGCCAGGCGCGGGCTCGCCTGCGCCGACTCAAGCTTCATCGCCGCGGACAGCCTTTTCACATCGAAGGGATCAGGGCCGGTCTGCGCCTGGTAGCGGTAGGGCTCGAACCGTGCAGGCGCGGGCAAGGCTTGCAATCCGATCTTGACTTCCCGACGCTGCTGCTCGGTCCACGCTTGCAAGTCCCCCACCGAGTCGCTGCAACCGGGCAAGCCCAGCACCACCCACATCACCAGGACAGCAGTGGTGGATACGTGGCTGCGACGTGCCGTGCTCACTTCTTTCCCCCCTTGGCAGCGGCTGCTTCTGCAGTTTGCCTGGCTGCGGTTTCGCTCGGGACCACGTAGCGATAGGTTCTGACCGTGGCTTCGAGGGTCAGGTCTGGCGCCGCGTTGCGCGCGGTCTCCTTGGTCAGGGCCGGGCCGGTCAGGCTCATGTCGTGCAGGGTGACGATGCGCGGCAGGTTGGCGATGTCGGCCACGAATGCGCCGATGTCGTGGTACTTCCCTGTGACTTTCAAGGCGACAGGCAATTCCGCGTAGTCACCCCGAACCAGCACCTGCCCCGGCTTGAAAGACTCGAACAGCAATCCCCGGCCCAGACCCGACTGGCTGATGTCCGACAGCATTGCATCCATCTCGGCTCTGCCGGGCAACTGCTTTTCCACCTGGTTGACGTATTCCTGCACCTGCAGCTTCTGCTTTCGCAACTCCGCGAGGTTGGTGGCCTGGTTCAACTTGCCACGGAATTCATCACGCAACACCAGCTCGCGGCCACGCTGCGCGTCCAGGCGTGTCGCGGCTTCAGCCAACACCAGGGCCCACCCCGCCCCCACCACGGCCAGGAGCGTCAGCCCCAAGGCCACCGCCTTCGGCAGCGTCGGCCACTGGCCGGGCTCCCTGGGGTTCAGCCCCTGGAACTGTGCTGCCCCCCGCTGCAGGAGTTCCCTGAGCTCGAGCGGGGGTCGGCGCTTGGACCGGAGGGAGCGAAACAAGACCATGGCTGGGCTCATGACGGCGTTGAGGCCGCCGGCCTCTTGGCTGCCGGTTCTGACGCGGGTCTCTTGACCTTCAGACGCAGGGAGAACTCATAGACACGACCACGCTCCCCGCCGCCGACATCGGCAAGGGTGGTCTTCACCTCGATCAACTCGGGACGCTCCACCCAGACCCCGTTCCGGGACGCGTTGCGCAGCAACTCCGACACACGCTCGTTGGACTGGGCCACACCGCTCAAAACCACGTCACCACCCGCCTGCACCAGCGACCTCAGGTACAGGCCCTCGGGCGACAGGCGCACCAGTTCATTGAGCAGATGCACAGGCACGTTCCGGTCTGTCTGCAGGTCCTCGATGGCCTGCAACCGGGCCTTCAACGCACCAATCTCGGCCCGCAGAGAAGCAATGTCCTTGATCTGGCCATCCAATCGGGCGATCTCCCCCTGGAGATAGGCATTGCGGCCCTCCTGGGCCAAGGTCAGCTGGGTCAGCCCGGACGAGGCCATCACCACCAGGCCCAGGCCAGCCGCCGCGCTGAGCCCGACGCCGAGAAAGAAGTTCCTCTGGCGCGCCAGGCGCTGGGCCTGCCGGTGGGGCAGCAGGTTGATGAGGATCACGGGAAGAACCGGCGCATGGCCAGGCCACAGGCAATGAGGTAGGCCGGCGCTTCCCGGACCAGCCGGTCAGCGCTCACCGCGTTTCCCAGGTGCATGAGGTCAAACGGATTCACGACCATGCAGTCGAACCCCGTCACCTCCCGCACCCGGTCTGCCAGGCCAGCCAGATTGGCGGCCCCCCCGGCCAGAAGCACATGGTCCACCTTGTGGTGCGCCGTGCTGGTGAAGAAGTACTGCAGGGCCCGGCCGATTTCCTGGGCGACGCTGTCCGCGTAGGGCTCTAGCAGCTCCTTGAGGTAAGTGGACGGCAGGGTGCCTTCTATCTTGCGGCGCTCGGCCTCGTCGAAGCTCAGCCCATAGTGCCGTGCAATCAGCTGCGTCAACTGCGACCCGCCGAAGGCCTGGTCCCGGTCGTAGAGAAGTTCGTCGTTGGACAGCACCTTCAGGCCGGTGTTGTCGGCCCCGATCTCGAACAAGGCGATCACAGCGTTCTTGCCCTGCCGGGGCAGGCAGGCCGCCCAGCGGCTGATCGAAAGCCTGGAGGCGTGAGACTCGATGTCCAGCACGACCGGCTCCAAGCCGGCGGCCTCCGCCAGCGCCTGCCGGTCCTGGACCCGTTCCTTGCGGGATGCGGCAACCAGCACCTCCAGTTCGTCGGCCGAGGTGGGGCTGGGCCCGATGACGCAGAAATCCAGACTGACCTCATCCATCGAGAAAGGCATGTACTGGTTGACCTCGCCCTCGACCTGGAGTTCCATCTCGTCCTCGCGAAGCCCCGCCGGGACAGTGATCTTCCTCGTGATGACCGCCGCCTGGGGAATAGCCATCGCCACCCGCCGGGTTTTCGTACCGCTGCGCACCACCAGGCGACGCGCGGCCTCGGCCACCTCGTCAAAGCGCTCGATCTGGCCCCCGACCACCCAACCAGCCTCCAAGGTCTGAGAGGCAAGGCGCTCCACTACGTAGTGGCCGGTCGCGGTTTGCCCCAGTTCCACCAGCTTGAGGTTTGAGGAGCTGACATCCAGGCCGATCATGGGCGTCGATCTCTCCTTGGACAACCAGTCGAGAAAGCTCACGCTCCCATGCTCCCATGCTCCCCCATGAAAGTGCACTTATTGACGAGTGCTCAACCACCTTTGCGGTGATTTGCCAATGCTATCAGCGATGAGGGCTTGGTTGGTTGGAGCGGCAGGAACTCAGGCCCCCACTGCGATCCCCCAACGGGCCCTGGAACTGCCGGGTTCGGCTGCCCTGGCGCTGGCGTGGCCCAGACGCTGGCCTTTCTATAATCAGAGCCTGTCTCGCTGCGAGAAACGCAGGCCCCATGGCTCGTCAACCGAACACCGCTCCCGCAGCAGCAGCCCCGCCCCCCCGGGCCTCTGCGCCCCCCTCCCAGTCCCGCCGTTGGGGCTGGCTGGCCTGGGCCCTCGTCGGGTCGGCTGGCCTGGCCCTGGCGGGAGGCATGCTGCTGGGCGTGGCCCTGGCCATGGCCACACCCAACCTGCCCGACACCAGCAGCCTCACCGACTACCGGCCGCGCCAACCACTGCGTGTGTTCGCCGCCGACGGGCCCTTGCTGGCCGAGTTCGGCGAGGAGCGGCGCATCTACACGCCCATCGACCAGATCCCCAAGGTGATGAAGGACGCCGTGCTCGCCATCGAGGACGCGAACTTCTACCGCCATGGCGGCGTGGACTACCGAGGCGTGCTGCGGGCCGCTCTGGCGCAATTCTCCGAAGCCAAGAGCCAGGGGGCGTCCACCATCACGATGCAGTTGGCGCGCAACTTCTACCTGAGCACCGAAAAGACCTTCACACGCAAGATCTACGAGATCCTGCTGGCCTTCAAGATCGAGGCTGTGATGAGCAAGGACCAGATCCTGGAGGTCTACATGAACCAGATCTTCCTGGGGCACCGGGCCTACGGTTTTGCCGCGGCCAGCGAGGTCTACTTCGGCAAGCCGCTGAAGGAGTTGTCCGTGGCCGAGGCGGCCATGCTAGCGGGGCTGCCCAAGGCGCCTTCGGCCTACAACCCGCTGACCAATCCCAGGCGTGCCAGCATCCGGCAGCGGTACATCGTCGAGCGCATGCTCGACAACGGCTTCATCACCGAGCCACAGCGCGACCAGGCGCTCAAGCAGGTGCTGAAGTACCGGGTCGCCTCCGAGACCGGTGGCCAGAGCGACTATGTGGCAGAGATGGCGCGCCAACTGGTCTTCGCCCAATACGCAGAGGACACCTACTCACGCGGGCTGCATGTGCATCTGACCATCGACTCCGTGGCGCAGGCCGCGGCCTACAAGGCCCTGCGCAAGGGGCTGATGGAATACGAGCTGCGCCAGGTCTACCGCGGGCCCGAGGCCTATGTGGTGCTGCCCGCCGACGCCGGCGCCATGGACGCCCGCATCGCCGAGGCGCTGGACGCCCATCCCGACAACGACGAGTTGAAGGCTGCGGTGGTTCTGGAAGCCCAGCCGCGCAAGGTGGTGGCGGTGCTGCAGTCGGGCGAGACCATCACCGTCACAGGCGACGGCTTGAAGCCCGTGACCTCGGGCCTGGCCGACAAGGCCGGTCCGAAGGTGCAGATCCGCCGCGGGGCGGTGGTGCGGGCGCTGAAAGGCGCCAAAGGCGAGTGGACCCTGACCCAGGTGCCGGAAGTCGAGGGTGCGATCGTGGCGCTGGACCCGCGCACAGGCGCCATCAAGTCCCTGGTGGGCGGCTTCGACCACGGCAAGAGCAAGTTCAACCACGTCACCCAAGCCTGGCGGCAACCGGGCTCGAGCTTCAAACCCTTCATCTACTCGGCCGCGCTGGAGAAGGGCTTCACACCCACCACCGTCGTCAACGACGCGCCTCTGTTCTTCGACGCCGCCACCACCGGGAGCCAGCCCTGGGAGCCCAAGAACTACGACGGCAAGTTCGACGGGCCCATGAGCCTGCGCACCGCCCTGGCCAAGTCCAAGAACATGGTGTCCATCCGGGTGCTGCAGTCCACCGGTGCGGACTTTGCGCAGAATTGGATCACCCGCTTCGGCTTCGAGGCCGACAAGCACCCGCCCTACCTGACGATGGCGCTGGGCGCCGGCTCGGTCACCCCGCTGCAGATGGCCACGGCCTACGGGGTGTTCGCCAACGGCGGCTACCGAGTGGAGCCCATGCTGGTGTCCAAGGTTACCAACTCCAGCGGCCGGGTGCTCACCGAGGCCAGGCCCCCGGTGCTGGACGAATCGCTGCGCACGCTGGAGGCCCGCAACGCCTTCGTCATGTCCTCGCTGCTGCAGGAAGTCACCCGCTCAGGCACGGCCGCCAAGGCGCAGGCCCAACTCCAGCGGCCCGACCTGTACGGCAAAACCGGCACCACCAATGACTCCATGGACGCCTGGTTCGCCGGCTACCACCCCACGCTCGTCGGTGTGGTCTGGATCGGCTACGACAACCCGCGCAAGCTGGGCAGCAACGAGACGGGCGGGGGCCTGTCGCTGCCTGTGTGGATCGACTTCATGCAGGTGGCACTCAAGGGTGTGCCGGTGCAGGAGTACGAGCCGCCCGAGGGCGTTGTTCGCGCCAAGGGCGACTGGGCCTTCGATGAGTTTGGCGGCAGCCGCGGCGTCAGCAGCCTGGGCCTGGAAGACAAGGTGCCCAAGCCCCCCGGCACCGAGGAGCGCAGCAGCATCCTGGACCTGTTCAGGCGGTAAAGCGCAGCGCCAGCCCCGCCTGGCGCGAGGCCTCGCGCGACAGCACCTCAAAGAACTCCGAGCCGTCGCGCGTGTCCACCCAGCGCCCGGCCACCTGACGGTAGTGGAAGCCGCCCTCGCGCGCGGCCAGCCACAGTTCATGCAGCGGCGGCTGCATGTTGATGACGATGTGGCTGCGGTCGGGGAAGACGAGCTCCAGCATCCCGCCCGTGCGGCGCGCGTCGATGTCCACCACATCGTCCTGCAGCCAGCGGTCGAGTTGTGCCTCCACCGCCGCCAGCACCGCCGAAGCTTTGCGGTGGTAATCAGCGTCGCTCAGGGGCTGGTCCAGGTTGGGCAAGTCGTCGGCAGGCATGGTCGATAGAATTTCCGGATGAAAACGCACACAGGCCAACCCAGTGTATCGACGCGGTCGGCTCCTGCAGGGGCGCTGCGGCGGGCCACCCTTGCCGGCCTGTTGGCCCTGACCCTGGCGGCCTGCGGGCAGAAGGGGCCGTTGACGCTGACACCCAAGCCCCGCGCAGCAGCTGGCGGCGCCTCCCAGGCTGCGCCGGCCAGCGTCACCGCAGCCGCCCGCTCTGCCCGCCCAGCGGCGTCCGCCGCGTCGGCGCCTTGACAAGCGGGCACCCCCACCGTCCCCCACCCTGCTTCGGACCCTCCCATGACCCCTTCCCTGCCCGGCGCACCCTGGCTGGCCCGCCGCGGGCAAGACCTCGTGCTTGACGGTTGTTCACTCGATGAGCTGGGCCAGCGTTTCGGCACGCCGCTGTATGTCTACTCGCGCACGGCCATGAAAGCCGCCCTGGCCGGCTACCAGCGCGCCCTGGCCGGCCGGCCGCACTTGGTGTGCTACGCCATGAAGGCCAACTCCACGCTGGCCGTGCTGCAGACCTTCGCGCAGGCGGGCTGCGGCTTCGACATCGTCTCGGCGGGGGAACTGGAGCGCGTCATCGCCGCGGGCGGTGACCCGGCCAAGACCGTGTTCTCAGGCGTGGGCAAGCGCCGTGCCGACATGCACCGCGCGCTGGAAGCCGGCGTGCTGTGCTTCAACGTGGAAAGCGAGGCCGAGCTCGACGTGCTGTCCGAGGTGGCCGTGGCCGCCGGCCGCACCGCACGCGTGAGCCTGCGCGTGAACCCGGACGTGGACGCCGGGACCCACCCCTACATCTCCACCGGGCTGAAGGGCAACAAGTTCGGCATCGCGCACGAGAGCGCCGTGGCGGCCTACCGGCACGCGGCCTCGCTGCCGGGACTGGAGGTCACGGGCATCGATTTCCACATCGGCTCGCAGATCACCCAGGTGGCGCCCTACCTGGACGCACTGGACCGCATGCTGGACCTGGTGGAAGCGGTGGAAGCGCACGGCATCCGCCTGCACCACCTGGACCTGGGCGGCGGCCTGGGCATCACCTACACCGACGAGTCCCCTCCCGGGGCGGATGAACTGGTGTCACGGCTGATCGAGCGGATCGACGCACGCGGCCACGGGCACCGCACGCTGATGTTCGAGCCCGGGCGCTCGCTGGTGGGCAACGCCGGCGTGCTGGTGACGGAAGTGCTGTACCTCAAGCCCGGTGAAGTGAAGAACTTCTGCATCGTCGACGCCGCCATGAACGACCTGGTGCGCCCTGCGATGTACGAGGCCTGGATGGCCATCGAGCCCTGCCGGCAACGCGCGGAACCCCCTCGGCGCTGGGACGTGGTGGGGCCGGTGTGCGAATCGGGCGACTGGCTGGGGCGCGACCGGGATCTGGCCGTGCAGCCGGGCGACCGCTTGGCCGTGCTGTCCGCCGGCGCCTACGGCATGGTCATGGCGAGCAACTACAACAGCCGCCCGCGCGCCGCCGAGGTGATGGTGGAAGACGGCCAAGCCACGCTGATCCGCGAGCGCGAGGACGTACGCTCCCTCTTCGCCGGCGAGCGGCTGCTGCCCGACACCGATTGAAGAATCACCCCCCCCCCGCTCGCCCTGAGCCTGTCGAAGGGTCGCCCTGAGCCTGTCGAAGGGTCGCCCTGAGCTTGTCGA